>JAILFK010000010.1 GCA_024697595.1 Lachnospiraceae bacterium | reverse complement strand
ATAACTTCATATTTCTTTTGTTCATCCATCCTTAAATTAACCTTTCTGATAATGTCCACCTCCTTTACCAGAAGGTAGCCTACCACATTTGAGACATTTTCTCTTGTGGTTTATTAAGACATTATCAAAAATGGTTTATATAGAATAACCAAGGAACAAAAAGAATATTTGCAATCTTACAAGGTTTCTGTTAAAATAGACAAATCTTTATGTTAGAAATTGGTAAAATTGTTTAAAAATAGCCAGACATAAAAGTCTGGCTATTTTTATGTGCATTTATGCATAGATTGGAGATAAATTTGAAATTTACAGAAACGAAACTAAGAAAAGAAATACAAAATGCAATTAAAAAAGCGGGATATGAGGAGATGACTCCTATCCAGGAGAAGGCAATACCTGTGGTTCTTGATGGAAATGATATCCTTGCTTGTGCTCAGACAGGAACTGGAAAAACTGCAGCTTTTGCTCTGCCGGTATTACATAAATTGGCACCTGATAGAAAACCGAATCCAAGAGCTTTGATACTTACACCAACAAGAGAGTTGGCTATGCAGATATTTGATAATTGTAAGAAGTACGGTAGATACATGAAACTTTATTCAGCCTGCGTCTACGGTGGTGCACCACAGAAGCCACAGATTAGAAAGTTAGAAAAAGGTTGCGATATTTTAATTGCTACTCCAGGACGACTTCTAGATTTTGTCAGTCGAGAGATTATTGATTTGAGTGATGTGGAAATCTTCGTGTTAGATGAGGCTGATAGAATGCTTGATATGGGATTTATTCCAGATATCAGAAAGGTTGAAAGTCTAATTGCAAAGGACAGACAGACTTTGATGTTTTCTGCCACAATGCCAAAGCAGATTGAGCAGTTGGCTCTTGATTTGCTTGATAATCCAGTGGATGTGAGAGTTGCAGCCACATCAAGTCCTGCAGATACTGTGGAGCAGCGCTTGTGCTTTGTGGGGAGAGATGATAAGGTAAAACTGTTGGTTGATTATCTAAACAGAGAAGAAGTGCTTAAATCAATCGTATTTACCAGAACAAAATACGGTGCTGATAAGTTGGTTAAACAGTTAAATAGAAAGGGCATCAAGGCTTTGGCTATTCATGGAAATAAGTCTCAAGGTCAGAGAAAGGATGCTCTTGATAGATTTAGATCTGGAAATATCAAGGTGTTGGTGGCTACAGATGTGGCTTCTCGAGGAATTGATATTCCAAAAATCAGTCACGTATTTAATTATGAGTTGCCTGATGAGGCGGAATCATATATTCATAGAATTGGTAGAGCTGGCCGCGCAGGGGAAAATGGTATTGCAATTTCCATGTGTTCACCTGATGAGGTTGAGGTTTTAGCAGAGGTTGAAAAACTTCTTGAAAGACAAATTGAGGAGGAGGAAACTCAGTGGAGTGTACCTGTGACTCGATTGAAGAAGAATGGTAGAAATAAGAAGTATAATAAGCAGAATAATCGAGGCAACAAGAACTATAAATCTCGAACCAACAAGCCTAAAAATAGTCAAAATAGAGCTGCCAAATATGAATCGAAAAAGAGTCATGATGGAAAGTCTAAAAATAATGGACATAATAATGGCAAAAACAGTAATTACAGAAAAGGTAATAAATCTCGAAGTAATATAAAAAATAATCACAGTAATAAGAAAAAGGCAAACATAGCTTAATACTTATTAGGGGGAGGCTTTTATGCAACCGAATGAATTGTTGGATATTTTACAAGTGGCAGGTCGTTTAAAGACCACAACTAGACATTGTTATACTCAGGAGAATCGCAAGGAGAGTGTGGCGGATCATTCTTGGAGAATATCTCTTATGGCCATGCTTTTGACAAATGAGTTTCCAGAAGCTGATATGAACAGGGTTATTAGAATGTGTCTTATCCATGATTTGGGAGAAGCTTTTACCGGCGATATTCCTTCTTTTTATAAGAAGGATGAGGATGAGGATAAGGAAGAAGAACTTCTATTTAATTGGGTAAATACATTTCCTGAGGCTGAGCGAGAGGAATGGATGGCTCTTTATAAGGAGATGTTGGCGCTAGAAACCCAGGAGGCCAAAATATATAAGGCGTTGGATCGACTAGAGGCGGTGATATCTCATGATGAATCAGATTTATCCACTTGGTTGCCCCTTGAGTTTGAATTGAATTTTACATATGGGAATGAAAACATTGGATTTTCTGAGTATATGAAAAGATTAAAAGCTGAGATTGATAAAATGACTCAGGCTGAGGTAGATAAGTATAAAAGTGAAAATTCATAAATAAGCTAATAAAGAATAATAGTTGTGTTTTAACAAGGCTTATAAACCTTGAAAAAATAATGAAATTTGTTGAAAAAATAATTTTTTGTAGTATAGTGATATACGTGTTCAAAAAATTATTTTTTGTTTCATAAAATAATATATATATAAATGTTTATCAAATTGCGGTATAAATATTGAAAGTTATATAGAAAAAGGAGAGAATTAAATTATGGAAAAGAGAAGTAGTTGGGCTTCTAGAAGCACATTTATTTTGGCTTCAGTTGGCTCTGCTGTCGGATTGGGAAATGCATGGAGATTCCCTGGACTTGCTGCAAAACACGGTGGCGGAACTTTTTTGGTAGTATTTTTGATTGCTATGCTTGTAATGGGAATTCCACTTCTTATGATGGAGTTGTCAATTGCGAGAAAATTGCGTAAGGGTGCTGGTGAGTGTCTTCGCGGAATTAATAAGAAGATGGAACCTGTAGGATGGGCTGCCACAGCCAATGCCTTTGTCATAGTTACATACTATGCAATTGTTTTTGCTTGGATTTTGCTCATGGTTGTAGGTGCCTTTAAATTTGGCGGCATGACGGGAGATTCCGTGGCGGCCAAGGGCGTCTTTGAGAGCATGACCCACACCACTTGGGATGTTGTGGGATATACAATTCCTATTCCTGTATTAATTGCAGCCATTGTGGCATGGGGACTTATGTATTACTGTATCAGAGATGGTGCGAGTTCAGTGGGAGCTGTTGTTAAATACACAGTTTTACTTCCAATTATCTTGCTTATTATCCTTGCTGTTAAAGGATGTACAATGCCAGGGGCTATGGATGGATTGAAAATGCTATTTATTCCTCAGCTTTCTGCTTTTGCTGATGCAAGTCTTTGGATAGATGCCATAGGACAGGTATTCTATAGTTTATCAATTATGATGGCTATTATGTTTGCCTACGGTTCATATCTTGATACAGCAACAAACCTTGCAGAGGATTGTTTGATTATTGCATTCAGTGATGCTGCAGTCAGTATTTTGTCAGCCATAGTTATGTTTTCTACTATGGGTGGTGTTGGAATGTTGGATGAGATTTCTGATTCGGGAATTGCCACAGCATTTCTTATATATCCGCAGGCCATTGTAAATCTTACAAGCAATGGTGTGGTAAATGTTATCTTTGGTGTGATTTTCTATCTTATGCTTGTTACGCTTGCCATTGATTCAGCATTTTCGATTGTTGAAGGTGTATCTGCATCAGTGTCAGATAAGTTTAAGTTAAATCCAAAGAAGACAACAATTGGTATCTGTACAGTTGCTGGAAGTATTTCGCTTATCTACTGTACAAGAGCGGGCTTGGCTTGGCTTGATATTGTAGATAACTGGACTAACCAGATTAATTTGATTTTGATTGGTATCTTGGAGTGTATTGCTGTTGGCTGGATGTTTAATCCTAATAAGGTATTGAAGCAGGTTAATAAAAATACAGGTAAGTTTAAGATGCCTAAATGGTGGTTTATTACTTCTGTAAAATTTGTATCACCAATAGCTCTAGCAGTATTGTTCGTATGGAACTTATATACTTTGTTTGTGACCAAGGGCGGTCATTACGGCTATGCTTTCTGGGCTGAGTTCATCGGTGGATGGTGTGTGTCAGCACTGGTATTCTCCAGTGGATTTATTGTGAAATTCATTGTGAACAGAAAGAAGAAAAAGGGCTTTGTTGAAACAGAAGTTGAATGGATTGACGAGGACGAATGAGAGATTATAAAGAAGGATTAAAGGCAGGTATCCCAATTGGTTTGGGGTACCTGTCTGTATCATTTACATTTGGAATAATGGCTGTGTCCACAGGTTTATATTGGTGGCAGGCAACAATTATATCGATGATGACTTTGACCTCCGCTGGACAGTTGGCGGGTATTGGTACAATGATTCATCCTGGACTTTATATGGAGATGCTTATTTCCCAACTTACAATAAATATCCGATATTCCTTTATGTCGATTGCCATAGGGCAAAAGGCTGATTCAAAATTTAAGGGGATATATAGATGGCTTTTGGGATTTGCTATGACTGATGAGATATTTGGTGTTGCCAGTACCAAGGATTCTATTAGTAGAAGTTATTTTGCTGGACTATCAACCTTACCTTATGTGGGATGGGCAGGTGGAACCTTAATCGGTGCTCTGCTTGGATCGGTTCTTCCAGAAAATCTTATGAGTGCATTGGGTATAGCCTTATATGCCATGTTTATTGCTATTGTTGTTCCTGAGATGAAAAAATCTAATCCGGTAGTGGTGGTTGTGGCGATTGCAATAGCACTAAGCTGCGGATTTAGATATATTCCATTTTTGCAAGGAGTATCATCTGGAATAGCTATTACAATATGTGGAGTGGTGGCTGCTGTAATTGGAGCAGTGCTATTTCCAATTGAGGAGGCGGAATCATGACAGGACCATCCTTTTGGATTTACTTGGCCATATTAGCTGGAACTACATATCTTGTCAGAGTTATTCCTTTTGTGGCTGTAAAAAATAAAATAGAAAATAAATACATACAATCATTTTTATATTACATACCATATGCTGTTCTTGCGGCTATGACTATTCCAGCAGTATTTTATTCGACAAATATTATGCTCGGAGCCATAGCTGGAACCGTGGTAGCAGTTTTGGTTGCCTTGAAAAATAAGAGCCTGACTGTGGTTGCAGTTGTAGCTTGCGTTACAGTGTTTGTGGTGGAATTGATTATGAAGATGTGTTGATTCTTATGCGAAGGTTGATTTATTGACCTTCGCTTTTTTATTTATTGTTAATAGAACTTTAATTTGCATTTTAGAGTCTATAATAATACAATAAAATAAATTGAAAAGTGAGGAGAGATATAGTTTTGATTAAGAGTTTTTGGGGAAAACATAGAGCTTTTAGGGTGTTTAGTATAATCTTATTAATTCTAATAATTCTTTTAATAGTCATTGGTGGTGTTATAAATGTTTCAATTACCAGATCCCAAAAAGATAGAAATATTATCACAGTAGATCAGCAGAAATATATTGAAAAGAAAAAAATGACAAATATATTACTGATAGGATGTGATAAGAGAGATAATTTGATTAATAGTTCTGCTGTGGCTGGTGAAAATGGTCAAGCTGATTTTATTTGCCTTGCATCTATAGACTGGGAAAATGAGAGAGTATATCTTACATCCATTCCGAGAGAGACGGTTACGGAAGTTCATGTCAGAGATGATGATGGAAATATTATTAGTACAGAAGAAAAACAAATTTGTTTAGAGTATGCTTATGGAACTTCACCTGAAGAGGGAAGTGAGTATATGGTGGATGCGGTATCGGAGGTTTTAGGTGGTACAAGTATTGATTATTATTGCACTGTAAGTATGGGAATCCTATGGGGATTGCTCGATGATATTGGTGGAGTGGATGTAACCATGTCCAATGATTGTCAAAGTAATGATTTGTATTCATATAAAGCTGGTGAAACTGTTCATATGTCAGGGGAGGAAGCCTATGAGTTCGTTCATTTTAGAAGTATATATGTAAACTTTTCTAACCTTGATAGAATGATGAGACAAAGAGATTTTATGTTAGCTTTTGTGCCAAAAGTGAAGGAGACTGTTAAATCTGATTACAAAATAATTTTTAGATGGATTGATAAATATAAGAATTATTATTGTACAAATATTCCAATTTATATTTATCCGCTAATTGGATACGCTGCGATGAAATATGATTATAATATAGATAATATTAATCAGATTTCTGGGCGAGAAGAGCATATTGGAAATTATGATTGGTTTTATGTAGATGATGATGGAGTGAATGCTATGCAATCAGTCACATTATATGAAAATATGGGAGAATAGAGAGGTAAAAAATGAAAGAAAAAATATTAAAGAATAAAAAGTTGGTTATGTTGATCACTATTATATTATTGATTGTATTGGTAATATGTGGATTTGTTATAGCTCGTTACATTAAAAATAAAAATGCTATGAAAGATATTACAAAAGAAGTTCCTGTGACAGAAGAGACATTGGATGTGTCGATTGATTGGAATAAACTACATGAAGTGAATAAGGATATATATGCTTGGATATGTATTCCAGGAACAAAGGTTAATTATCCGATTGTACAATCAGATGCTTATACAGATACAGATTATTATTTAGATCATAATTTAGATAATTCATCAGGATTACCTGGATGTATATACACTCAGCAAGTAAATGCCAAGGATTTTTCTGATCCATGTACTGTTATCTATGGTCACAATATGAGAGATGATTCAATGTTTGGATCACTTCATGACTATGAGGATAGAGAATTTTTTGATAAAAATCAGTATATATATATTTATACAGAACAAGGGGTGGCTGTATATAGAATATATGCAGCTGTTGAAGAGGACGATAGTCTTATTTTGCAATCCCATGGATTATTCCAAAGCAAAAGTGTTTTTGAAAAATACATTAATGACATTGTTTCAGAAAAAGAGAATGGTAGTAATACTCATATAAATACAGATGTTGAAGTGAATGCAGATAAAAAGATTATTATTTTAAGTACATGTACATCAAATGATGCGACTAGATATTTGATACAAGCGGTTAGATTATCTGATGAAGAAGTAAAAGCGATAGATTCACAAGCATTAAAAGATTCTCAAAATTTGGCTGCAGAATCAGCAAATAATAATTTCTTGAAGGAATAATAATGTGAAAATATATAAATTGTGCGCTTTTTTGGTTTTTTGTAGAAAAATTATTGCAAAATACCACATAAATGTGTACAATTTGTGTATACGGTTTTAAACAATGTATAAAAAAATTAGTAAGGAGAGAAGAAGATATGAAATTAAGTAAAAAAATTATTACGTTAGCATTAGCTGCGGTTATGACAATTGGAATGAGCTCAACAGCTTTTGCTGCAAATGAGAGTATGGATGCAGGCTCATCTGATTATACTTTTAATTATGATGATGTTAATATTTATGGTGGTGTTAAGATTATCGCGGGTAGTGGCTCAATTGCTGATATTACTGATACTGCTATTCAAGACAAAGTTGTTGCAAGAATTGAAGCCGTTATTAAAGATTTGAATACAAATTTTTTAGATGCACAAGGTTTAAGTGCAGTTTCTCTTGCTACATTTGCATTTGATGTTCAGGGTATTGAAAGTGGAGAAGTTACAGTTGCTTTGGATATGGATCAAGAAACAATTGATGAGTTGAATGCGTGGAAAGAATATTATCAGACTGACATTTATGCATATGTTTCACATTTAAATGCAGCAGGTGAGTGGGAGACATGTTTCTCAAAGGTTACAGATGACTATAAGCTCACATTTAAGTTTGATTCTTATTCTCCAGTTGTTATCGTATTGACAGATGGAACACAGAAGACAGATGGTACACAGCTTGCTGATATTGCTTTGGCATATAATGATAATCCAGTACAGCAGGTAGCTAAGTCTCCTAAGACAGCTGATAATATGATGTTTGTTATTGTACTTGCAGCTGGATGTGCATTAGCTCTTGGAACAAAGAAGGTAGTTACTAGATAATTATTATTTTGATATTATAAGCATTGTTTAAAGCAACTAGCTATTTTAGAGGTCAGATTTTGTTCTGGCCTCTTTTTACTATATATTTAGTGATTATTAAAAAGGGAGGGGTTATTTTGAAAAGATTTTTTTTGAGAATATTAACGCTTATGATTATATTCACAAGTTTTATAATCGTACCGGCATGTGGTGTAGATAAAAATAAGGTTAATAATGAAAGTGATATAATTGAAAAGAATGAAAGCCAAGAGTTATTGGAAGGTTTCGAAGATAAGAGTTCAGTAGTTTCAAGTAAGCAACTTAAAGTTGTAGATGGCGAATTGATGGACGCATCAAACAATCCCATTCAGTTAAAGGGAATTAGCACCCATGGTTTGGCCTGGTTTCCCCAGTATATAAACAAGGATTGTTTTGCCACATTTCAAAGTGCAGGTGCAAATGTGATACGTCTTGCTATGTACACTGGTGAGAGTGGTGGATATTGTAGCGGAGGCAATCAAGCTGAGCTTATTGCCATTGTGGAAAAAGGTGTTGACTACGCCACAGAACTTGGGATGTATGTGATTATTGATTGGCATATTTTGTCGGATAACAACCCGCAAAATAATCAACAGGCTGCTATTGATTTCTTTGGGAAAATGTCAGCTAAATATAAGGACTATGACAATGTAATCTATGAGATATGTAACGAGCCAAATGGTGGTACGTCCTGGGCGCAGGTGAAGGAATACGCCAATGCAGTAATTCCTGTTATAAGAGAAAATACGGATGCAGTAATACTGGTTGGCACCCCGCAGTGGTGTCAGCAGCTGGATCCTGTAATAGCTGATCCTATAACAGGTTATGACAACATTATGTATACCTTGCATTTTTATGCGGCGACCCACAAGGATGATTTGAGAAGTCAGTTGGTGAGAGCCAAGGAGGCAAAACTTCCTGTGTTTGTTTCGGAGTATGGTATTTGTGACGCCTCAGGAAATGGAAATATAGATATTGATTCTGCCAATAAATGGGTGGAACTTATGGATGAATACAATGTAAGTTATGTATGTTGGAATCTGGCAAATAAAAATGAGGCATCCTCTGTTTTAAATCCTAGTTGCCAAAAAGTATCTGGTTTTACAGAGGAAGATTACAGTCAGGAAGGCAAGTGGCTTATTGAAGTTTTGGGCAAATAAAAAAACCGGTTGATTAGTTATTGTTAGTTAAACTGATGGGGAAATTAGTTTGGTGAAAGGGAATTTATGCAGATATCTTTTATTGAAAAAATAAACGAACAACATATACAACCACAATTTGCGCGTCAGAGAGTTATGCTTTTAGATGGAAAATGGAAATGTAATGGGCAGGATATTTGCGTTCCATTTCCTCCTGAAAGTGAAAAGTCTGGGTTTGTAAATCGTCAGGAAGTCCTATCTGATAATTGGAACGGAAAATTAAGATATGAGAAAACATTTTCCATACCAAAAGATTTTGATCAGCCTAGAGTTTTGCTTCATTTCGGAGCGGTAGATCAGGAGGCAGATATCTATATTGATGATAAATTGGTTGGTGACCACAGAGGTGGATATCTGAAATTTACATTTGACATAACTGACTTTTTATCTGTGCAAGACTATGAGACGTTACACATTCTTCGAGTTGAGGTTACAGATACCCTTAGTCATTTTTATCCTTACGGAAAGCAGAGGGTTGATAGAGGTGGAATGTGGTACACCAAGGTCAGTGGAATCTGGAAGAGTGTATGGTTGGAAAATGTGCCAGATGTTTATGTGGATCATCTTGAGATGGAAAATGATTTGACATCTGTGGATATTAAAGCTGTACTTTCAGATGGCACAGTTGAGAGTGAGCATATTGAGGTGGAAAATCCAGTTAATTGGAGTCCTGAGAATCCAAAGCTATATCCTGTTAGAATAATTTTAAAAGACGACTGTATAGATTCATATTTTGCACTGCGTGTAATTGGAGAAAGGAAGATAAATGGTTGCAAGCGTATTGTGTTAAATGATGAGCCTGTATTTTTCCATGGAGTCTTGTATCAAGGCTATTGGCCAGATGGCATATATAGACCTGATGATATTTCTGATTATGACAGAGATATTTTGGCTATGAAGGAGTTGGGATTTAACACCCTGCGTGTTCACTGCAAGATAGAGGATGATTATTTCTATGCTGCCTGTGACAGACTAGGAATTATAGTCTGTCAGGACATGGTTCAAAGTGGTGGATATCACTATCTTCGAGATACGGTTTTGCCAACTATTAATTTGAAAAAGAGAAGAGATAATAAGACGTTAAAAAACCAGGGTATAAAGGTTGAAGCTAGCAGTCAGTGGAAGGATGCTTATGATGAGATAGAGAGAAGAGAATTTTTCATAAGTCATTGCCTTGATACCCAAAAACAGTTACAAAATTATCCTTGTATCTTGGTTTATACTATTTTTAATGAGGGCTGGGGGCAGTTTGATAGTGATAATATTTATCAGATTTTAAAAGAAAATGATGGCACACACCTGTATGATTCCACCTCGGGATGGTTTGCACAGAAAAAAAGTGATTTTGATTCATATCATATATATTTTTGGTATAAGAAGATGAAGTACAAACACTTGCCTATGTTTTTAAAGGAGTGCGGAGGTTATACTTTGCCAATGGAGGGTCATATGGTAAATGATGATAAATATGGTTATGGTGGGTATAAAACCTCAGAGGAACTTACTTCAAAGATAATAGATATGTATGAAAATCTTGTTTTACCATATATAAATAAAGGCTTGTGTGGATGCATTTATACTCAACTTTGTGACGTGGAGGATGAAATAAATGGCCTGTATACATTTGACAGAGAACTGTGTAAAGTGGTTAAGTGTCAGATGGTAGAAATATCAAAAAAAATAAACGAGCAAAATATTTTGGCTTATTTAGCGAAGGAAGATGAATAAATTATGGAAAAGGAAATGAAGAAAAATGCCGAGGAGAGCTATCTGTTTTGTGAGAGCAGATGGACATTTTGGACCTTGACCTTGGTGGCAGGAATGTACGGCGCATACACTTATGTCCTTAGAGGCGGAGTGTTTTGTAATGCCCAGACGGCTAACTTGGTACTCTTTGGCATGGCTTTGGGCAATGGTCAATGGAGTAAGGCGGCTTATTTGTTGATACCTATAGGGGCCTATTTTTTAGGGACAATATTTTCTGAAATTTTGGCGAAATATGTAAAACGTTTTCAGCTTCTTCGTTGGGATACCATGTTGGTTGCATTTGAAATCATAGTTGCATTTATCATTGGCTGTCTACCGGCATCAGTCCCTGATCAAGTGGCTCAGGTGGCATTTAACTTTATATGTTCTATGCAGTTTAATACCTTTAGACAATTTGAGGGAATGCCAATGGCTACGACTTTTTGTACCAATCATATTAGACAGGTTGGAAGTAATCTTGTGAAATATTCAAGGCATAAGGATGATACTTCTTTGTCGAGAATTAAAAAGCATGGAAGCCTGCTTATAATGTTTATTTTGGGTGCGGTTTTGTGTACAGTTGCCTGTGTTCATATTGGTTTGAAATCTATATGGATAAGCTGCGTTGTACTTTTGGTGCTTCTTATTAGAATGATTTACGCAGATTTAGTGGAAGAAAAGGGACAATTAGATAGAAAGCCTAAAGGACATTGAAAAATATGCATATAGCCACTGATTGTGTTTTTGTCCTTTTTATAATACAATATGTGCTAACTATAGAATGTATTTAGATTTGTACAATCCATTTATTGACAAATATTTAACAACATTGTATTCTGAATCTGGTGATGATGGTTAGGCGCACCTAACTGCAATCACTTATATGGTTTTGTATAAGCAATTATGCTTTAGCATTTATAAAGGAGGAACGAAATGTTAAATTTTGACCAGTGGGATGGCTTCGAAGGAAGACTTTGGAAAGAAGAAATCAACGTACGTGATTTCATTCAGAAGAATTACACTCCATATGATGGAGATGAGAGTTTCTTAGTAGGACCTACTGAAGCTACAGATAAGCTTTGGGGTAAGGTTCAAGAATTATTAAAAGAGCAGAGAGCAAAGGGTGGTGTCCTTGATATGGATACAGATATCGTATCTTCAATCACATCACATGCTCCAGGATATATTGATCCAGAGATGAAGGATCTTGAGCAGATTGTTGGTCTTCAGACTGACAAGCCACTTAAGAGAGCATTTATGCCATACGGTGGTATTCAGATGGCAGAGAAGGCTCTTACAGAGTATGGTTACACACCAAACCCTGAGTTACATAGAATCTTTACAGAGTATCACAAGACTCATAACCAGGCTGTATTTGATGCATACACACCTGAGATGAGAGCTGTTAGAAAGAACAAGATTATCACAGGACTTCCTGATACATACGGACGTGGACGTATCGTTGGTGATTACCGTAGAATTGCTCTTTATGGTATTGATCAGCTTATCGCTTTCAAGGAAGAGGATAAGTTAAACTGTGGTTCAGGTTCTATGAAGGGTGAGGTTATCCGTCTTAGAGAAGAACTTCAGGAGCAGATCAACTCACTCAAGGCGATGAAGGAAATGGCTAAGTCTTATGGATATGACATTTCTCAGCCAGCTAAGACTGCAAAGGAAGCTGTTCAGTGGACATACTTCGGATATCTTGCAGCTATCAAGACTCAGAATGGTGCAGCTATGTCTATCGGACGTGTATGTACATTCCTTGATATCTATATTGAGAGAGACCTTGCAAAGGGTATCATTACAGAGAAAGAGGCTCAGGAGCTTATCGACCACATGACACTTAAGTTCAGAATGGTTAAGTTTGCTAGATGTGAGTCATACAACCAGTTATTCTCAGGAGATCCAGTTTGGGCAACAATCGACCTTGCTGGTATCGGTGTTGATGGACGCTCAATGGTTACAAAGACTGACTTCCGTGTACTTCATACACTTGAGAACATGGGACCTTCACCAGAGCCAAATATTACAGTACTTTATTCATCAGCTCTTCCAGAGAAGTTTAGAAGATATGCAGCTCATATCTCAATTGAGACATCTTCAATCCAGTATGAGAATGATGACGTTATGAAGCCTGTATGGGGTGATGATTACGCAATCTGCTGTTGTGTATCTGCAACACAGACAGGTAAGGAGATGCAGTTCTTCGGAGCTCGTGCAAACCTTGCTAAGTGCTTGCTTTACGCTATCAACGGTGGTGTTGATGAGAAGAATAAGGTTCAGGTTGGACCTGCATATCAGCCAATTACTTCAGACGTACTTGATTACGATGAGGTTATGGATAAATATGACAAGATGATGGATTGGTTAGCAGATGTATATGTAAATACATTAAACCTTATCCAGTATATGCATGATAAATATTACTATGAGGCTGCTCAGATGGCTCTTATCGATACAGATGTTAGAAGAACATTTGCAACGGGTATCGCAGGATTCTCACATGTTATCGATTCACTTTCAGCTATCAAGTATGCAAAGGTTAGCGTAATCCGTGACGAAGATGGACTTGCTGTTGATTACAAGATTGATGGTGACTTCCCAAGATACGGTAACGATGATGACAGAGCTGACGAGATTGGTGTTTGGTTACTTCGCACATTTATGGAGAAGCTTAAGAAACATCACACATATCGTCGTTCAGAGCCTACAACTTCAATCCTTACAATTACTTCAAACGTAGTATACGGTA
Organism: Lachnospiraceae bacterium; assembly: GCA_024697595.1. Lineage (GTDB taxonomy): Bacteria > Bacillota > Clostridia > Lachnospirales > Lachnospiraceae > JAILFK01. Next base: position 165,289 of record JAILFK010000010.1, on the reverse strand, counting down.
AGGCTACAGGAGCTCTTCCAGATGGACGTCCAGCAGGTGAGCCACTTTCACCAGGAGCTAACCCAGCTTACGGTGCAGAGACAAATGGTCTTCTTGCTTCACTTAACTCTGTTGCCAAGATTCCTTATGAGTGGGCACTTGATGGTATTTCAAATACTCAGACAGTTAACCCAGAGGCACTTGGAGCAACTGAGGAAGAGAGAATTGATAACCTTGTAATGGCAATGGATGGATACTTCAACCAGGGAGCTCATCACGTTAACGTAAACGTATTCGGTAAGGAAAAACTTATTGACGCTATGGAGCATCCAGAGAAGGAAGAGTACCAGAACTTCACAATCCGTGTTTCTGGATACGCTGTTAGATTCATCGACCTTACTAAGGAACAGCAGAAGGATGTTATTTCTAGAACATTCCATGCTATGATGTAATTAAAATCTTAGCTGTTATTTCTAGATAAACGTTCTAGTAAGATTAATGATATACTTATGGACAGGGGCTGATTAAAAAGTTCCTGTCCATTTTTTTACAAAGCAGGTGATTATTATGGAAAATGTAATTGGAAAAGTTAACTCAGTTGAATCATTTGGTTCTGCAGATGGCCCGGGAATAAGATATGTAGTATTTTTACAGGGCTGTAAAATGAGATGTAAATATTGTCATAACCCAGAGACATGGGCGCTAGAAGGTGGAGAAGAATACACTGCAAAGGACCTTTTGGCCAAAGCTATGCGCTACAAAAATTACTGGGGTAAAAATGGCGGAATCACCGTAAGCGGCGGTGAGGCATTGTTACAGTTGGATTTTGTTACAGAATTTTTTAAACTGGCAAAGGAAAAAGGTGTGCATACAGCTTTAGACACCAGTGGAAATCCATTTTCAATGGAGCCGGAATATCTGGAGAAATTTGATGAATTAATGAAATATACTGATTTATTTATTGTGGACATAAAGGAGATGGATGAAGAAAAACATCTAGAACTCACAGCAAAGCCTAACAATAATATTTTGGATATGATAGAATATTTATCAAATCATGATAAGCATATGTGGATTCGTCATGTGTTGGTTCCGGGATTGACAGATGATGAGGAGGGCTTAATTGCACTTCGTAAATTTCTTGATGGTTTAAACCAGGATATGGTGGATAGAGTGCAGGTTTTACCTTATCACACTCTCGGAATGATTAAGTGGGATAATTTAGGAATTCCATATGCTCTTGAGGGAGTTCATGTACCAAGTGAGGAACAGATTAATAGAGCGAGGGAAATACTAAAGGCTATATAATGAGAAATTGGACATATGAAATATATAATGAGGAAAATTATATAAAGGAGTATGATTATCTTTATTCGAAGCTGAGTAAGGCTAGACGTGAAAAGGTTGACAGGGCCAATATAGATTCTAGGAAAGCGGAAGAGTTGATGGCTGGGAGTCTGCTAGAAGATATGTTACAGCAGGAACTTGGATCTCAGGTGGAGTTTGAATATTATTATTCGGATAGACAAAAGCCATTTTTGAAAAATAGTGATTTATTCTTTTCTATATCACACACCGCAGGCGTTGTTGCCTGTGGGATTTCTGATAAATGGATTGGAATTGATGTGGAGAGACGTGGCAGATATAAGAGACTTGTGGCTGAGAAATATTTTTCTGAGCAGGAGTTAGACTTGTTGAGAGGTCACCGTGAGGATTTGCCGGATGATCTTAATAGTATAGATGATAAAAACTATAGTGCTGCAGCATACGCTGAAGAAATGGCAAGTGATGTGGGAGCGGAAGCTACAAAAGTAGATTTGGTTTTCACTGTACTTTGGACAGCCAAGGAGGCTGTGGCAAAATGTGTTGATATTCCGGTGGTGGAAGTTTGCAAAAAATATGATATGTCCTATCTTTTAGCGGATTTATTTTCAGGAGCTGATAGTATGAGCATTGAACTTGAGATTCAGGATTGGGATGGAAAAAATCACATTATTGCTGTTGAATCAGAAATTTTTGATGATTTTGCAATCAGTGTAGCTTTTGAAATATAAAGACACTAAGATTGGCATTGACATTACACTTTAATATGCTAAAATGATTTTTGATGTTTAGTACATTAAGGTGTTTTTTTGTATAAATATTTATACATAATTATGCATATTTATTTTTGCGGATGATATATAATGTAATAGTGATGTGAATGAAAGGGTGTATATTTATGAGAAGACAAGTTATCTCTATTCTAGTTGAAAATACTCCAGGTGTGCTTAGTCATGTGTCTGGATTGTTTAGTAGACGTGCATTTAATATAGATAGTTTCTCAGCTGGAGTCACAGCGGACCCAAGATACACTAGAATGACAATTGTTGCCAGTGGTGATGATTTGACTTTGGATCAGATTGAAAAGCAGGTGGCAAAGCTAGAAGATGTGGTTGATATTAAAGTTCTAGAGCCTAATAATTCCATCAGCAGAGAACTTATGATGGTGAAAATATCATATAAGTCTAACGAGATTAACAATATTACAGCTTTGGTAAAGGATATTTATCATGGTAAGATTGTTGATATTCAACAGGATTCAATGCTTATTGAAATCACTGGCAACCCTGATAAACTACAATCATTTTTGGATATGCTTGGTGATAATGAGATCTTGGAACTGGCCAGAACTGGTGTTACAGGTCTTTCACGAGGCGCCGAAGATGTTGTTAAGTTATAAAATAATATTTATTTAGTGATATAAGGAGGAAAATAAGATGTCACAAGAAGCAAGAATTTTTTACCAAGAGGATTGTAATCTCTCATTATTGGAAGGTAAGAAGATCGCTATCATTGGATACGGTAGCCAGGGTCACGCACATGCACTTAACTTAAAGGAGTCAGGTTGTGACGTTATTATTGGATTATATGAGGGCTCTAAGTCAAAGGCTAAGGCTGAGGCTCAGGGACTTAAGGTTTACAATACAGCTGAAGCTGCAAAGATGGCTGATATCATCATGATTCTTATCAACGATGAGAAGCAGGCTCAGATGTATAAGGAAGATATTGAGCCAAATCTTGAGGCTGGAAATATGCTTATGTTTGCTCATGGTTTTAACATTCATTTTGGATGCATTAAGCCACCAGCAGATGTTGATGTTACTATGATTGCACCAAAGGCACCAGGACATACTGTTCGTTCAGAGTACCAGGCTGGTAAGGGAACACCTTGTCTTGTAGCTGTAGAGCAAGATGCAACAGGTAAGGCTTTAGATATGGCACTTGCTTATGGTGCTGGAATCGGTGGAGCTCGTGCAGGTATCCTTGAGACAACATTTAGAACAGAGACAGAGACTGACCTCTTTGGTGAGCAGGCTGTACTTTGTGGTGGTGTTTGTGCTTTGATGCAGGCTGGTTTCGAGACATTAGTAGAAGCTGGATACGATCCAAGAAATGCATACTTCGAGTGTGTACATGAGATGAAGCTTATCGTTGACCTTATTTATCAGTCAGGTTTCGCTGGAATGAGATACTCTATCTCTAACACTGCTGAGTACGGTGATTACATCACAGGACCAAAGATTGTAACAGAGGATACAAAGAAGGCTATGAAGCAGGTTCTTACTGATATTCAGGATGGAACATTTGCTAAGGACTTCTTACTTGATATGTCAGATGCTGGTTCACAGGTTCACTTCAAGGCTATGAGAAAGCTTGCAGCTGAGCATCCAGCAGAGCAGGTTGGAGAGCAGATTCGTGCACTTTACAGCTGGAATAACGAAGAGGATAAGTTCATCAATAACTAATTTGATTTAGAATTAGTTGGTTATTAGATTTATTTCTATTTAAAGTATATTGCTTGAACTACTAAAAGGCCGCGGTTTTAATTTCCACGGCCTTTTATTAAAGAGATTAATGGAGGAAGAATCAATGGGAATGACAATGACACAGAAAATCCTTGCTGCACATGCTGGATTGGATTCAGTGGTTGCAGGTCAGCTTATAGAGGCTGATTTGGATTTGGTTTTGGGAAATGATATTACATCTCCAGTGGCTATTCATGAAATTGAGAAAATGAAGGTAGATGGAGTGTTCCACAAGGACAAGATTGCTCTTGTAATGGATCACTTTGTGCCAAATAAGGATATTAAATCAGCAGAGCATTGTAAATGTGTGAGAGAGTTTGCCTGCAAGAATGATATCACTAATTATTTTGATGTGGGACAGATGGGAATTGAGCATGCGTTACTTCCTGAAAAAGGACTTTGTGTTGCTGGTGATTGTATAATCGGTGCTGATTCTCATACATGTACATACGGCGCAGTTGGCGCATTTTCTACAGGTGTAGGTTCCACAGATATGGCTGCAGGTATGGCTACAGGCAAGGCTTGGTTTAAAGTTCCATCTGCAATTAAGGTTGAGCTTGTAGGAAAGCCAAATAAATTTATAAGTGGTAAGGATGTTATCTTACACTTGATTGGAGAGATTGGTGTGGATGGTGCTCTTTATCGCTCTTTAGAGTTTGTGGGAGAAGGTGTAAAAGAGTTGTCCATGGATGACAGACTTTGCATCTGTAATATGGCTATTGAGGCCGGTGCTAAAAATGGTATATTCCCAGTGGATGAGGTGACAGAGAATTATCTCAAAGAGCATTCTAAGAGAGAGTACAAGGTTTATGCAGCTGATGAGGATGCAGTTTATGATGAGACAATTACAATTGATTTATCTACATTGAAATCGACTGTGGCATTTCCACATCTTCCAGAAAATACTAAGACAATCGATGAGGTTTCAGATATTGAAATCGACCAGGTTGTAATTGGTTCATGTACCAATGGTAGATTTGAGGATTTGGCTACAGCAGCAGAGATTTTAAAGGGTAAAAAAGTTGCTAAAAATCTTCGTTGTATCATTATTCCTGGTACTCAAAATATTTATTTGCAGGCTATGGAAGCAGGATTTATCCGCACATTTATCGAAGCAGGAGCAGTTGTTTCCACACCTACTTGTGGGCCATGTCTCGGTGGATATATGGGTATTCTTGCCAGCGGTGAACGCTGTGTATCTACAACAAACAGAAACTTTGTAGGTAGAATGGGTGCCATTGATTCAGAAATTTATCTTGCAAGTCCAGCGGTAGCTGCAGCAAGTGCAATTACAGGTCGTATTAGTGGACCAAAGGATTTATAGGAGGAAAATGATATGAAAGCAGCAGAAGGTCGCGTATTTAAATTTGGAGACAATGTAGATACTGATGTTATTATTCCTGCTAGATATCTGAACTCTTCAGATCCAAAGGAATTGGCAGAGCATTGTATGGAAGATATTGATGCGGATTTTGTAAAGAAGGTAAATGATGGTGATATCATTGTTGCAACCAAAAACTTTGGTTGTGGTTCTTCTAGAGAGCATGCACCAATAGCTATTAAGGCTGCAGGTGTAAGTTGCGTTATAGCAGAGACATTTGCCAGAATTTTCTATAGAAATTCAATCAACATCGGACTTCCAATTATTGAATGTCCAGAGGCTTCAAAGTCTATTGACGAGGGTAATGAAGTTGAGGTTAATTTCGACACAGGTGTGATTACAAATAAGACTAAAGGTGAGACATACCAAGGTCAGGCTTTCCCACCATTTATGCAAAAGATTATTGCATGTGAGGGACTTGTAAATTACATTAACCAGAAGTAATTATAAGAAATAATTATAAGTATGATTATATATAAAATATAATTTGAATAGACCCTGTCGCACTGCAGAGATTTGATGTATCTCTGGTGCGATAGGGCCTTTTTTATTTTATATAATTGTCTACATAGTTATAGAAGGAATCTGTCAGTCCTACTCGGGTATATATATCGGCATATTCTCTAGCTGATAGATCTTCAATATAGTTTTCTATAAAATTTTTATCGATTCCTTTTTTTCTGGCATAGTCAATGGCTTTATTATATGCTATTGCAGCCTTGGTTTCGTTGGTATATTTTCCGATGATAATTTTCCCATTTAGGTGTAGTTTGGCAATATACCAGATTTTATTGTTCTTTTCCTCGGAAGTTATACCATAATATTTGTTTAATATGATTATATTAGAATAACTGTAATCATGGTTATCTCCGTTGGCAAACTCATAGTCTCGGCCCTCGACAGCAAAATTTCTTATGCCGTAGCGTTGGGCGATATTGTACTGCATTCCATAATCGTTTACAAAGAGATGCCCCTGCCTTTTTATTATCTTGTGACTGGAATAATAGAAGAGATCATCATTATCAAATTTTATGAATTCCCTAGGTGAGATATAGTAGTGAAAAAATCCTTTTTGAAGATAGATAGGATTTTTAATATAAATATTATTATCTCTGAAATTTAGTATAATAATTGCTTTTTCAAAATTTAAATGTGTAATGTGTGTAGTAAAGTTTTCTATTGTAATATCTATATTATTATTGCTTTTTTTATTATTTTTTTTGGGATTTTGTGATTCAATTATGGCTTTTGCTTCACGGTACATTGAATTAGCCTCAGATTTCTTTGAGGAACTACCCAAACTTATGTGTTTATTTTTGAAATTTATACTGGCTCTGTAGTAGGTAGAACCGTCTTTTTTTGTGGTTTCATAAACACCTGTTGCCATAATATCTCCATTTTGTGCAAAAATACTTTTTTTAGTAGGTTTTTCTACTAGTTATGCCTAATATATCACATTGACACATTTCAAACAAATAAAGTATAATTAACGATAGTTTTGTATAAAAAAATTATTTTAATAAAAGATATAAAAGAGGTATAAACATGGAATTAAAATATGTTAGTACAAGAGATGCCAATGAGGTTGTAACTGCATCTCAAGCAATTTTAAAAGGTCTTGCAAATGGAGGAGGATTATTTGTTCCAACTTCAATTCCAAAGCTTGATGTAAGCCTTGAGGATTTAAGCAAAATGACATATCAGCAGACTGCCTATGAGGTTATGAAATTATTTTTAACAGACTTTACTGAGCAGGAGTTAAAGACTTGTATTGAGAGAGCTTATGATAGTAAGTTTGATACTGAAGAGATTGCTCCAATGGTATATGCTGATGGTGCATACTATCTTGAATTATTCCATGGTTCAACTATAGCATTCAAAGATATGGCGCTTTCAATTTTGCCACATCTTATGATTACATCTGCTAGAAAGAATAATGTGAAAAATGATATCGTTATTCTTACAGCTACATCTGGAGACACAGGTAAGGCTGCTCTTGCTGGATTTGCAGGCGTGGAGGGCACAAAGATTATAGTATTCTATCCAAAGGATGGAGTTAGTCCAATTCAGAAACAACAGATGGTTACACAGGTTGGAGATAACACTTTAGTAGTGGGTATTGATGGTAATTTTGATCAGGCTCAAACAGGTGTAAAGCAGATGTTTGCAGATAAGGAGATGGCTGCAGAATTAGATGCCAAGGGATTCCAATTCTCTTCAGCTAATTCAATCAATATCGGTCGTCTTGTTCCACAGATTGTGTACTATGTATATTCTTATGCTAAGCTTGTGGAAAATGAGAAGATTAAAGCTGGAGACAAGATTAATGTTGTTGTGCCAACAGGTAACTTTGGAAATATTTTGGCAGCGTTTTATGCTAAGAATATGGGACTTCCAATTGCAAAATTAATCTGTGCTTCAAATGAGAACAAGGTGCTTTATGATTTCTTTAGCACAGGTGTATATGACAAGAACAGAGAGTTTGTTTTGACAAATTCACCTTCAATGGATATTTTGATTTCTAGTAACTTAGAGAGATTGATCTATAGAATTGCCGGAGAGGATTCAGTGAAAAATGCCGCTCTTATGAAGCAGTTAAACGAGACTGGAAAATATGAGATTACAGCTGATATGAAATCTCAGTTAGATGAGTTCTATGGCAATTTTACAGATGAGACAGAGACGGCCAAGACTATTCATGATTTATATGAAAAGACAGGTTATGTTATCGATACACATACAGCAGTTGCTAGCGGTGTATACAATAAATACAAAGCTGAGACAGGGGATGATACTCCAACTGTTATCGCTTCAACAGCAAGCCCATTTAAGTTTGCAAGAAGCGTAATGTCTGCGATTGATTCTAAATATGAGTCAATGGAAGACTTTGCATTGGTTGATGAGCTTAGCAAGGTTTCCAAGGTGGATGTACCAAAGGCTGTTGATGAGATTAGAAATGCTGAGATTCGTCACAAGACAGTTTGTGCAGTATCAGAAATGCCTGAGGTTGTCAGAGGATTTTTAGTAAAATAATTTGGATGATTTTATATCAGAATTAAAGCTAGTGGGAGTAGAGGAGACGCTTGAAAACAGCGTCTCTTTACTAGGTTTATAGATGTCTTATTTTAAGGAGTATATATGAGCACACAAGATAGTAAAAAGAAATATATATTGACCTACACAATAGTTTTTGCATGTATAGCTGCGGTTATATGTATTTTCTTTTTTGTTGCAAAACGTACATTTGTATGGAAGAGTGACGGTTTTGAACAACACTATAGAGCCTATATCTATTATGGTAATTATATTCGAGATATTTTAAGTGATTTTTTTATAGAGCATAATTTTCATATACCTAGATGGGATTTTACCATCGGTGAAGGAGCGGATATTATGTCCACTCTCAACTACTATGTAATAGGTGATCCTTTTACAATTTTTGCATTTTTATTTCCATCAAAATATATGTATATATATTATGGGATTTCTATATTTGCAAGAGTTTATTGCTCAGGTCTAGCATTTTCAGCCATGAGCTTTTATCTTGGCAATAAAAATCGCTATGGAGTATTGGCAGGATCCGTGGCATATATGTTTTGCTATTGGTCATTGACGAATATCATGAGACATCCATTTTTCCTAAATCCAATGATATATTTGCCACTTATAATACTTGGAATTGCGATGTTGAAGAAGGAAAATAAATTCTGGGTGCTTACCATTTCAGTTATGCTTGCAGCATTAAGTAATTTTTACTTCTTCTACATGCTTGTTATTTTGGTAGTAATATATTTTGTATTTGATGAATTTATATTTGGCAAGAATAAGTTTGCAGAGAAAATAAAGTTATCTCTCAAGGTGGCTGGATATTCCATATTGGGTGTTGGAATGGCAGGAGTGTTGTTTGCACCGGTTATCATTACATTTTTCTCAGATAGTAGAATGGGTGGAGATACGTATGTGCCAAAGGTTTACCCATTTATGTACTATTCAAAATTGCCAGGAGGATTCATTGCCTCGGGAAGTAACTATTGGATGTATATGGGAATGGGAGCCATTGTGCTTCTTGCTATGATTTTGTTTATAACCAAGAAGGGATATGGCAAATTAAAAACACTGGTGTTGCTAGGCATTGTGGTTATGCTGGTTCCTGAACTTGGACATATATTAAATGGTTTTTCATATGTGACAAATAGATGGTGCTTTGGCTTTGTTTTATTATGTTGTTACATATTGGTGAAAATGTGGGATGACTTAATGAGTCTAAAGGCCAAGGATGCTATGAAAATTTTAGCAGGCCTTGCAATATATGTGGTTGTATGTTTCATTTGTGGGTATTCTCGCAAAGTTGAAGTCTTTGAGATAATCGTATTTGCTTTTGCTGCATTGGTTATCATGATGCCTTTTGAGGACAGAGATAAATACTTCCCAATGAAGAGAAAGAGTTGGGCTATAATTATAATTGTTATGCTCTCTGTTTTGTGTTCATTTTACAATCGTTTCGCCAAGGATGATTATATTGCCGAAAGTGCGTCAAAGAAAATGATCAGAGAGATATTTGATGATGAAACAGCTGCTGTTTTGGCGAGAGCTGAAGAAGAACAGGATGAAAGTTTCTATAGATATGCCAGCAATGTAATTACACAAAATGCTGGGACCACAGCTGGACTTTCAGCATCTAGTTATTATTGGACTTTGTCTAATCCATTTGTAAATGAGTTTAGAATGGCCGTGGAATTGCCGGATACCAATTCATTTGATTACAATGGTTATGATGATAGAGTAATACTTAATACTTTATCAGGTGTTAAATATTTTGCGCTTCAAAGAGATGCGCAAGTTGGTTCTTCAGGTGGCGGAGATGGCGCAGGAGATGATGATACAGTAGTATCAGATGTAAAAGCCACAGTTACAGATGAAGGGGCGACAAAACCTGTAGATGAGACTGATCCAAATGCCGTGGAGGAAGTACCTGCAGAAAAGGTAGTACCTTATGACTACATCGCAAGAAAAGAATACTTAATAAATGATAATTTATATGAAATATATTTAAATGAAGATGTATTGCCACTTGGAGTTGGATATAACTCATATATCTTAAGAAGTCAGTGGGATAAGTTGGATGCTTTACAAAAGCAGGAAGCCTTAATGTCCGGTATTGTGCTTGATGACGAGGACGTGGCAAATGATTGCAAAATTAGTCCGGCAGATATTGAACTCACTTCTCAGAAAATGGATTATGTCATTACAAATAGTGATGGATTTGCTACTATTTCAGATAATAAGATTGTGACTACAGAAAATGACGCGAAAGTTACACTGTATTTTCAAGGATTGGACAATACTGAAACATATTTATGCTTTAATAATTTAAAGGTACAAGAATCTACGATGTATGATTTATATCATAATCCGGAAGCTGATCCAACAGGAGAGCGTAATGAGGAAGCTTGGAAACATTTATCATATTCTAAGAAGCAGAAGTATAAGTCTGAAAAATATTATTCGATTCCAATTAGCAATATTGATGTAGAGTTGATGGGTTACATCGGCGATAAGGAGTTGCAGGATCGAATGACAATTAATACAGAGGCATATACTTATTACAATGGTCAGGATAATTATATTGTCAATTTCAATTATCAAAGACAGGGCTTGGATAGAATAGAGATAACATTCCCTACGAAGGGTATTTATTCATTTGATGAGTTGGCTGTATACTGTCAGCCTCTTGATAATTATTCCGATAAGGTTTCTGCACTACAACAAAAAGGTGTTACAGATTTAGTTGTGGGTGATGATCAGGTAAACGCAAAATATAGTGCATCAGGCGACGAATATGTAATGTTTTCTATTCCATATTCTGATGGCTGGAAAGCATATGTGGATGGCGTTGAAACTGATATAAAGCGTGCTGATGTGATGTATATGGCAGTACCTGTGTCAGAGGGTGAACACGAGATAGAACTTAGATATACCAATGTATATATTAAATATGGAATGTTTATTACTCTAGTTTCTGTTGTGGTTTTTGTTGGATTATTGATTTTTGATAAAAGGAAATCGATTAAGAAGGTATAAAGGAAAATGAAAAAATTTAGATTAAAGAAAGATGGTCGTCATGGATATACCCGTTGGTATATGGGAGCGGGATTGATTTTATTTGCATCAATTTGGGCTCTTAATACTTGGGTTGGACTCACAATGGATGAGTTGGTATATCATCTCACCTCAGATTTGGATGGTACTGGCGGTGGAATGATTGAAAAATTTGTCACCAATTGTATAATTCCGGCAATTATTTTAGGAATTGTTGTATATTTGATTTTTGTTATTCTTGATAAGAAGGGGCTGATGGCTCCTTCTAAGCAGGAGAGAAGTAAAAAAGAAAAAAATATTCGACGTGTTGCTTGGTGCATTCCATGGGTGATGATTATTGTGGCGGCGGTTCACTTTAATAATGGTGTGGGATTTATTAACTACGTCAAGGGGCAAATTGTGGGCTCGACTTTTGTAGAGGAAAATTATGTTGATCCTAAAAATGTAGATTTACAATTCCCTGAGGAAAAGAGAAATCTGGTATATGTTTATCTGGAGTCAATGGAGCGGACTTATTCTGACGAGGCTTCTGGTGGTGCCTTTGAGGAAAATGTGATTCCACATTTGACAGAGATTGGATTGGAAAATGAAAATTTCGCTGGAGATAGCAATGAGTTAAATGGTGCTATTCCATTACCTGGTGCTACTTGGACTATGGGTGGAATAATGGCGCAATCTGCAGCTTTGCCGTTACAGCTTGATATTCGTCATAATGCTATGTCTTCTCAGGATAAATTCTTCTCAGATATGGTGGGTATTGGTGATATTTTGGAGGATGAAGGATATCACCAGGTTTATATGCTTGGTTCCAAGGCATCCTTTGGTGGAAGAGATACCTATTATAAGCAACATGGTAATTTCGATATTATGGATTATCGATATGCTGTTGAAAATGGTTGGATTGATGAAGATTATTATGTTTTCTGGGGATTTGAGGATGAGATATTGCTTCAACATGCCAAGGAAGAACTTACAATTTTAGGAAATGAGAGTTTAGAGACAGGAGTTCCTTTTAATTTTAATCTTTTGACTGTGGATACCCATTTTGAGGATGGTTATGTCTGCGATTTGTGTGAAAATAATTTTGATGAACAGTATTCCAATGTAATGTATTGTTCTTCAAAACAGATAGGTGAGTTGGTTGAATGGATTCAGCAACAGCCTTGGTATGACAACACTACTGTGGTTCTCTCAGGTGATCATCTTACAATGGATAGTGATTATTGTGTAGATGTTTCCAAGGATTATCAGAGAAAGACATATGTATCTATCATCAATGGTGATCCAAACAATGGTAAACCAGATGATGAGACAGGCGGTGCTGCAGCTGTGAAGAAATCAGTTGGAGAAGAGAGAGAATATTCTACATTTGACATGTTCCCAACTACTTTGGCTGCCATGAATGTGGGAATACCTGGAGACAAACTAGGCTTGGGTACAAACCTATATTCTGACACCAAGACAGAGATAGAGGAGTATGGTTTGGATTTCTTGAATGATGAGTTATCCAAGAAGTCTAAGTTTATTGAAAAACTTGCCAATATAGATATGTCACAAGTTACAGGTGGTAATGCAGATGCTGACGTAATCTATATGGATATAGAGTTGGAAGATTATGATTTGGCTACTAACAAGGGTAAAATTGTATTTAGAAATGTGTCTGGTGGAACAGAAAATACCACAGGATTTACTTTTAATTACTATGAGAATAAGTCTGACAAAAAACCGTTAACATCAGGTGAGATGAAATATGATTCTGCATATGGTGGATATACAATGGATATAGATTTATCTAATTATGAATATGGTAAATCCAAGTTCAAGGTTTATGCTGTAGGAGGCTCAGGAAAAGATTGGGAGACTATGGATATTTCTCCAATAATTTATCAGGAATTGATGTTGATGAATTATAACGCCAACAGTGATACTCAGACTATAGAAGTTACAGGTAGTGGTAATTATCCAAAGAAGATGCAGCCTTGGGTACAAGAACAGTTAGAGTCATATGGATATGATGTGGAAAATAAGAAGTTAAAGAAGACGAAATTTAATTTCTTTGAGAAACTCTTTAAGCAGAATTATGAAGGAATTCAAATAAAAATTACAGAGGATAATACTGGAAAAGTGTTATATGACGTTGGATTTTCAACTAATAAATATCCTATGAAAGTGTATGATTGATTAGTTGCATAGGTATTTATAATAATAATATTTTATATAATTACAAAAGCCTCACTCAAATGAGTGAGGCTTCTTTATGTGATCATATATTTATTTTTAATCATCACTTAATCTTTGGTAGAAGATTCTTAAGTATTTACAAAAAATTCTTAAGCGTCCACAAGAGATATCAAGATATGAATTGTACCAAATGGATAGATGATTGGTAAGATAAAGGTTGCTTCTGATAATTGAAGTACATCCTCTGTCTCAATAGCTGGTGGTTGAAGATTTAACTCAATTGAGAAACTATTGGACATATTTACCACAAATAAACCATTATGCAAATTCATGAAATCCTCTATAGAGGCTTGAACATAGTCATCAAATGTTTCAAAATCCTCATTTATAAATCTAGAAGCGAATTCAATAGCCACATCTCTTGGCATATCGATTCGTGATTTACAGTTTACTTCACCGTTGATCTCCTGAGTTACACAATAGTTTGTTGGATATTCTGCACATGGAAATGGTGTGAGAGGAGTAAAATCATCTCCAATAAAACGAATAAGATTGTTAAATAATAATTCCATATACATTACACTGTATTCAGAAACAGGAATTTCAGCGATAACAAAAAATCGTTCTATTAATTGTCGAATCTTATCAGTACTTTCATTACTTAAATCAATATCAATAAGTTCATTCTCTGATTCATATCCTATAGTACAATCCTGTAAATCGGTATTAGTGATTGCACCCATATCAACAAGACATTGTCCCAAAAGAAGATAATAAGGGGTTTGAATTTTAAGTAATTCCTTAACCTGATCCTCGGTTAAATAGCCTCGTTCAATAGCAATTTCACCAAAACGTTTATCTTCACGAGATTGTAAATAACATACTTCATCAACTTCTGAGGCGACCATGTATCCTGAATGGATAGCCAATGTTCCGAGCTTTATGTGAGTTTCGCTTACTTTGGAAATAGCTTCAGCTAACTGCTCAGATGTAATTACCTCTTTTCGAAGAAGATAGCTACCGAAAAATTGTGAAAACATATTACTCTCCTCCTAAATGTGCTTTTATGATTTTTTTAACCTGAGCAAAATCCAAAGGTTTTTGAATAAAATCTTTTGCACCAGCTTCGATTGCATTTTTTAATTGTTGTTGAGTTCCTATAGATGATGCCATTACAACAATAGCATTGTTATCAAATTCGCGAATTTCTCGAGCTGCTGTTGCACCATCTTTTATAGGCATAACAATATCTAAAAAGACCATATCAGGTTGGTTTGCTTTATACAAATCAACTGCATCTTGGCCATTATTTCCCTCAATAAATTCAACATCAATATCACACTGAGAAATGCTGTCTTTCAACTGCTTTCTAGCCATGATTGAGTCGTCACAAATTAAAATTTTTTTTGTTGATCCCATAATTACATTCTCCTTGTTATCACGCAAGATATTATTATCATTAATTTTACACTAAATGTATTTAATATTCAAATAAATAAGAAGAAAATCTTTTTTTTGTATATCTTATTTTAAATGTATTTGCGCAAGAAAAGGCATAGATATATAATTGTACCTAAATAAAGAATATATGATGGAGAATAAAAATGAATATTAATTTTATGATTGTGTTTAACTTTATACTATTGTTTCTTGGAGTTTACCTACTTTATGCAGCGGTTAAAATGAAAAAGGATGAGATTATTCCAAGAGCTTTTGTGGCAGAAGAGGAGATGAAGTCCTGCACAGACGAGGCTGGATTTGCAAGATTTTTATATCCGAGAACTTTAGTATTTTCTATTGCCTCACTTTTAGTGGGTATTGAAGGGGTTGTAAATGACATGATAGTTGAACTAAATGGCCATATTAACATTGTGATGATTATAGTTTTTTTAGCTGCTTGGTTATATTTTTCAAGCGCGCTGAGAAAAGGAAGGGGAGAGTACTGTGGCAGATAGAATTTTGGTTGTAGACGACGAGGAAAAAATTCGTGAAGTTATAAAGAAATATGGTGAGTTTGAAGGATACGAAATCTACGAGGCCGAAAATGGTATGGAGGCAGTGGAAATGTGTCGGGATAATGATTATGACCTTATTATCATGGATGTTATGATGCCAGAGCTGGATGGCTTTTCAGCCTGTGGAGCAATCCATAAAACTAAGGATATTCCTGTTATTATGCTATCTGCTAGAGGAGAGGAATATGATAAAATTCATGGTTTTGAGGTTGGAGTCGACGATTATGTAGTGAAACCTTTTTCGCCAAAGGAATTGATGATGAGGGTCAAGGTTATCATCTCTAGAAATAAAAATAAAGCTACAGATACCAAGGCTGATATGGATGTATTTATCCATGAGGGGCTTGAGGTTAATTTTACGGCAAGAACAGTGACTATTGATGGGAATAGGGTAAATATGTCTCCAAAGGAATATGATTTATTATTTTTCATGGTTCGAAATAGAAATATTGCTCTCGAGAGAGAAAGGTTAATAACCGAGGTGTGGGGATATGATTATTATGGAGAGGATAGGACTTTAGATACCCATATTAAATTGTTGAGAAATAGTCTAGGAAAATACAGAGATATGCTGGTTACGCTTAGAGGGGTGGGGTATAGATTTGAGGTCGACGACTAAGAAAATAAGTTTAAAATGGAAAATATTTGGGGCTTTTGAAATATTTGCCATAGTGCTTATAGCAATTTTATGGATATTTCAAGTTGTCTATTTAAAAGATTTTTATATTTATATAAAGGGCATTGAGACTCAGGGTGTCTTAGAAGATGCCGCTTCCATCATAAGCGATAATAATGATGTGGTTGCAGAACTTTCTAGTCTTGCTTCATCTAAGGAAGCAGCCATTTATGTGACTGATGTTGATGGTAATTCTATTTACAGCGCGGAATATAATCCATCGTCTCGATTAAATTCCATTTCAAAATCGGATATGCAAAGATTTTATGAGGTGGCTGTGGAAAATGGTGGTGAGACCAAGGTGGAATTTCAAGGTCATGATATGATGGAAAGACCTGAAAATATGCCTGAAGATTTCAAGAGTGATTTTATTGAAAAACCAGAAGACGACATGATGCGAAGCGTTATTTACGTGAAGGTTTTAGATGTGGATGATGGACAGTATATTCTCATGGTAAATTCTGTTTTATCACCTGTGGAGGCTACAGTTTCAACTCTTGAAATACAGCTTGTAATTGTGACAATTATCATTTTGCTGGTGGCAATTGCGCTTGCTATTGTATCATCTAGATCTATATCCAAATCGCTAACAAGATTGAATGGATCCGCTAAGAAGTTGGCAAAGGGTAATTATGATGTATCCTTCAATGAACAGGATTACACTGAGATTTCTCAGCTGTCCGACACTTTAAATTATGCCACCAATGAGTTGGCAAAAACAGAGAATCTTCGTCGGGAATTGATTGCCAATGTGTCTCATGATTTGAGAACGCCACTTACTATGATCAAGGCTTATGCGGAGATTATGAGAGATTTACCGGGAGAGAATAACCCGGAAAATGTGCAGGTTGTAATTGATGAAACCGAGAGACTTACAAGGCTTGTAAATGATATGCTTGATGTGTCAAAGTTAGAAGCCGGAGCCATTGAATTGGAGCGTGATCATTATAATTTGACTCAAAGTATCAAGGATGTGCTTGCTAGATATAATAAGTTGATAGAGCAAGAGGGATATAGTATTGATTTTGAATGTAGGGATGAAGTCGATGTATATGCTGATGAAAATAAGATGAATCAGGTGATTTATAACCTGGTGAATAATGCTATTAATTACACAGGTGATGATAAGAGAGTAAGGGTTGTGCAAACCTGTGAAAATGGCAGGGTAAAGATCGAAATCATAGATTCGGGACAGGGTATTGCGCCAAAAGATTTGCCATATGTCTGGGATAGATATTACAAGGTGGACAAGGCACATAAGAGAGCTGTGATGGGTACAGGTTTAGGCTTGTCTATTGTTCAAAAGGTTCTTGAGATGCATGATGCTGCATATGGTGTAGATTCTCAGCCTGGACAGGGCTGTGATTTTTGGTTTGAATTAAAAATTGATTAAGAAAAAACCATTGACTCATATATTGAGCCAATGGTTTTTTATTATCTTTCTTCAATTGGAATGAATTCCTTGTGTGGACATACTGTCATATATGCAGGTCTCATAATCTTGCCATTATGTGATATCTCTTCCATACGATGTGCGCTCCAGCCTGCAATACGTGCGATTGCAAATATTGGAGTATATAATTCTAGTGGAAGTCCAAGCATCTGATATACGAATCCACTGTAGAAATCTACATTAGGACTTACACCCTTATAAATTTTGCGCTTGTCAGCAATAATTTGTGGAGCAAGTTTTTCTACTAGTGAGTAGAGGGCGAATTCTTTTTGGTATCCCTTTTCCTCAGACAATGCTTCCACATATGCCCTAAATGTAACAGCTCTTGGGTCTGATAGTGAGTAAACTGCATGACCCATTCCATAGATTAATCCTGCATGATCAAAAGCTTCTTTGTTTAGCAATGCTTTTAGATATGCAGCAACTTCTTCCTCGCTTGTCCAATCTTTGATGTTGGCCTTCATATCATCAAACATTTTAACAACTTTTATGTTTGCACCACCATGTTTTGGACCCTTTAGTGAACCGATAGCAGCAGCAATTGCTGAATAAGTATCTGTTCCTGAAGAGGATACAAGATGTGTGGTAAATGTTGAATTGTTTCCGCCGCCGTGTTCCATATGAAGGATTAAAGCAACATCTAGTAGTTTTGCCTCTAAAGGAGAGAATTTTGAATCATCTCTCAAACAGTGCAAAATATTTTCCGCAGTAGAATACTCAGGCTTTGGCGGATGAATAATTAAACTCTCCATATTATAATAATGTCTGTATGTCTGATAACTATATACAGATAGAAGAGGAAACATACTAATTAACTGCAGGCACTGTCTCAAAACATTTGCAGGAGTAGTATCATCTGGATTCTCGTCATATGAATATAGTGTCAAAACTCCTCTTGCTAAAGCATTCATCATATCCTGACTAGGTTTTTTCATTATTACATCTCTTACAAAATTCGGTGGAAGAGATCTGTATGCACTGAGTAATTCACAGAATTCTCTTAATTCATCTTTGTTTGGTAATTTTCCGAATAATAAAAGGTAAGTACATTCCTCAAAACCAAAATGAGAACTCTTTGGAATTTTCTTTACAATTTCTTGTACATTATATCCGCGATAAAATAATTCTCCATCGCAAGGAACTCTTTTTCCGTCTACGATTTTGCTTGAATTTACTTCTGAAATATCAGTGATTCCAACTAATACACCACGACCGTTGACATCACGCAAGCCTCTTTTTACATCGTATTCAGTATATAGTTCTGGATTGATATATGAAGATTTCTGTGACATCTCTGATAGCTTAATTAGCTGTGGTGTTACTTCAAATCTTTCTTCTAACATGTTATTCTCCCTTGTCTATTACTTCTAAATTCTTATATGTTAAATAACTAAATTGCATAAAAATGTGAATACTATTCTAGCATTTTTGCCTTATAAAAACAATAGGTTGAGGGCGTGGGAGATTATTAATTTATAGAGAAAAAATAATAAAAAAAAATTAATAAATTTTGATCATGTTATTTTTACATATTTATTTTGAGAAAATTTATAAAAGGGTTGAAAAAAACATCTTACTATATTTATAATATAAGTAACCTGAAATGTTCGATACAACCTAGTAATTTTGAACCTACATTTACTTTAAACGGGATTCCTACATTGTCTGATGGATGTCAGGCCTCCATTTAGTAGAGGAAGGCAGAAGTTATGATTGCGGTCGCCCACCTAGCTTTGCTAGGAGTCAAAATACTGGGCCCGACATTTTGGGGTTATTTAAATGATATATGAATGTTGGATTGCTTACGCAAAATAGCAATCCTTTTTTATGTTTTGAGATAAATATTTGCAAGGTGCATAAAAAACAAAGCGGTGAGATTTTCTGTGAATATATATTTATAGTTTCGAAAAGAAGGGCTTGATGAAAAAGATTAAATTTAAGAAAGTTACAAAAAAAGAGAAAAAAAGATTGTTACAATTTGCCTTAATGCTTGGAATGGGACTAGCTATTATTACGATAGTTGCATTTATCATAGTTGGTGGTTCCAAGGTGGAAGATGTTCAACCTAAAAAACAGGTTACAGAAAATTCTGAGGCGCCATATACGACAACCATGAGAATAGCACTTGTGGATGCTGATAATGATATTTATAGAAATAGTGTGAGTATTTATAATCAGGCGGGGGATTTTTATAATTCATACAGCACTGATGCTGCTGAAGTTGGGGAGATTGTCACTTTGGAAAGTGGTGAGGTAAATGGAATATCCACCGCCGGAATCATTATAGGGGACGAAAATGGTAATATGTCCAATCCCTATCAAGGGAAACTTGAAATATGGTTTCTTCAGGATGGGATTGTTGTTGTAAATGAATTGGATATTGAGGAATATTTAAAACATGTTGTCGCCAGTGAAATGCCTGAAAGTTTTGGCCTGGAGGCGTTGAAGGCTCAGGCTGTATGTGCCAGAACATATGCTTATAAACATAGCAATAAATATGCTTATCCTGAAGTTAATGCCAATATGGATGATACAGTATCTTTTCAGGTTTACAATAAAAATGTTGGGTCAACCACAATCATTTCCGCGGTTGAGGGAACTACAGGAATAATAATTGTAAATAAGGATACTGGAAAACCTATAGATGCTCTTTATTTTTCAACTTCATGCGGTATAACCCAGGACGGGAAAATTATGGGTGAGGATTTGGATAATACAGTTTTAGCTGGAGTATACGTAGGTGTCAAAGATGAGGATATGGCAGACTATGATATTTACAGCGCATTTAACATAGAAGAGTATATTAAAGATCGTGATAAAAATGCTCTTGAGACAGATGCTAAATATTACAGATGGAACACTACTATGGATAAAAATGGTTGTCGTGATGCTTTGGTTTCAAAATTGATTGATATAAGTGAAAAAGAGGGGGCCATTCAGTGCGACGAAGAATTTTATGAGATTTTAATGTCAAACAATAAATCCGTTGGCTCTTTAAAGAGTATAGGTATTTCAGAGCGAGCAACAACTGGTGCGGTCACCAAATTGACATGTTCTTTTGATGAGGGGACTATAGATGTAATTGGTCAGTTAAATGTTAGAGAAGTGTTGGGTGCATCCACTCGGAATATCGATTTGAATGATGGTAGTGAAATCTCTGCAGATATGCTTCCTTCAGCTATAATTGCTATAGAGGACAAGGGAGATTATTATGTGATATATGGTGGCGGCTATGGACATGGTTGTGGAATGAGCCAAAATGGAGCCAGAATGTTGGCGTCTCAAGGCCTAGGATATGAGGAGATATTGCGCTATTTCTATCATAATTCTTCGATTGTATCTTATTAGCAAGTATAAAAGGTTTTCTGTATTTCGTTGGTAAAAATACTATGTCAGTTGTATTTTTTTAGCGAGTATTCTGAAACTATGGTGACGTATTGGCAAATATACTTTTTAGCTCGTAATAAAGTTTTGTATTTAGAAATTTGTACTTAGGGAGACTATTTATGAACAGAGCGATTATGATCTTGGGTTATGTAAAAACCTATTTAGATAAAAATAAGAGAGATAATATAGGTGCATTTGCGGCTCAAGCAGCTTTTTTTATAATAATGTCAGCTGTTCCATTTGCCATGCTATTTACCGCCTTGATACAATATTTACCAATCTCTGAGGAGTATCTCAGAACAGAGGTGTTAGAGGTGTTACCTGGATATATTAAGCCTGTTATAGACAAGATTTTAAATCAGGTTTATACCACTAATTTGGCCACAGTTTCTTTGTCGGCATTTCTGGCACTTTGGGCTTCTGGAAAAGCATTGCAATACATGACAACGGGATTGAATGTCATAAATGGAATTGAGGAAAAGCGTAATTGGTTTGTGGTCAGATTTAAGTCCAT
Organism: Lachnospiraceae bacterium; assembly: GCA_024697595.1. Classification (GTDB taxonomy): domain Bacteria; phylum Bacillota; class Clostridia; order Lachnospirales; family Lachnospiraceae; genus JAILFK01. The sequence goes on along the minus strand of JAILFK010000010.1, from coordinate 143,756 downwards.
TGGATATACCTTGGTTTTTATGTTTGCCATTATTTTACAGTTAGTATTTATGGTTTTTGCTCAAAATATTCAGGATGTATTGGGCGCTCGTTTTGGAATGGGGGGAATAATATTATCCTGGATTGGTGTGCGACCTATTTTTAGGGGAGTATTTTCCATAATAATATTTACCTTGCTATTTGTGTGGCTGTTTACAGTACTGCCAAATAAAAAAATCAGCGCCTATAAGCAAATTCCGGGAGCGGTGCTTTGTTCATTGATATGGTATGTTTTCTCTTTGTTTTTGTCCTTGTATGTAAATGTGTATACCAATGTGTCAATTTACGGTAGCATGGCCACCATAATGCTCACTTTGTTTTGGCTTTATTCCTGTATGTATTTTATGCTGATGTGCGCAGAGGCCAATGTATTTTTTGATGAAATATTTGGCGCAGGAATGGAAAGGGGTGCCAAGAGAGGTAGAGAAAAAGTTAATGAGTGGCTTATAACCCATGGATTTAAGCCATGGTTAAAAAAGAGTAGTGGAAAATAAAATATCTTGAAGTATAAGAATTTCTGTGATAAAATGGCTGATGTTGAGTAATTAATGAAATTATGAGTTGAAATTTGCTTTCGATATGAATATGTTTGATTAATTGCTTGATGATATTAAAAAATCATATTGAAAAGGCTGAGAGTGCGATAAGTAGATTGCAGAGACACTTTAAGAGAGGGCAAGTCATTGGCTGGAAGCTTGCTTAAGTAAGACTGTATATTGAATTTCACGCAGGAGCTGTGTCGGGGAAATAGTAGTAGTCGATAACGGTTAGCGCACGTTAAGCGTACGAGTGTCAGAGAAATCTGGAATTTGGGTGGTAACGCGGAGTAACTTCGTCCCTTGTGGGATGGAGTTTTTTTATTTTAAAAAATAAGGAGTGTAATTTTATGAACGATAAGTTACAGCAGATTAAGGAAAAGGCTTTCGAGCAAATTGAAAATGCGCAAGAGTTGGATGCGTTAAATGATGTGCGTGTGGCGGTCCTTGGAAAGAAGGGTGAGCTAACAGCCGTACTTAAATCCATGAAGGATGTTGCTCCTGAGGATCGACCAAAGGTTGGTCAGATGGTTAATGATGCCAGAGGAGAAATCGAGGAGAGAATGGCTGCAGCTAAGGAAAAACTTGAGGCTGCTCAGCTTGAAAAGAAATTGAAAAATGAGGTTATCGATGTAACTTTACCAGCAAAAAAGGCCAAGATTGGACATAATCATCCAAATATTGCCGCTTTGGAGGAAGTAGAAGATATCTTTATCGGAATGGGATATGAAGTGGTAGAAGGACCAGAAGTTGAGTATGATTACTACAATTTTGAGGCTTTAAATATTCCTGCAAATCACCCGGCAAAGGATGAGCAAGATACATTTTACATAGACAAAAATATCTTGCTTCGCACACAGACATCATCTGTTCAGGCAAGAATTATGGAGCAGGGTAAATTGCCGATTAGAATTATTGCTCCAGGTCGTGTGTTTAGAGCTGATGAGGTTGATGCAACACATTCACCTTCATTCCATCAGATTGAGGGTATGGTTATCGACAAAAATGTAACTTTTGCAGACTTAAAGGGTACACTTCAGGAGTTTGCTAGAAAACTATTTGGTGAGGATACCAAGGTTAAATTTAGACCACACCATTTTCCATTTACAGAGCCAAGTGCCGAGGTGGATGTGACTTGCTTTAAGTGCGGTGGCAAGGGCTGTCGTTTCTGTAAGGGCGAGGGTTGGATTGAAATCTTAGGATGTGGTATGGTTCATCCTCACGTGCTTGAGATGAGCGGAATTGATCCAAATGAGTACCAGGGATTTGCCTTTGGTGTAGGTCTCGAGCGTATTGCGTTGCTTAAATATGAAATTGATGATATGAGATTGCTGTACGAAAACGATGAGCGTTTCTTAAAGCAGTTTTAATTAGTGGAGGTATGACATGAAAACATCATTGAAATGGATAAAAGATTTAGTACCTGGATTGGAGTGCACTCCACAGGAATATATGGATGCCATGACTTTGTCAGGATCCAAGGGAGAATTTTTTGAGTGTATGGATGCTGACCTTGAAAATATAGTTATTGGTCAGGTGAAAACTATTGAAAAGCATCCTGATGCAGATAAATTGGTCATCTGTCAGGTTGATATTGGCTCAGAGACAACTCAGATTGTAACTGGTGCACCAAATGTTTTTGAGGGAGCCAAGGTTCCTGTAGTTCTTGACGGTGGTCGTGTGGCTGGCGGTCATGATGGCACAAAGACAGAGGGTGGAATTAAAATCAAAAAGGGTAAGCTTCGCGGTGTTGAGTCCAATGGTATGATGTGCTCAATCGAAGAACTTGGATCTACTAGAGATATGTTTCCTGAGGCTCCTGAAAATGGTTTGTACATTTTTGAGGATGATGCTCCAGTTGGAGAGGATGCTGTAAAATATTTGGGCTTAGATGACTGTGTAGTTGAGTATGAGATTACTTCAAATAGAGTGGATTGTTTTGCTATTCTTGGAATTGCCAGAGAAGCAGCAGTTACATTTGACAAAGAATTTGTACCTCCTGTAGTGACAGAGACAGGCGATTCAGAGGATGTAAACGATTATATCAAGGTGTCTGTTGAGGCCAATGATCTTTGTAAGAGATACACAGCTCGTGTGGTAAAAGATATCAAGATTGCTCCATCACCAAAGTGGATGCAGGAGAGACTACGTGCTCAGGGAATTAGACCTATTAACAACATTGTAGATATCACAAACTACGTGATGGAAGAGTATGGTCAGCCAATGCATGCTTATGATTTAAACACTATTGCTGGAAATGAAATAATTGTTCGCCGTGGTAAAAATGGCGAAGAATTTGTCACACTTGATGGTCAGACTCGTGAGGTTGATGAGAGTGTATTGATGATTTGTGATGGCGAGAAGGCAGTTGGTCTTGCTGGTATCATGGGTGGAGAAAACTCTATGATTACAGACAATGTGGACACTATGCTTTTCGAGGCTGCATGCTTTGATGGAACTAATATCAGACTTTCTTCTAAAAAAGTTGGTCTTCGTACTGATGCTTCAGGAAAGTTCGAGAAGGGCTTGGATCCAAACAATGCCATTGATGCAATCAACAGAGCTTGCCAGCTTGTTGAGGAGTTGGGCTGCGGTACAGTTGTAGGTGGCGTGGTTGATGTATATCCAGAGAAGAAGGAACCGATTCAACTTCCGTTTGAGCCTGAAAAGTACAACCGTATGCTTGGTACAGATATTTCACCAGAGCAGATGCTTGAATATTTTGATAAATTGGAACTTGTGTATGACAAGGCTTCTAATATGCTTACAATCCCTACATTCCGTCAGGATTTGGTAGGTTATGCAGATCTTGCAGAGGAAGTTGCTAGATTCTATGGTTATGCAAATATTCCTACAAGCTTGCCAACAGGAGAGGCTACAACAGGTGGACTTTCTTATAAGTTAAAGATTGAAAAGGTTGTCAGAAATGTATGTAAGTTCTGCGGATTTTCTCAGGGTATGACATACTCGTTTGAGAGTCCAAAGGTTTACGATAAATTGTTGCTTGATGCAGATGATAAGACTAGAGAGGCAGTTGTTATCTCAAATCCTTTAGGCGAGGATTTCTCTATCATGAGAACAATTCCTTTAAATGGTATGCTTACATCGCTTGCAACTAATGCAAACAGAAGAAATAAGGATGTACGCCTGTTTGAGATGGGCAACATTTACCTTCCAAAGCAGTTGCCACTTACAGAACTTCCGGAAGAGAGAGTGCAGCTTACACTTGGATTCTATGGAGATGGTGATTTCTTTACAATGAAGGGTGTGGTAGAAGAGATTTTATCTCAGGTTGGAATGAATGCTAAGATTACTTATGATCCAAATGCCAACAGAAATTATTTCCATCCAGGACGCCAGGCTAATATAGTATATGGCGGTAAAGTTATTGGATATATCGGTGAGGTTCATCCGAAGGTTGCTTCTAATTATAATTTAAAAGAACGTTCTTATATTGCAGTTTTAGATATGCCTGAGATTGTTGAGGGCGCCAATTTTGATACAAAGTATGAAGGAATTGCTAAATTCCCTGCAGCTACCCGTGACATTTCTATGGTTGTTCCAAAGAATGTCTTGGCTGGCGAGATTGAGGAAGTATTTGACAACAAGGGCGGACAGTACCTTGAGTCCTATGAGTTGTTTGATATTTATGAGGGTAACCAGATTACACTTGGATACAAGTCTATGGCTTACTCACTTTCATTTAGAGCCAAGGACAGAAACCTTGAGGAGGAGGATATCACCTCTGCAATGAACCGAATTCTCAAAGGTTTAGATGGAATTGGCGTTCAGCTTAGAATGTAGTTTGTGTGATTGAACTTGATTGATAGAATTTAATTGATTGAATTGCGATTAAATTGACTTGTTTAAGTGATAGAATTTAAATTGATTAAATTGATTTGTTTAAGTGATTTAATTTAAATTGATTAAATTGATTTGTTTTAGTGATTGAATTTGAATTGATTGAATTGACTTGTTTAAGTGATTGAATAAAAAACGATAGAAAAACATTGGTTGAGGATGTATAATTAAATGCGTCCGATGCCAGTGCTTTTTTATTTTTATGAGTGCTGGTGATAAATTTCTTTATTTTTCACATATAAAATCAAAATATACTAAATAGATTCATAAAATATTTATTTTAAGGATCGAAGTATTATCTAGGAATCGAATTAGTATCTAAGAATTTTTACATCCATTTAATTTTAAAAAGCAATAAAACATAAATTTGCAATGTGAATAGTGTGATTAAAAGCGATAAACTATTAATTTGCAATGCGAATAGTGAGGGAGCGGAAAGAAAAGACATATAAAAATGAATATAAATAGTATTATATTGTGCTTGTTTAAGCGCGAAGTTTGTGGATACCCCGGAAAAGAGAAAAACTATCAAAATAGTTGACATAATTGGTGGAAACCAGGGAAAAGTACCCCGGAAAAGAGAAAAACCATCAAAATAGTTGACATAATTGGTGGAAACCAGGGAAAAGTACCCCGGAAAAGAGAAAAAACATCAAAATAGTTGACATAATTGGTGGAAATCAGGTGAAAGTACCTCGGAAAAGAGAAAAAACATCAAAATAGTTGACATAATTGGTGGAAATCAGGTGAAAGTACCCCGGAAAAGAGAAAAAACATCAAAATAGTTGACATAATTGGTGGAAACCAGGTGAAAGTACCCCGGAAAAGAGAAAAACTATCAAAATAGTTGACATAATTAGTGGAAACCAGGTGAAAGTACCCCGGAAAAGAGAAAAACCATCAAAATAGTTGACATAATTGTATTGGGAGGAGAGAGATGATGAATAAAATGAAATTGGAATCTGATCAAGTCTATAATATGGCTTGCAATCGATTGATTAGATTAGAAGAAGTGAAAAATATACTAGAAAATAATATGAAGAGATACCCTGTTGGAAAAATACATATTATAAAGAAAAATAATACAGTTAATTATTATTTAAGGAAAAAAGCAACGGATAGGACAGGGGAATATATAAGGCGAACTGAAAATAAAAAGATAAAAATGTATATTCAAAAATCTTATGATGGAAAAATATTGCGTATTATTAATGATGAAATAGATGTTTTGACTCACTATGTGAATAAAGCTAGAAAGCAAGTTGGAAGAATTGAAAGTGTTTATGATACTTATCCAGATGATTCGAAAAAGTTTATTGCGCCCATATGTATTGGGACTGAGGAATATATAAAAAACTGGAATGAAGAAGAATATGATAGGAAAGTTATAAGAGAAGATATGCCAGACTATATAACTGATAAGGGTGAAAAAGTGCGATCTAAATCTGAGGTATTAATTGCAAATATGCTAAATAAAATGAATATTCCTTATAGATATGAATGTGCACTTAGATTTAAGGATGGCAATGTAATATACCCGGATTTTACTATTTTGGATATAAATAGGGGGTGCGAAGTGTATTGGGAGCACCGTGGAATGATGGATGATCGAACTTATGCCAATGAATCGGTTAGACGTATTAGAGAATATCAAAAAAACAATATTTTCCTAGGGGACAAATTGATAATCACTGAGGAATCAATGAAGTATCCTCTAGATGTAGGGGAGATAAAAAATATAATTGAGCATTATTTTGTAAAAAATGAGTGATGCTAATAAAAAGATTTGATAATATCAAGAAACAATATCAAGAAATAATATTAGATTTGAACGGGTATCATTCACTTTTAACGCATTTTTTGTTATTATATGAAGTCGTGACATCTAAAAATAAAATGAAGATGGTGATGAAGGATTTATTGATAAAAGAAGGTAGCAATAAATGAATTGATATAAAATGAATATAACGACAAATAAGTATTAATGAATGTAATTAATGAATAATAAAAATAGAAAGTAAAGTGATAGATATGACAGAAAATAATGCAAATGTTATGAATGTAAAAGATTTTGATTACGAACTTCCTGAGGAGCTTATTGCACAAGATCCATTGGAGAAGAGATCGAATTCTAGATTGATGGTGCTTGATAAAGTGACAGGCGAGGTGGCTCATCGTCATTTTTATGACATAAAGGAATATTTAAAGCCAGGGGATTGCCTTGTAATTAATAATACCAAGGTTATTCCTGCTAGATTATATGGCGCGAGAGAAAATACCGGCGGTAAGGTGGAACTTCTTTTGCTTAAAAGAAAAAGCGATGATGTTTGGGAGACATTAGTTAAGCCTGGAAAGAAAGCTAGAGTGGGAGACCGAATAGATTTTGGCGATGGTTTGCTCAAGGCTGAAATTATAGATATTGTAGAAGAAGGCAATCGTCTTGTAAGATTTGAGTATGAGGGTATCTTTGAAGAAATATTGGATCAACTTGGTCAGATGCCACTTCCGCCATATATTACACATGAGTTAAAGGATAAAAATAGATACCAGACAGTATATGCGAAATATGATGGCTCGGCTGCGGCTCCTACAGCTGGTTTGCACTTTACGAAGGAACTCTTGCAGGAGATAAAAGAGATGGGGGTTAATATTGCAGAAGTTACTTTGCATGTTGGATTAGGCACATTTCGTCCTGTAAAAGTGGAAAATGTTTTAGAGCATCATATGCATTCGGAATTTTATATGGTGTCTCAGGAAGCGGCAGATACGATTAACAACACTAAGAAAAATGGTGGACGAGTTATATCTGTAGGAACTACAAGCACTAGGACTTTGGAATCTGCAGCTGATGAAAACGGTATGCTTAGAGAAACCAGTGGATGGACAGAGATATTTATTTATCCTGGTTATAAGTTTAAGGTGATAGACGCGTTGATTACAAATTTCCATTTACCAGAATCGACTTTGGTTATGTTGGTTTCAGCTCTTGCAGGTCGTGAGCATGTGTTGTCTGCATATGAAAAAGCAGTAGCTGAAAAATATAGATTCTTTAGTTTTGGCGACGCCATGTTGATTATGGACTTAAGTGAATTGCAATAGTTGTTAATTGTTAAATGAATACATATATGTCTATGATTGTGGATTCTAAGTGAATTAATCCTGGAATTAGCAGAGGAATGTTGTTGATAAAATAATTAAATAAAGGAATGGGATTTGTGAAAAAGAAATATTGGATTATAGGAATAGTTATTGCTCTTGGATTAAGTCTTTTTGGCGTTTATCAATATACAGAAATAAAAAAAGATGAGGAGCGTGAAATTGTAGAGGCGAAGGAGCAGGAAGAAAAGTTTTATGACTCTTTATATGATAAATATAATACAAGTCTTTTATATGCAAAGTATACAATACCTGAGGAAACTTCGATAAAGAATTATGAAAAAATGACATCCTTTGAAAAGAAAATTCTAAATAAGTCTATGTCTAATGATGAAATAAAAGAATTTGAATCTATATACAAAAAGATAGATGATGATTATAAAAAAGCTTGCTTATGGGTGCAGAACTATGAGGATTCATTAAAATCTAAAGATTTAAAAGTAGATGCAAATACTCAGGAAAAAATTGATTTTTGTTGGGGGTGTTATAATTCGGCCAATGGTGATATGAAAATTGCAAATGTTGCATTGACTTCTATACAGAAATTGTATACGGATTATGAAAGTAGACTTGCGCAGGAAAAATTAGAGGATGAGAAGGCGCAAGCTGAAAAAGCAAATTCTAGTGAGCAAGAAGATTCAGCGTATATTGATATTGTGAATATATGCCAGAATCCTGAATTTCCAACAGGCTGTGAATGCGTATCTGCAACTATTGTTTTAAATTATTATGGTGCAGGTATGGGAAAGACGGAATTAGTAGATAGATATTTGGCATATTCTGAAGATCCGTATCAAGGATTTTGTGGTGGAAGTCCATATGATCAGCCGGATGGAAGTGATTTACAATGGGTTGCGCCGGGCCCTGTTGTTAATGCTATGAATCAAGCATTTTCTGAGCGTGGAATGAATTATACAGCTGTTGATATTACTGGAACTGATTTTGATACTTTGCTTTCTTATGTGGACAATGGCCAGCCTGTTCTGTTTTGGGGACTTGAAAATATGAGATATGGAGATCATACATTGGTTCTAATGGGATATGATAGAAATAAAAATATATGTTATTTTGCTGATCCTATGAAAAATGGCATACAGTCTTATGACATTAATAAGTCTCGAGATGCTTATAATTCGAGGGGGAAGATGTCAGCAATCGTAAGATGACTTTTTAATAAAGTTTGATTATATGATTGATGTATGAGTTTTTTTATATGGTAAATGCGTATAACAAAATTATATGTTTAAATGAGGGCTTGAGATGAATTATAATATTAATTTTCCAAATTTGAATATTCACCTAGACCATGTTGGCCAGGAAATTAGTATCGGTAGTTTTTCCATTGCATACTACGGAATAGTTATTGCACTTGGAATGGTTTTGGCGATTATGTGTATTATTTATCGCGCAAAAAGGTGTGGTGATAATGATGAAGATTTTCTTGATGTTACCATTTGGACGATTATATTTGGAGTGATAGGCGCTAGATTATATTATGTGATTTTTAGCTGGGATTATTATAGTCAAAATTTGGCAGATATTATAAATCTTAGAAATGGTGGCCTTGGCATATATGGTGGTATTCTTGCAGGTATAATTGCTGCATATATAGGCTGCAAGAAGAAAAATATTAGATTTTTACATTTTGCTGATGTGGTTATTCCAGGAGTTCTCATTGGACAAATAATGGGAAGATGGGGGAATTTCTTTAATAGAGAAGCCTTTGGTCAATACACTGACGGATTGTTTGCAATGCAATTGCCGGTAAATGCTGTCAGAAGTAGAAGTGATATTACTGTTGAAATGTTGGCTCATGCTGCCTCTATAAATGGTGATTCATATATTCAAGTACATCCGACATTTTTGTATGAATCTTGCTTTAATATTGCAGTTTTGATTTTGATTTTGTTCTTGAGCAAGAGGGTGAAATTTGATGGTGAGCTATTCTTTATCTACATGTTCATGTATGGAGCGGGTCGGTTCTTTATTGAAGGATTAAGGACAGATCAGCTTACAATTGGTGCTACAGGTATAGCAATTTCTCAGGTGGTAGCGGTTGCAATGATGGTGGCTGCGATAACTTTGAGCGCGTACCAAATTAAGCTGAAAAATAAACAAAATCGCCATTAAAAGTTTGTTAAAAATATACATAAAATTTGATTTTGAGAGATAGAGCTACAAGATATTGTGGTTCTATTTTTTGTGCCACAATTTATGGAAGATATACTCCCTCCACTTGCTACCACATGGCTAAAACCCTTGAATTTACGGGTTTTCTAGGGTTGACTGGATGGGCATTTTTATATAAAATGTAGTTAAAAGTGGAACGAAGTGGTAACACGTGTCACAAAGTGGTGGATAAGTTGATAACTTTGTGGATAAGAAAAAGGAGAGGAGGTAGCCGTCATGTTCATGGGTGAATATAGTCATAGCGTTGATGCAAAAGGCAGAATGATAATGCCAGCAAAGTTCCGTGAACAGCTTGGTGATCAGTTTGTGGTCACAAAAGGAGTGGATGGTTGCCTGTATGTATACTCTACAGATGAATGGTCTAGAATCGAGGAAAAGTTTAGAGAAGTGAATTTGACTACGAAAGATGCTAGAAAGTTCATGAGATTTTTCTTTGCAGGAGCTGCTACTTGCGATGTTGATAAGCAGGGGCGTGTTTTGATTCCGCCGGTTTTGAGAAAATTTGCAGAACTTGATAAAGAAGTGGTTCTTGTTGGAGTTATGACCAAAATTGAAATTTGGGACAAGACGAAATACGAGGATGCTAGTAGTTATGACGATATGGATGAGATAGTTGAGCATATGGCAGAACTTGGGCTTAGCATTTAGTTAGATGTGAAATAAGGAAGTTGTGGATGGAATTTAATCATTACTCAGTCTTATTAAATGAGACTATAGAGCAATTAAATATAAAAGAAGATGGTGTGTATGTTGATGGTACTCTTGGCGGTGGCGGTCATTCTTACGAGATAGCAAGGAAGCTTACTACTGGTAAATTGATTGGAATTGATCAGGATGAGGATGCATTAAACGCCGCCGGCGAGAGATTGAAAGAATTTGGTAACAAAGTCACGCTGGTCAGAAGCAACTACGAATCAATGGTTTCGGTGGTTAAAGATCTTGGTATCGATAAAGTGGATGGAATTGTCCTTGATCTTGGTGTTTCTTCATTTCAGTTGGATACACCAGCCAGAGGGTTTTCGTATATGGATGAAGATGAGTTTCTGGATATGCGAATGGATCAGAGGAATCCCAAGACGGCTGAGGATATTGTAAATGATTACAGCGAGTCAGATTTATATAGAATAATTCGCGATTACGGTGAAGACAGATTTGCGAAAAATATTGCGAAAAATATTTGTATTGAGCGAGAGAAAGAAAGAATAAAAACTGCAGGGCAGTTGAATAATATAATAAGAAATTCAATCCCTAAAAAAATACAAGCAACGGGCGGGCACCCGGCAAAGCGAACATATCAAGCAATCCGAATCGAACTAAATAGAGAATTGGATGTGCTACAAGATAATTTAAATGATTTTATTGATTTATTAAAACCAAATGGACGCATATGCATAATCACATTTCACTCTTTAGAAGACAGAATAGTGAAGGTGGCATTTAAAAATAATCAAGATCCTTGTATTTGCCCAAAGGACTTTCCGGTTTGCACTTGTGGCAGAAAACCAAAAGGAAAAGTGATTACTAGGAAACCAATTTTACCAAGCGATAAAGAACTGGAAGAAAATTCTAGATCCAGAAGCGCGAAGTTGAGAGTTTTTGAGAGAAATGATAACGAAATAACATTTTGAGAGGAAAAAAGCTATGAAAGAAGTAAACACATATACTTATACAGAGGGAAATGTTGTTAGAAAGATTCAACAGCCGCTTCCAGACAGAGATACAAGAAGAAGAGAATTAGAAGAAGAACGAAAAAGAAGAAATAAACAGCGCCAGCGTGCTCATGCTAGAATGATGAGAAAGAAGAGAGCTATGGCTGTTTCAGCTGCATCTATGGTTGCAGTTATCTGTTTGTTTTTCGTTTCATATATTAATGTTTCAAATAATGTGACAAACCATATGAGTGAAGCTGCTGAACTTGAGACACAGGTTACAGAATTGAAAGCTGACAACAATGCGCTTGAGGGAAGAATTGCTTCTTCTACGAATTTAGGCATGGTTAAGAATTCCGCTATAAATGATTTGGGAATGGTCTATGCAAACACGGATCAAATAGTGTATTATAGTATGGATAATAAAGACTCGATGAGTCAATATAATTCAATTCCGTAGATTCGAGGTTTTTCTTTTGAATAAGCGTTCTAAAAATCAAAAAAGAAAAAAATCAAATACAATAATGAAGAGAATGCAAAGTAAGCTGTTTTTAGTTTTTATCTTACTTTGTATTCTTTTTGTAGTTCTAATTGGCAGACTGATGTACATAGAGTATACTTCTGGTGCGAAATACGAAAAAATAGTTTTGTCACAGCAACAATACGACAGCAAAACCATTCCCTATCAACGAGGCAATATATACGACTCCAGAGGGACTGTGTTAGCCACATGTATAGATGTTTACAATATTATTTTAGATTGCAAAGTCTTGAATGCCCAAGAAGATAAAAAGGATTCAACAATATCTTACTTATGTCAATGTTTTCCAGAATTAAATCAAGACGAGATAGAGGATGCGCTGGAAAATGATCCTGCCAGCCAATATAAAGTCTTGGCAAAAGGCGTATCTTATGATGAGATGAATTCTTTTAAAGCGATTATGGAAAATGAAGACACCGCAGATGAAGTTGCGGGAGTGTGGTTTGAAAAAGAGTATGAGAGAAAATATCCTTATGGAAATTTTGCGAGTCAGCTTATTGGATTTTCATCTGCATCTTCCGGCGTGATTGGAATTGAAACCCAATATGATGACGTGCTTTCTGGTACCAATGGCCGTTCTTATGGTTATTATAATTCCGACAAGGATGTTGAACAGAAATTGGTGGAACCAGTCAATGGCAACAATGTTGTTACAACCATAGATGCCAATATTCAAAGTATAGTGGAAGAGGCTGTGTTAAATGCTAATAATGAGATGTTAGCTGAAGCTACTACGCTAGAAAAATATCAAGAGTTCGGCGTTACAACTGGAAGCGATAATACATCTGTTATTGTAATGAATCCAAATAATGGTGAAATTTTGGCTATGGCTACATACCCTGGCTTTGATCTTAATAATCCTAAGGATTTATCCCTTTTATATACTCCAGAACAGCTGGAGAAAATGTCTGACGAAGAAGAGATGAATGCTTTAAATAACTTATGGCAGAATTATGCGACTTCAAAGACCTTTGAGCCTGGATCCACATTTAAACCGTTTACAGTGGCTATGGGCTTGGATACTGGTAAGTTGAATGGTGATGAGACTTATGTTTGTGATGGTAGTGAGGTCGTTAGTGGTCATGAAATTCATTGCGTAAATACATCTGGTCATGGAACGGAAACAATAGAAAAAGCGTTGATGGATTCTTGTAATGATGCGTTGATGCAGATGTCTTATGCTATTGGGGGAGATACTTTTGCTGAATATCAGTCAATCTTTGGCTTTGGCCAAAAGACGGGAATTGACCTACCTGGAGAAGCTAGTACAGCAACTTTGATATACGATAAAGATCAACTTAATAAGACTGCTTCTAACTTGGCTACGAATTCATTTGGACAGGGATTTAATGTTACAATGATTCAGTTGGCGTCATCTTTTTGTTCTCTTGTAAATGGTGGTGATTTGTATCAGCCTCATGTACTTAAACAGATTACGGATGATTCTGGAAATGTTGTGAAAACAATTGAACCAGTGGTTTTGAAAGAAACCATTTCTCAAAAGACTAGTGACATATTAAGGGGATATTTAAAATCAGTAGTTGATGCTGGTACTGGTAAAAAGGCTTCAGTTGAAGGTTATTCAATTGGTGGAAAAACTGGTACGGCAGAAAAATTACCTAGAGGTTCTGGCGAGTATGTTGTCTCTATAATTACATTTGCGCCAGTTGAAGATCCTCAGGTGGTTGTTTTTGTTGCTATCGATAATCCTCATGTAGAGGATCAGTCACATTGTTCTCAGGCGTCGTATATTACAAAAAATATTATGTCTCAGCTTTTGCCGTATTTAGGTATTGAGCAGACTAACTTTATAGAAGAAGGAAATGCCGAATATCCTGAGGAGGCCGGCCTTGTTCAGCAGGAGACACCAGCAGCTGAGGATACAAATGTTCCAGCGGATACTTAAGGAGTAACTTCTGTTGAAGAGTGATTTCTTTTAACTGTTTATAATATTTATATAGGAGATGATATAAAATGTTTGATTTATTATTACCATTATTATTGGGATTTGGAATAACTGCCGTACTTGGACCAGTTATTATTCCATTTCTTCGAAAATTAAAGGTTGGAAATACTGAGAGAGAAGAATTAGAGTCTCATCAAGTAAAAACTGGAACGCCTACAATGGGAGGCGTGATGATGCTTATAGCTATAACTGTTGTAAGCTTAATTTACGCTCCAAAATATCCAAATGTAGTTCCTGTACTTATTTTGACACTTGGATTTGGTCTTATAGGTTTCCTTGATGACTATTTAAAAGTTGTGAAAAAGAATAAAGATGGTTTAATAGCGTGGCAGAAGTTGTTGCTTCAAATCGCGTTGACTGCATTTTTTGCATATTATGTTGTACATTTTACATCAGTTTCTCTTGAGATGATTATTCCTTTTACAGGTGGAAAGACAATTGACTTGGGTATTTTGACTTTTCCTATGATGTTTTTTGCGGTAATTGGAACAGTTAATGGAACTAATTTTACTGATGGAATTGATGGATTGGCTTCGACGGTTACAGCTGTAGTTGCAGGATTTTTTACTTTTGCATCCCTTGCTTTAGGGGCTGGTGTTGAGCCGATAACAGCGGCGGTTTTGGGTGCACTTCTTGGATTTTTGCTTTATAACGTTTATCCTGCCAAGGTGTTTATGGGGGATACAGGTTCCCTTGCTTTAGGTGGATTTGTGGCAGGCGTTGCCTACATGATGGAGATGCCATTATTTATTTTGATAGTTGGGCTTATATATTTGATTGAAGTTGTTTCTGTTATTTTACAGGTGGGCTATTTTAAATTGACCCACGGAAAGAGAATTTTTAGAATGGCCCCAATTCATCATCATTTTGAACTAGGTGGATGGTCAGAAACCCGCGTTGTGGCAGTATTTTCTATAATTACATTGCTTCTTTGCGCGATTGCTTATTATGCTATGTAAAATGTATATATAAATCATAAATGACACATATACGCAAATGACGAGAAGTTATGAAAAATCATTGGAATAGTATTTTTGGTGAAATCTAAAACGACATAACAGTTGGTTGTCAGAATGGAGAGAAAAATGAATATTTCTGCAGATACATTTATCGTAATAGGAACAGGAAAAAGTGGCGTTGCAGCTTGCGAATTGTTATTAAATAAAGGTGGCAATGCATACTTGTATGATGGAAATGAACAATTAGATATAGATTCGTTTTATAAGAAAAATCCTCAGCTGGCTGAAGTGAAAATTTATTTAGGCGATTCAGTCAATGAGATTTTAGATAAGGTGGATATTGCAATTTTAAGTCCTGGAGTTCCTGTGGATAGTCCTTTGGTGGAGGATATGAAATCGCGAGGAATAACTATATGGGGTGAGATTGAACTTGCTTATAGATTAGGCGCAGGACGAGTGGTGGCAATTACTGGCACCAACGGAAAAACTACAACAACATCTCTTACAGGCGAGATTATGGCTAGATATTTTTCTGATGTAAAAGTTGTGGGAAATATTGGAATTCCATATACTGCTTTGGCGGCTGATATGACGGATGATACCGTGGTTGTTGCTGAGATTAGTAGTTTTCAGCTTGAAACTATAGAGGAGTTTGCGCCAAAGGTTACTGCTATTTTAAATATTACTCCGGACCATTTGAATAGACATCACACAATGGAAAAATATATTGAAGCCAAGGAGAGTATTACGACCAATCAAAAGCCTGGTGATGTGTGTGTGCTAAATTATGAAGATGATGTTTTGCGGGAGTTTGGACAGAGTCTGGATTTAGATGTGGTATATTTTTCTAGTGAGAGAAAACTGGAAAATGGTTTGTATTTATCAGGAGAAGAGATACGTTATTCCAAAAATGAGATGGATGAGCTTGTGATAAATGTTAATGAACTTAATATTCTAGGAAAACATAATTTTGAAAATGTTATGGCTGCGGTGGCTATGGCGGATGCCATGGGAGTTCCTATGGATGTTATTGTTCAAGGTTTGAAATCTTTTACAGCTGTTGAGCACAGAATTGAATTTGTTTGCACAAAAAATGATGTGGATTTTTATAATGATTCGAAGGGAACTAATCCTGATGCTGCAATCAAAGGGATTCTCGCAATGAATCGTAAGACTGTGCTTATTGGCGGCGGTTATGACAAGGACTCGGAGTATGACGAGTGGATTGAGAGCTTTGGTGATAAAGTTATAAAATTAGTTTTGATTGGACAGACTAAGAAAAAGATCGCGAAGTGCTGTGACAAACATGGTTTCAAGGATTATGTTTTTGCGGAGACGCTGGAAGAGGCTATTGATATAAGTTATGAGACTGCAAGGCCTGGAGATGCGGTTTTGTTGTCACCGGCTTGTGCAAGCTGGGGGATGTTCGATAATTACGAACAGCGCGGAGACATTTTTAAAGAATATGTTAGAAATTTAGGATAGATTATGGGTGAGAAAAGAGCGGTAAAGCGTGGAAGAAAAAGAAATAAAATTGAATATATAGATTATACGCTTCTTGTTCTTGTTATAATTTTATTGGCTTTCGGTTTTGTCATGCTATATAGCACTAGTGCGTATATGGCAACGTTAAAGAATGGCAATTCTATTTTTTATCTAAAGAAACAAATGTTTGCTGCCGGTTTAGGAACTGTGTTTGGTTTTATATTTATCAAATTTTTTGATTATCACATTTTAGAAAAATTTGCCATGCCGATTTTCTTACTGGCAAATGTTCTTTGCTTGGCGGTAAATTTTATAGGAAGTGCATCTAATGGATCATCTAGATGGATTTATCTTGGCCCATTTAGTTTTCAGCCTTCAGAGGTTGCTAAGATGGCGACAATATTTTTTTTAGCTTCAATAATTGCCAAGAGGCCAAAGGCTATGAAAGATTTCAAGAATTCTATCAAAATGATTGTTATGGTTTTGCCGGTTGTTGCTTTTATTGCTGCGAACAACTTGAGTACGGCGGTTATTGTTTTTGGTATAGCTGTTATTATGATATTTGTGGCTAGCCCGGAAATAATGAAATTTGCATTGATCGGTGGTGGCGGTATATGTTTTGCTGCGATTTTCGTTTTAGTTGCTTCTGGAAGTTATAGAATGCAACGTATTCAGGTATGGCTTCATCCTGAGAATTTTACAGGAGATTCATCATACCAGACATTGCAAGGACTATATGCTATAGGATCAGGTGGATTATTTGGTAAAGGCCTTGGGGAGAGTATGCAAAAATTGGGTTTTGTGCCTGAGGCTCAAAATGATATGATTTTTTCCATTATCTGTGAGGAATTAGGTTTGTTTGGCGCCCTTTGCGTTATTCTTTTATTTATCCTATTACTTTGGAGATTGGTATTTATTGCTACAAGAGCGAAAGATATGTTTGGTTCTTTTGTTGTGATAGGTATAATGGCGCATCTTGCTTTGCAGGTTATTTTAAATATTGCTGTTGTTACAAATACCATCCCAAATACAGGAATAACCTTACCTTTTATAAGTTATGGTGGAACATCTATAATGTTTTTGGTTTTTGAGATGGCGGTGGCCTTGTCTATATCTAAAGGTCTTAGGTTAGAAAATTAGAAAGGTTTAAGTTATGGGAAAGAGCAAAAAAAAGAAAAAGAAATCTCAATCCAAATTTAAATTTTATTTCATAAATATATTGCTTGGCATAGTTATTGTAGTGGTTGCATTAATGATTATGAGCTCGATTTTATGCGTGATTCATGATGTGGAGGTCTCTGGCGCTAAGCATTATTCAGAAATTGAGATAGAAGAGTATGTACTTACCGGCAAATATAAAGGTAATTCGATTTATGTTTTTGCAGATAATCTAGTTCATCCAAAGAAAGATATTCCTTTTGTTGAATCTGCAAAAGTGAAACTTAATTCTTATGATAAGGTGAAGATAGAAATTAAAGAAAAATCTATGTTAGGCTACATGGCCATGACGGATGGGAATTTTGCCTATTTTGACGAAGAAGGAAATGTGGTTGAGGTGTCAAATATTCCTTTGAGTGACGTGATGTTTTTTGCTGGGATTCAGATTGAAAAAGCTGTTGAAGGGGAACCCCTTGGTATTGATGAGAAACAATTGTCTAGAATGTTGGCGGTGATGAGAGGGCTGGAGAAATATAATATTCCTGTCAATGCAGCTAATTTTGATGAAAATGGTAATTTTGTGGTGGCATATAATTCTGTGTATATTAATTTTGGAAAAGGAGATAATGCTGAAGAAAAAGTTAAGAGGCTACAGTATATATTGCCTAATTTAGTTGATATGTCTGGAATACTACATCTTGAAGATTGGACAACACAAGATACAGATATTGTATTTGAAAAAACCACATAATAATGTGGATAATTTGCATTTTTTTATAAAAATGGGTTGATAAATACTAGTAAAAAATATATTATAGGATATATATGTTTTGAATATTAGGTTTCATAGTTTTTGTGAAACGTTTCATATATGTAAGGAGGAAGAGGTCTTGCTTGAGATACAAACAAATGAAGTTTTAAATGGTGCCAATATTAAAGTTATAGGAGTTGGTGGCGCTGGTAACAATGCTGTCAACAGAATGGTAGAAGAAAATATATGTGGGGTTGAGTTTATTGGCGTCAATACTGATAAAATGGACTTGCAGTTGTGTAAAGCCCCTACATTAATTCAAATTGGTGAGAAATTAACTAAGGGTCTTGGAGCAGGAGCTCAACCTGAGGTTGGACAAAAGGCCGCTGAGGAATCAGCTGAAGAATTGTCAGCGAATTTAAAAGGTGCTGACATGGTTTTCATTACTTGCGGAATGGGCGGTGGAACAGGTACAGGTGCAGCACCTGTGGTTGCAAAACTTGCAAAAGAGCAGGGAATTCTTACAGTTGGAGTTGTTACAAAGCCATTTAGTTTTGAGGCTAAAACTCGTATGGTAAATGCAGAAGGTGGAATAGAGCGATTAAAGGAAAATGTTGATACTCTAATTGTTATTCCTAATGATAAATTATTACAAATCTGCGACAAGAGAACTACAATGCCAGAGGCGTTAAAGAAGGCCGATGAGGTATTGCAGCAGGGTGTTCAAGGTATTACTGATTTGATCAACTTGCCTGCTCTTATTAATCTTGATTTCTCAGATGTTAAGACAGTTATGGCTGACAAGGGTATCGCGCATATCGGTATTGGAACAGCAAAGGGTGATGAGAAGGCGATTGAAGCAGTTAAAATGGCTGTTGAGAGTCCACTTCTTGAAACAAGTATCAAGGGTGCTACAGATGTTATTGTTAATATTTCAGGTGATTTATTAATGCAAGATACTTTTGAAGCATCTAACTATATCAAGGATCTTACAGGTGATGATATAAACCTTATTTTAGGTGCTATGTATGATGAGACTATGACAGATACATGTACTATTACAGTTATTGCTACAGGAATTAGAGATGCTAACGATTCAAAGGTTGCACCTAAGCCTGATTTCGGAAAATCACTTATGGGTCAGATGCAGTATGGTGATACAAATTCATCAGCCACAAGTTCTAACATGAAATTTGGTGCATCGTCACAGACATCTAAGACAACAAGTACTACAAGTACAACAAATACAGCAAGCAAATTAAATTCTAGTTCGGCTTCATCATTTGGCTTTAATAAGCCAGTTACTAAGCCTGTCACACCAGAACCATCTATTGGTGCTGGAGCTGTAAAACCACAGGATATAGAAATTCCAGATTTCTTGAAGAGTACTAGAAGCTAAGATTTGGAGTTATAAGTTACTTCGAGTTATGAAAGTGAAGGAGGGACTTATAATTTAAGTGAATAATAAGGCCTCTGATGTGTATGACATATCGGAGGCTTTTAAATATGTATTGCCAAATTTATTCTATATGTTAAAATGGCTAATGGTGTGTTCGAAACCATCCACACCTAAAACAAAACTAAGGAGAGAAAATTAAATATGAGAAACAAAAAGGCGTTATTTATAACACAAGCTGCAATGATTGCAGCAATCTATGTGGTGATGACTTATTTCATCAATGCATTTAACTTGGCAAATGGAGCGATTCAGATTCGTTTATCGGAGGCCTTGTGCATTTTACCAATATTTACACCAGCTGCAGTACCTGGACTTGTGATTGGTTGTTTTATCAGTAATACTATAACAAGCGGAGTTGTAGCAGATATGATATTTGGTACTTTAGCTACATTGATCGGAGCTGTTGGAACAAGAATGCTAAAAAATACAAAGTTTGCATTTACTTTGCCACCAGTCATTTCGAATATGATTATTGTGCCACTTATTTTAAAATATGCTTATAACATGGGAGATGCATGGTGGTTTATGGCTATTACAGTTGGAATTGGAGAAGCTGTAAGTGTATGTGTTGTAGGAATGTTTTTGAAAAAAATATTGTGGAAAAATCGTAGTCAAATCTTTAAAATGGGAGAGGACTAAAAAATATATTCTATTATTATAGGAGACATTTATGCAGGAATTAATAAATATTATAAAAGATGAAGTTACAAAAGCATTTGTGGAGTGCGGATATGGTGAGAAATATGGTTATGTAACTATTTCAAATAGACCAGATTTGTGCGAGTATCAGTGCAATGGCGCTTTGGCTTGTGCAAAAGAGGCTCATAAGGCTCCAATTATGATTGCTACCGAGGTGTGTGAAAAATTACAGGGAAATAAAATTTTTTCTAGTGTTGAGGCATGCAACCCGGGCTTTTTGAACATGAAAGTCGATGAGGAGTTTTTGGCTGATTATAATAATAAAATGCTTGCAGATTCTAGACTTGGTTTAGATGAAGTGTCTGAGAAAAAGACTATAATGATAGATTACGGCGGACCAAATGTGGCGAAACCACTTCATGTGGGACATTTGCGCTCGGCGGTAATTGGTGAGAGTATAAAAAGAATTAATCGATTCATGGGAAATAATGTTATCGGTGATGTGCACCTAGGTGATTGGGGGCTTCAGATGGGGCTTATAATCACTGAGTTGCGTTATCGTCAGCCGGATTTAGTATATTTTGATGAAAATTATAAAGGTGAATATCCTGCGGAGGCTCCGTTTACAATTGGAGAGTTGGAGGAAATTTATCCTACAGCTAGTGGAAAATCCAAGGAAGATGAAGCATATAAAGAGGAAGCTATGGCTGCTACTTTTGAATTGCAGCACGGAAATCCTGGATATACAGCTTTGTTGAAGCATATTTTAGATGTTTCTGTTACAGATTTAAAGAAAAATTATGAAAACTTAAATGTGTCATTTGATTTATGGAAGGGCGAGTCTGATGCCGATCCATATATTCCTGATATGGTAGAGAAGATGAAAGCTGATGGTTTTGCTTACGAGAGCGAGGGCGCTTTGGTGGTTGATGTGGCTGAAGAATCTGATGCCAAGGAGATACCTCCATGTATGATTTTAAAGTCAGATGGAGCGGCTTTATACAACACAACTGATTTGGCTACTTTAATATGGCGTGAAGCTGATTATCATCCAGATCAGGTGATTTATGTAGTTGATAAACGTCAGGAATTACATTTTGTTCAGGTATTTAGATGTGCTAAAAAGACAGGAATTGTATCTGATTCTACAGATTTGAAGTTCATTGGATTTGGTACAATGAACGGTAAGGATGGAAAACCATTTAAGACAAGAGATGGTGGAGTTATGCGCCTTGAAAATTTGATTGCAGATATCAATGACAAGATGCATTCTAAAATTATTGAAAATGATACCATGGGTGAGCAGGAGGCAAAAGAAACTTCAAAGACAGTGGCTCTTGCTGCTATTAAATATGGTGACTTATCAAATCAAGCATCAAAAGATTATATATTTGATATAGATAGATTTACATCCTTTGAGGGAAATACTGGACCATACATTTTATATACAATCGTCCGTATGAAATCTATTTTAAATAAATATCAGCAGAGTGGGAAAAATGCCCTAAATGGTAAGATTTTACCTGCTGAGACAGAGAGCCAGAAGGCTTTGATGCTTGAACTTGCAAAATTTAATACTTCTATAAAAAATGCATATGAGGATATAGCTCCTCACAAAATATGTGCATACATATATGATTTAGCTAATGCATTTAACAAGTTCTATCATGAGACCAAGATTCTTGGTGAGGAGGATGAAGTAAAACAGGCTGGTTATATCAGCTTATTACAGTTGACAAAGCAGGCCCTTGAAATCTGTATTGATTTACTAGGTTTTGAAGCACCTGAAAGAATGTAATTGTATTTTTCAGAAAGAAGGGATAGAGATATGACAAAGGTAGATATTATTTCAGGCTTTTTAGGAGCTGGAAAAACAACATTTATCAAAAAAATGATTGATGAAGTTTATAAGGGAGAAAATGTTGTTCTTATTGAAAATGAGTTCGGTGAAGTTGGAATTGACGGTGGATTTTTAAAAGACGCTGGAATCACTATTTCAGAGCTAAATTCAGGATGTATTTGTTGTACATTGGTAGGAGATTTTGCTAAAAATTTAAAGGAAGTTTTAGAGACTTATCACCCAGACAGAATAATTATTGAGCCATCTGGAGTTGGAAAATTAAGCGACGTCATGACATCGGTTATCGATTTAGAAGAGTCTCATGATGTAAAGGTCAATGCCCTTGTTACTGTGGTAAATGCTCTTAAAGCATCTAAGCAGATGAAAGCTTTTGGTGAGTTCTTTAACAACCAAATTGAATATGCTACTACAGTTGTTTTGTCTAGAAGTCAAAAGGCTACTTCTGATCAGTTGGAATTTTGTGTAAAGAAGATTCAGGAATTAAATCCAAAGGCAGCAATTATTACAACAGCTTGGGATGAACTTCCTGGTGAAAATATTTTGAAGGTAATCGAAGGTCAGGATAATCTAGAATTCAAATTGATGGCTGAAGCTAAGCACAAGGAGCATGAGCATGAACATCATCATGACCATGAGCACGATCACGACCATGACCACGATCACGAGCATCATCATGACCATGACCACGATCACCACCATGATCATGAGCATCATGACCATCACCACGAGCATGATGAGAACTGCACATGTGGTTGCCATGACCATCACCATCATCATGCAGATGATGTGTTTACAAGTTGGGGCAAGGAAACTCCACATGTATTTGAGCGAGATACTATTGAAAATGCTCTCAAAGCTTTTGTTGAGACAGAGGACTATGGTGATATTTTAAGAGCTAAAGGAATGGTTCCGTCTACAGATGGCACATGGATTTACTTTGATTTAGTTGATGGAGAGTACGAGATAAGAGAGGGTGAGCCTGATTATACAGGACGTCTCGTTGTTATTGGACCAGATATTGATGAGCATCAACTAGAAGAATTGTTTGGTTTAAATTAATGAATATACATTATGATTTATATATCTAGTGTAGGAGGTTTGAAATGGCTGAAGTTCCAGTTTATGTCTTTACAGGATTTATGGATAGTGGAAAGACAACTCTTGTTCAGGAGACTTTGCTTGAAAATGGATTCGGAGAAGACAATGAAAAAATATTGGTAATCTGTTGTGAAGACGGAGATGTGGAATATGATACTGATAGATTGTTGAAGGCCAACATTGAAGTTGTATATCTTGAGGAAGAGGAAGAGTTTACAGCGGAAAAACTAAAAGAGTTAAATGATTCTTATAAGCCAGATTCTGTATTTATTGAATATAATGGAACCTGGGACGTGGGAACTATTTATGAGATTGATGCCCCTGAAGATTGGGTTATTGTACAGTCTTTGTGTACTATTGATTCCACAACTTTTGATATGTATATGTTAAATATGCGTGCAATGATGCAGGAGCAATTTTTTAAGACTGATGTGGCTATATTTAATAGATGTGATGATGAAACACCACGTGCAAAATATAGAGCTGCTATCAAGACTGTAAACCGTCCTGCTCAGATTGTTTATGAGCGTAAAGATGGAAGTATTGACAATAGAGAAGAAGAGTTGCCATTTGATATTGATGCAGATGTGATAGAAATCACTGATGCTGATTATGCACTATGGTTTATGGATGTTATGGACAATCCTAAGAAGTATGATGGCAAGACAGTACATTTCTTAGGCCTTGTATATAATCCACAAGATGGTAAGGGAAAATTGAAAAGAGGACTTATAGTTCCAGGAAGATTTGCCATGACTTGTTGTATCGAGGATGTACAATTCCTTGGAATGATGTGCAAGGTGGGAGTTGATAATGCACCAGCACATAGATCTTGGATTGATTTGACAGCTAAAATCAAGGTAGAATTTGCTAGAGAATACAAGGGTAAGGGACCTGTACTTTATCCAATTGAGATGAAGGCGGCTGAAAAGCCAGAGGATGAGTTGGTATATTTTAGCTGATTATGGTAAAGAAATATACAAACTGTGTCTATATTTGAGAAATGAATTTAATTTAAATAATATAATGAGTAGCCGGGGGATTTATCCTTCGGCTACTATTATTTACTATGTTAAATATTTGCCGAAAAATTGATAAAAATTTGTCGAATTTTAAGTTTAAAATAAATTGACTGCGAAGTGAAAACAACTTATTATAAGTAATAGTGTCGGTTTTCATATAATTTTTAGGGAATTAGTGGAGAATTTACCTTTAGTTTATGTAGTTGTGAAATACTGATAAAGATGGAATAGAAATATTCCATTTTCGATAAAATCCAAAGGAGGATAATTATGTATCCAATATTAAAGGCAGAAAAATTGGCTGATAAGATTTATCTTATGGATGTCAAGGCACCTAGAGTTGCTGCATCATGTTTGCCAGGTCAATTTGTAATTGTCAAAATTGATGAAGTGGGAGAGAGAATTCCACTTACTATATGTGATTATGATAGAGAGGCTGGAACTATTACTATTGTATTCCAGACAGTAGGAGCCTCAACAGTGAGAATGGCAGAACTTAAGGCTGGAGATAGCTTTGAAGATTTTGTTGGACCACTTGGTATCCCTTCAGAGTTGTGTGTGGAGGACAACTTAGATGAGATCAAGAAAAAGAAGATTGTATTTATCGCAGGTGGTGTAGGAACAGCGCCAGTATATCCACAGGTTAAGTGGTTAAAGGAGCATGGTGTTGATTCTACAGTAATCATGGGATCTCGTACAAAGGATTTATTATTCTTTGTTGATGAGATGGAAAAGGTTGCAACACAGCTTTGCGTTACTACTGATGATGGTACATATGGTTTCCATGGTATGGGAACAAATCAGCTTCAGGCACTTGTTGACGAAGGACAGACATTTGATCATTGCGTAGCAATCGGACCAATGATTATGATGAAATTCGTATGCAAACTTACAAAGGAATTGAATATTCCAACAGTTGTATCTATGAACCCTATTATGGTTGATGGAACAGGTATGTGTGGAGCATGCCGTCTTGTTGTTGGTGATGAAGTTAAGTTTGCATGTGTTGATGGACCTGAGTTTGATGGACATCTTGTTGATTTCGATCAGGCTATGGCTAGACAGGCACAGTATAAAACTGAAGAAGGCCGTGCTATGCTAGCTCTCGAAGAGGGAGATACACATCATGGCGGATGCGGACATTGTGGAGGTGACGAATAATGGCTAATGTAGATGTGTTGGTAAGAGTACCAGTTAGCGAACAAGACCCAAAGGTTCGCGCAACAAATTTTGAGGAAGTATGCCTTGGTTATTCTCTTGAGGAAGCTATGGACGAGGCTACTCGTTGTTTAAATTGTAAAAATGCACAGTGTATCAAAGGATGCCCTGTTTCAATTAATATCCCTGCATTTATTGCTCAGATTAAGGAAGGAAATATTGCTGAGGCTTATAATGTTATCAGTGATTCTTCTGCACTTCCTGCTGTATGTGGTCGTGTATGTCCGCAGGAGAGCCAGTGTGAGGGAAAATGTATCCGTGGATTCAAGGGAGACCCTGTATCTATCGGTAAGTTAGAGAGATTTACTGCTGACTGGGCTAGAGAAAATGGTATCAAGCCACAGGGCGCAGAGAGCAAGAATGGTCACAAGGTGGCTGTAGTAGGTTCTGGTCCTGCAGGACTTACATGTGCTGGTGATTTGGCTAAACTTGGTTATGATGTGACAATTTTCGAGGCTTTACATGAGGCTGGTGGAGTGCTTGTATATGGTATTCCTGAGTTCAGACTTCCAAAGTCAAAGGTTGTTGCTGCTGAGGTTGAAAATGTTAAATCTCTTGGCGTAAAGATCGAGACAAATGTTATTATTGGAAAGACTATTACTATTGATAAATTGATGGAAGAAGAGGGATTTGAGGCTGTGTTTATCGGTTCAGGTGCTGGTCTTCCAAGATTTATGGGAATCCCTGGAGAGCAGGCTAATGGCGTGTTCTCAGCAAATGAGTTCCTTACAAGAAACAATCTTATGAAGGCTTATGTAGAAGGCTTTGACACACCTATTTCAAGAGGTAAGAAGGTTGTAGTTGTAGGTGGTGGTAACGTTGCAATGGATGCTGCTAGAACAGCTCTTCGTCTTGGCGCAGAGGTTCATGTAGTATATCGTCGTAGTGAAGCTGAGCTTCCTGCTAGAGCAGAGGAAGTACACCATGCTAAGGAAGAGGGAGTGATCTTTGATTTGCTTCAGAATCCTACAGAGATTCTTGTTGATGACAAGGGTTGGGTATCTGGTGTTAAGGTTATCAAGATGGAACTTGGTGAGCCTGATGAGTCTGGTCGTAGAAGCCCTATTGAGATCCCTGGATCTGAGTATGAGATTGAGGCTGATACAGTAATCATGTCACTTGGTACATCACCTAATCCACTTATCTCAAGCACAACAAAGGGTATTGAGACAAACAGACGTGGATGTATTGTTGCAGAGGAAGATGGAGCGACAACAAAGGATGCTGTATATGCCGGTGGTGATGCTGTTACAGGAGCAGCTACAGTTATTCTTGCTATGGGTGCTGGTAAGGCTGCAGCAGCAGGTATTCACGAGTATTTTCAGAATAAATAATATGTGATGTGAAATTGCATATTTAGCATTGCTAATATTTTATCGGCCCCTAAAAGTTAGAGTTTTATATTCTTGCTTTTAGAGGCCGATGTTTTTATAGGAAATTAATTATGGGTAGATATATTTAGAAGGAAGATTCAACTGCATTAAAGGGAATAGCTATACTTTGGATGATATTTCATCATTGTTTTCACGATACAGATTTGTTCAAGGATCTAAATTTAAATTTTGCTCCATTTACAATGGAGGGCGTGCTAAATGTTGGAATATATGCCAAGGTTTGTGTGGCCATTTTCGCCTTTGTTTCCGGTTATGGACTTTACCTCAGTTTTATGAACAAACCTGAAATATTAGATGATTCTAGCTGGATTAAGATTCGTCTTACAAAGGTTATGAAAACTTTTTGTACGGTGGCAATTTTGTCTTATGTATTTTATTGGATTAAATCACAAGTAATGGGAGAGGAGTTTTTTTCTCTCTATGGCGATTCTTTTACTGAAGTGGTTATATCTGTTTTGGCAGATATTTTTGGCAATATTCATTATTTTTAAGATACCAGGGTTTAGAAAAATATTTGCCTTCATTGGGAAATATTCAACTGTTATGTGGTTGACGCATATATTCTTCAGAAACGCGTTAAATGAAGTTTTACCTGATGGTGTATGGTTTATTATACCTCCATTTATCATTATGGTAATATCGTTATTAGTTGCTATTATTTATCAATATATCGAGGGAATAATAAGGGAAAAGAAACAAGAAAGGTTAAATTCTATATCACAAAAATAACATAGATTCTTTTGGTCTAATGTTATATAATATGCCTATGTATGCGAGAAAACTAAAATCTTGGGCAAAGCATTTTGACTTTTTGATAGGAGATGTTGTGGCTCTTACATTATCTTATGCTTTGGCTATTTTAATCAGACAAAAAATTGAATATGAATTTTGGTGGCATGATATTCTTGAAGTTGGATGGATATCTCTTGTTATTATTTATATTGTAACAGCGTTGGCAACTTCTGCTTATAAAAATATTATAAGGCGTGACAGATGGGGGGAATTGCGAGCAGTAATTTCACAGATAATAGTTACATTTGCTATTTTCGTTATATATTTGTATGCTTTTCAGCTGTCCTTTGTTTTTTCACGTTTAATATTTGGATTTACAGGTATTATTTCTTTGTTCGCTATTTATGCAGAGAGAATAGTGTGGAAGAGAATTATTCGAAATAAAATCTTGAAGAATCATGATCTTTCTAAGATGATTTTGATTGCAAAAGAAGAAACAGCTGCTGAAATTATAAGAGAATTTAATAAACGCCCTTATGATCTTTTTGAACTGTGTGGTGTGTGCATAGTTGATAAAGATATGAAGGGAGAGATTATTGAAAAAGAAGAAGTTGTTTGTAATGTTTCAGAATTAAAGGATTATTTGGTTGAAAATGTAATAGATGAAGCTTATATCAGTGTGGGTTCAGGTAAGAGACAGAACGAAATTGTTGATTTTCTTTTGGAAATTGGTGTTGTGGTTCATGTTTGTCTTATGATGAACTCTGAGAGATTGCCAAATCGTATGACTGAGAGAATAGGTGGTCATATGGTGGTTACAACTAGTAATCATGTGGCTGAAACATGGATGATTTGGACTAAGCGCTTTATGGATATAATAGGAGCTGTTGTTGGAGTTATTGCCACAGGGGTATTATATTTATATGTTGCACCCAAAATTAAAAAAGTGGATCCAGGTCCGGTTTTATTTAAACAAAAAAGAGTTGGGAAAAATGGTCGAGAGTTTAATTTATATAAGTTTAGATCTATGTATTTAGATGCTGAAGAACGTAAGGCGGAATTAATGAAAAATAATGAGATGGATGGTCTCATGTTTAAAATGGAAGACGATCCAAGAATTCTACCTGGTATTGGCGAAAAAATACGTAGAACAAGTATAGATGAGTTTCCTCAGTTTATTAATGTATTACTTGGGGATATGAGTCTGGTGGGAACTAGACCACCCACAGTGGATGAATTTAAAAATTATGCTCCTCATCATAAGATGCGTTTGAGTTTTAAACCGGGAATTACTGGATTATGGCAGGTTAGTGGTCGAAATAATATCACTGATTTTGAAGAGGTAGTAGAATTAGATAATGAGTACATAAAGACTTGGTCTATATGGTCGGATATTAAGATTTTAGTTAAAACAGTATTTGTTGTATTGAAAAAAGAAGGAGCAAAATAATTAATAGATATATTTTGTTAAAAAGAAAGCGTGACTTAATTGTCACGCCTTTTTCTTGTATTTATAATTGGAGAATAATAATGTTTTGTCTTATGGATATTTATCTAGATAAACATTCGATTAATTTATCATTATCTTCTGGATTCATAAAGCAGAATCTGAAGAATTTATTATTTAAAAATGGAAAAGTGGAGCAATCTCTAATCATAAGATTCTCCTTTATGGCTCTCTCAAAAAGTATTTCGCTATCTAAATCATCATTAAGTATTTTTACAAGCATGAAGTTTGCTTCTGGTTTAAAGGGCTTGAATTTAGAGCTCTGTTTAAAATAGTTATACATTCTTTCTTTTTCTGCATTTATCAAGTCTCTAGTCTGTTTTATATAGTCAGTATCGGAAAACATTACCTGTCCTGCAATATCAGCTAAAGAGTTAATAGACCAGGGGTCTTGTCGCTTGATTATCTCTTTTTTTAAATCGTTATTTCCTGTTATGGCATATCCAAGTCTTAGTCCAGGAGCGGCGAAGAATTTAGATGTTCCTCTTAATACTATAATATTGTTGTAATATGTACATAGAGAGACAGAGCTATATTTTTTGATTTCATCAACGAATTCAACATAAGTTTCATCCACTAGTACATATATATCATTTTCCTTGCACACATCCAATATATTTCGCATATCCGTCTTTGGAATGGCTGAAGATGTAGGATTGTTAGGGTTGCAAAGCACTATTAAATCTATAGAAGAATCGAGCTTTGAAGTGAAATGATTTATATCTAACTTAAAGTCGTTTTCTTCTTTTAGAGGATAATATAGTGTGGTTCCGCCATTTAGTGTTACCTCACGTTCATATTCAGAGTAAGTAGGGCCTAATACGATGGCTTTTTTTGGTTGCAATATCTTGATAAATAGTGATATTAATTCTGTTGTGCCGTTTCCAACAATAACGTCTGCTGCATCGCAATCGCAATAGTTTGAAATGCTATTTCTCAGAGCGGTATATTGTCTGTCTGGATATGCGGAGATGCAGTCCAAATTATCTTTAATATTTTTCTTCATAAGTGGTGATATACCATGAGGATTTACATTTGCTGAAAAGCTTATAATATCTTCTTTTTTGACTCCATAAATCTTCTCGATTTTTTCTAAATCACTTCCGTGGAAATGGTCTTTATGCGTAATCATGTTATCCTCCTTTTATTGCAAGTAATATTCAAATAGTTTATAATTTATTATAGTCATTTAGACAAGAAAATCAACTGATTCAAGGGACTTGAACAGGGCTTAAGGGAGTACATTTTGCGTAAGAGAATTTGGCGGTTGTCCGAAGACAAATTCGAAAATCAAACACCGCAATTGTCACTTTCTTCTGACAAAATTGAAATTACTGGAATCGAAGGAACAAAAATTTCTGACGAATTTACAATTGTAAGTGTGGGTGATATTCCTGTAAAAGGCTTGGTTTATTCATCTAATCCTTATGTTAAGGTTGTAAAACCTCAATTTGAAGGAGTGGAGATTGTTGTCAGATATGAAGTGAAAGGTAGCAAATTATTAGAGGGTGATCATATCGATGGATATTTCACAATTATGTGTAATAAAGTCGAGCGTCGCCTTCCTTTTGATATAAAAATATGTGCCAAATCTATTAATTCTTCTATAGGTGAGATAAATAGTTTAGATGATTTTGCTAATTTGGCTAAAGGGCATTGGAATGAGGCTATGAGTATTTTTTACTCGAAGTCTTTTGAGGAATATGTAAGCAGAGGTGACAATGATTTACAATTGCTTTACATTGGATTTCGTAAAGCTGTCCCATCTTCTGTGAATATGGAGGAATTCCTCGTTTCAGCTAGTTTGAAACAACCTGTAACTTTCAATGTTGAAGAGAGATTTGATGAGTTTTATGAGGTTAGAGAGAATCGTAAAGAGACAATAGAAATAACAAAGAATACATGGGGTTACATAGAGATTGATGTCCAAAGTGACAGTGATTTTGTCACAGTGGAAAATCAGCGAGTTACAAGTGATTATTTTCTTGGCGGCTATATGGAATTCAACTATTACATTCATAAAGATAAAATGCATGCTGGCAAAAATTATTGCCGTATTACATTTGAGTGTAAAGGAATAATCAAGACTGTTGAGATTATGGCAACTGCCGATACAAAAGAAGATTCAGAACTTTCATCTGTAAAAGCTATAGACTACAGGATGGTTCAGATTTCAAATTTATATAAAGAGTATAGATTTAGAAGAATTACTACTGGAGATTGGTGCTCAAGAACTATAGCGATACTTGATGATATTATCAAAGAAGATCCAAAAGTTTGGTTTTATCAGTTGATGAGAACTCAGTGCTTGATTGTTAATAAACAAAGACAGGAAGCTCTCTGGGCAATTTCAGATTTAAAGAAGGATATTACAGATAAAGGCGGTGAGGACTGGGCTTATCTGTTGTATTTATGTACGTTGATTGAGAGAGAAGAGTCTTATGTGGATAGACTTACCCATGAAATCGAAATGATTTTTAGAGCTAATCCAGAGAATCCAAGAATCTTTTGGTTTTTATCCTTTTTGCGCAAGGAATATATTCAAAATAATAATATGAGACTAAAGGCGATAGAACAATGGATAGAAGCAGGGTATGACTCGCCTTATTTATATTTAGAAGTTCTGGAAATGTATATTCAGGATCCGTATTTACTTCATGATTTTAATCCATTTGCTGTGAAGATTTTATATTGGACAGCTAAACACAATGCTTTTCCTAAGGATTTATGTATTCAGATAGCACATGCTGTAGAAAACGCTTCATTTTTTAGTGAAAAAATTTGGAGCATTATTGTTATGGCTTATGAGATATATCCAGATGAGAAATTTTTGTTGAATATGATTTCTTATCTTATAAAAAATCAGGCTTACGGTGAAAAATATTTACCATGGTATAAGCTGGGAGTTCAGCAGGAGTTGAAACTTAATGGGTTATATGAAGCTTATATGCTTTCCCTTCCTGATGAAAGTACAGAGGCTTTACCACAAATGCTCTTGATGTATTTTCAATATAGTTGTTCATTGCCGGATAATAAGAGGGCTTTGCTATATGCAAATGTTATCTCCAATAAAAAGGCCGCACCACAGCTGTATGAAGTTTATCTGCGCAGTATGGAATTGTTTATGATTGAACAATTAAAGCATAATAGAATAAGTGATAATTTGGCGATTATATATCAAGATATTCTCGGAATGGGCATAATTCATGAACAAATAGCGGATGCTGTTGCTGGAATGATATATATGAAAAAGGTGGTAATTCTTTATCCTGATATAACAAGGGTATTTTTGTATCAGGAGCAATATGAGATGCCGATAGTTGTAAGTGTGGTTAATCATGCTGCATTTTTACCTATTATTTCAGATAAATATAGAATTTTCCTTGAAACCAATCGTGGAGAAATGCTTACTGATACCAAGGCATATATTTTACAGCAGGTGATGTATACTCCGAAATATTTGGATAAATTAATTGCAATGTCACCATTATCAATGCCGTATATTCTATTTGATCTCGAACACAAGAAAACTGCCGATGATTTTAAAATAGAAGATGTTGATAAATTGGAAATATTGATGGATAGTTCTTTGGTCTCAAGGAAGTATATTCGCAATAATTTTCCAATATACGTTGAATTTTTGCAGAATCATTTTAGAGAAGATTTGCTTGAGAAATATTTCAGCAAGGAGGAAAATGTTGCTGATTTAGATGTGTCTATGTTGGGATTTATGATTTCAATGTACATATCAAAAGGGCATTTTAAACAGGTCAATGACTTGCTTAGAACTTGTCCAGCGGTTGAGGTTGATAATAGATTATTATTACAATTTTGTAATGAGTGGATTCTCAATAATGAATTTGAACGAGACGAGTTTATTGTTTCCTTGAGTGGTCGATTATTTGAAAATAATACATACAATACGACTACATTGACGTACTTGTCCAATCAGTATGTGGGCGGAACAGAAATTATGATTAATCTTTGGAAAGCTTGCAAGAGAGAAGATATGCAGGTGCGCGAGTTGGAGGAGAACATTCTGTTTCAGGCCTTGTATGCCGAAAGTTGCGTCTCTGAGGTTTGTGAGATATTTGATTCTTATATGACCAGAGGCAAGGACAGAATGCTGATAGAGGCGTATATTAATTATTGGAGCTATAAATATATGCTTGGGTGTGATGATGTGTCAGAGCATTTATTTACATATTTAGCATATTATTTTGACAAGGAACTTGATGTGAAAGAGAGCTGTAATTTAGCTTATATGAAATACTTGTCTACGGCAGGTCTTTTATCAGACAGAGAGTACAAGATTCTAGATAGATTATTAAAGAAATATATTAGAAATAATATTTATTTTGCTTTTTATAAAGATATAGACGAGAGATTAATAGTTAAATATCATTTGTATGATAAACAATTTGTAGAATACCGCGGTAATCCTGGAGAGAGGGTAAATATTTTATATAGAATTAACAATGGCGATACCATCCAGGATATTATGTATGAAATGTATGAAGGTATATTTGTGAAACAGTTTGTCATATTTTTTGGAGAAGTGATTGAATATGAGATTTTTTCAGAAGGTATGATGGAGACACCGGAATATAAGGCGGAACTTACAGTTTCATCGGATGAAGACGGCTTGCGTCAAGATAGATATGATATGATTAATCATATGCAAAATATGTTTGTATATGGGGAAAATATAGAGTTGGCTCGAGATATGAAAAAGTATCAGGGGCTTGATACTGTTACTAAATCATTATTTACAATTGTGTGATTGAGGTAAGAATGGATAAGAAGGAAAATGGAGTATATCTTGGAATAGATCTAAATGATAGATATACCATGATTAGTTTTTGGCAACAGAATATGGAAGAACCTAGAACTATCAGTGTTGTTATGGGAAGTGAGGACTATCAAATTCCGACTTATCTGGCAAAAAAACATGGAATTGGTCAGTGGTTTTATGGCCAGGAAGCTAAAAATCAAGTGAAGATGGGCAATGCGGACGGCGTTGATAAGTTGATTCAGAGGGCATTGGCTGATGAAGAAATATTTATAGATCATGAGAAATATAGCGCAAGAGATTTGTTTATTATATATTTCAAAAAGATTATAAGTATAACCGGGCGAATCTATACTGGGGATTTGGTAGCTAAAATTGCATTTTCAACAGATAGTGTAACTGTTGAGATGATGGAGTTGATGGCTACGGCAGTTAATAAAATTGGTATAGATACCTCAAAATTGATTTTGCTAGATAGAAAAGAAAGTTTTTATTACTATGCTTTGAGTCAAAAGCCTGATCTGTTTTTACATGATGTAGCTTTGTTTGAATATACTGGTTCAGATGTGATATCCTGTATTTTATCAAGAAATACAAAGACTATGCCACAGACCATAAATCTGGAATATTCTAATAATGGTCGAATGTTCGATGACAAGGATCAACAGTTTGCGGCTATTGTAAAGAACACCTTCGATGGACGTGCAATATCATCAGTATATTTAGTTGGAGATGGCTTTGATGGGGATTGGATGAAGGTATCTTTGCAGGAGATTTGTCATGGCCGAAAAGTTTTTATGGGTAAAAATTTATACTCCAAGGGCGCTTGTTATGCAGGTATGATCAAAAATCAAAAAGTAGATTGGCCTTTTGCCTATATTGGAGCAAATGAAACTAAGATGAATCTATATCTAAAGGTTCTTGTGAGAAATGAGATGCAGTTTAAGACTTTAGTTTCTGCAGGCGAGAGTTGGTATGAAGAAAAAGGCGAGTGTGAGGTTATTTTGGATGGTGAGCCTGAGATTGAGTTTTGGATTCAACAACCTGATAGTCGAGAAGCTCATGTTGAATTATTAGAATTGACAGATTTACCAAATCGTGACAGAAGGACTACTAGACTTAGAATTACAGCAACTCCAATCTCTGATAGGGATATAAATGTTGTTATAAAAGATATGGGGTTTGGCGAGATGGTGCCTTCTTCTAATAAAACCTGGGAGCATACTATCAGTTTGAAATTAGAGCAGGAGGGGGATGAAACATGGGTGAGTTGATATTGTGTGAACGTTCTCTTGCGGCTAATCCTATATATATAGATGAGTCTGGTGTAAATATATATTCTTTAGAGGAGTTGAATTATTATATTTACCATAATGTATATTTGTTAAATAATGATTTTATTTCAGGGGATTTATGTTTGTGGATTGGACATGAACTTGGTTTGAAAGATTTGGAGGAACAACTTCGCAAATGTATGGAACAATTTGCACCACTACATACTTTTGTAGGTATTATTTTGCAATATACAGGATATTTAACTAAATCAGAGATGATGCAGGTGGTTGAAACACTGACCTCTTTTGAAAATAAAAGTCCTATTGAATGTCAGAAGATGAGAGCTGATAGATTGGTTCAAAAGGATAGAATTGTGGATGCTATTTATGAATATGAATATATTTTAGATGATGAGGATGCCAAGAAGATATCAACTAGCTTTTTAGGTGATATATGGCATAATTTAGGTGTGTGTTATGCGAGATTATTCTTTTTTGACGAGGCTTGTGCTTGTTTTAATGAAGCATATAGACGCAATAGCAAGACTCAGAGTATGAAGATGATGTTAGCATGCATGAGATGTAAAAGGGATGAAGAAGGCTTTAATCAATTAGTTGAGAAATATTTCATTGCAGACGATATTGTAGATGCGGTAAAAGAGGAAGTTACAGCTCTTAGTCAGCAAAATGAAATTGTATGTTTCGATGAACAGATTGATTCTTTATTGGCGAGAGATGGTGATGCTGAGAGATCCCAGGTTGCAGTTATTATTTCTGATTGGAAGGCCAAGTATAATAAACTTTGTAAAATATAAGATTGAGAGAATAAAGAATTGGCATTTAGATTATTTGGTAAAAAAAGTAAAAAAGAAAAGAAAATAGATGCTGCATTTGACAAAGTATATGCTGAGATTTCTACCATTGATAATTGGGAAGATCCAAAGAAGTTAGAGCGCTATATTTTGGATTCCTGCGAACAAATAATTGGTATGACCAAGGAAATCGAGGGGGAAAAGGCTGAGTATAAGATTGTCACTTCTTATTTGACTGATATTCAGACCATTGAAAATATGCCACCAGAAAAGCTTGGTGAGCTAAAAGAGGTTGCTGCCAATATTGAGGAGTTGAATAAAGCTAGAACAGCATATCAGAATTCCGCTCGCAGAATAACCGATGGACAGTTTGTTCTTATGGAGCAAAATGAGGATGATGTTCCGCATACCATTCATAGAATGCTTGATAATGAAAGATATTTGGATTCGGTTAAAAAAGATAAGGTGATATTGGAAGCAAAAAAAAGTCAGTGGGAGATAGAGAGAGAAGAGATTAGAGAAAAGCGTAATTTATATAAAAATATTTCTGTTGTATTGTTTGTTTTTTATGCATTATTGTTGGTATTATTTTTGATAATTCAAAGATCTTCGGAGTTTGATATGTCTATAGCATTTATATTGTTATTTGCAGTTGGTGCTTTTGGGGCTTTTTTCATTTTTTTACAGTTGAGTAATATGGATAGAGATATGAAAAAAGCTACAAAGAATCTAAATAAAACTATCAAAATGTTAAATGTAGTTTTATTAAAATATGTAAATGCCACAAAAGCTGTAAGTTATACTCAGGAGAAATTCCATGTAAATAGTTCTACAGAATTGAATTTTATGTGGGATCAATATACTGAAGCTGTGCGTGAAAAAGAAAAATTCCTTAGAAATAATGATGATTTAGAATTCTTTAATGGTAGATTGATGAGAATATTACAGACAGTAAATCTGTATGATAGAAAGATTTGGTTAAATCAGACCAAGGCTATTATAGATGAGAATGAGATGACAGAAATTAAACATACCTTGGTTGCCAGACGTCAGGCCATTAGAAATCATATTGATGAGGTTAGAGAGATTGTAAAAAGTGAACGAAATGAGATAGATCGAATGATGAAAGAACATGAGCATTATGTTCCTGAAATTAATGAGATTATAAAATCAGTAGACAAATTATGTGGGCTAGATAAATAAAGGGGATAAAAGATAACGAGGTGTATCTATATGGAAGTTATACAAATTAAAAAAGGCGAGATTATTGCAAAAAAGAATGAATCTGTAAAAGAATGGTATATTATTCAGCAGGGAACAGTTATTCAAAAAAATCATTTTGTGGAGACAGAATTGGGAGTGAATTCCATTATTGGAATTTTAGAACAGGATTTCTTTATCTGTGATTATATAGCAAAGACAGATTGCTCGATGATATTGTTTAGCTGCCATGATGTGGCAGATTTGAAACATTTTTTAGAAAAAGAAGAGATGATGAGGATGCTATTTTTGCGTACCTCTATGAATCAGAGATATCAGCAGTTTAGGGTATACGATACATTGGATCGAGATGCCAATAGATTTATAACTTTTGTTGATAATATTTATCAAAAATATCAAACACTTGGTGCAAAGTATAGATTTGAGACAGCAAATAGTGTTGATGTGTCTGGATTTCAGCCTCTAAATGTAACTCATGCCCTTCATCAATGGGAATTGGATTCCTGTGCAAGTATGATGACAAATGCTTTAGAGGATTACATGAAGTTATATACCATAGACGATAGTTTGTGTGTTGGGGCAATAATGGAATCTTCTGCTCAAATGCATCGTGTTGCTCAAGGAATATCTGAAATGATTAAATTTTTTACATATAACAGAGATATTTTGTTGTGTGATAAAAAGAGAGACTTTTTTCATGGGCTTTTAAATCTTGAGATTCATTTAAAGAAAAATAATATTGATTGTGATGAAGTGGAAACATTAATTGAAGAGTTATTGGATTTTGCTGCTAGCATAAATATTTATAATGATGAGGTGTTAGATAATTGCAAGGCTGAGTTTGATAAGGTTAAAGCTATGGATTCGTCATCTTCGGCAATTGGGGATGAGGAGAATTCTGGAGCTTCAAGTGATTTGGAGTTTATTATAGATTATGCAGGTTATGAGGGCGAAGAAAAGGAGGAATTGATTGAGAAATTCACTGCTTTTTCTACATGCTATGGCAATACTCAAAAGGATGAGACTGCATATCAATTAAAGAGGTATTGTACCAATGAGTTCTATGATATCTATAAACGAGTATTTTTTAACGCTGTAGAAGAAAAAAATATTCCTATTACGGTAGAGATGTTTTTGAATTTCGGTTATATGGATAGAACTTATATAGATGACGATGAGAAGATAGACGGTTTATTTAGCGTTGCTACTCATATGGAAATTTGCCAATCTGATCATGTGTTTACCATGTTTGATTGGTTGAAGGCAGTTTATTTTGGTGAAAAAGAGCCTTCAAAAAATGAGTTCGACATGGACTTTGGACAATATTTATTAGATGAATATAAGCAGGGAAATATTAATAAGTCTGATATTGAAACCATCAAGGCTAGACCATTTGACAGAACTGTATTTGAAATTGACAATATGTTCAAAGTGGTAAATAGAATTACTTATGGAAATATTACTAATTTTAGTCCGGTGTTAAATGGTACGGATTTATTTAATGATCCTGACAAGATGCTTACCACAAGAGATAAGGTTTATGATGCTATTAATCAGGTTAGAATTGTTGATTTTTCAGCATTTTACAGACCCATATATTCACATG
Organism: Lachnospiraceae bacterium; assembly: GCA_024697595.1. Taxonomy (GTDB): domain Bacteria; phylum Bacillota; class Clostridia; order Lachnospirales; family Lachnospiraceae; genus JAILFK01. Next base: position 104,831 of record JAILFK010000010.1, on the reverse strand, counting down.
GGTTAGGCGGCGATATGAAGCATGAATCTCTTATGCTAGAGATTTTACCTGATATAATTTTGATGCCAAACGCTGGAACTAAGGCGATGATGTGGCAGGAGACAGCCAGTGTAAAAAATGATACTCCGGCAAGATTTATGGTTCCAATATTTACAGGTTCGGATTTGAATGAACTTATGATTGAGCTTATAGGTCGATATAGATGGGAAATTTGTCGCAAGATTCAGGGTGTTCGCTGGAATGATATCAGAGAGCATTGCTTGACAAGTGATTACTATGATTACTTACAATTCTATAGAAAGAATCGTGATTTGACATCTGAGGCCAAGGAACAGCTTAAGATAGCATTGACCAGGGCTAAAAACAACTTTAGAGAAGTTTTTGTGAAGGATTATTTGAACTGGATAAAATATGAGTCCAAGGGTGGATTTAGATTGAATAAATACGTGAGAAATATTATGTTTACATATTGTCCTTTCTCTAAAGAAATTAGAGGTAAACTATTGGATAGTCCGATGTATACCAATGCTATTCATAAATATAAAACCAATAATATGAAGATGGTAAAAAGGCTTCAGGGTGTATATGATAAATATACTAAAGAGGGCGGCATTGTCACGAATGAGATGAAGGAAAATATTAATTTCTATGAAATGTAGTTGAGTTTATTGCTTTCTCCACAGAATTAATTAGATTCTGTGGAGGGAGCTTTTTTTGTGCGGGGATCCACGAGCACTATAAATGATTTTGTTTTGGGGACTGTTAAAGTGTTTTAGAAAAAATATTACACAATATAACAATGATGTCATTCGGTATATAAGCAAAATATTCTTGAAATTAAGGATACTATAGTTGTTATTGAATGTAGACGAGGGGTATTATATAATTACTTAGAATATTGAAATGACTAGATAATCAAAGGAGTAAGTGTTATGAGTACAGTTAGAAGTTCAACTGTAGTGGCAGTTGAGCATGGGGAGAATCTGACGGATATATACATGATTCTTCTGGAGCCCAATTATAATCTAGATCAGATGTTTATGGACCGCGAATTCTTGGTTCAAATATTGCATTTTTAGGTATGATGGGCTTGGATTATTTGGAAAACTGTGAGAATACAGTATATACTCGAATGTCATTTGAAACAAATGGTACTGTCGGAAGAGTAACTATTTTATTGGGAGATAATGATAAGACTGAACAATTACAAAATGCCAATTATTATGGAACAATTAATTCTTATGCAATTCAAGAAGGCATAGGAATGGAATATGCATCAGATGTGGCTGGAAATATTTATACTTATATAACTGGTAATGATGTAGACGATGATAAAGAATACACAATAATAAGCACACTTGATGAGAGACATAAAACTGGAGATTATCAATACTATATGTATTATGATAATGGAAATTTAATGGCAAAGCCCATTATTTATTCAGGGGATACGGCATATGTTGCTACTTGTGACAGAGGTACAGGTTATAACACTCAAAAAATACTGGATTTTACTGAATACTTAGATTCACCAGTATATGTTGCATCGAATGAAGAATTATTGAATAAAGCTATGACAAATCAGGAGTAGATAAATGATATTAACATTATATTCTGGGTGGGCTAGCTTGCTTGTTGTTTTAGTATTCTTTTCTCCTCTAATACTTTTGACAATTAGAATAATGTTTGTTAGTAGAAGAGATAAAAATCAAAACAATTGGGAAGTGACCACAGCTAGATTAACAGGAAAAAAGGATACATACACTGAAACTGTTGTTAGAGATGGTTTTGCGAGAATTCCACAGAGGAATACAAATTTTCAAATTGAATATGTTGCTAACGGCAAGAAATATATAAAATATATTTCTTCGGCAAAAACAGGTGGTCGTAACCACGGTAAAGTTCGTATAAAATATTTAAAAAAGAGACCTTCAATAATAAAGGTTTTATAACAATGGAGAATAATTATGACGGAAAAGAAAATACCAGCGGTACAGATTGCAATATTGTTTCAGGCGTTATTATTTTTGGCACTCGGAAGTTATGGTGAGATGTCATTTCAAAAAATATCACTTAATCATATTTTAGTATTTGTTATGTGGGCTGCAGTATTTATGGTAGTGGATTACACCAGTGAAGCTAATATTGTGCATGCGCTGAAAATGGGATTTGTATTTGCAGTACTTTGGTGCGCGATTGAGACGGGGACTTTTTATGGGATATATGCAGTAATAAACGCGGGATTCTATAATTTAGGATATTTATTATATGGATTACAGAATGTATTGTGTCTCTTGAGCGTTTTATGTTTTTATGGATTCTTTAGTGAAAAGAAGGCTAATATAAAGGGATTATTTATTATATTAGCTATAATTGTATTGGCTCTGTTTGTTGCCGGTGTTTATTGTATTTCTGTGTTAGTTCCGCAGCCATCTGAAGCAGATATATATTTTGGATTAGCGAAGGATCCTTTTATTCAAGAAGCAATAATGAGAAGGGTGATTATTATTTTTTACGCTATCGAAGGAATTATATGTAGCCTTTTATTCAAATAATAGATGATAAATATCAAGGAAGGTGATAACTATGTATTATGTACCAGATGGAACCACTCTTGCAGGGTTTTATGAGTGCAGGGAGTGTGCAAATAGATTTTTATCTATACAAGTAGGGCCAAGCTTGGTTTGCCCATACTGTGGAGAACAACCAAATATGGAAATTGGGCCAGATGAAGAAATGCCAGTTGCTACCGAGACGGCAAAGCTTATTTTAGTAGTACAAGGTGAAGAAGAAGTAGAGAGAATGGATGCGCTTCTTTCTCTTGCTGTAATTGGTGGAGATTATAACTGGATGTAAAGAAGGACTAGATTTGCACTAGACACTTTTTGTTTAGAGCAGCTATCTCAATGGAGATAGCTGCTCTTTATTATTTCCATATTTTGAGTGTAGCCAATAGTTTTTCTTTTTGGTTATCATCAATAGTTTTTATTATCGCCCAAAGAGCGTTATCGGTGGCTGATTTTTTGTAATCAGGTTCTATGTTTCCAACAAGTTCATCCAGAGTAATCCCCATATGTACCCTCTTTACTGGACTGAACTGAGGGTCCATATCAAGATTTGCGGGTCTTTTTTATTGTGAAAAAATATTTAACAAAAATATTATGGGAAATATTCAAATAGAATTTTTTTCATCTTCACATAGCCATCACTTTGGGATTTTAGAATTACATCATCAGATAAAGGAAATCTGAAGAACAAAAGGAGGACAAAGTTATGGCAGTTCAAATTGTATTTAATAGATATGAAAAGAAATATTTACTTGATGATGATACATACAAGAAATTTAAATCTGAATTAGATAATTATATGACAGAGGATGAATACGGGCTTCATACAATTAGAAATATATATTTTGACACAGAGGATAATGAACTTATTAGAACATCAATTGAGAAGCCAAAGTATAAAGAAAAATTTAGAATACGCTGTTATGGAGAACCAAAGGAACAGGGAAAATATTTTCTAGAGATTAAGAAAAAATATAATGGCCTGGTAAATAAGAGAAGAATGGTATTACCTATTGAAGAGGCTTTGAATTATATTGAAAAAGGAATCACTCCAGAAACTAAGGGACAGATTTTTAATGAGATAGATTATTTTCTGGGACATTATAATTTATATCCGAAAAGATATATTGCCTATGACAGATTGGCAATGTTTGGAAATGAAGATCCAAATTTTAGAGTTACATTTGACATAAATATAAGAAGTAGAGTAGATAATCTCACGCTTGACTGGGATAACGATAATGAATACTTGCTATCTGCCGGATATCATTTGATGGAGGTAAAAATCAGTGATGCAATGCCACTTTGGTTTGCAAGATTACTATCTAAATATGAGATTTACGACACATCATTTTCGAAATATGGCAATTTTTACAAGAGACAGTTGGCTGAGGAAAAAAGAGCACAGTAAGATTCTTGTAAAATGTTAAATGAATATATAACAATATATAAAATGATTTAGTTTGAAACAATGGAGGAGAGAAATTATGATTTCAGAAATTTTAACAACAATAACATCATCAACATCATCGTTGAGTGTTACAACAGCTTGTGTATATGGAGGCGCAGCATTAATTTTAGGTTTAATTATTTCATTAACCTACATGAAAACAGGAAAGGTATCCAAGAATTTTGCTAGAACTTTAATTATTTTACCATCATTGGTGTGTGTGGTTATGCTGGCGGTAAATGGTAATTTAGGTGCATCTGTGGCAGTGCTTGGTGCATTCAGTTTGGTTCGTTTTAGATCATTGCAGGGAACTTCAAGAGAGATTGGATTTATATTCTTTGCCATGACAGTTGGAATTTTATGTAGTGTATCAGCTGTTATTCTTGCAGCAGTTGTCACAGTTGCCATCTGCGGAATGCACTTTGTGCTTCACGGAGTTAAATTTGCAGAGAAGGTTACTATGGACAAGGAACTTAGAATTACAATTCCAGAGAACCTAGATTATACTGATATTTTTGATGATCTATTTGAGGAATATACAAGCAGTTCAAAGTTAAATCGAGTAAAGACAACCAATATGGGTAGTATGTATGAACTTACATATCAGGTGGCTTTAAAAGATGAGACAAAGGAAAAGAAATTTTTAGATGAAATCAGATGCAGAAATGGTAATTTGACAGTTATTTGCGGAAGAATGGACTATAATCAACTAGAGGAATTATAATTGACAAAATCTTGCTTATTTCCTATGATTATTTAGCAAAAAGTTTATAATATAATACACCTAAAATGTGAAATTTATTATATAATAAAAGTTAGCGAAAAATAATTAAATTATAAATAAAAGCGAGGATGGAAATGAGCAAGATTAGAACTAGATTTGCACCAAGTCCAACAGGACGTATGCACGTTGGAAATTTACGTACAGCATTATATGCTTATCTTATTTCAAAGCATGAAAATGGTGATTTTATTTTAAGAATAGAGGACACAGACCAGGAACGCTATGTGGAAGGAGCGGTGGATATCATTTATCGTACCATGGAGGGAACTGGTCTTATCCATGATGAGGGGCCTGATAAGGATGGCGGAGTTGGTCCATATGTTCAGAGCGAGAGACAGGCTCAGGGAATATATCTTGAGTATGCCAAGAAGTTGATTGAAAAAGGCGAGGCTTATTATTGCTTCTGTACTCCAGAGGAGTTGGAGGAAAGATGCAAGCAGGAAGTTGTAGATGGCAAAACTTTTTCAGTTTATGATAAGCATTGTCTGCATTTATCTCAGGAAGAGATTGATGAAAAGCTTGCTGCTGGTGTGCCATATGTTATTCGTCAGAATAATCCAAGAACAGGAACAACATCTTTTGAGGATGAGATATATGGAACAATCACAGTGGACAATTCAGAGTTGGACGATATGATTTTGATTAAGTCTGATGGATACCCTACTTATAATTTTGCCAATGTTGTGGATGATCATCTTATGGGAATCACACATGTGGTTCGAGGAAATGAGTATTTATCATCTTCTCCAAAATATAATAGATTGTATGAAGCTTTTGGCTGGGATGTACCAGTATATGTCCATTGTCCACTAATTACCAATGAAGAGCATCAGAAGTTGTCTAAGAGAAGCGGCCATTCTTCATATGAAGATTTGTTAGAACAGGGATTTTTGACAGAAACCATTGTAAACTTTGTGGCACTCTTAGGATGGAGTCCAGAGGACAATCAGGAGATTATGTCTCTAGAGGAGCTTGTGGCTAAATTTGATTATAGACATATCAATAAGTCGCCGGCTGTGTTTGATATGACAAAGCTTCGTTGGATGAATGGTGAATATATCAAGGCTATGGATTTTGATGCTTTCTATGAAATGGCATTGCCTTATATCAAGGAAGTTATATCCAAGGACTATGATTTGAAAAAGATTGCTACAATGGTGAAGACTCGTATAGAGACTTTCCCTGATATTAGAGATCATATTGATTTCTTTGAAGCAGTACCTGAGTATGATATAGAAATGTATTCTCACAAAAAAATGAAGACAAATCCAGAGACATCACTTCAGGTTTTAAAGGAAGTTTTGCCTTTGCTTGAATCTTTAGATGATTATTCAAATGATGCTTTGTATGAGGCAATCAAGAATTTTGTTTCGGAGCATGAATATAAAAATGGATATGTGCTATGGCCAATTAGAACTGCAGTTTCAGGCAAGCAGATGACACCAGGCGGTGCTACTGAGATTATGGAAATTATTGGCAAAGAAGAGTCAATCAATAGAATAAAGGCGGCTATTGATAAATTGACAAAAGAGTTGAGTTAAAAATTAAAATGTTTATATATTAGCGTGATATATATTCGTGTTTTATTATAATTAAATATTTTGCAGTCACGAGATAGGAAGAGTGAAAGGAAGTTTTATGCTTAGTTCATCTCAGAAGGAGGCAATGAGCCATTTTAATGGCCCGTGCCTTACAGTTGCCGGTCCAGGAAGTGGAAAGACTACTGTGTTGGTAAGAAGAATTGCTCATCTTATTTTAGAGTGTAAGGTTAAGCCGGAAAATATTTTGGTTATAACCTTTACTAGGAGTGCTGCGATTGAGATGAGGGAACGTTTCAAAAAATTGGTGAATGATGATATGCCAGTGGTTTTTGGAACGTTCCATTCTGTTTTCTATGCCATTTTAAAAGAAGAGCAAAATAGGCAGAGATATAAAATAATTGATGGTAAATTAAAAATGGATTTAATCAAGGATGCAGCTGTAAAAGCAGGTGTAGAAATTGAGTCCGAGGATCATATTTTAAGTATTGCTGCTGAGCTTAGTTATATGAAAAATCTTATGGTTGATTTGGACGAATATAGTTCAAAAAGTAAAATTTGCGATAAGATTTCTGAAGTTTATAGAAATTATGAAGTCTATAAGCGCTCCTATAATTATTTGGATTTTGATGATATGTTATCTGAAACCTTGGACCTGTTTAAATGTCAAAATGATATTTTGAGAAAGTATCAAAACCGTTTTAAATATATAATGATCGATGAGATTCAAGATATGAATCAATTACAGTTTGAGGTTATTAAAATATTGGCGTTACCAGATAATAATCTGTTTGTTGTGGGAGATGACGATCAATCTATATATGGTTTTCGCGGGGCAAAGCCTGAAATCATGTTGTCATTTGACAAGATTTATCCTGATTTGCACAAGGTTTTATTGGGAGAAAATTATAGAAGCGGTTCAGCTATTGTGGAAGCTTCCAGTAAACTTATTGAAAATAATGCCAATAGATTTAAAAAAAATATTCTCTCAAAGGCATGTAGTGAAGGTGAAGTTAGAATTATGGAATTAGAAGATAGGAAAGATGAGGTGAAATATCTTCTTGAAGAAATTAATTCTAGAATAGATAATGGGGATGATTATGAAGATATAGCGATTTTATTTAGAAAACATAGTCAATGTTTAGAACTGGTTGAAGCTTTAAGAAATAAAAATATACCTGTGAATATATCAGAAAAAATTCAAAATCCTTATGATACTTTTGTGGCTCGCGATATTTTATGTTTTATAAAAATGGAGTCCAAGATTTTAAAGAGAAGTGATTTATATAGAATTATGAATAAGCCGGATAGAGGGCTGACCAAGATCAGTATTGAAAGAGAGTGGACAACTTTTGAAGCGTGGAAAAAATTCTATAGTAATAATACGAGAATGATTAGAGTGATTGATGATTTAGAGAGGGATGTAGAATTTTTACAAAAACTATCAGGGGAGGCAGCTATCAATTATATATTAAAAAAGATGGGGTATGATAAATATTTGAGAGAGATTGCCAAGGATGAAGAACAGTATAAAAGTTATATTGCTATAATTGATAATTTAAAAAATATATTTGGAAAAAGCCGAAGTACAGTTGAGTTAATTGAAAAATTTGAAAATGCCAAGGCTTTTATGGATAAGAATATAGGTGATTCAAAAGTTGGTGGGAAAGGTGTTAATTTATATACATTACACGGAGCGAAGGGCTTGGAGTTTAAAAGGGTATATATAATGGATTGTAATGAGGGTATCATGCCTTCACTGAAGGCAGATACAGATATTAAAATTCAAGAGGAAAGACGTATGTTTTATGTGGGGATAACAAGGGCGAAAGAAAACCTCACCCTTATGATTCCAAAGAAATCAAAGGGCGAGGCACTAATTAAGTCTAGATTTGTTTTCGAGATGGAGCTATAATATACATTTTAAGAAATTTATCAGTCCATATTATCAAATTCAGCTTCGTCTAATAGCTCGTCAAATCTATCAGATACTATCTCGTATTCCTCATCATCAGCGATATTGTCAAGAATAGGTGTACCGTTTTCATCCTCGGTATACCTGTAAATATATACTGTGTCATCATCTTCAGGAATAGGTGTACCGTTTTCTTCGATAGGTAATAAAGCTATATAATCCTGGTCTCCACCGCAGTCAAATATAGTCAAGATTTCACAAGTTAGCTCAGATCCGTCGTCAAGATCTAAAGTAACAACTACATCATCATCATTTTCATCAATTGGAAAGATTTCATCCTTTGCCATAATATTCTCCCTTCAACAAAAAAGTGTATATAAAATATATAGAGATTATACGAAAGGGTTTGGAAAAAAGCAATATATCTTGTATAATATATTGGTATGCAAAAAAAGAGGCTTTTCCTTTATTTTTCGATAACAATCCTACTAGATAGATAAGGTGAAAATATTATATGAATATGAGAATTGGTGATTTTAGAGAATATGGTACGAATCTTACCTCAGATGGAATGATGTTTACATTTTCAACTGAGGGTGATTTGCCATGCTCAATTTTATTATATGATATTAAATCCTTTAAATTAGTGGAAGAAGTTACAGTTTTAGATGAGTTTAGAATTGGAAATGTTTATTCTTTGGTTTTGATAAAAAAAGGATGGAATAAACTTTGTTACAGATTAAAGTCTGGGAAAAATACATTCGTAGATCCATATGCAAAAATAATAAATGGTAGAGATAAATGGAATGATAAATCTAGATTTAGTCGTGAGTGTTTAGTCTATGGCGGTTTTGATACTTCAAAAGAGTATTTATGGAAAAATTCTAAAGTTAACATTGAGCCTAAGGATCTGATTATTTATAAGTTACATATGCGCGGATTCACAATGAATCATGGATTGAAAACATCTGAAAAAGGAAATTATAAAGGTTTATTAACATGTATTCATGACGTAAAGAAGATGGGATTTAATGCCATAGAGATACAACCTATGTATGATTTTGAGGAACTGCGTTTTGAAATGGTTTCAAAGACTGTTGAAAATGGTAGGTTTGAATATTGTATAAACCCTTTGGATAAAGTAAATTTTTGGGGCTATGATGGTGGTTATTATATGGCACCAAAGGCCAGTTATTTTGGCGGTAAAGACGCCATTTCTAACTGCAAGAAAATGGTCGACGAAATCCACGGAATGGGAATGGAAGTTATTATGGAAATTTCCTTTTCAGAAGATTGCCAAGATGATTATATTATAGATTGCATGTGGCATTGGGTTAAGAATTTCAAGGTGGATGGTTTTCATCTTTTGGGAGTTCTTATACCTATCGAAGAGATTAGTAAACATCCAGGATTTGCCGATACGAAAATCTTTTATGATAATATTCCAGATAAGATTTTATTATCTGAAAAGAATTCAAAGCACATGTTTGTATATAATAATGGTTTTCAAAATGTCACTAGGCAGATACAAAACCATATGCAGGGCTCAATGACTCAGTTTGCTAATTTTATGCGTAGGCAAAATTCTAATTATGGTTTTGTTAATTATGTTGCCAATTCCAATGGATTTACCTTGTTTGATTCGGTTTCATACGGAGAAAAGCATAATGAAGACAATGGCGAATTTAATAGGGATGGGGATAATATTAATTTTAGCTTTAATAATGGAGTTGAAGGTAAAACAAAAAACAAGCAGATAAATAGCTTTAGATTACAGCAAATGAGAAATGCCTTGTCAACCATGTTTTTATCCCAGGCCGTTCCTTTACTTAGAAGTGGAGATGAGGTGTTAAATACTCAAAATGGTAATAATAACCCTTATTGTCAGGACAATGCCATAGGTTGGGTGCAGTACTCTGCAAATTCAAAGGCTAAGGAAGCTATGAAGGATTTTGTGAAAAAGCTTATTACTTTTAGACAAAATCATCAGGTGTTATCACAGGAAAATCCTATGAAAATGACTGATTACAAACATATAGGAATGCCAGATCTGTCTTATCATGGATGGGAACCGTGGCTGATGTTTATAGGCGAGGAGCTTAAGGCTATAGGTATGCTTTATGTTGGCGAGTACGTTGATGAGAAGGAAAATGTATATGTGGCATATAATTTTCATTATGACCAGGTTGAACTTGCCTTGCCAAAAGTATCCTGTACCAAGGAATGGAAATTGATTATGAATACTGCAGAGGAAGAAAGTATGGATTTTAAGGAAAAGTGTATCGACAACCAGCAAAGCGTTGTTATTCCGGGAAATTCAATTTCTATATATACTGCTAAGAATACTAAATTAAAGAAATAGATATAGAAAAGAAGATTTGAAATGGGAAAAGCATTTGAGCATTTTAAAACAATTACACATCATAGACATTTGGTTATGGTAAACTGCTTTAAAGTGGGGTTGTATTGGCAGGGTTTAACCCATGATTTATCAAAATATAATCCAGTTGAGTTTAGAGTAGGTGCTAAATATTACCAGGGAACAAGAAGTCCTAATAATGCAGAGAGAGAGGATACAGGCTTATCATTGGCTTGGCTTCATCATAAAGGACGAAATAAGCATCATTTTGAATACTGGATAGATTATAGCCTTGATAAGAAGGAGGGATTGGCAGGAATGCTAATGCCTGAAAAATATGTTGTGGAGATGGTTATGGATAGAATAGCTGCCTGTAAGGTTTATATGGGGGATGATTACACCTCTAGCAGTCCTTTGGAATATTATTCCAGAGGCAAGGGGAGATATCTGATGCATCCTCAGACCATGGAGCTATTGGAAAGACTGCTTACAATGTTGGCAGAAGAAGGCGAAGATATAACTTTTGATTATATTAGAAGAGAAGTTTTACATAATAAATGATTATATTGTTTGAAAGGAAGTTAATATAATGAACAAGGATAAGAAGATTTTATACAGTGGAATGCAGGCTACAGCTACATTACAATTGGGAAATTACCTAGGTGCTTTAAAGAACTGGGTGAATCTATGTGATGAGTATGAGTGCTTTTTTGGAATAATGGATTTGCATTCTCTTACTGTTAGACAAAATCCTACAGAATTTAGACAGAATGCCAGAAAGTTATATGCTTTGTATGTGGCTGCGGGATTAGATCCTGAGAAGAATTGTATATATTATCAATCTCATGTGTCAGGTCATGCCGAATTAGGATGGATTTTAGATTGCTTTACTTATATGGGGGAATTGAATCGTATGACACAGTTCAAGGATAAGTCTGCAAAGCATGCTGATAACATCAATGCAGGACTTTATACATATCCTGTACTTATGGCTGCAGACATTTTACTCTACCAGGCAGATGTGGTTCCGGTTGGAGCTGATCAGAAGCAACATCTAGAGATTACCAGAGATATTGCATCTAGATTTAATAATATTTATGGCGACGTATTTACCATACCTGAACCATATATTGGTAAAACTGGTGCAAGAATTATGAGTTTACAAGATCCGGAAAAGAAGATGTCAAAATCTGATGAAAATATAAATGGTACAATTTTGCTTTTAGATGACAGAGATACTGTCATTAGAAAATTTAAAAAAGCTGTTACAGATTCAGATGCCTGTGTTCGCTATGGAGAGGACAAGCCGGGAATCAGTAACTTGATGAATATTTACAGTACCATTTCTAAAAAATCAATTGAGGAGATAGAGAGAGAATTTGATGGTAAGGGATATGGTGAATTTAAACTAGCTGTAGGTGAATGCGTGGCTGATGAGTTAGATCCATTACAAAAGAGATACAATGAACTTATGGCTGACAAGACTTATATTAATAATTGCATCAAGGAAAATGATGATAAGGCTAGATATTTTGCTACCAAGACTTTGAGAAAAGTTCAAAAGAAGGTTGGGTTGACAGAATTAATTCGATAAAAATCTTGAAAAATTTTATTTAGGTTGATATTATATTTATATCTTTTCGTTCAGACATTGCTTAGGCAATGTCTGTTTTCTTTTAAAAATCCCAGATTAATTTAAATAGGATAACACATTGATAGAATCATTTATTCAAAAAAGGAAAGGGATAAATGGATGTATAGTTGTGTTAAAACGGCCATATTAAATGGAATAGAAGCTATTGGTGTTACGGTGGAAACGGATATAAGTGAAGGGATGCCTGTTTTTGATATGGTAGGTTATCTTTCTGCTGAAGTAAAGGAATCTAGAGAGCGTGTGAGAACAGCTCTTAAATCCAAGGGGTATTCGTTGCCGGTAAAAAGAATAACCGTAAATTTAGCGCCGGCAAATGTAAGGAAAAGTGGAACGGGATTTGATCTGCCTATTGCAGTATCCATTCTTGCTTCTATGGGCATAGTTAATAGTGAAATAATTAGTGAAATGATGATAGTGGGGGAACTATCTTTAAATGGGGATGTAAATGGGGTAAATGGTATTTTGTCAATGGTTATCAGTGCCAAGGAGAGTGGTATCAATATATGTATTGTTCCCGAGGCTAATTATTATGAGGCAAAACTTATTCCGGATATGAATATTTTGCCTGTAAACGAATTAAATCAAGTTATAAGTTTCTTGGAAAACCTTGAAGAAATCGGCAATGCAAATGAATTTATGAAAAATTATGATGGCTGTAAAGATAATTTAATTAAGGATAATAATGTAGATGGACAATATGATTTGAATAAGGATGTTAACGAAGATAATCATGATGGTTTGCGAGATGAAGCGTATGATTTTGCAAATATTAATGGTCAAAAAATTCTGCGTAGAGCTTGTGAGGTTGCCATATCTGGTATGCATAATATGTTGATGGTGGGGCCGCCTGGAGCTGGTAAATCTATGATTGCAAAGTGTATTCCTTCCATATTGCCGGATTTAACGGTGGAGGAACAGATTCAAATTTCAAAAATTTATAGTGCCTGTGGAATGTTTCAGGAGAGACAAGGACTTATGAGTCATCGTCCTTTTCGAAGTCCCCATCATACTATTTCTCCATATGGTTTGGTTGGAGGTGGAAATGTGGTGAAACCAGGAGAGATATCTCTGGCAAATAAGGGGGTATTATTTCTAGATGAGTTAACCGAATTTAATAAAGCTACTTTAGAGATACTTAGACAACCTTTAGAGGATAAAGAGGTTTGTATCTCAAGAGTGAGTGGTAATTATATTTTTCCTGCGGATTTTATTTTGGTGGCGGCAATGAATCCATGTAATTGTGGATATTATCCGGATTTAACTAAATGTCATTGCAGTGAGCGTTCGCTGAAAAATTACAGGAATAAATTGAGTCAGCCTCTGTTGGATAGAATTGATTTATGTGTTCAAGCTCAGACGGTTGGTTTTGCTGATTTAAAAAGATTGGGGACGGGAGAGCCCTCTAAAGAGATAAGGACCAGAGTTGAAAGGATGCATGAGATTCAAAGACGGCGATACGAGGGGTGTGATTTTAGATTTAATAGTCAAATACCAGTGAGTATGCTGGAGAAATTTTGTTGTTTAAACGAGATTGAAGAAAAATTTATGGAACAGATGTATTCAAAGATGAATTTGACAGCGCGAACATTCCACAGAGTTCTTAGAGTTGCTAGAACCATAGCTGATATGAGTGGAGAAAGAGATATTAAAGTGATACATCTGCAAGAGGCGTTGTGTTATCGTGCCATGGATAAAAATTTTTGGGGAGGAGATACATGAAATATAAGTATTGGTTAAATAATATAGAAGGGCTGGGAAATGTTGCAAAGAGAAAGATTATAGAATTATTCGGTTCAGCAGAAGGTTTTTATAATGATTTTGAGCGCAGAATTGAAGAGATTGATTTTTTGAATAATATTCAGCTGGAAAATATAAAATCTGCGAGGATGGAAAATCTTAATGAAAAATATAAAGTGTTTGCTGAGTTTGGAGAAGGAATGGTGACGATAGAAGATGAAGAATATCCTAGAAATTTATTGAATGTATATGATTGCCCATATGGGCTATACTTTCTTGGAAATTTACCTGGAGAATATGATGATATGGTTGCGATGGTGGGGGCTAGAACCTGCAGTTCATACGGTAAATTAATGGCGGAGGAGATTGCATCTGAATTGGCAGCAAATGGGTTTGTTGTGGTCAGCGGAATGGCAAAAGGCATAGATAGCGCCTCCCATTGGGGGTGCTTAAATAGCGGCGGTAGAACTATAGCTGTGCTGGGCTGTGGCGTTGATATTTGTTATCCGGCTGTGAATAGAAATTTATATAGAAGGATTATAGATAATGGATGCGTTATTTCGGAATTTCATCATGGAAGTCAACCTTTGCCCTGTCAATTTCCATCACGAAACAGAATAATAAGTGGAATGTCAAATCAGCTGGTGGTTGTGGAGGCGAGAAAGAAAAGCGGATCTTTGATCACAGCAGATTTCGCTCTAGAGCAAGGAAAAGATATTTATGCAGTAAGTGGTCGAATAACTGATAGTATGAGTGAGGGCTGCAATCGATTGATAGACCAGGGAGCTAATATAATTTTATCCCCTAAGGAATTTGTAGCTTCTCTTACAGAGTTTGACTTATCAACTTTTGTTCGTGAAAAGAAGCCTGATAAATTAGATGAAAATGAACGACTTATATATGATTTTATAGATTATTACCCCACATCTTTAGAACAAATTTTGTCTGATAGTCAGCAGGATTTTTTTTGCGTTCTTTCTATTATAAATAGTCTTGTGGATAAAGGTTTAATAGAAGAAGTTTTTAAAAATCAATATACAAAAATTAATTAAAAATTTTTTTGCGGGAAATTGTTGATAAATCAAATATGAAATGGCTAGAAAATATATAAATGAAAAAAATAATTGTTGAAAAAGAAAAAACCTTGGTGTATAGTTGCTTTTGATTTCTATAAGTTTAAGGAGATTATTTCATGGCAAAGTATTTAGTTATTGTGGAATCACCTGCAAAGGTAAAGACTATAAAGAAATTCTTGGGGAAAAATTATGAGGTTATGGCGTCAAATGGTCACGTTAGAGATTTGCCAAAAAGCCAATTAGGATTTGATCCGGAAAATGATTATGAACCTAAATATATAACTATTCGTGGAAAGGGAGAACTTCTTGCTGCTCTTAGAAAAGAAGCCAAGAAGGCTGACAAAATTTATCTTGCAACCGATCCTGACCGCGAGGGGGAAGCTATTTCATGGCATCTTATCAAGGCTTTGAAATTGGAGGACAAAAATGTTGCCCGAATAACCTTTAATGAGATAACTAAAAATGTTGTTAAAAATTCTCTTAAAAATCCAAGAGATATAGATATGAATCTTGTTGATTCTCAACAGGCTAGAAGAATGCTAGATAGAATGGTGGGATACAAGATAAGTCCGCTTCTATGGGCTAAGGTGAAAAGAGGTCTTAGTGCAGGAAGAGTACAATCGGTGGCGTTGAGATTGATTTGTGATAGAGAGGCAGAGATAGATTCTTTTATTCCTACCGAGTATTATACTTTGGATGCAATTATAGAAAATGTGGATGACAAGAAGAAGTTTGAAGCGAAATTCTACGGCAAAGATAATTCTAAGTTAGAGATTGCAAGCAAAGAGGAAGCGGATAAGATTAAGGCTGAGATTTTGAAATCTGAGATGAAGGTAGAAAGTGTAAAGATCGGAACTCGAGAGAGAAAATCTCCACTTCCATTTACTACAAGTACTTTGCAGCAGGAAGCTTCAAAGGCGCTTAATTTCTCTATTCAAAAGACTATGAGAATAGCGCAACAATTATATGAAGGTGTGGATGTAAAAGGAATGGGTACGGTAGGTTTGATTACTTATCTACGTACGGATTCAGTTAGAATTTCTGATGAAGCTAAGGCATCTGCTATTGATTTTATTAAAAATAATTATGGCGAGGATTATCTGAAGAATAAAGCTGTATCAACACAGAAAAAAGAGGGTAAGATTCAGGATGCCCATGAGGCTATCAGACCTTCTGATATTAATAGAACACCTGATGACATCAAGGCATCTTTATCTAGAGATCAATTTAGATTATATCAATTGATTTGGAGAAGATTTGCTGCTAGCCAGATGAGCAATGCTGTTGATGAGACCAAAAGTATCAAACTTTCGGCTGGAGATTATATATTTACAGCATCTGATTCTGTTAGAAAGTTTGATGGATATATGCTTGTATACACAGCGGCGGATGAGGAGAAGGGCAGCAAGAAGCCTGGCCTGAATAAACTTACAGAGGATACAGTTGTAAAGATGTCAGAGTTGGAGGAAAAGCAACATTTCACACAACCTGCACCGCATTACACGGAGGCATCCTTGGTTCATACTATGGAGGAACTTGGAATAGGACGTCCTAGTACATATTCTCCAACTATTTCTACAATTTTGAAGCGTAGATATATCACTAAAGAGGGTAGAAATATTTATGTTACTGAATTGGGAGAGGTTGTAAATGGAATAATGAAGGATGAATTCCCAAGTATTGTAGATGAACATTTTACAGCTAACTTAGAGAATTTGTTGGATCAGGTTGAAGAGGGGAAGGTAAAATGGAAATCTATAGTGTCCAACTTTTATCCTGATTTGGATGTGGCTGTTCAAAAGGCTGAGAAGGAACTTGAAAAAGTTACAATTGCCGATGAAGAGACTGACGTTATATGCGAGGAGTGTGGAAGAAATATGGTTATCAAATATGGCCCACACGGTAAGTTCCTAGCGTGTCCAGGATTTCCAGATTGCAGAAACACCAAGCCTTATCTTGAAAAGATTGGCGTGGCTTGTCCACTTTGCGGTAAGGAAGTGGTTGTGCGCAAATCTAAAAAAGGTCGTAAGTTCTACGGTTGTGAAAATAATGCAGAGTGCGATTTTATGAGTTGGTCAAAACCAGTTTCGAAACCTTGTCCAAAATGCGGTGGATATATGGTTATAAAAGGTAATAAGTTAGTTTGCCAAAATGAGGATTGTCGATACAGTGAGGATAGACAAAGAGACTAATCAGAATATTCTGAAATTTATTGAAATTGTTTTGGTTTGATGATAGAATTGATTTTATTAAACGATTTTAACTTTTGAGGTTATGCAAAGGAAAGAATATTATTATTATTTCCTAGAGTATAGAATATAGAGATATTCTTGCCTAGTGAAGGTGGAGGTATAGAATGAGCGTTCAATTATTGGACAAAACAAGAAAGATCGGAAAGTTATTACATAATAACAATTCATCCAAGGTTGTTTTTAATGATATTTGTTCTGTGTTGACAGACATCTTGGATTCATGTGTACTTGTAATTAGTAAAAAAGGAAAAGTTTTAGGCGTTAGCCATGCTGAGGGTACAGAGGATATCACTGAACTTTTGGTGGAAGAGGTTGGCGGTTTTGTAGATGAATTACTAAATGAACGTTTACTTGGTATATTGTCTACAAAGGAAAATGTAAATCTTCAGACATTGGGATTTGAGTCGGCAGATATTAATAAATATTCTGCTATCATAGCACCTCTTGATATTGCAGGAGAGCGTCTTGGAACATTATTTGTGTACAGATATGATCATCAATATGATATAGATGATATTATTTTAGTTGAGTACGGAACGACTGTGGTTGGTCTTGAGATGATGCGTTCTGTAAATGAGGAAAATGCTGAGGAAAACAGAAAAATCCAGATTGTTAAATCTGCAATTAGTACTTTGTCTTTCTCTGAATTGGAGGCTATAGTACATATCTTTGATGAACTTCAGGGTAATGAAGGAATACTTGTGGCATCTAAGATTGCAGACAGAGTAGGTATAACGAGATCGGTTATAGTCAATGCTCTCCGTAAATTCGAAAGTGCTGGAGTTATTGAATCTCGTTCTTCTGGAATGAAAGGCACATATATTAAAGTGCTTAATGATGCGGTGTTTGATGAATTGGCATCATTGAAAAAAGATAATAAATAGTTTAAATTAATCACCTGGTTGAACCGATATAAAGTATACACAGGGAAGTGTTTAGTTAAAAGGACTTACGTATGTAGGTCCTTTTTTAAAATGTTTGAATTGTATGTGAAATTAGTAAAAAACTAAACCTTGTGTTTTGAAAAACAAAAAACACACAATATAGTGTAAAAACACTTGTGTTTTTGTAAATATACTTTATAATAAAATATGATTGGGCTAGTAGTATGCCTAGAGGAGGATGCCTATGTTAAATTCAAATGCATTTAGTTATGTTGATGTTCTTGGAAAAGCTGCTGATGCCAGCTGGATGAGAGAGAGTGCCTTGGCTAATAATATTGCCAATGTAGACACACCGGGATACAAGAGACAGGACGTGGAATTCCAAAATGTGTTGGAAAGTGAATTGAAAAGCACGAAATATAAAGGGCTAAATGATGCTGTTAATAATGTAAAACTAGATCGTTTGGATCCTGATATTTATACAGACTACGGCTCATTCTCATATAGATTAGATGGAAATAATGTGGATGTGGACACGGAAAATGTTGAGATTGCTTCAGAACAATTGCGATATCAGACATTGACTAGTGCTGTATCCCGAGAGTTTGATAGATTTAAGAGTGTTATTAAATAGTTGGCGGAGGTGATATATTATGGGATTATTTCAATCATTTGACATAGCAGCTTCAGGAATGACTGCTCAAAGATTCCGAATGGACACTATTGCGGAAAATATTGCCAATGTCAACACTACTAGAACAGAGGATGGCACTCCGTATAGAAGAAAAATTGTCACATTCGAGGAGAAGACAAAGTCACCATCCTTTAAAGATGTTCTTGAGGGGACACAAACTTTTGAAGGCAACGGTGTCAAAGTGACAAAGGTGTCTGAGGATATGGAAACAGATTTTATTATGACTTACGATCCAAGCCATCCTGATGCGGATGAAAATGGTTATGTGAGTTATCCGAATGTAAATACAGTGACAGAGATGACAAACTTGATAGATTCAAGTCGTTCCTATGAGGCGAATGTCACTGCGTTTAATTCCATGAAATCCATGGTGCAAGCGGGACTTCAAATTGGTCAATAATTAATTATTTAGGAGGCTATTATGGATATTTCAGCTATCAGTGGTATGTATAAAAACCCGGTTGTTCAACCAAGTGTAGAGTCAAAGGCTGGACAGGGATTTGATAAAATTTTAGATTCTGCAATGTCGATGGTTAATGAAACCAATGATTTGCAAAATAAAGCAAATGCGGAAGAGATATCTTTTGCCTTGGGCGAGTCAGATAATGTGCATGATCTTTTGATTGCGGAACAAAAGGCTAATCTTGCATTGCAATATACGGTAGCTATTCGAGATAAGTTTATCGAAGGATACAATAGTATTATGAATATGCAAATTTAGTTATAGAAAGTTGTAATAGGGGATAGATTGATATGCCAGAGCAGATTCAAAATATTTTAAATAGAATAATAGAATGGTGGAAAAAGTTTAATACTAAGCAAAGAGTTGTAATGATCAGTATATTAGCTGTTGTTATTGTCGCTCTTGTTATATTAGGATATGCTGTTTCAAGACCAACTATGGTTACTTTGATTACCTGTGAGACTGCTGAAGAAGCAACATCGGTTAAAGAACTTTTAGAGGGTGCTGATCCAGCCATTGCTTACACTACAGATGAAACAGGAATGAAATATTCTGTAAATCAGGAAGATTATGCTAATGCCAATATTTTGCTGGGTACTAACAAGGTGCAATCTGATGGATATTCAATTGATGACGCTATTAACGGAAGTTTTTCTACAACCGAAGCGGATAAGCAAAAGAAATATAAACTTTATTTGGAGGATAGATTCGCCACACAGCTTGCCACAATTGAGCAGGTAGATTCAGCTAAGGTTACACTATCTTTGCCTGAAAATGATGGTACTTTATTATCTGAAAAAGAAGATGCCTATGCCAATGTAATTCTTTCTTTGAAAAAGGAATTAGATGAGAATCAGGCGGCGGGGATTGCTCAATATATTGCCACTGGTTTGGGAAATGATAATGCAAAGAATATATTGATCTTAGATAGTTCTGGAAATGTGTTATTTTCTGGCGGTGATGAGTCCACTGTTGCAGGACAGGCTACATCTAATTTAACAGCCAAAGCCAAGGCTCAGGCGGTTATTGTTAGCGAGGTGAAAAATGTACTTTTAGGTACAGATGTATATGACAATGTGGATGTTGGAATGAATCTGGTGATGAATTTCGACAAAGTGAAGGAGACTAATTACGATTATTCTGTTGATGAGGGTAAAACTGAAGGATACCTGGATAGTGAGACTTCTAAGAAGACTAAATCCACATCAGGAGTTGGCGGGGTGCCTGGTACAGATACCAATGACGATGATACAACATATGTTTTAGAGGATAATGAAACTTCAGAATCATCATCTGAAGAATTTACAAAAGATTATCTTCCTGATGAGAAGATAACAGAGACCGAAAAAGAGGTAGGCACTATAAGTTATGAGGATTCATCTATCTCAGTTGTTGCCACATCTTACGTAGTTTATGACGAAGATAAGTTGAAAGCTGATGGCACTCTAGACGATCAGACTTTTGATGAATTCGTTGCGGCTAACAGTGATAGAGTTAAAACTGAAGTTGATGAAGATTTTATCAATTTGGTTTCGAAAGCTACAGGAATCGATCCTGAAAACATTAGCATCGTAGCGTACGATATTCCTATGTTCCAGTACTCTGAAGGAGCGAATATCGAGCTTACAGATATATTACAGATAGTCCTTGCAGTTTTGATTCTTGCAATGCTTGGATTTGTTGTTTTGAGAACTCTTCGAGGCGCGAAGGAAGAGGAGGAAGTTGCAGAGCAGGTTTCTGTTGAGACACTTCTTGAAGCAAAGCAGGAAGAACAGCTTGAGGACATTGGCTTCAGTGAAAAATCTGAGGCGAGAATTCTTATTGAAAAATTCGTTGATGAAAATCCAGAAGCGGTGGCTAATTTGTTGCGCAACTGGTTAAACGAGGATTGGGGTTAAAATGGCTGCACCAGAAGAGTTATCAGGAGTACAAAAGGCTGCAATTTTATTGATTGCTTTGGGGCCTGAAAAGTCTGCTGATATTTTCAAACATTTAAAAGAAGAAGAAATAGAGGAACTCACTTTAGAGATTGCTAACACCCAGAGTGTATCTCCGTCGTTAAAAGACGCGGTTATAGATGAGTTTTATCAGGTTTGTCTTGCACAGCAGTATATTGCAGAAGGTGGTATTGGTTATGCCAAAGAACTTTTGGAGAAAGCTTTGGGAGACGAGGCTGCGCAAAATGTCATTACAAAGCTTACTGCATCTCTTCAGGTTAGACCTTTTGAGTTTATTAGAAAAACAGAACCTTCTCAGGTTCTTAACTTTATACAGGATGAGCATCCACAGACTATTGCCATGATTTTATCTTATTTGGCACCTGGACAATCATCCCTTATTTTGAGTGCATTGAATCCTGAAATGCAGGCGGACGTTGCAAAACGTATTGCGCTTATGGATAGAACATCCCCTGAGGTTATCAAAGAGGTTGAGCGAGTTTTAGAGAGAAAACTTTCATCTCTTATCAATCAGGATTACACAATTGCTGGTGGTGTAGATGCTATTGTAAATATTTTGAATACTGTTGATCGTGGAACTGAAAAACGTATTATGGAATCTCTTGAGATTGAAGAGCCAGAATTGGCAGATGAAATTAGAAAGAAGATGTTCGTATTCGAAGATATCTTGTTGCTTGATGATAGAGCTATTCAGAGAGTGCTTCGTGATGTGGATAATAACGATTTGGAGGTTGCCTTGAAGGGAGCTAATGAAGAAGTTCAATCAGCAATATTTAAAAACCTTTCAAGTCGTCTTGCATCTATGATTCGAGAAGATATGGAATTTATGGGTCCTGTTCGTATGAAGGACGTGGAGGAAGCTCAACAAAAGATTGTTGGAGTTATTAGAAAACTTGAGGATCAAGCTGAGATCGTTATTTCTAGAGGTGGAGGTGACGAATTAGTTGTCTAATATTGTTTATGGCATGCAAGTGATTCCGCCAGAGGATGATGATGATAATAAAAAGGTCCTCGATTACAATGAATTGCTTGATGAAAGAATCTTAGAAGAGGTTGAAAAACAAAATAAAGAGGCTGCAAAAGAACAGGCACGTCTTGCTAGGGAAGAAAAGATACGAGAACTTCAAGAGGCGGAGCCTCAATATGATGAGGACGGAAATCTTATTGAGCCCGAGCTGCCAGATGATTTTAATGATGAATTGCCTGAGGAAGAGTTTGAGGAACCTGTTCAACCGGACGTGGATTATATTGCTGAAGCGAAAGCGGAGGCTGAAAATATTCTTGAGGAAGCCAGACAACAGGCTCAAGAGATATTGGATATGGCTCAAAGTCAGGCTGATGCAATGAAGTCTCATGCAGAGGCTGATGGTCAACAGGCTGGTTTTGATAAGGGATATCAGGAGGCTTTGATTAAAAAGACTGAGTTAGAGCAAGAGATTCAACAGCAAAAAGCTGATATGGAAGCAGCTATGGCAGAAAAAGAAAGCAATATGGAAAGAGAACTTGTAGATGCTATTTGTCAGGTTGTTGAGAAGGTGTTTTTGGTTGAGTTTGGTGATAAAAAGGAACTGATTTTTCATTTGCTGGACAATGTTATTTCCAATGTGGATAGTAGTCAAACATTTATCATTAGAGTAAATGAGAATAATATGGAATTTTTGAGAAATAAAAAGGAGGAACTTCAGACTAAGGTGGGACAGGAGGTTACTCTTGATATTGTTCTAGATCCTCTTTTGGACGATTCTCAATGTATGGTTGAAACTGATGGTGGTCTGTTTGACTGTAGTATGGACACAGAAATGAAAAATTTAATCAAAGAGATTAAAATTTTGAGTTAGTGGGGCAGAATTAGTGGTTGATAAAAACAAGTATTTGTCTCTTTTAGACAATACATATTTTGATAGGTTAGGGCGCGTTACCAAGGTGGTTGGTTTGACCATTGAATCGGTGGGTCCCGATGCAAAATTGAATGACTTGTGTGAAATTATAATTGATCCAAATGAAGATAAACGTGTTATGGCTGAGGTTGTAGGCTTTAGAGATAAAAGTTTGCTACTCACTCCTTTTGAAGGAGTGGAAGGTGTCGGGATAGGTTGTACTGTAGAGAATACAGGGCGACCTTTATCTATTCCTGTGGGTGATGATTTGTTAGGGCATACAGTTGATGGTATAGGTAGACCTACAGACATAGAAGAAGACATTTGGCTAGATGATGCTTATCCGGCGGATGCGATGCCGCCTGATCCTATGTCTCGAGAAATTATTTCTCAGGTACTTCCCTTGGGAGTGAAAGCGGTTGATGGTCTTATCACTGTTGGGAAAGGACAAAGAATTGGAATCTTCGCGGGTTCAGGTGTTGGTAAGAGTACTTTGATGGGCATGTTTGCCAGAAATACTCAGGCGGACATTAATGTTATAGCATTGATTGGAGAGCGTGGTCGAGAGGTTAGAGAATTTATTGAACACGATCTTGGACCTGAGGGAATGGCTCGAAGTGTGGTGGTGGTCGCCACTTCGGATAAACCTGCGTTAATGCGAAAGTCTGCTGCTAAAACTGCAACAGCCATTGCCGAATATTTTAGAGATCAAGGCCGGGATGTGCTTTTGATGATGGATTCCCTTACACGTTTTTCAATGGCGCAACGAGAGATCGGGCTGGCTGCTGGAGAGCCACCTGTTACTAGAGGTTATCCTCCTAGTGTGTATTCTGAGATGCCAAAACTTTTAGAGAGGGCTGGTAATTCGGATAAGGGGTCCATAACAGGACTTTATACGGTTTTGGTAGATGGTGATGACTTTAATGAGCCGATTACTGATACGGCTAGAAGTATTTTGGATGGGCATATTGTACTATCTAGAAGTCTTGCTCAGAAGAATCATTATCCGGCTATTGATGTTTTGGCTAGTATTTCCCGTGTTATGAGTGCTATTGCCACAAAGGAACATAAAAAGGTTGCTGGTCAGCTTAAAAATGTACTTGCCACTTACACGGAGGCAGAAGATTTGATAAATATTGGTGCCTACAAAGCTGGCTCTAACAAAAATATAGATTTTGCAATCTCGAAAATAGATAGTGTAAATGAGTTTTTATTACAGCAGACAGACGAAAAAATTGATTTTGATGATGTGATAGAACTATTAGAAAGCTTGTTTGCTGAAGAGTAATTATTATGGCGAAATTTATTTATAAAATGCAAAATATCCTTGAAATTAAAGAGAAAATGGAAAATCAGGAAAAAATTGCATTTGGAATTGCAAATCAAAAATTAAATGAAGAACAAGAAAAACTCCAAGAACTGTTGGTTAGACAGGCGGGGTATGAGCAACGTTTAAAAGAACTTACTTCTGGTGAACTGGATTTGAAGGAGATTAATAATTGTAAAAATGCTATTAATTCCATGAAAAGTTTCGTCAGGGACCAGATGATTGCAGTTCATACTGCTCAGCGTAATCTTGAAAATGCTCGTATCAGGATGAATGATGCGATGAAAGAAAGGAAGACTCAAGAGAATTTAAAAGAAAAAGCTTTTGAGAATTTTAAACAGGAGCTCTTGGCTGAGGAGAGTAAAATAACAGATGAATTGGTAAGCTATACTTATCATAATAACAAAAATAACGAAGAAACAGATTCGGAGTAATTGAATTATGGCTGAAGAAAAAGAAGACAAGAAGGCTGCGAAAGCTGCTGCAAAAGAGGCAAAAAGAAAAGCTAAAGAAGAAAAAAAAAGAGCGAAAGCTGAAGGCGAAGATGGCATTGAAGAAGATGAGGAAGAGGCATCTGGTGGCAAGTTGCTAATCGTGGCAGTCGCTGTTTTGATTATCGCTGTATGGCTTTTAATATTGGGCTTATTGATAAAAATGGATGTGGGTGGATTTGGATCAACTGTATTGTATCCGCTTTTAAAGGATGTGCCAGTTATAAATCAGATTTTACCTGAAACAGATAAGTATGCCGAAGAGGATTCTGCTTATCAATTTGAGACAATGGACCAGGCTGTGGCAAGGATTAAAGAGTTAGAACAGCAGGTTGCTGATTCCAATAATGCTACTGAAACCAATCAGGCACATATTGCTGAATTGGAAGCCCAGGCTGCTGAGTTGCAGAGTTATAAAGAAAACGAGGCAACTTTCTACGAACAGAAAGAAAAATTTTATCAAGAGGTTGTTTTTTCGGACAAAGCACCCGATATAAATGCATATAAGGAATATTATGAGAGTATTGATCCTGAAAATGCAGCTGCTTTATATAAACAAGTGCTACAACAACAGGAAGAAACCAAAGAGATAGAAGATTATGCAAATACATATGCAAGCATGGAGCCGGAGGCTGCAGCTGCAATATTTGATACAATGACAGCCAATCCTAGTTTGGTAGGAAAAATTTTGTGGGCTATGGATGTCCAACCTAGAGCTGATATTCTTGGTGCCATGGATCAGGATTTCGCAGCGCGAATTACTGAACTTATGGAGCCTTAGGATATATAACCCTAAAAGGGTACGCACATTGATAATTGCATAAGAAAGGAGGAAGATGCCATGACAAGTGCAAACGTATCGAGTGTTCCGATACAAGCAGGGCCAGTACTTCAGTCGGTTTCTAAGTCTGAGAAAATGGAAGGCGACAAGAATTTTCTTCAACTGATGAATGAAAGTATGAAAAGTGATGTGAATAACATTTCTTATAACACTAAAACTTCATCTATGAAAGTTGATAGAATAAGTTCTCAAGCACCTTCAGCGACTACAGATAATATCAAAAAAGATATTGCAAAGATTGATCGTTCTCAGAAGGATGTTATTGACGGAGGTAAGGTCGAAGAACTAAAAGAGTCGGTTGATGAATTCGAGGATGGTGTAAAGAAACTGTTGACAGAGGAGTTGGATGTATCTGAGGAAGATATTGAAAATGCCATGGAGGAGTTAGGTCTTACATTTTTAGATTTAACAGACGTACAGAATCTTGCCAAACTTGTGACAGATTTAACTGACGCCGATAATTCCATTAGCCTGGTATTGAATGAGAATTTCAATAATATCTTGACACAGGTTAAGGAGATGGCACAGGATTTAATGCAGACAGTTGAGCTGGATTTGGAAACTATTTCAAAAATCTTTGATACAGTTGAAGGAAATATGCCAATCGACAATGCATTCGATCAAACATTTATCAACACTGGAGATAATAAGCTTGCTGAAGATGAGACATTGGTGGTGAATATTTCAAATAACGATGCTTCAGTGAAAACTGAGGATATTGCAGTGAATATCAAAGCTGATGCAACAAATGTGGAAAATGTAGAAGCTGATGTTCTACAAAAACAGCAGGATGCAATGGTTTCAAATGTTGAAACTAAATCGGTTGAAGGTCAAAAGGTGATGGTAAATGACAATGATGATGAGCCTGAAATTGAGACAAATGTGGAGACTGTTATTAAGGATGCGGCGACAGAAGGAACTGAAATTCTAAAAGACAATCAAACAAATTTGAATTCAAATAACAATCATCGTCAGATGGAATTTAATGATAATTCCAAAGCTGCTGAGCAGGTAGTTGTAAATGAAACATCTCAACCATTTACTTTTGATTCATCTACAAATGAGGTTACAATGCCGGATGGTCAGAGAGTATATGTTAGAGATATGATTGATCAAATTGCAACACAGGTTCGCACTACAATCACTCAGGATTCCAAGACTATGGAGATGATTTTAAATCCTGAAGGACTTGGAAAAATCTATATGGAAGTTTCAGAAAAAGAAGGAAATGTTACAGCAAAACTTTATACAGAGAATCAGATAGTTAAGGAAGCTCTAGAGAGTCAGATGATTACTTTGAGAGAGCAGATTAATAATTCTAATTCTAAAGTAACATCCATCGAAGTATCAGTTGCTACCCATGAATTTGAAAAGAATCTTGAGGAAGGTCAGCAGGAAAGACAAGAAGAGAGTGCACAGCAGAACAATAAGTCAAGAACAAGAAATATTAATCTAAACAATTTAGATGAACTTGCAGGTCTTATGACTGAAGAGGAAGAATTGGTTGCGCAGATTATGAGAGACAATGGAAACACAGTTAATTTAGAAGCGTAAAGGAGAACATAATATGGCAATTGAAGCTACTGTAGAAAATGGTAAGATTATCTCCACAGGAACTACTCAGGCCACAGATTCAAGCACCAAGAAAAGCGAAAAAGCTGATGCATATGACAAAGAGATGTTTCTTCAACTTCTAGTTGCAGAGATGCAGTATCAAGATCCACTTGAGCCTACAAGCAATACTGAGTATGTTTCAGAACTTGCATCTTTTTCACAGATTGAGGCAGTTCAGGCAGTTCAGGATCAGATGAAGACTTTAGAGGCTAATTCATTGGTTGGTAAAAATGTTATCATGCTAGTGAACAGCGAGTCAGGCGAGGGTGAATATGTAAAAGGTAGAGTTGATTACGTATTGAAGGATGACGAAGGCAACATGAAGTTGTCCATTGACGACAAACTCTATAGCATTGATGATTTGCAAAGTATTGCTGATGATAAATATTATGAGGCAATAACTATCACAGATACATTTTATGCATTGGTTAATAAATTACCTACAGTTGATACTCTCACAGCAGATGATGAAGATAATATTGTGGCAGTGAGAACTTTATTTGATGGAATGGATTCTTATCAAAAACAATTTGTAAACCCTGATGCCTATAAGAAATTAGAAACATTGGAACAGAGATTGGCTGAGATAAAGAAGATTCAAGAAATTTCTGAATCATCAAAAGCTACAGAATCAGAAAAAACAGCCGATATAAATAGTGATGAAACTTCAGACGAAAGTAATACTACTCAAGGGGCATAGGTTTCATAAAAAGAGGAACAAAGTGGTTACAAGGAAGTAAGGAGTTGAAATTATGGATAAAATAACAAATTCCTTTACCTCAATTGAGCAAGTTGCTGGACAATATCTGAATAATCAACCTGCGAAAAAGACTGGTGACGCCACATTAAACGGTGCGTCATTTCAGGATATCTTAAAGCAGAGAATTGACACACAGCAGACCAAGAGCAGTGAGTTGAAATTTTCAAAGCATGCTTCACAGAGACTTGATGATAGAGATATTTCTTTATCAGCTGATCAAAGTCAGAGGCTGGAAGAAGGTGTTGCCAAGGCTAGTGCAAAAGGTATTAAGGAATCACTAGTGATTGTTGATTCGTTAGCATTTATTGTAAATGTTCCAAATCAAACGGTCGTAACGGCCATGGATAAACAAGATGCCATGGAAAATGTATTTACAAACATAGACGGAGCTGTAATTATTTAGCTGGACCTTTTAAGGAAGCTAATAGTCGCCGACTGACAGAAGCGACAACTTACAGTATTAATAATTAGGAGGTCATTTATTATGATGAGATCACTCTATTCTGGTGTTGCGGGTTTAAAGACACACCAGACAAAGATGGATGTTATAGGTAATAACATCGCCAATGTTAACACTATCGGATTTAAGTCATCTGCAGTTACTTTTTCCGATATCATGTATCAGACAACTTCTGGAGCATCTGGTGCTACAGAAACAGTTGGTGGAAAGAATGCCAAGCAGATAGGTCTTGGTGTAACAACTGCAGCTACAAAGATAAGCATAACATCAGCAGGTGCTGCGCAGTCTACAGGACAGGCTTTTGATATTAAGCTTACAGATTCTAACACAACAAATTTCTTTGTTGTAAACAATGGTTCAGAAAACTTATTTACCAGAGCGGGTTCTTTCTATCTCGATGGAAATGGTAACCTTGCCATGGCTTCAACAGGTTATATGGTAATGGGTTGGCAGGCAGAAGAGACAGAAGATGCTGGTGTTACAATTCGTCAGAGCACTGTTTCTCCTCTTAGAATTATGCAACCTAAGAATTTAACAAGTGCACCTGAAGCTACAACAGAAGCTACATTTTCAGGTGTTATTGATAAAAATGAGAAAAATGTAACAAGTGAAGAGGGTTATTACAGAAACTTGTCTTTCTTTGATAATCTTGGATATTCTTATACAGCAAGATTTTCAATCAAGGCCGCCGACACAGAAAATGGTGAGTATACAGTAGAACTTACAAATATTTATAATGATCAAAACCA
The DNA here is from genome assembly GCA_024697595.1 of Lachnospiraceae bacterium. Lineage (GTDB taxonomy): Bacteria > Bacillota > Clostridia > Lachnospirales > Lachnospiraceae > JAILFK01. The sequence goes on along the minus strand of JAILFK010000010.1, from coordinate 75,381 downwards.
GGATATTTTAGCGACATATGAGGCTAACGGTGGAGAGTTGAGTTCTATTTTTGGTAAAGATACTCAAGCTACTAGAAGATATAATCCTACCAAGAATTTTTCTGTTGAAAGTGGGAATATTTATTTTACATCTGGCGGAAATCAATATCGCCTGGACGCATCTAGCGTGCCTGCTAGCATCACAGTACCTGAGACTGAGGGAAATCAGACTTCCTTTACATTTGTAAATTCAGCTGATACTACAGACACTAGAACAGTGGATTTGGCTACACTATTTTCAATTGATACAACAAGTCTTGATCCGGGAACTTTAGCTCTGAGCGAAACAGGCCAGATGGAGTATACATACGATACAACAAATTATAATTTGAAGTTCAACACAGATGATGGTACTTTCAGTTATATCAATACGGTTGGTGATAATGGTAAAGTTTCAATGAATCTTTCAGCTTTGAATGATTTGGGAAATTTTGAGGATATTAATATTGATTTCACCAAGTTATTAAATTATGACAATGGTGGAAGTTCTACAGTAAATGTAGAAAAAGGTGATATCAACGGTGTCGTTGGTATTGGTAAGAAACTTGGTGCTTTGACAAGTGTATCTGTAGATGGCTCAGGTAAGATTTTTGGATCATATGACAATGGTAATACAGTTCTTCTTGGACAGATTGCGGTAGCGCAGTTTTCAAATGCTTCCGGTTTGGAGAGCTTAGGAAATAGCTGTTATAAGACAACGCTTAACTCTGGTGATTTCGATGGAATTGGAGTTGATGTAACTGCTGACGGTGGAAGTATGTCAACAGGACAGTTGGAAATGTCCAATGTAGACTTGTCTCAAGAGTTTACAGATATGATTACAACTCAGAGAGGTTTCCAGGCAAACTCAAGAATTATCACAGTTTCAGATACAATGCTTGAGGAATTGACAAATCTTAAGAGATAATTAAAATTTCTATAGCCCCACTTTTGGTGGGGCTATTTTTGATTTAAAAATCATTAAACACAACATTTTGTGTTTTCTTAAGGCTAGATATACTTATTTTAGTGTGAAAATATTCAGCAAAATGTAGACAATTATATTAAAATCTAGTAAAATTATTGAAGATGAGAATATGTAGATTTTGTGATTTTATACAAATTATAGATAAGGGTGGTGAAAAAGTTTGGATATAGCATCTTTAGCAGGTTTAGTACTTGGATTTGTAATGCTTATATTTGGTATCGTTTCTTCCGGTGGTGTTGCCGCTATTGGAAACTTTATCGATGTACCTTCAATCATTATCACGATTGGTGGATCTCTCTCAAGTACTTTGGCATCAAACAAACTTCCAGATTTTATAAATGGTTTAAAGGGAATTACTTTAGCGATAAAAGAACCACAGGTGGGAAATCCTGCGGAGGTTATTTCAAATATTATTAATTTATCAAATATTTCTCGTAAAGAAGGATTACTTGCTTTGGAAGAAGCCACTCATGATATGGAAGATGAGTTCTTGAAAAAAGGTATCAACCTAGTTGTTGATGGAACTGATCCTGATTTAGTTCGTGGAATTTTGGAGACGGATTTAAGCAATGTGGAGGCTAGACATAAAAAGGTCTGTGCTTTTTGGGATAAATGGGCTGAGATGGGACCTGCCTGGGGTATGATTGGTACTCTTTGTGGTCTTGTTAACATGTTAAAGAACTTGGAGGATGCATCTACAATTGGACCTAATATGGCGGTTGCTTTGCTTACAACTTTGTATGGTTCATTGATTGCCAACTGGTTGGCGTCACCTACATCTGCTAAGTTGCAACAAAATAACGCCCTGGAAATTATGATGAAGGAAATTACAGTGGAGGGACTTTTGTCTATTCAGGCAGGAGAAAACCCACGTGTTATAGAAGAAAAGTTGAAGTCGTTCTTGGCTCCTGCGGATAGAGCTGCTGCTGGAACAGAAGAGGGCGGAGGTGACGAATAGTGGCTAAGAAAAAGCAAGAGGAAGCACCAAAAGGTTCTCCGGCTTGGATGGCCACCTTCAGTGATTTGATGAATTTGCTTCTGTGTTTCTTCGTGTTACTGTTTTCAATGTCAACGGTTGATGCAGAGAAGTTTGAAATGATAATATCTTCTTTTCAAAGTAGTTTTTCCATACTACCGGCGGGAGGTTCCTCAATTGGTGAAGGTGAGTTGATATCTTCAGGTATCAGTGCTTTAGAGATGTTTGATGTGTATTTTAATGCCTCATCTGCTTATCAGGATGCGTCTCAAAATACTGGTGATTATGATGAATCTAATCCTAATGAACCGACAGAAGAGATTACTGAAGAACAGGCTGAAGAGGCTATGACTCAGGCTGGGTTAAAAGAGAGTGAACAGATGGCTCAACAGATTGGTGAAATGCTTGATTCTATGGGTGTTACTGATCAAATTGAAGTGAATTTTACAGAGAATTATGTGATGATAAATCTAAATGGTGCTATGCTTTTTGATGCTGGAGAAGTTTCTGTGCGTGAAGAAGCTATTCCGCTTTTGAAAAAAATATGCGTTGTCATCAATAATTATACTGGAAACTTAATTGAGGTTGAGGGACATAGTGATAATGTTCCGCCGAGTAGCGGAGAATTATATGCGACAAATGATGAATTTTCGATGTATCGTGCTTTGAATGTGGCGAACTATATAAGAGAAAATTCTGATATTGGTGCCGATCATGTTAAATCATCAGGACGAGGAGAATATGCTCCTATTGCCGATAATTCTACTTCTGAAGGTAGAGCAAAAAATAGAAGAGTAGAAATTAAAATATACAATTCACTTAATTCAAATTAGGACTGGAGAGGTTTATATCATGAAAAAGAATTTATTGACAGTTGTTACTTTGGTTTTAGTACTTGTAAATCTAGTGCTTACACTTTTGATTACCATGACGATTGTTCCGGAAGTGAAGCAGGCCAATGCTTTAATTACAAAAATTTGTTCAGCTATTGACTTAGATCTTGAGTCAGGTAGCGCTACAAGCAATGCAAACATTCCAGTAGAGCAGATTGAGTTGGTTGAGATTGGTGAGGAAAATATGACGATAAATCTAAAGCCTGATGGAGATGGAAAGACCCATGTTGCTTTAATAAAAGTTACATTGTCTTTAAATAATACGGCTGAGGATTTTGATGATGTAAAAGCTCAGACTGAAGCCAAAAAGAAACTTATAGAAGGAAAGATATTTGATATTGTTTCTTCGTATACAATGGATGAATTACAAGGAAATCAGGCTGCTGTTAGAGAGGATCTCTTAGAGAATTTACAGCAGATGTTTGGTACAGATACAATTATTGATGTTACATTCTCAAGTGTTCAATATCAGTAATGATTAACCTTATTTATAGCATAGGTGGTGAGACGGTTTGAGTGATATTTTATCACAGAGTGAAATTGATAATCTGTTACAAGCCTTAAGCAATGGCGAGGTTGATGCTGATGAGATGAAGGCGAACAGCGAAAAGCAAGTCAAGAATTATGACTTCGCTAGACCTTCAAAGTTTTCTAAAGAGCATCTTCGCACATTGGAAATTATATTTGAACATTATGGCAGACTGCTGTCTACCAACCTTCCGGTATATTTAAGAAAAAATGTACAGGTTGAAGTTATGAATTCGGAGGCAGTTACCTACATGGAATTTTCCAATGCCTTATCGAATCCAGTGCTTCTTGGCGTAGTTAACTTTGATCCTTTAGAGGGCAATATAATTGTTGAAATGGCATCCCAGTTGGGATTTACTATAGTAGATAGAATGCTTGGTGGAGAGGGAGAGCCTATTGACAAGGTTCGAGAGTTTTCTGAGATTGAGTTGCTTATAATAGAGAGAATTATGACAGCTTGTGTACAACTTTTGAGAGAGCCATGGGAGAATGTTATAGATATTCATCCTAGATTGGAGCGTATTGAAACGAATTCTCAGTTTGCTCAAATTATTTCTCCTTCAGAAATGATTGCCATAGTGACAATTAATATAAAAATTGGAGATGTGGAAGGACTTATGAATGTGTGTCTTCCATACATTACATTAGAGCCTGTTATGGAGAAATTGAATACTAAATTCTGGTATTCGAGCATGCAGGAAAAGGGCGAGGCAAAATATGCCGAGGCCATTGAGTCGCTTATTTCAAAAGCGGCTATCCCGGTCAGGGCTGTACTGGGAAATAGTTCGATATCTGTGAGCGATTTTTCTGGCTTGCAGGTTGGAGATGTTGTTAGACTCGACACCAAAGTCGACCAGGAATTGGAAGTCTTTGTTGGAGATATAAGAAAATTTACTGCATTACCTGGTGCTGCTGGGGAGAATTACGCAGTTAGAGTTACATCAGTAATAAGAGAGGAGCAGTAATCACATGAGTGACGGAGTATTGTCTCAAGAAGAAATCAATGCACTCCTAAATGGTGGAGGCGCTGAGGCGTCTACAGACGCAGGTGATTCAGAGGGACTTACTAGTGAAGAGATTGATACAATTGGTGAAGTTGCTAATATCAGTATGGGTACGGCAGCTACAACGTTGTTCTCTCTCGTTAATAAAAAAGTAGAAATATCAACACCTGTAGTTACGGTTGCTGACTGGGATGAAATCTCAGAAGCTTATGAAAAACCGTGTGTTGTCGTTCGAATTGCATACACCAAAGGTCTAGATGGAAGTAACATCTTGGTTTTAAAGGAAGATGATGTTAAAATAATTACAGACCTAATGATGGGTGGCGAGGGAACGAGCACTGATGAAGAGGTTGGAGAGATTCATTTAAGCGCCATAAGCGAGGCAATGAATCAGATGATGGGATCATCAGCCACATCGCTTTCATCAATGTTAGATCATATGATTGATATCAGTCCACCTTCATCGGATTTAGTGGATTTGACAGAATCTGTAGATGGTGGTGATATAGCAGACTTTTTACATGAAAAGTTTGTTAAGATTACATTCAAGTTGTTGATTGGTGATTTGGTAGATAGTGAAATTATGCAGCTATATCCTATTTCACTTGCCAAGGAAATGTGCAATAATGTAATGAGCAATATGGAGAACGATTCGGCTTCAACTATTGATGACGGACCGACAGCAGAGGAACCAGCACCGGCTCCTGCTCCAGCACCAGCGCCTGAAGCTGCGCCACAACCGGCACCACAGCCGGCGCCGCAGGCTGCGCCTCAAGGACAACCTTATATGCAGCAGGCACAGATGCAGTACGCACAGCCTTATCCACAACCACAGGTTAATGTGCAAGCTGCACAGTTTCAACCTTTTACTGGCAGTTATCAACCGCCATACCAACCAGAAAATATTGATTTGATTATGGATGTTCCCCTTGAAGTTACAGTTGAGTTGGGAAGAACACATAAATCTATTCAAGATATACTGGACTTTGCACCAGGAACTATTATAGAATTAAATAAAATAGCTGGTGAACCTATAGATGTGCTTGTCAATGGTAAGTATGTTGCAAAAGGTGAAGTAGTAGTAATTGAAGAATCATTCGGTATTAGAATTACCGAGATAATGAAATAACTTTAGACACAAGGAGAGAAAAAATGGCAAAGAATATTTTAATTAGTGATGATGCGGCTTTCATGAGAATGATGATTAAGGACATTCTTACTAAGAATGGTTACAATGTTGTGGGTGAAGCCGAAAATGGAAAGGTTGCAGTTGACAAGTATGCTGAACTTAAGCCTGACTTAGTACTTATGGATATCACAATGCCTGAGATGGATGGTATCGAGGCGTTAAAGGCTATCAGAGAAAAGGATTCAGATGCGTGCATTATCATGTGCTCTGCTATGGGACAGCAGGCTATGGTTATTGAAGCTATTCAATCTGGCGCAAAAGATTTCATTGTTAAGCCTTTCCAGGCTGAGAGAGTACTTGAGGCTGTTAAGAAGGTTATTGGTTAATTATGATGTTGTTATCTTCAACAGGTGAGAGTTTGTTTCAACTTGTAATAGTTGTATTTTGTTTTATCGTGATATTGATCATGACTTATTATACAACTAGATGGATTGCTGGTTATCAAAAGACTCAATCGATTAGCAACAATCTTTCTGTGGCTGAAACCTTAAAACTTACAACGGATAAGTATGTTCAGCTTGTCAAAGCTGGAAAAGATCGTTATTTCGTTATTGCAGTTAGCAAGAACGATATAACTTTACTTGGCGAACTTTCCACTGAAGAACTAAAGGAAGTTCCTGATTTTGACAAGGAGAATATACCTACAGTTCAAGGTGATTTCAATGAAATATTGAAAAAATTTAAGAAGCATAAGGCAGATAAGTAAGACAATGAATTTAAGCAAGTTTAAAAAATGTTACGTGTTATTTAGCGTGATATTTGCAAGTGTAATACTTACAATTGGAATATTTTATTGTAGTTCAACAACAGTAAATGCGGCAGAATATGGAGCGACTGAAAATGCGCCAAATGCGAGTGATTCTGTAGTTGGTGAAGGTGGAGTTTCTTTGAGTTTTGACTCGGAGGGCGGAAATTTATCATCGACTGTTAGAATTCTTTTAGTGCTTACGGTGCTATCACTTGCTCCATCTATTTTGGTTATGCTTACTTCTTTTACGAGAATCATAATCGTGTTGCATTTTGTTCGGACTGCCATAGGTACTCAGACAGCACCCCCTAATCAAGTGTTGATTGGATTGGCGCTGTTTTTGACGTTATTTATTATGTGGCCTACATTTACTCAGATTAATGAAGAGGCTATTCAACCTCTTGATAGAGGTGAAATAACCCAAGAAGAAGCGTTTGAAGTTGGCATAAAGCCTATTAGACAGTTTATGTATGGGCAGACACAAGAAAAGGACTTGAATATGTTCTGTGAGATTTCAGGCACAACATATGAAGAATATGATGATGTTCCATTTGTTGTACTTGTTCCAAGTTTTATTGTGAGTGAACTAAGAACAGCATTTATTATTGGCGTTTTAATATATGTTCCGTTTATAGTTATTGACATGGTAGTGGCATCGGTTCTTATGTCCATGGGTATGATGATGTTACCGCCTACTACCATTTCGTTACCATTTAAAATATTGTTATTCGTATTGGCAGATGGATGGAATTTAGTGGTCGGAGGTCTGGTGAAGACTTTCTATTGACGTGATTATTGTTAAAAAATGAGGTGATTATTGTGACAGAAGGACAAGTTTTAGATTTAGCAAGAGATGCTATTTATACAATTATAGTATGCGCTGCACCTATGTTGCTTATTTCCTTAGTTATTGGTTTGGTTGTAAGTATTTTTCAAACTGTTACATCTATTCAAGAGCAGACATTGACATTTGTGCCAAAGATATTGGGTATATTTATTGGACTTATAATTTTTGGCTCATTTATTTTGAATAACATTACAGATTTTATGACAAATTTATGGTCAAATTTTAGTGTTTACTTAGGCTAGTTAGACTATGGTTAATTATTCTTTTGATTTTATAAAATTAGAATATTTTTTGCTGATATTGGTTAGGATTGCCTGTTTTGTATATACAGCACCGTTTTATGGTAGACGAGATGTGCCGGGAAGAGTGAAAGCTGGTTTGGCAGCTTTTCTTGCTATTTTAATTTATTTTACAATCCCTCTAGAGGAAGCTACATATACGTCTGAAATAGGGTATGCCATATTAGTACTCAGAGAGGGAATTACAGGTTTGCTGATTGGTTTTGCAGCAAATATTTGTAGTTCCATTATTTTATTTGCAGGAACTATTATCGATATGGATATTGGTATTTCCATGGCTGCTGTCTTTGATCCTGCTACAGGTTCACAAGTGGCGTTGACAGGTAATATGTATAATTATTTTTTACTGCTTTTAATGATTACATCTAATATGTATCAGTACATATTAAGGGCATTTATAGATTCTTTTTCTCTGATTCCACTTGGGGGAGCTGTTTTTGATATGAATTCCCTGCTGGGGTCAATGACGAAATATATGGCAGATTTGTTTATCATAGCTTTTCGAATTGTGCTACCGGTGTTTGCTTGTATTATGATTTTGAATGCGATTTTAGGTGTAATGGCCAAGGTGGCTCCTCAGATGAATATGTTTGCTGTAGGTATACAGCTTAAACTTTTAGTAGGCTTGGCAGTGCTATTTATCACAGTATTCATGTTGCCTGACATAGCAAATTTTGTTTTTAAAGAGATGAGAACATTGATGATAGAATTTACAAAAGGAATGTACTGAAAGTGATAGAAGATAGAGTTTTATTACTGCCTTTGGATCTGCAATGGTTTGCGCAAGATGGTCCTGGCGGAGAGAAAACTGAACCAGCTACAGCCAAGAAATTAAAGGATGCAAGAGAAGAAGGCAAGGTAGCAAAAAGCCAGGAACTTAATTCGGCTGCTACATTGATAGCAATGTTTTTAAGTTTGAAGATTTTTGTTTCCTTTTTAGGCGAAAAGTTTATCAGTATATTTCATTGGATGTATGGAATGATTCCTGATATTGTAGCTACAAGTAGGGATGGTTTAACAGTACATACGATTTCGATTATTATCAAAGATACGTTGCTTCAGATGTTAGTTGCTATGGCGCCTTTTTTGATAATTGGATTTGTTGTAGCACTTCTGATTAGCATTATTCAAGTTGGATGGCAGGTTTCCACAAAACCTATGAAACCTGATTTTAAGAAATTTAATCCTATTAATGGATTTAAAAGAATTATATCGAAGGAATCCATTTTTAATCTGATTAAATCTGTTTTAAAAATTGTTTTGATCTTTTATGTTGCTTTTTCAAATATTAGAGATCAAGCGAATAATTTGTTTATTTTATATGATATATCCTTGAATCAAGGAATAGCCTTGATGGGAGATATTATTATTGATACAGGTCTCAAGATAAGTATTGTTTATCTTGTTATTGGAATCATAGATTATGTTTATCAAAAACATAAATTTAATGAAGAGATGAAGATGACAAAGCAAGAGATCAAAGATGAATATAAGAATACCGAGGGAGATCCACAGATTAAAGGACAGCAAAGGCAGAGAATGAGAGAAGCCTCTCAAAGGCGTATGATGCAAGATGTGCCCAAAGCTGATGTGGTAATCACAAACCCAACTCATATTGCTGTTGCTATCCGTTATGATGCTGAAACTGAGACGGCTCCAGTACTTCTGGCCAAAGGAGAAGATTTTTTGGCTCAGAAAATTAAGGAGAAAGCGAAAGAGAGCAATGTGGAAATAGTTGAAAACAAAAAATTGGCCAGAATGATTTATGGCACTGTTGACGTAGGACAGGAAATTCCACCTGAATTATATCAGGCTGTGGCAGAGGTATTGGCTGTCATTTATGCTAAGAGACAATAGTGTCAGATGGTTATAGATTTTAAGATTTTTATTATGTTATAGAAAGGAGGAACTGGAATATGAATACATCTTCTATAAAGATTACAGATGTAGGAGTAGTTGCATATCTGCTGGCAGCTGTACTTTTTTTCATTATTCCGATTCCTTCTATTTTATTAGATGTGATGCTGGCTTTAAATATCAGTATTGCGCTTATTATTTTGGTAAATGTATTGTTTGTTAAGGAAGTTTTGGATATGTCATTCTTCCCAACATTATTACTATTTACAACAATTTTTAGAATTTCTCTGAATGTATCGTCTACTCGTTTGATTTTGACAACAGGAAGCCCTGGAAACGTGGTTGAAACCTTTGGTACCTTCGTTGGTGGCGGTGACTTGGTTATCGGTGCCATTATCTTCGTTGTATTGATATTGATTCAGTTTATGGTTATCAACAAAGGTTCTGAACGTGTGGCTGAGGTTTCTGCTAGATTTACTCTTGATGCTATGCCAGGTAAGCAGATGGCGATTGATGCCGACTTGAATACTGGAGCAATCACAGAGGAAGAAGCTAAGCAAAGAAGAAATAAGATTCAAGAGGAATCAGCTTTCTTTGGTTCTATGGATGGTGCTACAAAGTATGTAAAGGGAGATGCCACCGCAGGTCTTATTATTACTGTTATCAACCTTGTAGGTGGAACAGTTATGGGAGTATGGCGTGGAGGCGCTGATTTTGCGACGGCTTTTCAGGAATATGGTATTTTGACCATCGGTGATGGTTTGGTTTCACAGATTCCTTCTCTTTTGATTTCTCTATCAACTGGTATTTTGGTTACCAAGGGATCAAAGGAAGCTGACTTTAGTGGAACTCTTATCAAACAGCTATTCGGTATTCCTAGAGTGTTATACATTGTTGGAGCGGTACTTGCGTTCCTTGGTATTTTTACTCCATTGAATCCTGTGTTGTTTATTCTTTTTGGAGCAGTATTTATTATCGCAGGAAATTCTATTTCTAAAACAATTGGCGAGGAGACTATTGAGGAGGAAGTTGCTGCGGAAGAGTCTGAGGCTGAGGAGATTCGGCGACCCGAAAATGTGGTTTCCCTTTTGCAGGTGGACCCTATCGAGTTGGAATTTGGTTATGGAATAATACCTCTTGCAGATGTGAATCAAGGTGGTGATTTGCTAGATCGTGTTGTTATGATTCGAAGGCAGATTGCCTTAGAACTTGGTACGGTTGTACCAATTATTCGACTTAGAGATAATATTCAGTTGAATCCAAATCAATATATTATAAAAATAAAAGGTATTCAGGTGGCTGCTGGTGAAATAATGTTTGACCATTATATGGCTATGAATCCTGGATATGTAGAAGAGGAAATCACAGGTATAGAGACAAGGGAGCCATCCTTTGATTTGCCGGCTCTTTGGATTACTGATGCTCAGCGTGAACGAGCTGAGAGTTTAGGTTATACTGTGGTTGACCCACCTTCAATTATTGCGACACATTTGACAGAAGTCATAAGAAGACATATTGCAGAATTGTTGACACGACAGGATGTGCAGAATTTGGTCAACAATTTGAAAGAGACAAATCCTGCTCTTGTAGACGAACTCACACCAAAACTTTTAGGATTGGGAGAAATTCAAAAAGTTTTACAAAATTTATTGTCAGAAGGTGTGTCTATAAGAGATTTACTTTCAATTTTTGAGGTGCTTGCTGATCATGCGGCCACAACTCGTGATACGGATGTGCTTACCGAATATGTTAGACAGGGATTAAAGAGAGCTATATCTAGCAGGTATTTTGAACCAAATGCTCAAAACACATGTATTACTTTAGATCCAAAGATTGAGCAAGAGATTATGGGCTCAATTAAGCAAACGGAGCAAGGTGCATATCTTACATTGGATCCTGAGCGTATAAGTGCAGTTATGGACAGTTTAAGTGAGCAGATAACCAAAGTTGAAGAATTAGGCAAGATACCTATTGTTATAACTTCACCTATAGTGAGAATGTATTTCAAGAAAATGTCAGAGGATTATGTAAAAGATTTAGTGGTTATATCTTATAATGAAATTGATTCAGATGTAGCCTTGAGTTCAGTGGGAATGGTGACAGCGTAAATGATTATTAAAAAGTTTCAAGGAAAAACTAAAGATGAAGCTATAGCTTTAGCCAAGACAGAAATGGGAGAAGCTGTAGTTATAATGAATATAAAAGAGGTCCGTCAAAAGGGCCTCATTGGCATATTTAAAAGTAATATTTATGAGGTTACTGCTGCTTTGGAAGATGACGTTATGCCACCAAAGTCATTTAGTGTAAATGATAATGCTGGCAATAGTGCGGCATCTGAGCCTGTAAAAAATAACACCAAAAAGTCCAATTTTGATGCGGTGGCGGATGAGGATATTACAATTCCACCGATTTCGCAGAATGAATTTTCGTATAGGGCAGATAATAAAGTTGCTGTTAATAATGATGTAAGTGCATTTTCAAATGTAAATGAATCAGATTTAAAGGATGCCTTTGCTGCTGTTAATCAAGTGATGAATAATTCTGAAAGCAAAATAATAAAAAATGATAGCTTAAGCCAAGCTGTTGATGTTCAGAAAAAACATATGCCTAAAGATAATGCAAAACCTCAAGAATCATTTAACAGATTGGCCAATATGGATTTTGTGGAAAATATTGATGAGATTTCGGATGTATCCTTGTTAAAGGAGGCACCGGTTGGAAATTATAATGAATATAAAGCTTTTGATAAAGGTGCCAATATAGATGAGCGGCAAGAGAGCCAAGCTTTTTTCAAGATGCTATATAAGGTACTTTTGGACAATGAGGTAGATGAGATATATATCAATCAATTGATTGATGATATGGAAAAGATTTCTCATAGCACAGATGGGCTACAGTATTTAATTTCAAATGCTTATCAGAAAATGATTTTAAAAATGGGTCAGCCTAAAGTTGTGGAAATCTCTAAGAGGAAACCTAAGGTTGTATTTTTTATTGGTCCAACAGGAGTAGGAAAGACTACAACTATAGCCAAAATTGCCTCTAAGTTTAAAATAGAAGAGGACAAAAATGTTGCATTACTCACTGCAGACACTTATAGAATTGCTGCCACAGATCAATTGAAAAATTATGCAGATATATTAGAGATACCTATGTCTATAGTATATTCACCTGATGATATAGAAAAAGAAATTGAAAAATATTCTAATTTTGATGTGGTATTTGTTGATACAGCTGGATTTTCGCATAAGAACGAAGAGCAAAGAAGCGATATGGCAAAACTTATAGATAAGTTGCCTGATAATTATGATAAAGAAGTATATCTTGTGTTGAGTGCAACTACTAAATATAAGGATTTAAAAGCTATTGTGGATACATACAAAACATTTGGTGAATACGATTTGATTTTCACTAAATTAGATGAGACAAGCGCCTATGGAAATATTTATAATATTAGACAATATACAGGGGCGGATGTTTCTTATATCACTACAGGACAGAATGTGCCAAACGATATTGATGTACTTAATACACAATGGTTGGTTAAAACTTTGTTGGGAGGTCAATAGATGGATCAGGCCGAACAATTAAGAAATGTTATAAAGTTAAAAAATCAAAATAATATTCGAAACGCTCGAGTTATAACAATAACTAGTGGAAAAGGCGGAGTTGGCAAGTCTAATATGGCTGTTAATTTAGCAACGTGGTTTCAGGCAAAGGGGCAGAAAGTGATTATTCTTGATGCTGATTTTGGCTTGGCAAATGTAGAAGTTATGTTTGGTACTGTTCCTAAATATAATTTGAGTGATCTGATATATGGTGGAAAAAGTATTGATGAAATAATAACTGAAGGGCCTAATGGAATAGGTTTTATTTCCGGTGGATCAGGAATTGTTGGATTAAATAATTTATCAAAAGATCAGATTAGCTATTTGGTTCATAATATTTCATCTTTAAATAACTTATGTGATGTTATAATAATAGATACAGGAGCTGGTGTTTCAGACGCTGTTATGGAATTTGTTTTGGCTAGTCCGGAAGTACTTTTGGTCACAACACCAGAGCCTAGCTCTTTGACTGATTCATATTCATTAATGAAAGCTCTTTATAAGGATTCACGTTATGTCAAGGGTGGAACAAATGTACATTTGGTTGCAAACAAAGTGAGCTCTGAATCTGAAGGAAAAGCTGTATACGAAAAGTTGAATTCAGTTGTGGAAAAATTCTTAGGTGGAAATTTAAACTATATAGGAATGATTCCATCTGATACAATATTAGAAAAGGCGGTTAGAAATCAAAAGGTGGTTTCTATAGAAGCGCCAAATGCAAAATCATCTAAAGCCTTTGAGACAATTGCTGATACTTTATTAAATGGAAACGAACATGTAAAATATAAATGGGGAATTGCTCAAATTTTTGGAAGTTTTATAAATAAGAAGTAGAAAAGGATTTCCATAATGAAAATTAAGGAATTATTACCTGGAGATAAAGTTGATATAAATATTATCCAAGTCATGATGACAAAACCTGAATGGGAAAGGGAGGAAGGCAACTTCTTTTCAACGGTTTTTGATGTCAATGATGATGATACTGTGGATATTAATGTTCCTATTGTTAAGGAAAAATATAAGTTGTTACCCAAAAATGTAAGGTATGAACTATTATTTACCACTTCCTCAGGGATGTATAAAGCTGATGCTACAATAACAGAACATTTAAAAAGAGAAGGCTTTTATCTTCTGAGATTTAAACTTACAACATCATTAAAGAAACAACAGAGAAGAGAATATTATAGAATAGATTGTAATATAAATGCCATGTTTATGGGTTTGATTGAGGAAGCAGCAATGAAACCTGATATACAACAGTGCAAAGAGGTGATGCATCATGCTGATATGCTAAAAGTGAGGGGGATTGGTGTGCTTTTAGATATCAGTGGTGGTGGAACTAGATTTGTTACATCGAATTCGTTAAAAAATATTTCTTTTTTATTAATAAGGTTTAAAATAGAAAGTGAAAATGTGAATGAAGAAATAGAAATAGTTGGAAAAATTATTTCTTCGGAGAGATCTAAGACAAGAGATAGATATATTCATAGAGTACAGTTCTTTCATAAATCCGAAAAGGAACGTGAAAGATTAATTAGTTATATTTTCGAAGAGGAAAGACGCATTAGAAAAAAAGAACAGGGGTTGTAAATGGCAAAAATTCTTATTGTTGATTACTCTGCAATCATGAGAAGGTGGTTGTGTGATATAATCAATGCAGACAATGATTCTCACCAAATTGAAGTATGTTCAGATGGTGAAAGTGCTTACAACAAAATAACGAACGACAAGTATGATCTTGTTTTATTGGATTTGGCAATTCCTGGTAATGATGGTGTTGAATTGCTTGCAAAACTAAAGACTGACAAAATAACAGTCAAGGTTATTGCTATGAGTAGAACACTTATCGAAGATGAGATGCAGGTGATTAACGCCATGCAAAATGGTGCTTATGCTTGTATTGCAAAACCTACTCGTATTTCCAAATCAGATACAGAGTTTGCTTCAAACCTAATGGTAAAAGTGCATGCAGCCTTGGGTGGAGTGAAACAGATAACTGGTTCTGCATCTGATAGGATTTCACAAAGCGCCAAGAAAACCAAAGAGATAATTGCGGGGATGAATAAAACCTCCAACAAAGAGGCTACATCTACTTCAAATATAGATGAACAGACATCCGGCGATAATGATCATGGAATAGTGCATGTGAGACCTAATAATAGGGATAAATTAATTGCACTTGCTTGTTCGACAGGCGGCCCTCAGGCCCTTCACAATATGATACCAATGATTCCAAATAGAATGGATGTACCTTTGGTTTTGGTTCAGCATATGCCGGAAGGATTCACAGCTGCCTTGGCTGATCGATTAGACAGATCCAGTCAGGTTAAGGTGAAAGAAGCAGCTCAGGGGGATGTATTAAAGCCGGGAGTTGTTTATATTGCACCAGGTGGACGTCATTTAGAATTGTGCGAGAATCGTAATGGAGATGTGACAGTAAATATTTTGGATACACCTCCTGTAAATAGTTTAAAGCCTTGTGCTGATGTTATGTATGATTCCATTCAAAAATTACATTATAAAGAGATTATTTGTGTTGTATTGACAGGAATGGGAGCAGATGGAACAAGAGGCATTAAAGACTTGAAACAACACAAAAAAACTTATGTTATATCAGAAAGTCAAGAGACTTGTGTGGTTTATGGAATGCCAAAATCAGTAGAACAAGCGGGACTATCTGACGAAGTTGTACCAATTAAAAAAATAGCAGATGCAATTATGAGAAGACTGGGGGATTAGATATGGATGTAAGTCAATATTTGGATATTTTTATCGACGAAACAAATGGACACATTCAAGAATTAAGTGACAATATCATGATTCTTGAAAAAGAACCAGAGAACAAAGACTGCGTTAATGAAATTTTTAGAGCTGCCCATTCATTAAAGGGAATGGCTGGTACTATGGGATTCAAGAAGATGCAGCATCTTACACATGATATGGAAAATGTGTTCTCTGAAGTTAGAAATGACAATATCAAAGTAAACAGTACTTTGATAGATATTTTATTTCAGTGCTTAGATGCAATTGAAGGCTACCTTGAGACTGTAAAAGCCACTTCAGGTGAAGGCGACGAAGCTAATGAGCATTTGATTAAGATGCTTAATGAATTTTTAAATGGTGGCGGTGGCGAAGCTGCAGAGCCAAGTGAAGAAAAAACTGAGGAGACAGCTGAAGAGACACAGGACAATGCTGGTGATGAAGATTTAGAATTCAAGAAATTGAAACTCGAAGATCCGGATATTGACAGCTTGAGACAAGCGGAAGCTTCAGGTAATAAGTTATATGGAATGACAATTCATATTCAAAAGGATTGTATGCTTAAAGCAGCTAGAGCTTTTTTGGTTTATAAAGCTGTAGAAGATTTCGGCGAAATTATTATTTATAATCCTAGTTCTCAGGATATTGAAGATGAGAAGTTTGATTTAACTTTTAATATTATCATTTCTACACAGAGTGATATTAAGCCAATTATAGAGGCGGTTTCAGCAGTGTCTGAGATTGAAAAGGTTGATTGCGAGGAAGTTACATCAAACTATTATGCTGAGATGAATGCTGCACCGGAGGATAAAAAAGAGGCCGCAGGAACTGCAGCGCCTGCTCCGACTGAAGAAAAGAAGGCAGCACCTGCTCCAGCTGCATCAGCTGCTAAAGGTTCTGCAAAGAATGCTCCAGCTAACAAACCAGTTACCACAAGAACTGTTCGTGTGGACATTGAAAAGTTGGATGCTTTGATGAATCAGGTTAGTGAGTTGATTATTGCAAAGAACTCTCTTGTTTCCATAAGTGATCAAGATACAAGAAGTGATGAGAATCAGCAAACATTCCATGAGCAGATAGAGTATCTTGAGAGAATCACTACAACTCTTCATGAATCAGTTATGAAAGTTCGAATGGTTCCTATTGAGAATACAGTGGCTAAGTTCCCACGTATGATTCGTGATTTAAGCCGTAAGCTAAACAAGCCGATGGAATTGTACATGACTGGTGAGGATACAGAGCTAGATAGAACAGTGGTTGACCAGATTGGTGATCCATTACAGCATTTGCTTAGAAATTCAGCAGATCATGGTATTGAGGATGCTGAGACTAGAAAAGCAGCTGGAAAACCAGAAACTGGATCTATTACATTAAATGCTTTCCAGGAAGGCAATAACGTTATTATTGAAGTAAAAGATGATGGTGCTGGTCTTGATATTGAAAAGATTAAGGCAAAGGCAGTTGAGAGAGGACTTGTTTCTGAAGAACAGGCTGAAAATCTATCTAAGAAAGAAGTTATTGATTTCCTATTTAATCCAGGATTTTCAATGGCTAAGAAGGTTACAGATATCTCTGGTAGAGGTGTTGGACTTGACGTTGTTAAATCTAATATCGAATCATTAGGTGGAGATGTAGAAGTAAAGAGTGTATTTGGTCAGGGAACTACATTTGTTGTTAGACTTCCGCTTACACTTGCTATTATTCAGGCACTTATGGTTGAAGTTAGAGACGAGAAATATGCTATTGCTCTTGGCTCAATTCAGAACATTGAAAATATTCCTGTAAGCGAGATCAAATATGTTCAAGCTGAGGAAGTTATACATTTAAGAGGAATGGTTATTCCACTTATTAGATTGGATAAACTTCTTGATTCTACTCCAAAGGAAGAAGAATCTGAGAACTTGACTGTTGTCGTTGTTAAGAAGGGTGACAGTTATGCTGGTGTTGTTGTTGACAATTTGATTGGACAGCAAGAGATCGTTATTAAGTCACTTGGTAAATGTATTGACAATAATAAGATTATCAATGGTGCTACTATCCTTGGTGATGGTGAAGTTGCCTTGATTATTGATGTTAATGCAATCTTTTAAGTTGGAGGTGAATAATCATGACAGATGAATACGGATTAGAAGTTGTAGAAAAAGAAAAAATTCAATATATAGTTGTCAGTATTGGTAATGAGCATTATGGCTTGGATATTTCTTATGTAGATAATATCGTTCGCATGTGCAAGATAACACGAGTGCCAAAGGCTCCTTTCCATTATATTGGTATTATCAATTTGCGTGGTGAGGTAGTTCCTCTTATGAGTCTTAGACGCAAGATGAAACTGGATGATGATGAATTTACAGATTTATCTAGAATTATCATTTTAAAGACTGAAGAGATGGGACTTATCGGTGTTGTAGTTGATGAGGTGAAAGAGGTAATTACACTTTCAGAGGATGAAATTGATAAGAATGCTAGAAGTCAATCTTCTGAGAAAGCTAATTTTATTAGTGGAATTGGAAAGAATGATGGTGAGTTGGTATCGATTTTTGAAATATCATCAATTTTTGATGAAACTGATAATTCATAATTTGACGAACTTGAAGTTGGAGAGTTACCAGGAGGTTATATGCTTAGCTTAGAAGAAGTAAATGATAAGTACATTGATGTACTGAAGGAAATTGGTAATATTGGTGCCGGTAATGCTACATCGGCCATTGCCAATATGCTTGGTTTAAAAATAGATATGAAGGTTCCTGAAGTACAATTTTTACCAGTTGAAAAGATTGGTGAATCTATGGGGGCAGAGGATGAAGTTATTGTAGGAATTATGCTTGGTGTTGAGACAGACATTGAGGGAAGTATGATGTTTTTGATGGACATGGATTCTGCGCACCATTTAATTAATCGATTAATGATGAGACCTACTGATTACAATGAACCTTTTGATGAGATGGACTTATCTGCAGTAAAGGAAATTGGTAATATTATTGCGGGTTCATATCTATCGGCCCTTTCTGGACTTACTAATTTAGTTATCACCCCAACTGTACCTTTTGTTTCAGTTGATATGGCGGCGGCTATTTTAAGTGTTCCAGCTATTCAATTTGGATTGATGGGTGATAATGCTTTGATGATCAAAACTCAATTTAGCGATGAACTTGAGATCAATGGTTATTTCATATTAATGCCTGAGGAAGAATCATATGAAAAAATATTAACTTCGTTGGGATTAACATTATAGTAGAGGCACGTTATGGGACAAATAATAAAGGTGGGAATGGCAGATTTAAAAATCTGCAAAGCTCCGGATGTTTTAACGACTATTGGTTTGGGATCATGTATAGGAATTGCTATATATGATTCGTCTACCAAGATAAGTGGTCTTGCGCATATAATGCTTCCGGATAGTACTCAAATTCGTAATAATTCAAATGTTGCGAAATTTGCTGATACTGGAATACAGAAATTATATGACGACATGATAAAAGCAGGGGCTAATAAAAGTAAGATGGTAGCAAAAATCGCTGGCGGTGCAAAGATGTTTGAACTTAGCAGTGGAAGCGGTGATGGCATTAATATCGGCGAGAAAAATGCTATTGCATCTAAGAATAAATTAAAAGAATTAGGCATTCGTTTGGTTGCTGAAGATACAGGATTAAATTATGGTCGTACTGTTGAACTATATAGTGAGACGGGAGCATATTTAATTAAAGCTGTTGGAAAAGATGTGAAGGAGATTTAGTTATATCATGAACACAAAACCTATACCAATTATTATTACATTGATTGCTGCATTGGTTTCTTGTGTTGCATCTATTTTTCAACAGGCTGATTTTGCAGTTTTTACAAAGAGACTGGTTCTTAGTGTTCTTATTTTTGGAACTATTGGTATCATAGTCAGAGTTATCCTTGATAGATCTGTTAGAGTCATGGATGAGGAGGACGAAGAAGAAAATGACGACGAAAATGAGAACGATTTGGAGGATATAATATCAGAAGTTGACGGAGAAGAAGGAAATATAACGGAGGAGTAGGATGAAGACAGTTGATAAAGACAAACTTTGGGATTCCTATAGAAAAAAACCGACTCCGGAATTGAGAGAGCAAATTATTATAGAATATGCACCACTTGTTAAAGTTGTTGCGGGACGTTTGAGTATGTATCTTGGAAAAAACGTTGAATATGATGATTTGTGTAGCTATGGGATATTTGGACTTATTGATGCCATTGACAAGTATGAACTTGCAAAGGATGTTAAGTTTGAAACCTATGCTAGTTTTCGTATTAGGGGGTCTATATTAGATCAGATAAGAAAGATGGACTGGATTCCGAGGACAGTGCGTCAGAAACAAAAGCAGATTGATGAAGCTATAAAAAACATTGAAATGCGTACTGGCAAAAATGCCACTGATGAGGAAGTTGCTGAGGAACTTGGTTTGTCTGGTGATGAATTACTTGATTGGCAATCCCAATTAAAGGTTACTAATGTAGTATCTTTAAATGAATATGTAGAGCAGGGCTCAGAGCCTGTGATGGACGCCAATAGAAATTCACATTTCATTCAACCTGAAGATATGGTTTCTCAACAAGAACTGAAAACTATGTTAGGTGAGGCTTTAGAAAACCTTACAGAAAAAGAAAAAACTGTTATTTTAATGTATTATTATGAAGATATGACATTAAAAGAAATAAGCAATGTTTTGGAGGTCTCAGAATCGAGAGTATCTCAATTACATACCAAAGCTATCGTGAAGATGAGAAAGCAGTTGGGAGATTATTTAGATATTCTTATAAAAGAATAAAAAGGAGAAGTTATGGAGCAAAATAATGGATATTTTCAAATCAGCTGGATAGGTAAGATGGCTGTTTGTAATATTTTTGCCCCAAAGGAAGGAGGGGCGCCAGTTTCATATAAGGAACTGACGTCTTTTTTGAGCAGGCAACATATTAAAGTTAATTCTGAAAAAGAGTTGAGTGATGCTGTTTTTAGTGGGGTGGATTGTAAGGTTACATTGGGTGAAGGTGATGGATTAGAGTTTATTGAGTCAATGGATATGATATGTTCATTGGATAAAATGAAGATTACTTGTATTTTTCATGCGCCATCAACTAAAGGTAATTTATTAGATGAATCTGATATAATGCATGAATTGAAGTCTAAGGGTGTTAAGTTTGGTATTGATGAGGATTTAATAAAAGAATTTTTGGATAATCATATTTATGAGACAGAAATTGTTTTTGCCCAAGGAAAACCTCCTGTGCATGGTTGCGATGCGAGAATAGAGTATTTCTTTAATACAAATCCAAATTTAAAACCAAAACATAATGAAGATGGATCTGTTGATTATCATTCATTAGATACTATTTCACATGTAAAAGCAGGGGATTTGCTTGCTACATTACATCCTATGAATCCAGGTGAAAATGGTTCAGATGTATTTGGAAAAGTTACACCTCCTAGAAGCGTGAAAAATAAGAAACTGGATTATGGTAGAAATATCACACTCTCCGAGGATGGGCTTAATATTTATTCTGATGTAACTGGACATGTGACTCTCACAGGCGGTAAGGTCTTTGTTTCGGATATATATGATGTTCCGGCAGATGTAGACAACTCTACTGGCGATATCAATTATGATGGAAATGTGCATGTTCATGGAAGTGTGCGCGGCGGATTTACAGTTATAGCTCATGGAAATATTGAAGTGGATGGTAGTGTTGAGGATTCATTACTTCAAGCAGATGGAGACATTATTGTAAAATGTGGTATTCAAGGTATGCAAAAAGGAGTTGTTGAAGCTGGCGGCAATGTTATTACAAAATATATTGAAAATGCCAAAGTTTTTGCAGGTGGTTTTGTAGAGTCGGGATCCATTATTTACAGTGAAGTTTCTGCAGGAGAAGATGTGATTGTAGCTGAGAAGAAGGGCTCAATTAATGGCGGTATTGTGCGCGCATCGGGTAAGGTGGAAGCAAATTTTATTGGCTCTGAAATGGGAGGAAAAACTACTATAGAGGTGGGACTTTCTCCAGAAAAAAAAGAGAAATATAATGAATTGCAAAAACAGATTATGGAATGTAATCAAAATATTCAAAAACTCCAACCGGTTATTGAAAAATATGACGCTGTTATTGCTGCGGGAAATCAATTAGAGCAGAAACATATGGAATACTATAAAACAATAAAAGCGCAATTAAAAATGTTTCAAAATAAGATTAGTTCAATTACAGAGGAATTTGAAGTTTTACACAAGGAAATGCTTAATAGCAAACATGCTAAAATTTCTGTTCGCAGGGATATTTATCCTGGAACTGTAGTATCTATTTCTGATTTACAATGTACGGTGAAGGATAAGAGATCTTTTTGCATTCTTGAAAAAAAGAATGGTGAGATTGTATATAATTCTTTATAGGAGGTGCGTTATGACGATTAGACCTTTAGAATTTAATGCAATGCTACAAAACACTGGCGATGCAACTCGATCTACAGCCAATGAAGCTGAAAAAGGCGCATTACAACAACAGAATGTCACATCAGAAGTTAAGCAACTAGAAGAGCAGGCTGCTAATTCTGTAATGACAAAAGATGATGTCGATCCTGAAAAATATAGTTATGGCGACAAAGAAGGCGATGGCAGTGGTTATGCTGGCAATAAAAATAAAAAAGTAGTTAAGAAAAAGAAAAAAGAAAATGTTGATGGTCAAGTTTTGATAAAAGGTGATCATGGTTCATTTGATATGAAGGTGTAAGGAGAATAAAATGACTGGATTACAAATAGCTTTGTTAGTTATAGGTATTGTATTCCTTGTGGGCAGTTTTTTCGTTTCGGAGAAACTGTCTTCTTCTGATTTGGAAGAAATCAAGAAATTAAGCGAAAAAGAAATTAAAATTTTATTGGAGAAGGAAATTAATCTAGCAGATTCGAAGATGGAGGAGAGCTTATCTGGAAAGGTTGAAGACAAAGTACAAGAATTTGCTATGTCAACAGATAAAGAGCTAAATGAGAAAATCATGTCCATCAGCGAGTATTCGGATACTGTTTTAGATTCCATGAATAAATCTCATAATGAGATTATGTTTATGTATGAAATGTTAAATGAAAAGCAGCAAAAAGCTACAGATTTAGTGCAGGAATTGGGACTTATGCAATCTGCTGTGGCTCAGATGGAAACAGCTTTAGATGAAAAGATTGAACAAGTTGAAGAAATGTCTAATAAAGTTGTAGAGTTAGAAATGCCATCAGCTGATGAGGAAGCGGCGGAGGAACCTACTTTAGAGGAGGAGTTTGAAGCTTATAGTGAGAAAGAAACTGATGGTAATAAAAATGAAGAGATACTTCGATTATATAAAAATGGCTTGAGTGAAATAGACATTGCAAAGAAGACAGGGCGTGGTCTTGGTGAAGTTAAATTAGTGCTTGGGCTATTTAGTGGAGGCAATAAGTAATGAAGTTGAAGTATTATTTAAGGGGAGCAGGTATTGCTCTTATAGTTGTTAGTTTAATTTGGATTGTTGCTGGAGCTTTTGAAGGGGACAATATTTCACAGGAAAAAATTGAGACTGAAGCAAAGAAGTTGGGTATGGTTTATCCTGATGACAACAAGACTTTAGATGAAGCTGATAAAAATAAAGATGAGAATACAGATAATCAAACAGATATTAATGTAGAAAATACTGATGACAATAACGCCACTGAACAGGCCGATTCAGAGAATAATCAAGAGGGAGAAACATCTTCTGACGATTTGTGGAAAGGCCAGACAGATGATATGGTGGAGACAGTACAGTTTAATATCAGTTCAGGAGAGTCCTCATATACTGTGTCAAAACATTTACAAGAACAAGGATTAGTAGATGATGCAAATAATTTTGACAGGTTTCTGACGCAAAGTGATTCAGATAATGCATTGCGACCTGGAAATTATACGATTCCAAAGGGAGCATCTTACGAAGATATCAATAATATTTTGATGGGGAGATAATTTTTTATTATTTAATAATGGAATAAAAGTGTTGAAACAAGCCGTTTGCTGTGATATAATAGCAGACGGCTTTAAATTAATCACACATATTGATTCTCCCTTTGGTGCCCTAGTTTCAAGGGTTTTGAGAGAAAATGAGATATGTGGAAGTGAATAACCAGGAGGTAAAGAAAATGAGTGTTATTTCAATGAAACAGTTACTTGAGGCAGGTGTACATTTTGGACATCAGACAAGAAGATGGAACCCTAAAATGGCTCCTTACATCTACACAGAGAGAAATGGTATCCATATCATCGATCTTCAGAAGTCAGTAGGTAAGGTAGACGAGGCTTATGATGCAGTATTTGATATTGCTTCACAGGGTGGAATTATTCTTTTTGTAGGAACAAAGAAGCAGGCACAGGATGCTATTAAGCAGGAAGCTGAGCGTTGTGGAATGTTCTATGTTAACGAGAGATGGCTTGGAGGAATGCTTACAAACTTCAAGACAATCGAGAGCAGAATTGAACGTCTCAAGGAAATCGAGAAGATGGAAGAGGATGGAACTTTTGAAGTTCTTCCAAAGAAGGAAGTTATCAAGCTTAAGAAAGAACTTGAGAAACTCACAAAGAACCTTGGCGGTATCAAGGAGATGGGTAGAATTCCTGAC
This sequence comes from Lachnospiraceae bacterium, assembly GCA_024697595.1. Lineage (GTDB taxonomy): Bacteria > Bacillota > Clostridia > Lachnospirales > Lachnospiraceae > JAILFK01. The sequence goes on along the minus strand of JAILFK010000010.1, from coordinate 51,041 downwards.
GCTATCTTTATCGTAGATCCTAAGAAGGAGAGAATCTGCGTACAGGAGGCTCATGCACTTGGAATTCCTCTTATTGGAATCTCTGATACAAACTGTGATCCAGATGAATTAGATTATGTTATCCCAGGAAACGATGACGCTATTAGAGCGGTTAAGCTTATTGTTGGTACAATGGCTGATGCTGTTATCGAGGCAAACCAGGGAACTGTTGAGGCTGATGTTGAGGAAGCAGCTGAGGAGACAGAAGAGGCATAATTTATATTTATCGTATAAATTATTAGATCGATTATTATTAAATTAGATATTGGAGGAATGTAAAATGGCTATTACAGCAGCTATGGTAAAAGAATTACGTGAACTTACAGGCGCTGGTATGATGGACTGTAAGAAGGCACTTGGCGAGACAGATGGTGATATGGATGCAGCTGTTGAGTTCTTGAGAAAGAACGGACAGGCTAAGGCTGAGAAGAAGGCTAGCAGAATTGCAGCTGAAGGTATTACAAGAATCGCTTTAGATGGCAACACAGCATGTGTTGTAGAGGTAAACTCTGAGACAGATTTCGTTGCAAAGAACGAAGTTTTCCAGAATTTTGTTCAGGATGTTGCTGACAAGGCTCTTGCTTCATCATTCAATGGTGGAATTGATGGAGAGGATGTTGAGACACTTCTTGATCAGACTGGTTTAAAGGATGAACTTGTTGAGAAGACTGCAACAATCGGAGAGAAGTTATCAGTACGTCGTTTCAAGAAGGTTACAGGAGATGTAGTTGTATCTTATGTACATGGCGGCGGTAGAATTGGTGTACTTGTTGCTGCAAGTGGTGCAACTGATGATGCTGCAAAGGAAGCGTTGACAAATGTTGCAATGCAGATTGCTGCTTTAAATCCAAAGTATATTTATGATACAGATGTAGAGCAGTCTTATATTGATCATGAGACCGAGATCTTAAAAGCTCAGATGGAAAATGACCCTAAGGAAGCTGCTAAACCTGACAAGGTTAAGGAAGGCATCATTAAGGGACGTATTAACAAGATGCTTAAGGAAGTTGTTCTTATGGATCAGGTATACGTTAAGGCTGAAGATGGAAAGCAGATTGTATCTAAGTATTTAGAGTCTGTTTCTAAGGAACTTAAGATTACAGATATGGTTCGTTTCGAAGTAGGCGAAGGAATGGAAAAGAAGGAAGAGAACTTTGCAGAGGAAGTTGCAAAGCAGATGGGACAGTAGTCTTTCTATTTCTTTAATTTAGTTTATTTAACCCGTTATCAATGAACGCATTGATGACGGGTTTTTTATTTGTGAAATAAATGTGAACTTTAAAATTCGATTATTGACCTTCATGTATTTAATATGATAATATTTTCGCGGTGCGAGTTAGTTAAGCATAACTGATGTTAGATTACCCGAACAACTAATGCTGATATGCAAACTATCTTTGATGAAAAAGACATAGAATATGGAGGACAGAAATGAAAATAAAAAAGATTATGGCTGCAATGCTTGCACTTATGATTGTAGCAGTTAGTGTACCAGCTATTTCGGCTGATGCGGCAGACGAATATGTATATGGTACATTGAGTTATTTGACATATGGAGAATATTTCTCTAGTGAATTTGGAACTAATAGCGGGGTTGCAGGTGAATACGATACAGTTACATCTGCAACAACAAATAAGAGTAAGCAATATGTCAACTCTTATTTCACAGAAGATTCAGGAAAAGTGACTATTTCAGGAATAAAAAATGTTCCTGTGAGAATAAACAAAACTGTTTATGATTCGGCTGTTGCTGGTACAGATTATGCTCAGGTAAAGTCTTTACTTGACAGAGGATTTACAGCAAGTGCCGCAGAATTAAGTGTATATAAAGAGATTGCTTCTGATGGAACTATTGGACAGTATCAAGGTCTTGTGAATACAGATGTTGCTTCTGATGCAAAATCTCTTATTAGCACAGATACACCATGGGGAAATTATGTATTAGAAATATATCCTAATGATGGATCTGATGTTGGTTCGGGAAAAGATATTGAAGGAGCATATGTAACTACAACAGATAACTTGAATTATCCATTATATCATTCAGCGAATTTATGGTTTAAAGGCTATGAGTTTGCTTGGACTGTGGAGTCTGATTTTACAGAGCCACATGGCAATAAGCCATATACAGCAAGTTTAACAGGGCTTACAGGTAAGAATATTAAATCTGTTACATATATTTACAAGACTACAGATGCAAATGGTGTTGCTACATATAATAAGAAAACATACAATGTTGGTTCTTTAAAAGTAAAGCAGTTACTTTCATCAGATCAAGGGGCTACAGCGACTGAAGCGAACAGTTCAAATGGAAATGCCTCAACTATTACATTAAATGTGCCATCTGGAACAAATTATTCAGTGACATCAATTGATGGTTTGACACAGGGAACTGATTATACTGTTGCATCAACAACTGGTGGTGTGAAAATAACTTATGTTTCAAGTGTTAAGCCTGGCAGCTATACAGTGAAAATGGTTGATGGAACAGATACTTATGAAGATATCAAAGTTGAATCCGTTGTCTCTGCTAATGTATCAGAAGGTGATATCTCAATAGCAGACAATGCTCTTGTTATAAATAACGATAGTGTGGTTTTAGCTGATTTCTTATCTGCACTTTCTAAGGCGACGCTTACAATTGATGGACAAACAATAAATAATGGCGCTTCTGTAATGTTCAATGAAGATGGAACAGTAAACCTTGATGCAAAGACAAAGGGTAAACATTCTACAACATTGTTCCCAGAGGATAAAACTTATGAAGTTTCACTTTCTGTACCTGGATATGGTGTTGTCAGTGGTGCTGTTGTCAAGCCATTTACTGCATCAAATAGTGATAATACAACTACTTATACTTTGGGCAATAATACAGCTACAGACGCTGGGAATAGTACAAATGTAGATCCAACAAATACAACAGTTAACGCAAAGAAGGCAGGTGCTGCACCGAAAACTTCTGATTCATCAGCTTTGTATATGGTTATTTCTATTGCTATTTTAGCTGCTGGAATTTTGTTGGTATATTCTAATAGAAGAAAAAAAGCTTAAAAGACATGTCGGAGGAAAATGATAAATGGTTTTTATTATTGCGCTAGTTTTAATGCTGGCATTGACATGGTTTTTAGGCGATAAAATTGCAAAAAAACCAGGAATATTTTATTTGGTAGCATTGGCATTGATGATTGTATCTTATATTATCTATAGCAATTTTGAGATGAACGATTTTATAAAAAAATATGTTTTAGGAGTTTTTACTTCTGGAGCATTGGGAATTGCTGGATTTTATATAGTTATGTTCACAGGTTGTCTGAAAAATAGTGGTATATTAATAAAAAAATATATGAAAATAAGAGGCGAACTATCAATTCTTTCGTGTATTTTAATGCTTACACATTTATTGATATTCGGACCGGAATATATATTGTCTGCAGTGAAAAGCGGAGGCAGCATGTCTGCGAATTTGTTAATCAGTATTATATGCGGAACTATATTGCTTATTCAAATGACATATCTAGGAATAACATCTATTAAAAATGTTAGAAAAAAGATGGATGCATTAAAGTGGAAAAAATTGCAAAAAACTGCTTATTTATTCTATTTGCTAATGTTCATCCATGGGGTGCTGATGCAAACTACCAAGATTAAAACGGCAGATTTAAATGCTATTGTCACAATAATAGCGTATTCAGTTATTTTCATTACCTATTCAGTGTTGAAAATCAGAAAAGTTATTAGCACAAAGAATAGTATTGAAGGTAAAGGTGAAGTTAATAAGATTGTGAACTTTGGATTGTATGCTTGTGCCATATTGTTATTTTGTTTGATTGTTATTCCTCAATGTAGTGCTTATGCCAAAGCTTGTGAAAGTAAGAGCATAAATGATAAAGTTGTATCAAATGTTGAAGATAAAGAAAACAAAAAGAAGAAGTCTGAAGATATTAAATCTATAGATGATGTTGAAAAAATAGAAGAAGTTGATTTGAATATTGAGTCAAATCAAGTTGAAGGTGTTTCAGAGAATGATACAAATGAAAACATTTCTTATGAAACAGGTGATGTATCTCAGGTAAATGGAAATGCGGGTTCTAACGTTAGTTCGGGTACGTCGAATACGCATGAAAACAAACCTGTAGAAGTGGCGCCGAGAAAATATAAGGCTGATGGTAGTTATACCGGTTCTGCAACTGTGCCAGATTACGGATATAACATTACTGTAACTATTACAGTGAGTAATGATTCCATAGTTAGCGCAACAGCAGATATATCAGCAGCTGATGAATTGGATTATGATTATGCCCAAAGTGCTGCTGGAGGATTGTCTTCTGGAGGGTATAGTGCAGTATCTGGAGCCACATATTCTTCGCAAGCCATACAACAAGCTTATAATTCAGCTGTAGCTCAAGCTACAAATTAAAGTAATTTCATTATAAAAAGGTAATGCCAACAATTGATTTTGTTGGCATTATTTTTTTGGAAAATATTAAAATGTTGTTCTTTTTATTTCGGTTTTCTGCAGGCAATGGGCCCATTTATCTTGTCTTGCGTAATACACTAAATATGGTAAAATATAAAAGACTTTATAAAAGGAGAGTAATTCATGTCCGAATCGATTTCGAATGAACAGAACAACCTTAAAAGCAAGAGGGATAGAAGAAAAAGAGTTGCGAGAATAAAAAAGACATTATTATCAATAATAGCTGTATGGATTATTATTTCTATATTGGTTATTTCAATGCTTTGCGTAAAAGTGATTTCACTGCAAAAACAAATAGATTATTTGACAGGAAATTATGATACATCTGAAATGGTAGAGGGCACAAATAATAATAGTGCTGGAGATGTGACGCTTGTCAATCAGACAGATGAAGATATTGATAACTTGGCTGGGACAGAAGATGTTCATAAAGTTTACTTGACCTTTGATGATGGGCCTAGTGGAAATACTGATCAGATACTTGATATATTAGATGATTATGGTGTAAAGGCAACTTTTTTTGTTGTAGGAAAAAATGATGAGGCATCAAAACAGCGATATCAGAGAATTGTAAATGAAGGTCATACTATAGGTATGCATTCTTATTCTCATAAATATTCTGAGATTTATAGTTCTATTGATTATTTTAAGAATGATTTTGAGGCTATTCAGAATTGCATATATGATGCCACTGGGGTTGACTGTATGTACTATAGATTCCCTGGCGGAAGTAGTAACAAGGTGAGCAATATCGATATGTCTGAGTATATACAATATGTTAACCAACAAGGAGTTACTTATTTCGATTGGAATGTGTCTAGTGGAGATGCTACATCTAGGGCTTATACATCAGATGAAATTGTTGAAAATGTAATGAGTGATGTGGTAAAATATAAAACGTCGGTTGTGCTTTTGCATGATGCCGATAATAAAGATGCAACTGTAGAAGCATTGCCGAAATTAATTGAATCACTTCAACGTGAAGGCGTGCTTATTTTGCCAATAGATGAGGAGACTACGGTTATACAACATGTCACAGTTTCGCAGTGATATGTCAAATGAAAAATGGAGGAAGAACAATGGGATTTTTTAAAGAGTTTAAGGATGATTTTTCTGAGGCGGTAAATGATATTGTATCTGATGAAGAATTTGATGAGACAGAAGATACAAACGATACAACACCTTTGAATACAGATATTGATGTGGAGTCTGAACTTAATAAGTTAGATGGACTTCTAGAGCAAGTGTCTAAAAAGGTTGATAACAATGAGTCGATTACTGTCGATAATGAATCTAATAATACATCGGAGGTTTCTAATAAAATGGACTTAAATGAAGAATTAAACAATATGGAAGCAAAGGAAACACCTGTTGCTCCTATGTCAACACCTGTTACAAATACTGCTAACACAGCGCCAGTTTCTGACGAGACAGCAGTTATCACTGCAGGAATGAAGATTACTGGTAACATTGAATCAGCTGGTTCTGTAGATGTACAGGGTGCAGTTCAAGGTGATGTGGCATGTAATGGTAAGCTTGTTGTTACAGGTGCAATCAATGGTAATAGTTCTTCTTCAGAATTCTTTGCTGATGCTGCAAAGATTGAAGGTGAGGTAAATACAACAGGAACAGCAAAAATTGGTGTTGGTTCTGTTATTATTGGAAATATTTCTGCTACATCTGCAGTTATTGCAGGAGCTGTGAAGGGCGATATTGATGTACATGGACCAGTTGTTGTTGATACATCAGCTGTTATCGTTGGAAATATCAAGTCTCGTTCAGTTCAAATTAACAATGGTGCTGTAATTCAAGGTTTCTGTTCACAGGATTATGCAGAGGTTGATGTTGAAGGATTATTTTCATAAATAGAGGTTTGATATGAAGAGAGTTTTACTTAAATTAAGTGGAGAGGCCCTTGCAGGCGATAAAAAGACTGGTTTTGATGAGGCTACATGCATTGCTGTTGGAAAACAGGTGAAGCAACTTGTTGATGATGGCGTGGAAGTGGGAATTGTTATCGGTGGTGGAAACTTCTGGAGAGGTAGAACATCTGAGACAATCGATAGAACTAAGGCTGATCAGATTGGTATGCTTGCAACTGTTATGAATTGCTTATATGTATCTGAAATTTTTAGATATGTCGGTATGCAAACAGAGATTTTTACTCCATTTGTATGCTCTACATTTACAAAGGGATTTTCAAAGGATGCTGCCAATGAGGCATTTTCTCAGGGCAAGGTATGTTTCTTTGCCGGCGGAACAGGACATCCATATTTTTCAACGGATACTGCAACGGTTCTTCGTGCAATTGAAATCGAGGCTGAAGTTATACTTTTGGCCAAGGCTATCGATGGAGTGTATGACAGTGATCCAAAGATAAATCCTGATGCAAAGAGATATGATATACTTCCTATCGCTGATGTTATTGATCAGAAATTAGCGGTTGTTGACTTGACTGCTTCAATTATGTGTATGGAAAATAAAATGCCAATGTATGTATTTGCATTGCAAGAAGAAAATAGTATCGTAAAGGCCATAACAGGGGACTTTAATGGTACACAAGTTACTGTATAATGGAGGAAACAATGGACGAGAGATTATCAATTTACGAAGAAAAGATGATAAAGTCTTTCAACAATTTAACAGAAGAATATACAACTATTAGAGCTGGAAGAGCAAATCCGCATGTGTTGGACAAGGTTATGGTTGATTATTATGGAGCACCTACACCTTTACAACAGGTTGCTAATGTTAGTGTTCCAGAGCCAAGAATGATTCAGATTCAGCCTTGGGAAGGTAGTTTGCTCAAGGAGATTGAGAAAGCTATTTTAATGTCTGATTTAGGACTTAACCCTACTAATGATGGTAAGGCTATTAGATTGGTATTCCCAGAGCTTACTGAGGAGAGAAGAAAAGACTTGGCGAAGGATGTTAAAAAGCGTGGAGAGGATGCTAAGGTTGCTATTAGAAATATTCGTAGAGATGCCAATGACTCCTTCAAAAAATTGTCAAAGGAAGCTGATGTTTCAGAGGATGAGATAAAAGGACTTGAAGATGAAGTTCAAAAGCTTACAGACAAGTATATAGCTGATATTGATAAAGCAGTTGAGGCTAAGACCAAGGAAGTAACTACAGTTTAATTGTTTTTGATTAAAAAGGCGCTGCGTTTAGTGCCTTTTTTTTAACTGATTTGGAGGATAAATTTATGAGTGTTCCAAAACATGTTGCCATCATATTAGATGGAAATGGTAGATGGGCAAAGTCAAAGGGTTTACCACGAACAGCAGGTCATACTGCCGGTGCAAAAAATGTGGAAAATATTGCTGAAGCTGCACATAATTTAGGTATTGAATATCTCACATTATACGCTTTTTCTACAGAAAATTGGAATCGCCCTCAGGATGAGGTGGATGCTTTGATGAAACTCTTGAATTCATATTTGAAAAACTGTAGAAATACAGCGAAAAAGAACAATATGAGAGTCAGAGTTATCGGCGATATTTCGAGGCTTTCAGATAAGATGCAAAAGCAGATTACTGATTTAGAGGAAGAATCTAAAATATATGATGGATTAAATCTCACTATTGCCATTAATTATGGTAGTCGCGATGAGATGATAAGAGGGATTAAAAAAATCGGCTCGGATTTACTTGAAAATAATATAGCTATAGATGACATTACAGAAGATACATTTTCAAAATATTTAGATACGTATGATATCCCTGATCCAGATCTAATGATTAGAACCAGTGGTGAACAGAGATTGTCAAATTATCTATTATGGCAGTTGGCTTATGCAGAGTTTTATTTCACATCTGTTCCATGGCCGGATTTTTCAAAGAAGGATTTAAAGGAAGCTGTTGAGGCTTATGAAAATAGAGATAGAAGATATGGTAAAGTATAATAGAAAGGCGTAATTTTTATGTTTAAAACTAGATTAATTAGTGGAATTGTTTTGGTTGCAATTGCACTGGTGGTTATTATAACAGGTGGCAATGTTTTGCTTGCTACAATGGCGATTGTTTCATTAATAGGAATGTTTGAATTATATAGAGTTTTTAAAGTAGAGAAATCTTTACCTGCTTTTGTGGGCTACGGAGCAGCTATTGTATATTATCTCGATTTATTATGGGGCTTTCTTCCAGACAAGATGATTATCCCTATTGTATATTTGATAGTACTCTTGGCTGTTTATGTTTTTTCATATCCTAAGTTTAAAGCTGATCAGATTATGGCTATTTTCTTTGGTTTGTTCTATGTTGCTATGATGCTTTCATTTTTATATCAGACAAGAATGCTAGAGAGAGGTGCATATCTTGTATGGCTTATATTCCTTTGCTCTTGGGGATGTGATACTTGTGCTTATTGTGTTGGAGTATTATTCGGCAAGCATAAAATGTCACCTATTTTAAGCCCTAAGAAATCAGTTGAGGGAGCTGTTGGAGGAGTAGTTGGCTCAATCCTGTTAACAGTGTTATATTGCTATATATTTAATAAACCTCTTGATTTTAGTGATGCTGAGATTTTAGTTTTAGCATTTTCTGCTGGTATAGGAGCGCTTATTTCCATGGTGGGAGATTTAGCTGCATCTGCAATTAAGAGAAATTATGACATAAAGGACTATGGTACATTGATACCTGGTCACGGTGGAATATTAGATAGATTTGATAGTGTTATCATAACAGCACCTATTATTTATTTTCTTGCTGCCAACTTATTATAGCTTTTTAAGCTTAAAGGAGAAAAAGGATGAAGAATATTGCGATTTTAGGTTCTACAGGATCTATAGGTACACAGACTTTAGATATTGTGTCTCAAAATAGTAATGAGTTAAATGTTGTTGCTTTATCTGCAGGTAAAAACATTAAATTATTAGAAGAACAAATACGTAAGTATCATCCTGCCTTAGTTGCAGTTGGAGATGATAAATTACGAGATGAATTAAAGACAAATATCTCAGATTTAAATAATGTTGAAGTCTTATCAGGAATGGAAGGTCTTTTGGCAGTTGCCACATTTGAGAAGGCTGAGATTTTAGTCACTGCAATTGTGGGAATGCTTGGTATTAGACCAACCGTTGCTGCCATAAAAGCTGGCAAAGATATTGCTTTGGCCAACAAGGAAACGCTTGTTACAGCAGGACATATTATTATGCCTCTTGCCAAGGAGTGTGGAGTGAAAATATTACCTGTGGATTCTGAACATAGTGCTATATTTCAGTCCTTACAAGGTGAAGAGCATAATACAATAAGTAAAATTTTGCTTACAGCTTCAGGTGGACCTTTTAGAGGAAAAACTTGGGAAGATATGCAAAATGTCACTTTAGAACAAGCTCTTAATCATCCGAATTGGAGTATGGGCAAAAAGATTACCATAGATTCCTCTACAATGGTTAATAAAGGTCTAGAAGTTATGGAGGCTCATCATTTATTTGGTGTTGATTTAGATAGAATCCAAGTGGTGGTACATCCTCAATCTATTCTTCATTCTGCAGTGCAGTTTGAAGATGGGGCTGTCATAGGTCAGCTTGGTACTCCGGATATGCGTGTACCTATTTCATATGCGTTGTTTTATCCGAATCGCAGACCTATTAATGGCGAACATCTTGATTTGTTCAAGGTAGGACAGATGACTTTTGAGGAGGCGGATTTAAAAGCGTTTAAAGGTTTAGCCTTGGCTTATAAGGCCATGGAACAGGGAGGAAATGTTCCTACTATTTTAAATGCTGCCAATGAGAAGGTGGTTGCGAAATTTTTAGATAATCAAATCAGATATGTTCAGATTCCTGAGATAATTCATGAATGTATGGACAATATTACATTTATAGATAATCCTGATTTGGATCAGATATTAGAGACAGAGAAGTTGACTTACGAATATATAGAAGGACGATATTGATGAGTATTATTATTGCAATTTTGATTTTTAGTTTCATTGTATTTTTTCATGAGTTTGGTCATTTTATTGTGGCCAAAGCTTGCAATGTAAAAGTCAATGAATTTTGCCTAGGTCTTGGACCAAGGATTTTACATTTCACCAAGGGAGAGACCACTTATGCTCTTAGATTATTACCTTTCGGTGGCGCCTGTATGATGGAGGGCGAGGATGAAGAAAGTGATGATGAGAGAGCATTTAACAAAAAAACTGTATGGCAGAGAATTGCTATAGTGTTTGCTGGACCGTTTTTTAATTTTATTTTGGCTTTTGTACTAGCTATTGTTTTGATAGCTTGTATCGGGGTGTCAAAGCCTGTAGTGTCTGATGTGATGGAAGGCTATCCAGTTTCTGAGCAGGGTATGATGGCTGGAGATGAGATCCTTGAGTTAAATGGTTATAATATCAGTACTTTTAAGGATGTTTCTGCCTATGTATTTTTTCACTCTGATGAGGAAATTGAAATTACTTATTTAAGAGATGGCAAAGAATACAAGACAACTGTTGTACCAAAATTAAATGAGCAGACGGGCAAATATTATATTGGTTGTGAAGGCCTTAATGAAAGAGAAAAGGTTTCTGCCTTAGAGACAGTAAAATACAGTTTTGGCGAGATTAAATATCAAATTTGTACAGTATATGAAAGTTTAAAGATGCTTATCACAGGACAGATCAACATCAAAGAGATGTCAGGACCTGTGGGAATTGTTAAAACCATTGATGATACCTATGATGCTGTTTCAAGTGATGGTACATTTATCATAGCTATGAATATGATAAATATTGCGATACTTTTGTCAGCTAACCTGGGATTTATGAATTTATTGCCTATTCCAGCATTAGATGGCGGCAGACTCTTGATTTATCTCATCGAGGTTATACGCCGAAAACAGATGAATGAAGAGGTGGAAGGTCGCATACATACCATTGGTTTTATGTTTATGATGGCTTTGATGATATTTATACTTGTAAATGATATTGCAAAACTATTTTGATTTAATATAAATAATAATTGTTTTGAAAGTTAGGGTGAGAATATGGATATGACAAGAAGAAATACCAAGGTTATTAATATTGGAGATAGAGTTATTGGCGGCAAAAATCCAGTATTGATTCAGTCCATGACCAATACAAAGACAGAGGATGTGGAGGCTACAGTAGCACAGATCAAATCCTTAACTGATGCGGGGTGCGATATTATTAGATGTGCAGCTCCTAATATGGATGCAGCGAAAGCTTTGAGAGAGATTAAAAATAGAATTTCTATTCCGCTAGTGGCTGACATTCATTTTGATTATAGATTGGCTTTGGCAGCCATTGAAAGTGGCGTTGACAAAATCCGTATTAACCCTGGAAATATTGGTTCTACTGAGAGAATCAAGATGGTTGTAGATGCTGCGAAGGAGAGAAATATTCCTATTCGCGTTGGTGTAAATAGTGGATCTTTGGAAAAAGATTTAGTTGAGAAATATGGTGGTGTCACAGCAGAAGGTATTGTTGAGAGTGCCATTGATAAAGTGCATATTATTGAAGATTTAGGCTATGATAATTTAGTTGTCAGCATAAAGTCCTCAGATGTTTTAATGTGTGTGAAGGCCCATGAGATTATTGCTGATAAGATTGATTATCCTTTGCATGTGGGCATTACAGAGTCAGGAACTTTGACAAGTGGCAATATTAAATCTTCAGTTGGTCTTGGGATGATTTTGGGACAAGGTATAGGTGATACTATCCGTGTATCTCTTACAGGAGACCCTATTGAAGAGATTAAATCAGCAAAGCTTATTCTAAAAACTTTGGGGCTTAGAGAGGACGGTATTGAGGTTGTCTCATGCCCGACTTGTGGCCGTACACAGATAGATTTAATTTATCTTGCTAATCAAGTTGAGAATTTGGTGGCGGGATATCCATTGAATATCAAAGTTGCGGTTATGGGATGCGTGGTAAATGGTCCTGGAGAAGCCAAGGAGGCTGATTTAGGTGTGGCTGGTGGAATCGGTGAAGGTTTGCTTATTAAAAAAGGTGAGATATTCAAAAAAGTTCCAGAAGCAGAATTGTTAAACGCATTGAAATATGAGTTAGATAATTGGGGGAAATAAATTGGATAGTTTTTTTGAAGATATTTTTCCAGAATTAAACATAGATGAAAATCTTTCACGTATATTGCAGGAAGCATCAGTAACAAGAGTTACGTCAAATTCTGATCGCAGTGCAATAAGATTATATTTAACCTTTAAGACATTGATTCCGAAACATGTAATTTGGAAATTGGAAAAGATATTAGAACAACAGTGTTTTCCAAAAGAAAATATTAAGGTAAATATTATTGAGCGCTTTGAACTTTCACAGCAATATACCCCTAAGAATTTGTACGAAGCTTATAAGGACAGCATATATGAAGAAATCAATTCATATAGTGTCCTTTTATTTAACGTGCTTAAAAAGACTGATTTCAATTTTGTTGATGATGAACATCTGATTTTGAAGGTGGAAGATAATATTATTAGCAAAGAATATGCCAATCAGTTGTACAAGATTCTTGATAAAATCTTCTGTGAGAGATGTGGCCAAAAGGTGGTTATAGATATCGAATATAAAGATGAAGATAATGAAAGATTCAAGGCCAGTTCAGAACTTATTGTAAAAAATCTTATATCTGAGATAACTGAAAGATATGAGAAAAATGTGGCGGAAGAAAAACAAAATCGTAGTATTGAATCAAATAATTCAGAGAAGGTGCAAGAAAGCAAGAAATCCGTCAAAAAAGAAAATGACAAAAAGGAGTCATCAAATAATAAAAACGGAGGAAAGAAATCTTTTTCCTCATTTCGCAGAAATTCTAATGTTAGAGTAAGCAATAATCCGGATGTGATTTATGGTGGAGAATTTGATGATGATGTGATGGAACTAAAGGATGTACAAGGAGATGCTGGTCTTGTCTGTGTACGCGGTAAAATCTTTAGTTTTGACACAAGGGAGATAAGAGGGGAACGCTTTATTGTTTCCTTTGGAATATATGATGGTACAGATTCGATTATCTGTAAAATTTTTGTAAAGGCTGATGATGTTTCAAAGTATGAGGATAACTTGAAGCCTGGCAAATTTGTAAAGGTAAAGGGAAATGTATCTCTAGATATGTATGATAGAGATGTGACAATGGGACATGTGAATTCTATAATGTCTATTTCAGATTTTACAACTAAGAGAATGGATACTGCTCCGGTAAAAAGAGTAGAACTTCACTGTCATACCAAGATGAGCGATATGGATGCTGTAAGTGATGCTGGAGATATAGTTGAATGTGCCGCAAGTTGGGGGCACAAGGCAATAGCAATAACTGATCATGGAAGTGTTCAAGCTTTCCCTACGGCTGATCATAAATATCATGATCTTTTATTTGCCAAGAAAAAATCCGAGGAGCCTTTTGATTTTAAAATATTATATGGCTGTGAAATATATTTAGTAGATGATACCAAGACCATCGTTACTGGTGATGAGAATAGAGATTTAAATGATACCTATGTGGTTTTTGACTTGGAGACCACAGGCTTTAATGCGGATAAAAACAACATAATAGAGATTGGTGCGGTAAAAGTTGAAAATGGTGTTATTACAGACAAATTTTCTGAATTTGTAAATCCAAAGGAGCCTATTCCATATAGAATAACAGAACTTACAAGCATCAGAGATGAGGATGTGATAGACTCACAGACAATAGATGTTATACTCCCGGAATTTATGGAGTTTTGTAAGGGATCAATTATGGTTGCTCATAATGCGGACTTTGATATGACTTTTATTCAAAAAAATTGTGAGAGATTAGGATTAGAATGTGATTATACATATTTGGATACAGTTTCTATTGCAAGATTTTTACTTCCGCATCTGAATAGATTTAAGCTTGATACTGTGGCCAAGGCTTTAAACATTTCTCTCGATCATCATCATAGAGCTGTTGATGACGCGGGATGTACAGCAGAGATTTTTGTGAAATTTATTACAATGCTTCACGACAGAGGTATCGAAGATTTAAAAACTCTAAATGATGTGGGTATGCCAGATGAGGCTGCTATCAAGAAGATGCCGATGTATCACTGTATTGTTATAGCTAAAAATGATATTGGAAGAATCAATCTATATAGATTGGTTTCTATGTCCAATTTACAATATTTCAGTCGTAGACCTAGGGTTCCAAAAAGTAAATTAATGGAATACCGAGAGGGGTTGATTATAGGTTCTGCCTGTGAGGCGGGAGAGTTGTACAAGGCTATATTAGGTAGAAGGTCACAAAGAGAGATAGCCAGATTGGTGGATTTCTATGATTATCTTGAGATTCAGCCTATTGGCAACAATGCTTTTATGCTTCGTGGAGACGATCCTATTGTGGACTCTGAGGAAGACTTGATAAATATTAATAAAGAAATTGTTAAACTTGGAGAGGAATTTAAGAAGCCTGTTGTTGCAACTTGTGATGTTCATTTTTTAAATCCTGAAGATGAGATTTATAGGCGTATTATTCAGGCGGGTTCAGGGTATTCAGATGCAGATGAGCAACCGCCTCTATATCTTCATACAACAGATGAGATGCTTGAGGAGTTTGCTTATCTTGGAAGTGACAAGGCTTACGAGGTTGTTGTGGAAAATACCAATAAAATTGCTGATATGTGTGAGCCTATATCACCTACAAGACCGGATAAATGTCCTCCGGTTATTGAAAATGCTGATGAGGATTTGCGCAGAATCTGCTATACCAAAGCCCATGAGATATATGGAGAAGACTTGCCACCTCAGGTTGAGGAGAGATTGGAAAGAGAACTAAATTCCATAATTGGAAATGGTTATGCAGTTATGTATATCATTGCACAAAAATTGGTTTGGAAATCTAATGAAGATGGATATTTAGTTGGATCTCGAGGATCTGTTGGTTCATCCTTTGCGGCCACCATGGCTGGTATTACTGAGGTTAATCCTTTAAGTGCTCATTATCTATGTGAGAGTTGCCATTATGTGGATTTTGACTCAGAGGAGGTAAAAGCATTTTCCGGAAGAGCTGGTTGTGATATGCCAGATAAGATGTGCCCTGTATGTGGCAAAAAATTAAAAAAAGATGGTTTCGATATACCATTTGAAACCTTCCTTGGATTTAAGGGAGACAAGGAGCCTGATATCGATTTGAATTTCTCTGGAGATTATCAGTCCAAGGCTCATAAATATACAGAGGTTATCTTCGGTGAAGGTCAGACTTTTAAAGCTGGTACAGTGGGTACTTTGGCTGATAAGACAGCCTATGGTTATATTAAGAAATATTATGAGGAACGTGGAGTTGCCAAGCGAAATTGTGAGATAGATAGAATTGTTAAAGGATGCGTAGGTGTTCGAAGATCTACAGGACAGCATCCAGGTGGTATTGTTGTTTTGCCTATGGGTGAGGAAATCAATACATTTACCCCGGTACAACATCCTGCGGATAAAGCTGAGGGTAATATTATTACAACTCACTTTGACTATCACTCAATTGATTCTAACTTGTTGAAACTTGATATCTTGGGACATCAGGACCCAACTATGATTCGTATGTTGGAGGATTTAACAGGACTTGATGCGGTAAATGATATTCCACTTGATGATCCTCAGGTTATGTCTTTGTTTAAAAATACCTCAGCCCTTGGGGTTACACCGGAAGAGTTGATGGGGACAGATATGGGAACTCTAGGTATACCCGAGTTTGGTACAGATTTCGCTATGGGAATGCTTCGAGATGCCAAGCCACAGGAGTTTACGGATCTTATTAGAATATCTGGTCTTAGTCATGGTACAGATGTGTGGTTGAATAATGCTCAGGACTTGATTCAGCAGGGAAAAGCAACTATTTCCACAGCTATTTGTACCCGTGATGATATTATGACCTACCTTATTCATATGGGATTAGATCCTGCGGAGAGTTTTAATATCATGGAGAGAACTAGAAAGGGTGTAATTGCCAAAGGTAAATGTAAGGAGTGGCCTGAGTGGAAGCAGGACATGTTGGATCACGGTGTTCCTGAATGGTACACCTGGTCGTGTGAGCAGATTAAATATATGTTCCCAAAGGCTCATGCGGCAGCCTATGTTATGATGGCTTGGCGTGTGGCTTATTGCAAGGTTTATTATCCATTGGCTTATTATGCTGCATTCTTTAGTATAAGAGCGGACAACTTTAGCTATGAACTTATGTGTATGGGTAAAAATGCTGTGGAGCAACATATCAGAGACTACACTAAGCAGGATAAGCTTTCGGCCAAGGAGGAAGGCTCTTTAAGAGATATGAAAATTGTTCAGGAGATGTATGCCAGAGGTTTTGAATTTTTGCCAATGGATTTGTATAATTCTGATGCTAGATATTTCAAGATTGTGGATGGAAAATTATTGCCACCGTTTAACTCCTTAGATGGAATGGGAGATTCGGCTGCAGAGTCTTTGGCCATTGCCGCTGCCCAGGGTAAATTTTTGTCAAAGGATGATTTGAGAGAGAGAGGAAAGGTGTCGAAAACCACAATTGAACTCATGTCAAAACTCGGTATTTTAGATGGGCTTTCTGAATCTAACCAGTTATCATTATTTGACTTTTCTTCATGAAAAATTAAGTGAAATGTATAAGAGCAATAGCAGATATACTGTTATTGCTTTTATTTACATAATCTTTACGTGGATTTAACCAAATGATGAAGAAATATGGTATATTATTAGTTAAAATAATAAGACAACATGCCGTTGTCTAGAAAGAGATAATTTTATGAAGGATTTATTAGAAATTAGAGATGAGATTGATGTGTTAGACAAAGAGATCGTCGAATTATATAAGAAAAGAATGGCTTTAGCTGAAGATGTGGCGACTTATAAAATTGCCAATAATAAAAATGTATATGATAAGGCAAGAGAGGATCAAAAACTTGAAAAATTATCTTCCTATGTGGATGATGGATTTTTAAAACAGGGAGTGGTGGAACTTTTTGAACAGATTATGTCCACCAGTAGAAAACGTCAATATAAGATGTTGGCTGAACATGGATTGATTAAAGATTTACAGTATAAGGGATTTGAGTCATTTGATTATACTGGTGTCAAGGTGGTATACCAAGGAGTTATGGGGGCATATTCCCAGATGGCCACCAAGGCCTTCTTTGGAGATGTGGTGGAGGCTTCTGCTGTTGCAACTTGGCGTGATGCAATGGAAGCTATTACTGATGGTAAAGCGGATTATGCAGTGTTGCCTATAGAAAATTCCACTGCAGGAATAGTCGGTGAAAACTATGATTTGCTAATTGATTATGATGTTTCAATAATCGGAGAGCAGACAATTAAAATAGATCATGCGTTACTTGGATTAAAGGGAGCTACTTTAGATGATATTAAAACCGTTTATTCTCATCCGCAAGCTTTGATGCAGTGTTCTAATTATCTCCAAAATATTCATAGTGAATGGGAGCAAAAGTCTATGAGAAACACAGCTGTGTCAGCTCAGAAAATTATGGATGACAATGACAAGTCACAGGCCGCCATTGCAGGAGCTCATAATGCAGAGATTTATGGACTTTCAATTCTTGCAGATGCCATCCAAAATGAATCAGAAAATTCCACAAGATTTATTATTGTTTCCAAGGAAAAGAAATATTTAAAAAACGCCAATAAAGTTTCTTTGAGTTTTGAATTGCCTCACGAGAAGGGGTCTCTATATCATATTCTTTCTCATTTTATATTTAATGGGTTGAATATGACCAAGATAGAATCCAGACCTCTTTCAAATAGAAATATGCCTGGAAAGAAATGGGAGTATAGATTTTTTATTGATTTTGAAGGCAATCTACAGCAAGAAGAAGTCATTAATGCCTTGCGTGGACTTCAGGAGGAGACGGCTGCCATGAAAATTCTAGGAAATTATATTGCTGGATAAGTATATAAAGGGGTGAAGTGATATGAAGATATTTGCAGCATTATATGTTGGGTCCTATGAGACTGCTTTGAAAATATTTACAGTTGATCGTTTAAATAAGTTGAAAGAAGTAGAATGCCAGAGAGTTCCTATCGAGATCGTTCAGGATATTTATTACAATGGCAAAATTTCAAAAGAGACAATTTCTAAGATGACAGAAGTCTTGAAAAATATGAAGCAGACCATAGATATGTATCAAATTACAGACTATAAAATATATGCTGGTCCCTTGGTTGAAAAAGCGGACAATATACTTTTTGTCATAAATCAAATTCATCAAAAAACAGGTATGAAAATCGAGGTTTTAAGCAATTCTGAGCAGAGATTTTTAAGCTATAGAGCAGTGGCAAGTCTTCCTAATTTTGATGAGTCAGTTTCTAAGAGCGCTGCTATTATAGATATTGGTGGTGCTAGTTTGCAAATAACCCTTTTTATCAATGGCAAGGTAAGAACAACTCAACATATTGGCATGGGTACAGCTACAGTTAGAGAGAGTTTGCGTCAACTATCTCAATTTATCAATAGGAAAGAACAAGCCCTTCAGATAATGAACAAAGAGATAAATGTATTTATAAATATGTTTGTGCCTGAGGATTTGCAGATTGAGAATCTGATTATTCTTGGAGATAATTTAACATCCACCGTCAATTGCCTTTTGGGAAAAGAAGATAACGATTTTATTAAGGCAGATGAATATCTTAACGTGTTAAAGCAAATCAATGCAGATACCTTTGATAATTTTGGTCATATTCCAAATATGATTGTGGATAATAACGACATGTTAGAATCATTGCTTTTGTTTCACAAAGCATTGGTTGATAATTTTAAGCCGAAAAATATTTTTACACAAAATGTATCAGTAAATGAAGGTATGGCTTTTCAATATTTTTCATCAAAAAAACAGTTGTCTGTTGGTCATGATTTTGAGCAGGATGTACTTACAGCAGCCTGGGCTATTGCCAAGAGATATAGCAGTTATCAGCCACATTTAAAAGCATTGGAATATGTATGTTCTCATATATTTGATGCGATGAAAAAATATCATGGCTTGCCAAAGCGATATAAACTTTTGGTACGCTGCGTTGCTATATTACATGACTGCGGAAAATATATAAGTATTGCTCAAGCACCAGAGTGTTCATATTCAATAATTATGAGTTCAGAGATTTTGGGATTAACTCATATAGAGCGGGAGATGATTGCCACAGCTGTAAAATATGCCTCAAAGGATATTGTGCCGTATGAGAATTTGGCAAATCATTTTACATTGGAAGAATATCTTGCGGTTGTGCAGATGATCGCTATTTTACGAGTTGCCAATGCTCTTGATAGAAGTCACAAGCAGAAATTTAAAGATGTGAAAATGTGCGTGAAGAAGAAAGAATTATTAATTTCCGTTGAAGCTACCGATTCCTTTGTTCTTGAAAAGGGAATGTTTGAAAAGAGTGCAGATTTCTTTGAAAATGTATTTGACATAAGACCTGTTGTAAAAGAACAATTGATATTGTAACAGGAGGGTTAGACAATGGGGAAAAATAAAAAAGAGTACAAAGATTCTTATTTTGACAATAGAGAACTTAGTTGGTTGAAATTTGAACATAGAGTCTTAAATGAAGCGAAGGATAACAATATTCCAATCTTGGATAGATTAAAATTTGTCAGTATCACTTCGTCTAATTTGGATGAATTTTTTATGGTGAGAGTGGCTTCTCTTAAAGATATGGAGCATGCCAACTATACCAAAAAAGATATCTCAGGAATGAATCCATTGGAGCAGTTGGATGAAATTGCTATAAAGACTCACGAACTGGTTGATAAACAGTATGAGATATATGGTAAAAGTTTGCTTCCAATTTTATTAAAAGAAGGCATAAAAATAGTAGATAAGTATGAAAACTTATCTCGAAAACAGGAGGAGTTTGTAGATAGATATTTTTTGGAACAGGTATATCCAGTGTTGACTCCTATGGCAGTGGATGCGTCGAGACCATTTCCGTTGGTCAGAAATAAGACCTTAAATATTGCGGCATTATTAAAGTCCAAAAATCCTGATTCTAAACTATCTAAGGGTAACAGGGAAAATGTGGAATTTTCTACTGTGCAGGTGCCTTCTGTACTTCCTAGACTTGTTTGGATTCCAAGTGAAGATGGATTTAAAGAGACATTTATTTTATTAGAGCAAATTATTGAGAAAAATATTGATAAACTTTATCTAAATTATGATGTTTTGGCTGCCTATCCTTACAGAATTATGAGAAATGCAGATTTCGATTTGGATGAGGATGATGCTTCTGATTTGCTGAAGGAAATTGAAAAGCAATTGGCCAAGAGACAATGGGGTGAGGTTATTCGTCTGGAGATTCAAAGAGATGTGGATGAAAATCTTATTAAGACATTGGGAAAACAGCTAAATATTAAAAAATCTGATATTTATAAGGTTAATGGACCTATAGATTTGACATTTTTAATGAAGTTGTATGGCATAGATGGGTTTGACAATTTAAGAGAGGAAAAATATTTGCCTCAACCTAATCCTCGTATTGCACCTGGATGTGATTTGTTTGAGGAAATCAAAAAAAGAGATATATTTTTGTTCCATCCTTATGAGACCTTTGATCCTGTCGTTGATTTTATAAAGCAGGCTTCAGTGGATGAGGATGTTTTGGCTATCAAGCAGACCTTGTATAGAGTCAGTGGTAATTCTCCAATTATTGCCGCCTTGGAAAAGGCTGCTGAAAATGGTAAACAGGTTACTGTTCTAGTTGAGTTAAAGGCTCGTTTCGATGAGGAAAATAATATTATTTGGGCTAGAAAGCTAGAGAAGGCCGGATGTCATGTAATTTATGGTTTAGTTGGATTGAAAACCCATTGTAAGATTTCTCTTGTAGTTAGAAGAGAAGATGATGGTATTGCTAGGTATGTACATTTGGGAACTGGTAATTACAACGATTCTACAGCCAAACTTTATACCGATTGTGGTATATTTACTTGTACACAGAGCTATGGTGAGGATGCCACAGCTGTATTTAATATGCTATCCGGTTATTCTGAACCTGCCAAGTGGAATAAGCTTTCCGTGGCACCAATATGGCTTAGAAAGAAATTTTTGTATTTGATACAAAGAGAAATTGACAATGCAAAAGACGGTAAGAAAGCTGTTATTGTTGCAAAGATGAACTCTTTGTGTGACAAGGAAATTATAGAAAAATTGTACGATGCATCCCGAGCTGGTGTTCAAATACACTTGATTATAAGAGGTATATGTTGTCTAAGGACGGGAATAGAAAATGTTAGCGACAATATTGAGGTGAAATCAATAGTTGGTACTTTTTTAGAGCACAGCCGTATTTTTTATTTCTATAATAATGGACAAGAAGACATATATATGGGCAGTGCGGATTGGATGCCTAGAAATTTAGATCGACGCGTGGAGATATTATTCCCGGTTGAAGATGATATTATCAAGGAGCGATTAAAGCATATTTTGGAAATCTGTCTAAAGGATAATACCAAGGCTTATATTATGAAAAATGATGGTGAATATGCTCATGTAAATCGTAGAAATAGTGATGCCATAGGCGCACAGGCCAAGTTTTGTCAGGAGGCAATTAATGCTTCTAGACAGGATGGCTCTAATATTAGTCACCGAAGATTTACGCCTATCTGGGCTATTGAAGGAGATATGGATTAATATGCCAAAAATATTTTTTATAGATTTTGACGGTACATTATTAAATGATGATAAAAGCATTTCTCAAAAGAATATAGATGCTCTAAAGAGAGTGCAGGAGGCTGGGGACTATCTGGCTTTTACCACAGGACGCCCATTTTATGGTGGAGATTTCTTGTTTGAACACATAGGTATAAGCAAAAAGAATTGTTTCCTTTTATGTTTTCAAGGAGCTTTGATCTATGATTTATATAATGAAAAGATCATCAATACACATTATATGGAATCTAGCCTGGTGAGAGAGTTGGTATTAGATTTGCAGGAGAGAGGAATATATTTTCAAGCATTTACCAAGGACTTGATGTATTGTTTTGAGATAAATGATTTTACTAAGCGATATATTAAAATCACCAATGAACCTCATAAGTTGGTGGAGAGCATAGAGGATTTTATTAAAGAAGATATCTTTAAAATAATGGCTATAGATTATGATGAAAAGGATAAACTATTGGATTTTCAGAGTTATGTTTCTTTTAATAAAAAGTTTGATTGTGAAAATTTCTTTTCTAGTGAATGGTTTTTGGAATTTACCAAAAGAGGTGTTGACAAGGGATCGGCTTTAAAAGAATTAGCAGCATTTTTAGATATTAGAATAGAAGATACTGTTGCTATTGGAGATGAGGAAAATGATATTCCAATGATACAAGCTGCTGGTGTTGGTGTTGCGATGCTCAATGCAAGTGATGATATTAAAGTCAGTGCAGATGAAGTGACTACAGTTGATAATAATTGTGGTGGTGTAGCAGAAATTATCAATAAATACGTGAGTAAATAGATATATGCTATTTACATAGCACATTATATTCACCTTAAAATGTTGAAAAACACAATATATTGTGGATTGACACTTGCCAAAACCACAAAATGGTGCTATTATTCAATTAAGATATAATATTTTTATATCGAGGAACCTATTGGATATCACCTAGGAGGTAGCGTTATGGGCATTTTAGATGAGTATTTAAAGGTTTCGGCTGTAGCCGAGTATGCCAGTTCTGAGGATTCTTCAGGGAGTAATCTGTTCTGGTATTCAAAGAAGAGAGAATCTTCGAAAGAATTCGGCGGCATATTCAAAAAAGCCTGTGATGAATTGAAGAATGATCCGGGCAGTACACACCAAACCAAGGGCTATATTACTACAGTAGGTGCTAGACTTATTTAGTTTAGTATTCGTACATTTGATAATTAGTCCAACAAGGGCTTGCTGGGACGCAAGTCCTTTTCCTTTGTGGAGAATTGGGGTGTTTTCAAAAATATATATTAGGACATTTTCCTTTGTGGCATTTTAGGACATTATCGAAAATAGTTCATAAAATTTTTTGAAAAGTAAATAAAAGTGTTGACGAAGAAATATTCATGTGATATATTAACTACTGTTGTAAAGAAAGTAGAGTATCCACTCTCACCTAAGCACGACCGTGACTTAGTGTTATATATTCAGAATATTTCTTTTTTTGTGAAGTGTTATTGATATTTTGATTGTGGATAGTCTGCCTATCCACATTTTTTATTTTACGGAGGAAAAAGTCATTAGCGAGTACATGATTAATGAACAGATAAGAGATAAAGAAGTTCGTCTTATCGGTTCGGACGGAGAACAGCTTGGCATTGTGTCAGCAAAGGAAGCACAGAGATTAGCAGATGAGGCAGAACTTGATTTAGTAAAGATTGCGCCAAATGCTAAGCCACCTGTATGCAAGATTATTGATTACGGTAAATATCGTTATGAAGTTGCACGCAAGGAAAAGGAAGCAAAGAAAAAGCAAAAAACCGTTGAGGTAAAGGAGATTCGATTATCTCCAAACATCGAAGCTAACGATTTGAATACCAAGGTAAATGCTGCAAAGAAATTTATCGCAAAGGGTAATAAGGTAAAAATCACTCTTCGATTCAGAGGACGTGAGATGGCACATATCGCCCAGAGCAGACATATCTTAGATGATTTTGCTGCTGAGATGGAAGATGTAGCATCAGTGGAGAAAGCACCAAAGCAAGAAGGTAGATCAATCAGCATGGTGCTGGCAGAAAAGAGATAATTTAAGGAGGAAGAATATCATGCCAAAGATTAAGACAAAAAGAGCAGCTGCAAAGCGTTTTTCTACAACAGGAACAGGAAAGTTAAAGAGAAATAAAGCTTATAAGAGCCATATCTTAACCAAGAAGACAACAAAGAGAAAGAGAAATCTTAGAAAGTCTGCAATGACAGATTCAACAAATGTTAAGACAATGAAAAAGGTTTTACCTTATGGCTAAGTAATAGGTTAAGGAGGAATTTAAAATGGCAAGAATTAAAGGCGGATTAAACGCTAAGAAAAAGCATAATAGAGTATTAAAGATGGCAAAGGGTTACAGAGGCGCTCGCTCTAAGCAGTACCGTGTAGCTAAGCAGTCAGTTATGAGAGCTCTTACAAGCTCATACGCTGGACGTAAGCAGAGAAAGAGACAGATGAGACAGTTATGGATTGCTCGTATCAACGCAGCAGCAAGACTTAATGGTCTTTCATACAGCAAGTTTATGTATGGTCTTAAGGTTGCAGGCGTAGAGATGAACCGTAAGATGCTTGCAGAATTAGCTGTAAATGATTCTGAAGGATTTGCAGAGTTAGTAGAACTTGCAAAGAAGAACGTTGCTTAATTTAGATAAGTATAAAAACTCAGTTAGGATGTTATCCTGTATTTACAGGTGGCATCCTTTTTTATTGCACATTGTGACACGTTTTTTATCTGGAATTTACAGGAATAATACGTAAATTTGTTTATATTTAAATAGGAATGTGTTATATTAGTTAATCGTAAAGATAAATTCATTTAAGGAGGAAAGCACGATGGCAATTTTAGTTACAGGCGGTGCTGGTTATATTGGAAGTCATACTTGTGTTGAGTTACAAAATTCAGGTTATGATGTTGTTGTTTATGATAATTTGTCTAATTCTTCAGAGAAATCACTTGAGCGTGTTGAGGCTTTGACAGGCAAGAAGGTGAAGTTTTATAAGGGAGATATTTTAGATAGAGATTGCTTAAATAAAGTATTTAAGGAAAATGATATTGATGCATGTATTCATTTTGCTGGACTTAAAGCTGTAGGTGAATCTGTTCAAAAACCTTGGGAATATTATGAGAATAACATCTCAGGAACTTTGACTTTGGTAGATGTTATGAGACAGAATAATTGTAAGAATATTATCTTTTCTTCATCAGCTACAGTATATGGAAATCCAGCACAGATACCTATTACAGAGGAATGCCCAAAGGGCGAGTGTACTAATCCATATGGATGGACAAAGTCTATGTTGGAGCAGATTTTATCTGATATGCAAAAGGCTGATGATGAATGGAATGTAATTTTACTTAGATATTTCAATCCTATTGGGGCTCATCCATCAGGAACTATGGGAGAGAATCCTAACGGTATTCCAAACAATCTTATGCCATACATTACTCAAGTTGCAGTTGGCAAGTTGCCTGAACTTGGTGTGTTTGGAAACGATTATGACACACCGGATGGAACAGGCGTGAGAGATTATATTCATGTGGTGGATCTTGCAAATGGTCATGTAAAGGCATTGAAGAAGATAGAAGATAATGCAGGACTTTGCATTTATAATCTTGGAACAGGGGTTGGATATTCTGTTCTTGATATTGTAAAGAACTTTGAGAAAGCTAATGATATCAAGATTCCTTATCAGATTAAGGAGAGGAGAGCTGGAGATATTGCCACATGTTATTCTGATGCAACAAAGGCTAAAGAAGAGCTAGGATGGGTTGCAAAATATGGCATTGAGGATATGTGTCGAGACTCTTGGAATTGGCAGAAAAATAACCCTAACGGATACGAATCATAAAAAAAACTATTTTTTCAGATTTTTTTGAAAAAAGGGGTTGACGAATGATATATATTCGTGTAATATACATTTTGTTGTCGCGAGCGGCAACAAGTGAGGTTCCTTGGTCAAGCGGTTAAGACGTCGCCCTCTCACGGCGAAAACAGGGGTTCGATTCCCCTAGGAACTGTTTTGAATATTGTTACTAGTTTGAGAGTGGAACTTGTTCCACTCTCAATTGTTTATACAGAAAATTATTATCTGTTTATAGAAAAATAAGGATGGTGGTTTTATGTCTCAAAGAAAAGATTATGAGAGTAGAACGGAAGAGCTTATTCAACCGATTCTTGATCGAATGGGTTTCGAGCTGGTGGATGTTGAATATGTGAAAGAAGGACAGGATTATTACCTGAGAGCTTATATCGATAAGCCGGGTGGAATTACAATTAATGATTGTGTTGATGTGAGTAGGGAGATGAACGAACTTCTAGATCAATATGATTACATATCTGATCCTTACATTTTTGAGGTGAGTTCTCCAGGGCTTGGAAGACCTTTAAAAAAGGATAAGGATTTTGAAAGGAGTGTCGGCAAAGCTGTTGATATTCATACTTATAAGGCTATCGATAAGCAAAAGGAATTCTCAGGAATACTTAAGAGCTATGATAATGAACAAATAACTATTGAAACTGACGATGACGAGATGACATTTAATAAAAGTGATATTTCTCTTATTCGTTTATCATTTGATTTTTAAACAGGAGGAAAAACCAAAATGAAAAATAATGAATTGTTAGAGGCAGTTAATCTACTTGAAAAGGAGAAGCAGATTCCAAAGGAGATTCTTGTGGATGTAATTTACAGTGCTTTGTATAATGCATGCAAGAATACATATGGTAAATGTGATAATATCACAATTGATATTAATCCAGAGACATTTGAATATCATATAATTGCTGCTAAGACTGTTGTTGAGGCGGTTGAGAATATGGATGAGGAAATTAGCTTGGAAAAAGCGCTTGAGATAGATGGCTCATATCAGATTGGTGATGTGGTAAATGTTGAAATCAATTCAAAAGAGTTTGGTCGTTTAGCTGCAACAAATTGTAGAAGCAATTTCACTCAAAAGATTCGTGAGGTTGAGAGTGAGTTGATAGAGGAAGAGTATTCTACTCTTATCAATACTGCAGTCACCGGAATTGTGCAGAGATATATGGGAAAAAATATCAGTGTTAATCTAGGCAAAACTGATGGTTATCTTTCTGAGAATGAACAGGTTAAGGGTGAACATTTTGAGCCGACAGATAGACTTAAGGTATATATCGTAGATGTTAAGAATGGTAAACGTGGAATTAGAGTAAATGTTTCAAGATCGCATCCAAATCTTGTTAGATGCCTATTTGAGGAAGAAGTATCAGAGATAAAGGATGGAATTGTTGAGATTAAGTCTATTGCCAGAGAGGCAGGAAGTAGAACAAAGATGGCTGTATCTTCAACTGATGAGGATGTGGATGCAGTTGGTGCTTGTGTAGGTGTAAATGGTGACCGTGTAAACAACGTGGTTGATGAGTTACAAGGTGAAAAGATTGATATTATCGAGTGGAGCGAGACTCCAGCAATCTTGATTCAAAATGCACTTAGTCCAGCAGAGGTTATGGCTGTTGTTGCTGATGTGGATGAAAAAACTGCAAAGGTTATTGTTCCGGATTATCAATTGAGTCTTGCTATTGGACGCGAGGGACAAAATGCTCGTCTTGCTGCTAGACTTACAGGATACAAGATTGATATCAAGAATTTAAGTCAGGCTAATGAAGATCCAGAGTGGGTTGAAATATTCCAAATGGATGGCGCTGGCGAAGAAGACGATTATTATGATGATTATGATGAGGATGATGAATTCTTTGATGATGAAGAGAATTTTGATTCTGAAGATAATGATGATAATGCGGATGAAGAATAATTTATGAGTGATAAGAGAATTCCGATGAGAAAATGTGTGGGGTGTAATAAAATGCATCCTAAAAATGAGATGCTTAAGATTACAAAGCGAGATCAGGAAATTGTATTAGATTATTCCCACAAGAATAATGGTCGAAGCGCATATTTATGCTCAAAGGAAGAATGCTTAAAACTGGCATTGAAGAATAAAGGGTTCGAACGCTCGTTAAAATGTAAGATGCCTATGACATTAATTGAAATTGTAAAGCAGGAGATTAGTTAATGCAGGATAAAGCATTGGGAATGCTAGGAATAGCACAAAAAGCGGGAGTTGTTGTCAGCGGTGAATTTGCCACAGAGAAGGCTGTAAAAGAAGGAACAGCTTTCTTAGTGATTTTGGCGGAGGATGCTTCTGACAATACAAAAAAGAAGTTTAATAATACATGTGAATATTACAATTGTGAAATTATATATGGTTGGAATAAAGAAGTGTTAGGAAATGCTATTGGTAAACGTTTTCGTGCTTCTCTTGCAATATGTGATGAAAATTTTGCAAATGCAATTAAAAATAAAATTGTCTAGGACTACAGAATAATGGAGGAAACGATACATGGCAAAAGTTAAGATATACGAATTGGCTAAAGAATATGATATTAATTCAAAGGATATTATTGAATATTTAGGTTCACAGGGGATTGAGGTAAAACATCAGAGCGGAATTGAAGGTGATGTTTTAAATATGGTTCAAAAGAAGTTTGGCAAAAAGTCTGATTCTTCAGAGACAAAAAAAGTTGAGAAGAAAACAGAGGTTTCTGATGATAATAAAGCTAAAAAAACTGGAGAAAAATCAGATGCTAAAGTTTCTGAAAAAACAGAGGATAAAGTTGATGAGCCAAAGAAAAAGAAAAATGTATCAGCGGTATTTAATACTCAGTTAAGTTCTAATCCTAGACATAGACGTGATGGTGAAAAAAATAGAGGGGATCGTAGAAACGACGATAGAAGAAACAATCAGCAGAACGATAGACCTCAAAGAGGTAGAATTACTGTTAGACCTGAAGGTGAAAGAACAGTTCGCCCTTCACACCGTATAAGAGAAGAAGAAGCTCGTAGAGAGGCTCAGGAACAGAGAGAGAGACGTTCAAAGGAGGCTGCTAATAAGTCTAATGACAGAAACAATAGAAGTGATAGACCTATTAAGCCTAGACAGATGAGTGAGTCTGAGAGACCAAGTGCTAGACATAGAGCTGGAGAAAATGATAAATTCAATTCTTCAAGAAATGATAGACGCGATAATAGAAGAGATGACAATAAGTCATTTAAAAACAATGATAGAAAAGGTGGATTTAATAAGGAACAAAGTGTTGATGCTGCACCAGTAATGGATCACAAGCCATCTAAAGACAGTAGAAATAATCGTGATGACAAGAGAAAGAAACAACATGATTATGGCAAGGATAAGTCTAAGAAGCAGGAGAGATATGTAAATCTTGAGAAAAATGGTGGTAAGAAAAAGTCTAAGCCACAACCAAAGCAACAGCTTCCTGCCGATGATGAGATTCGTACAATCACATTGCCAGATACAATGACTGTAAGAGAATTGGCTGACAGAATGAAGATACAGCCTTCTATGATTGTAAAGAAATTATTTATGAAGGGTGTTATGATCACAGTTAATCATGATATTGATTTTGATCAAGCGGAAGAGATTGCGTTAGAGTTTAATTATATCTGTGAGCATGAGGTGAAGGTTGATGTTATTGCAGAACTCTTGAAGGAAGAGGAAGAACCAGAAGAGCTTCTCAAGAGTCGTCCACCTGTTGTCTGTGTAATGGGACACGTTGATCATGGTAAGACATCACTTCTTGATGCAATTCGTGATACTAAGGTTACAGATAGAGAAGCTGGTGGAATCACACAGCACATCGGTGCTTATATGGTTTCAGCTAACGGACAAAAGATTACATTTCTTGATACACCTGGACATGAGGCGTTTACTGCAATGCGTATGAGAGGTGCTAATTCGACTGATATTGCTATTTTGGTTGTTGCGGCAGATGATGGTGTTATGCCACAGACTATTGAGGCTATAAACCATGCCAAGGCTGCTGGAATTGAGATTATTGTTGCTATCAACAAGATTGATAAGCCAAGTGCTAACATTGAGAGAGTTAAGCAGGAATTATCTGAGTATGAATTGATTCCTGAAGACTGGGGTGGAAGTACAATTTTCTGTCCAGTTTCAGCTCATACAGGAGAAGGAATCGACAATTTATTGGATATGATTCTTCTTACAGCTGAAGTTTTGGAATTAAAAGCAAATCCAAAGAGAAATGCTAGAGGTTTGGTTGTTGAGGCTCGTCTTGATAAGGGGCGTGGTACGGTTGCAACTGTATTGGTACAAAAAGGAACACTTCATGTAGGTGATCCAATTGCAGCTGGAAGCTCTTACGGTAAAGTTCGTGCTATGGTTGATGAAAATGGTAAGAGATTAAAGACTGCTACTCCTTCAACACCAGTTGAGATTATCGGATTTAGCGAAGTTCCTAATGCAGGTGAAATCTTTGTATCTATGGACAATGAAAAGGAAGCTAGAAGTTTTGCTGAGACATTTATCTCTGAAGGCAAGAATAAACTTATTGAGGAGACTAAGTCAAAGATGTCTCTTGATGACTTGTTCTCACAGATTCAGTCAGGAAATGTTAAGGAACTTGATTTGATTGTCAAGGCTGATGTTCAGGGATCTGTTGAGGCTGTTAAGCAGTCACTTGGTAAGCTTTCAAATGAAGAAGTTGTTGTAAAGGTTATTCACGGTGGTGTTGGTGCTATCAATGAGAGTGATGTTATCTTAGCATCTGCTTCAAATGCTATTATTATCGGATTTAATGTACGTCCAGATGCTCAGGCTAAACAGACTGCTGATTCAGAGGGCGTAGATATAAGACTTTACAGCGTTATTTACAATGCTATCGAGGATGTGGAGGCTGCCATGAAGGGTATGCTTGATCCTATCTATGAGGAGCAGATTATCGGACATGCTGAGGTTAGACAGATATTCAAGGCTTCTGATGTTGGAAATATTGCTGGTTCTTATGTTCTTGATGGTAGATTTGAAAGAGGATGTAAGGTTAGAGTTCAGCGTGATGGTGAGCAGATATTTGAAGGAGACTTGGCTTCACTTAAGAGATTTAAAGATGATGTGAAGGAAGTTAAGGCTGGTTATGAGTGTGGTCTTGTAGTAGAAGGCTTTAGCGAGTTTACTGAAGGCGATGTTATTGAGTCTTATATTATGGTAGAGGTGCCACGATAAATGAAAAAGAGAAGTATTAAAAATACAAGAATCAATGAAGAAGTTTTAAGAGAAGTGAGTCAG
Organism: Lachnospiraceae bacterium; assembly: GCA_024697595.1. Taxonomy (GTDB): domain Bacteria; phylum Bacillota; class Clostridia; order Lachnospirales; family Lachnospiraceae; genus JAILFK01. The sequence goes on along the minus strand of JAILFK010000010.1, from coordinate 19,760 downwards.
ATTATCAGAAATGATGTAAAAGACCCTAGGGTTAATGCCACATTGACAAGCGTTGTTGCTGTTGAGGTGGCGCCTGATCTCAAAACTTCAAAAATATATATAAGTGTTCTTGGTGATGAAAAACTCCAAGAAGATACAATTAAGGGGTTAACAAGTTCAGCTGGTTATATAAGAAGACAATTGGCTTCAAAGCTTAATTTGAGAAATACCCCAGAACTTCATTTTATATTAGATCAATCTATTGAATATGGTGTTAGAATGTCAAAACTTATTGACGAGGTAAATGGAGGTAAATAATGGATTTCGAGAAGGAAATAGCACATGCTTCATCTATAGCTATTGGTGGACACATTAGACCTGATGGCGATTGTGTTGGCTCGACAATGGCGGCTTACAATTACATAAAGAAATATTTTCCAGATGTAAAATGTGATATTTATCTTGAAAATATTCCTAATATTTTTAAATTTTTAAATTATACAGATGAAATACAGCTTCCTTCGGAATCGGTCGGCAAGGAATATGATTTGTTCCTTGTGATGGATTGTGGAGATGGTTCAAGATTAGGAGATTCCTTTGAGTGTTTTAAGAAAGCGAAAAGGACGGTCTGCATTGATCACCATGTGAGCAATGATGCCTTTGCTGATTCTAATTACATTGTGCCAGATGCCAGTTCTACATGTGAGTTGTTTTATACAACTATTGAACCGGATAAGATCACAAAAGAAATTGCTGAATGTATTTATGTTGGTATGGTTCACGATACAGGGGTTTTTCAATATTCATGTACGCATAAATCAACAATGGAGATTGCAGGTGATTTGATGGAGAGAGGAATTGATTATTCTAGAATAATTGATTCTACATATTACACCAAAACCTACGAACAAAATTTGGTTCAGGCTCATGCAATTTTAAAGAGTAAGAAGTATTTAGATGGTCAGATATTAGCTTCTTTTATTACTCAAGAGGAGATGAAGGAATATAACGTTTTGCCAAAACATCTTGATGGTATTGTCAATCAGCTTAGAATTACAAAGGATGTGGAGGTTGCAATATTCCTATATCAATTAGGTGACAAGGAGTACAAGGCTAGTACTAGATGTAAAACTGGAATGGTAGACTTATCTCAAATTGCTGTTCATTTCGGTGGAGGCGGTCATAAGATGGCTGCTGGATTTGGAATGAAAGGTGATGATCCTTGGGCTATGATTGATGAGATTGTAAAAGAGGTTTCTAAACAATTATAATATGAAAAGTGGAATTATAAATGTATATAAAGAAGCGGGTTTTACATCCTTTGACGTGGTGGCAAAACTTCGTGGAATTTTAGGAATTAAAAAGATTGGACATACTGGAACCCTTGATCCTGATGCGACAGGGGTTCTTCCTATTTGTATTGGAAAAGCTACAAAGATATGTGATTTTCTCACAGATAGGGATAAAACTTATAAAGCTGTAATGCGTCTTGGGATTGTCACGGATACTCAAGATATGTCTGGTAATATTTTATCGGAAAAAGAAGTGGATGTTTCAGAGACCGGTTTACTTGAGGCTATCAATAGTTTTGTGGGAGATATATTACAGATTCCGCCCATGTATTCGGCTTTAAAGGTGAATGGACAAAAACTTGTGGATTTGGCAAGAAAGGGTCAGGTAATTGAGAGAAAACCAAGACCTATAACAATACATGAGATAAATGTTATTGATATAAGCTTGCCTTTTGTGACAATGGAGGTTTCTTGTTCTAAAGGGACTTATATCAGAACTTTATGCAATGATATCGGAGAAAAATTAAATTGTGGTGCAGCAATGGATAGTCTTGTTAGAGTGAGGGCTGCTGGTTTTGAAATAGATGATGCCTTGAAACTGTCTGAGATAGAAAGTCTTAGAGATCAAGGAACTTTAGAAGATTATATTTTAGGAATCGATGAAGCTTTAGATGAGTATCCTTCAGTTAAAGCGCTTGATAAATGTAGTAAAATTCTTGCTAATGGTGGAAGTGTTTTGATAGAAGATACGGATTATAAAACAGATATACATTTGCAAATAGATGATGGACAACTTGTTCGTATGTATATGGCAGATGGCACTTTTGTTGGGGTTTATGAAAAGAAAGAGACGGCATTTAAGCCGAATAAAATGTTTCTTGAGGCATAATGTATGAAGACGGTTTATTCCATTTATGAAAAGATAACTGAATATACAGCGGTTACAGTTGGCAAGTTTGATGGGATGCATAAAGGCCATGAGCTTTTGGCCAAAAATATCAAATCAAAATCAGCCATTGGATATAAGTCATTGGTACTTAGCTTTGATGTGTCGCCTAATATTACCTTGGGAAAGAAATACTTTGGTCAGTTGATAACCAATGAAGAAAAGCAAAGTATGTTGGAGCGAGAGGGGATTGATATTTTTCTACAATGTCCTTTTGAAAAAGAGATTAAAGAATTAGAACCGGAGAAATTCATTGAATTATTAGTTGATAATTTCAATATGAAATATATGACCTGCGGAACTGATTTTCGTTTTGGCAAAAAAGGCCGAGGCGATACAACTTTATTGAAAGTATTGGCTGATAAATATGATTTTGAGTTGGAAGTTATTGATAAATTACAGGCCAATGATAGAGATATTTCAAGTACTTATATCAAAGATGAAATTTTAAAGGGAAATGTAGCTTTTGCTAATTCTCTCTTGGGCTATAAATATTCTCTTTGGGGTGTGGTGGTACATGGAAATCATTTGGGAAGACAATTTGGTTTGCCTACAATAAATCTTTTGCCCCCTGATAACAAGTTGTTGCCGCCTAATGGAGTGTATATAACTGAAATATATATTGATAGCAGAAAATATCATGGCGTCACAAATATTGGTACAAAACCAACAGTGTCAGGAGAAAAGATAATTGGTGTGGAAACCCATATTCTTGATTTTGATAGTGATGTCTATGAGAAAATGGTTCAAGTTGTATTCTTAGAATATATTCGTCCAGAGAGAAAGTTTGAAAATTTGGATCAACTTTTCAATCAGATGAACATGGATAAAGAATTAGCAAGAAACTTTTTTAATCAACGCTAGATTTCATTTATTACAAAAATGTTACAAAAATGTTGACAAACTGTGTACAACAATATATACTTGCACGTGGAAAAACATTTTTTTGAATTTTACATAATTTATATATATGTAAAATAGTGCGGAGGAAAATATGAAAAAAAGGGTTATAGGAGCATTTTCTTTGGTTTGTGCTTTGAGTTTAATGACATCCTTTGTTGTTAAACAAGATAAAATAAATAATAATGAATTTGATAATGCTACAGCTGGAATCGTTTCCATGACTGCAGTTGATTTAAATAGTGCTAGTGCAGGTGTTAGTGAATCAGATACTGTTCAGACTGCAGTTGCAGATTCTTCGGCTTATGGATATACAAATTTAGGTATTTCTATTGCGGAGGGTAATGTTAATATTAGAGAGACAGCAAGTGCTGATGGAAGTATGGTTGGCAAATTGCCGGAGAATGGTGCTATTGAAATTCTTGGTAATGAGGGCGATTGGTATCATATTAAGTCCGGCGAAGTTGAAGGCTTTGTTTTAGCTGAGTTTATTGCGACAGGAAATGATGCATTGACAAAGGCTAATGAGGTTGCTTCTAATAAAGCGAAGGTTATTGCAGATGCTGTGCATGTTCGTTTGGAAGCCAATACTGATTCTGAAATTTTATCAAATGTATTTACAGGAGATGAACTTGAAGTAATCGAGGAACTTGGCGAGTGGGTTAAGGTAAATGTAGATGGTGAAGAAGGCTATATTTATGCTGAATATGTAGAGTGCGGTGTGAGTTTGCCAGACGCTATGACTTTATCAGAGGCTAGATATGGTGAGGGAGTATCCAATGCCAGAGTTGATTTGATAAATTATGCAATGCAGTTTGTTGGAAATCCGTACGTATGGGGCGGTACAAGTTTGACTAGAGGCGCTGATTGTTCTGGTTTTGTTTTATCGATTTATTCTAAGTATGGTATTTCATTACCTCATTCATCTAGAGCGCAGTCTAACTATGGTAGAAGTGTAAGTACATCTGAGTTACAGCCTGGTGATTTATTGTTCTACGGTAGTGGTGGTATTAGCCATGTGGCAATTTACATTGGAAATGGACAGATTGTACATGCAAGTACAGAATCTACTGGAATTATTGTTTCAAATGCATTTTACAGAAATCCAATCTGCTGCAGAAGTTTGTTGGATTAATGAGATTTGAATAAAGATTAATTGGATGTATAGCAATAGAAAATATTGTTTACATAATATAGTTGCTATGTTAAAATAGCAAAGTATGAGTTTACCCGTATTCGGTGGATGGACACTCCGACCTTCTGCTGATTACAGGCGTATAGAAATTAGGAGGAAAACAAAATGATTACAAAAGAGAAGAAGCAGGCTATTATTAATGAGTATGCAAGAACAGAGGGAGATACAGGTTCTCCAGAGGTTCAGGTAGCTGTACTTACTGCAAGAATTCAGGAACTTACAGAGCATCTAAAGGATAATCCAAAGGATCACCACTCAAGACGTGGAATGCTTAAGATGATTGGTAAGAGACGTAACCTTCTTGCATATCTTAAGGATACAGATATCGAGAGATATCGTTCATTAATCGAGCGTTTAGGCTTAAGAAAGTAATTCTGTTAAAAAAAGGCGGGGTAGGTGACTACTTCCGTCTTTTTAATGTATATAAGGTAGAGGATTTACCGAGACCACTGATTAGTTTAAAATCAAAATAAATCAATGAGTTTTGCGAGAAATAATTTTAGATTAATCAGTGCTTTCGGTGTCTACCAAATAGAATATTTATAAGGAGACGTAAAAATGACAAAGACATTTACAATGGAACTTGCTGGCAGAACTCTTAGAGTTGATGTTGGAAGAGTTGCTGCACAGGCAAACGGAGCAGTATTTATTCAATACGGTGAAACTACAGTACTTTCTACTGCAACAGCTTCAGAGAAGCCAAGAGAGGGAATTGATTTCTTCCCACTTTCAGTTGAGTTTGAGGAGAAGTTGTATTCAGTGGGAAAGATTCCTGGTGGATTTAATAAGAGAGAGGGTAAGGCTTCAGAGAATTCTGTACTTACATCTCGTGTAATTGATAGACCAATGAGACCATTGTTTCCGAAGGATTACAGAAATGATGTAACACTTAACAACATGGTTATGGCTGTTGATCCACAGTGCCGTCCAGAGCTTGTTGGTATGCTTGGTGCTGCAATGGCTACATGCATTTCAGATATTCCTTTTGATGGCCCATGTGCAATGACACAGGTTGGTATGGTTGACGGAGAATTTATCATCAACCCATCACAGGAACAGTGGGATAAGGGTGATTTGAAGCTTACTGTTGCTTCAACATCTACAAAGGTTATCATGATTGAGGCTGGAGCTAACGAGATTCCAGAGGATAAGATGATCGAAGCTATCTACAAGGCTCATGATGTTAACCAGACAGTTATTGAATTTATCAACAAGATGGTTACTGAGGTTGGAAAGCCAAAGCATTCATATACAAGCTGTGCAATTCCTGAGGAAATGTTTGCAGCAATGAGAGAGATTGTTACTCCTGAGCAGATGGAAGAAGCTGTATTTACAGATGTAAAGCAGGTTCGTGAGGAGAACATTCGCCAGATTACAGAGAAGTTCGAGGAAGCTTTTGCTGATAATGAAGAGTGGCTTGAGGTTTTAGGTGAGGCTGTTTATCAGTATCAGAAGAAGACTGTACGTAAGATGATCTTAAAGGATCATAAGCGCCCGGACGGTCGTGCAATCGATCAGATTCGTCCACTTTCAGCAGAGGTTGACTTGATTCCTAGAGTTCATGGTTCTGCTATGTTTACAAGAGGACAAACACAGATTTGTGATATCGTAACACTTGCACCTCTTTCTGAGGTTCAGCGTGTGGATGGTCTTGATGAGTTTGTTACAGAGAAGAGATATATGCATCACTATAACTTCCCTTCATACTCAGTAGGTGAGACAAAGCCTAGCAGAGGGCCAGGACGTCGTGAGATTGGTCACGGTGCATTGGCTGAGAGAGCATTGCTCCCAGTTCTTCCTTCAACAGAGGAATTCCCATATGCGATTCGTGCTGTCTCAGAGACATTTGAGTCAAATGGTTCTACATCAATGGCTTCAACATGTGCATCTTGTATGTCGCTTATGGCTGCTGGTGTTCCTATTAAGAAGATGGTTGCTGGTATTTCTTGTGGTCTTGTAACAGGAGATTCAGATGATGATTATCTTGTACTTACAGATATTCAGGGTCTTGAAGATTTCTTTGGGGATATGGATTTCAAGGTTACAGGTACAAAGGATGGTATCACAGCTATTCAGATGGATATCAAGATTCACGGCCTTACAAGACCTATCGTTGAGGAGGCAATTAGAAGAACACGTGAAGCTCGTTTCTTCATCATGGATACATGTATGTCAAAAGCTATTGCTGAGCCACGTAAGGAAGTTGGAGAGTATGCTCCAAAGATTATCCAGATTCAGATTGATCCAGCCAAGATTGGTGATGTTGTTGGACAGCGCGGTAAGACAATCAATGAGATTATTGATCGTACAGGTGTGAAGATTGACATTACTGACGAGGGAAATGTATCTGTATGCGGAACTGACAAGGAAAAGATGGATGAGGCTGTGAAGATGATTGAGATTATCACAACAGACTTTGAAGAAGGTCAGGTATTTACAGGTAAGGTAATTAGTATCAAAGAGTTTGGTGCATTTATCGAGTTCGCTCCAGGTAAAGAGGGGATGGTTCACATTTCAAAGATTGCTAAAGAGAGAATCGAGCATGTTGAGGATGTACTTACTCTTGGAGATGTTGTTAAGGTTGTATGCCTTGGCAAGGACAAGATGGGTAGAATTAGCTTCAGCATCAAGGACTGCCAGTAATTCTATTTTAAATATGATATTAACCCCATGGATTTTACATCTGTGGGGTTTTATTATACTTTTTCATGCCAATCTTATATTTGAAAATATTAAATAGCTTTTTATCTGATCGCTACACTAGTTATAGTAAATAATTTTATATATAAACACTAAATGTTGTGTTTTTGCCTTGAAATTATTATTTTTATACTATATAATGTGTAAAGAATAATTGAGAGGATTATGAAAAGATGAGTCTTGAGTTTAAATTACAGGTCTTTGAGGGACCTTTAGATTTATTACTTCATTTAATAAATAAGAATAAAGTTAGTATTTACGATATTCCTATTGTTGAGATTACTAATCAATATATGGATTATCTTCGTCAGATGAAGGAAGCTGATTTAAATATAATGAGTGAGTTTATGTATATGGCAGCGACATTATTAGATATAAAGTCTAAGATGCTTTTGCCTGCACAGGAAACTGAGGATGAGGACGAGGAAGATCCAAGAGCTGAGTTGGTTCAGCAGTTGCTAGAATATAAGTTGTATAAATGTATGGCTTTTAATTTGAAGGATAGACAGATGGATGCTTCAAAGATTTTTTATAAGGAGGCATCTATTCCTGAAGAGGTGGAGAAATATCAGCCACCTATTGATACAACAGGTCTTATGGATGATTTGACTTTGAATCAGTTAAATGACATTTTTAAAAGTGTTATTAAAAGGCAGAAGAATAGAATTGATCCGGTTCGTTCTAAGTTTGGTTCTATTAAAAAAGAAGAAGTTTCTGTTGAGCAAAAGATGGAATATTTGCAAAATTATGCTACAAGTCATAGACATTTTAGCTTTAGAGAAATGCTTGAAAATTCAAGTACAAAGTTAGAGGTTATTGTGACATTTTTGGCTATACTTGAGATGATGAAGGCGGGAAGCATTGTGATTTCACAGGAAGAAATCTTTGGAGACATCGAGATTGAGTCAAAATTGGCTGCTTGATAGATTTTTGGAATAATTAATTTGGAGTTTTGTTAAATGGAAAAGAAAGAATTAGAGTCGGCTATAGAGGGTATATTGTTTACCTATGGTGAAGCGGTGGAGCCAGCCAAGATAGCCAAGGCTTTAGATGTAGATAAAAAAGAAATAATTACCACTATCGAGGAGATGAGAACTCGCTGGGCGGAGGAAAATAGAGGTATTCAAATAAGTGAATTAGATGGCGCCTATCAAATGTGCACAAATTCTAATATTTATGAGTACTTGATAAATATTGCTAAGCAACCTAGAAAAGCGCAGCTTACAGATGTGCTTTTAGAGACTTTGTCAATTATTGCTTACAAGCAGCCTATCACTAAATCTGAGATTGAAAAGATTAGAGGGGTATCATGTGACCATGCAGTTAGCAAGTTGGTGGAGTATTCTTTGGTTACAGAATTGGGTAGATTAGATGCTCCTGGAAGACCTATGTTATTTGGTACAACAGAAGAATTTTTGAGAAGCTTTGGCGTTTCGTCTCTTGAAGAACTTCCAGCGCCTACACCTGAGTTGGTGGAGGAATTTAAGGAAGAGGCAGAAAATGAAATTAAATTAGATGTGGGTGGAGAATAATTATCTTGCCATAATCATATAGTTAAAGGACTTTGATTAATAATATTTATCAAAGTCCTTTTCATTTTTGGGTAGATTTTGGTGATTATGTCAAAAAATTAACAACTACAATAAAAGATGATGAAAAACATTGAAAACATATTGCGATTTCGTTATTATATATATTAGCGAAATTTGTTAAATTTTATATAAATGGAGGGAAAAACATGAGTGATTTAAAAACCAGTCCTGCTATTTCGCGTATAGAAGAACTGCTTGATGAGCATAGCTTTGTTGAGCTTGGTGCAATGGTTACAGCCAGAGCAACAGATTTTAATATGAGTGAAAATAAAGCAGAATCTGATGGAGTAGTTATAGGACATGGATTGATTGATGGTAATCTTGTATTTGTATATAGTCAGGATCCTAGTGTTCTTGGAGGTACAATTGGCGAGATGCACGCTAAAAAGATTATGTCTGTATACGATATGGCAATTAAGATGGGAGCTCCAGTTATTGGACTTATCGATTGCGGTGGAATCAGATTACAGGAATCAATGGATGCTTTGGAGAGCGTAGGAAGTATTTACGCAAAAGCAACAGATGCATCAGGTGTTGTTCCACAGATCATCGGTGTGATGGGTAATTGTGGTGGCGGACTTAGCATTTTAAGTGGAATCAGTGATTTCACATTTATGACAAAGGAAGCTAAGTTGTTTGTCAATACACCAGATACAATTGAGGGAAACAGAACAGAGACATTGGATACAGCATCGGCTGAGTTCCAGTTAAATGAAGCTGGTAATGTTGATTGCGTTGGCTCAGAGTCAGAAGTTTTTGATGCTATTAGAAAATTGGTATGCATGTTACCAGGATCTAATGTTGAAGAAGGCTGTGTAGAAGAGTGCTTAGATGATTTGAACAGAGCGGCAGAGGGACTTGATTCCAAGGTTAATGACGCCGCTGCATTTGCAACAGAGATTTCTGATAACAGAGTAATCTTTGAAGCTAAGCCTGGATTTGCACAGGAAATGTTTACAGGATTTATTAAATTAAATGGAATCACTGTTGGTGTCGTTGGAAATTCTAGCGTTGATGGTGAAGATAAGAATCTTCTCACAGCTGACGGATGTGCCAAGGCTGCAGATTTCATTAATTTCTGTGATGCCTTTGATATTCCAGTATTGTCACTTACAAATGTAGATGGTTACGATGCATCAGTTTATGGTGAGTATCATTTGGTAAAGGCGTTGGCAAAGATGACTTCAGCTTTTGCTTCTGCAAGCGTTCCAAAGATTAACTTCATTATGGGAGATGCAATTGGATCTGCATATATCACAATGAATTCTAAGTCTACAGGAGCTGATTTGGTATTTGCATTTGCTGATACAAAAATCGCTGCAATGGAAGCTGACATGGCTGCCAAGATTATGTATGCCGATGAAAATGTTGACTTCGCTGAGAAAGCAAATGAATTCGAAATGAATAATTGTGGCGTTAATAATGCTGCTAGAAGAGGCTATGTAGATAGAATTGTAAACCCTGCAGATGCTCGTAAATATTTAATAGCAGAGTTTGAAATGTTATTTTCAAAAAGAGTAGAGGGACCATACAAGAAGCATAGTTCTAAGTAAGAAAGGTGAAAGCATGAAGAAGAGATTATTAGTGCTAGTAAGTGCTCTGGTTCTTATGACATCGCTTTGTTCTTGTGGTAAGAATACTGAAGATGAAACTTATGCTGGTTATACCAGTGAAATGCTTCAGGCTTCTTGCGAAAAAACAGCAAGTTCTTTGATAAGTCTTGAAAGTGATGAAATAATGCAATATTTAGCATATTATCAAAGTCAGGGGCAGAATGCTAGTGAAGATGAAGAACTTCAAATCGAATATACGATGTTGACCCAGTGGGCTGAAATTCAGCCAGAGGTTGGCGATTTCGTTGGATTTAAAGATTTCGAAGTGACTAAGGCGGGAAAGACTATTTCTGCTGTAGAGACAATGGAATTTGAAGAAAGAGATGTGACTTTAACTTACGTTATTTCGTCAGTGTCACAAGAAGTTACTGCGATAAATGTACAGATGGTCTACTCTAAGGGAGAGATTATGGCCAAAGCTGGCATGAATACAATTATGGGATTAGGAATTGTATTCTTCGTATTGGTATTGATAGCTATTGTAATTTATGCATTTAATATTATTCCATATATTACAAACAAGCTTAATTCCAAGAAAAACGATAGTCAGGATGAGGTAGTCGCAGATAGTGTTCCAAAAAATGTCGCTTCTGTTGATTCAGAAGATATGTCAGATGATTTGGAACTTGTAGCAGTAATTACCGCAGCAATCGCTGCTTCAACAGGAGCATCTACAGATGATTTTGTGGTTCGCTCAATCAAGAGAAGATATTAATTAGGAGGACGAATTAATGAAAAGTTATACAATTACAGTAAATGGAAAAGCATATGATGTAACAGTGGAAGAGACAGGTTCTACACCATCTATCCCTGCAGCAGCTCCAGCAGCCGCAGCACCAAAGGCTGCAGCATCAAAGGCATCTGGCGCAGCTGGAAATGAGAAGATTGAAGCGGGAGCAGCTGGAAAGGTGTTCAAGATTGAAGCTTCAGTTGGACAGAGCGTAAAGGCTGGAGATACAGTTTTAGTTCTTGAGGTTATGAAGATGGAAACACCTGTTGTTGCACCAAAGGATGGAACTGTTGCAACAATCGACGTATCAGAGGGACAGTCAGTTGAGGCTGGAGCTTTGCTCGCAACATTGAACGCATAAATTAGTTACTTATTTTCTAGGAGGAAGTTTTTATGAGTTACGTTACTGAAACGTTAAGCCGTCTCCTTTCGCAGACTGCATTTGCAAACTTAGATTATAAGAACTTTATTATGATCGGTGTTGCATGTGTATTCTTATACTTGGCAATTAAGAAAGGGTTTGAGCCATTACTTTTGGTTCCAATTGCATTCGGTATGCTTTTGGTAAATATTTACCCTGACATTATTGCGTCGCCTGAAGAGACATCAAATGGCGTCGGCGGATTATTATATTATTTTTATACTTTAGATGAATGGTCTATTTTGCCTTCTCTTATTTTCTTGGGAGTTGGTGCGATGACAGACTTTGGTCCACTTATTGCGAATCCAATAAGTTTCTTGCTGGGAGCTGCAGCTCAGTTTGGTATCTTTAGTGCATACCTTTTGGCTATTTTACTTGGATTCAATGATCAATCAGCAGCGGCTGTATCTATCATTGGTGGAGCTGATGGACCCACGTCCATATTCCTGGCGGGTAAGTTAGGCCAGAGTAGTTTGATGGGGCCTATTGCGGTGGCGGCCTATTCATATATGGCCTTAGTTCCAATTATTCAGCCACCAATTATGAAGTTGTTTACAACAAAGAAGGAAAGACAGATCAAGATGGACAATTTACGTCCTGTATCAAAACTTGAGAAGATTCTTTTTCCAATCGTTGTTACAATTATTGTATGTTTGATTTTACCAACAACAGCACCACTTGTAGGTATGCTTATGCTTGGTAACTTATTCAGAGAATGTGGTGTTGTTCGACAGTTGTCGGAGACTGCCTCAAATGCATTGATGTATATAGTAGTTATACTTTTGGGTACATCCGTTGGTGCTTCAACCAGTGGAGAGGCTTTCTTGAATATAACAACCATTAAAATTGTTATTTTAGGACTTGTTGCTTTTGCCTTTGGTACAGCAGCAGGTGTTCTATTTGGTAAATTACTGTGTCATTTGACACATGGTAAGATTAATCCACTTATTGGTTCTGCAGGAGTTTCTGCGGTGCCTATGGCTGCTCGTGTATCTCAAAAGGTTGGAGCAGAGGAAGATCCTACAAACTTCCTATTAATGCATGCCATGGGACCAAATGTGGCGGGAGTTATTGGTACTGCCGTAGCAGCTGGTGTATTTATGGCGATATTCGGTGTATAACACAAGGAGGAAGATATGGCAGAAGAAATTAAGAGACCTGTAAAAATTACAGAGACAATATTAAGAGATGCTCACCAGTCACTTATTGCGACAAGAATGCCTACTGATGAGATGTTACCAATCATTGAGAAGATGGATCAGGTTGGTTATCATGCTGTTGAGTGTTGGGGTGGAGCTACATTTGATGCATCCCTTAGATTCTTAAAGGAGGATCCATGGGAGAGACTTCGTAAGCTTCGTAAAGGATTTAAGAACACAAAGCTTCAGATGCTTTTCAGAGGACAAAATATTTTGGGATATTCTCAGTACCCAGATGATGTAGTTGAGTACTTCGTTCAGAAGTCTATTGCAAATGGTATTGATATCATTAGAATTTTTGACTGTTTAAATGATGTTAGAAACCTTGAGACAGCTGTTAATGCTTGTAAGAAGGAAGGTGGACATGCACAAGTTGCATTGTCTTATACATTAGGAGATGCCTATACTCTTGATTATTGGAGAGATATGGCTAGAAAAATTGAGGAGATGGGTGCTGATTCAATCTGTATCAAGGATATGGCTGGACTTTTGGTTCCATACAAGGCTACAGAGCTTGTTACAGCATTGAAAGAAGGTGCTTCAATTCCTATCGATTTACATACTCATTACACTTCAGGTGTGGCTTCAATGACATATATGAAGGCAGTTGAGGCAGGATGCGATATTATCGATACAGCTATTTCTCCATTTGCTCTTGGAACATCTCAGCCAGCTACAGAGGTTATGGTAGAGACATTCAAGGGAACAGCTTATGATACAGGATTGGATCAGGAGAAGCTTACAGAGATTGCTGATTACTTCAGACCTTACAGAGAAGAGTGCTTAGAGAGCGGTCTTATGAATACAAAGGTTATGGGAGTTAATATCAATACACTTCGTTACCAGGTACCTGGTGGTATGCTTTCAAACATGGTTTCTCAGTTAAAGGAGCAGAATGCTGAGGATAAGTATGATGAGGTATTAAAGGAGATTCCTAGAGTTCGTAAGGATTTAGGTGAGCCACCTCTAGTTACACCTTCATCTCAGATCGTTGGTACACAGGCTGTATTTAATGTATTGATGGGTGAGAGATACAAGGTTGCTACAAAGGAGACAAAGGATATCTTACTTGGTAAATACGGACAGACAGTTAAGCCTTTCAACCCAGATGTAGTTGACAAGGTATTAGGAGAGGACAAGGTTAATGCTATTACTTGTCGTCCAGCTGATTTGATCGAGCCAGGACTTGCTAAGTTTGAGGAAGAGATGAAGCAGTGGAAACAACAGGATGAGGATGTGCTTACTTATGCACTTTTCCCAAAGGTTGCCACAGATTTCTTCAAGTATCGTGAAGCACAGCAGACCAAGATTGATCCAGCTGCAGCAGATACAAAAAATGGTGCATATCCAGTTTAAATTTATTAATTTAAGTAGTATAATTGAATTCATCGGTGTTTTATAACACCGATGGATTTTTTTTGGTATAATATTTATACTTTGGAGAGATTTGGGTTATATTATTTTTTGAATAAGATTTTAATGGAGCGAAATATGCAAAATACAAACGATCTACATAATAAATTAAATGAGATGTATAAATCCATGAGTAAAGGACAGAAACTCCTTACAAATTATATTACTGACAATTATGACAAGGCAGCTTTTTTAACTGCAGCAAAGCTTGGTGAAGTGGTTGGAGTAAGTGAGTCTACAGTAGTTAGATTTGCAATGTTTTTGGGGTATAAGGGATATCCTGAGTTTCAAAAGGCATTGGAGGAGACTGTTCGTAATAAATTAAACTCAGTCCAGAGAATGGAAGTTACCTATGGTAGAATTCAAAAGAATAATGTGCTTGAATCAGTTCTTGCATCGGATGCACAAAAAATCCATGAAACTATGGAAAATATTAACGAGGAAGTTTTCGAACAAGCTGTTGGGTTAATTAACTCTGCAAGAAAAATCTACATTATTGGAATTAGAAGCTGTGCACCTTTGGCTCAATTTTTATCTTTTTATTTAAATTTAATGTTTGAAAATGTTATTTTGCTTGAAACAACTAGTCCTAGTGAAATTTTTGAACAGATGATTCATATGAATGAGCAGGACTTGATTATTGGTATCAGTTTCCCGAGATATTCCATGAGAACTCTAAAGGCCTTGGAATTTGCCAACAATAGAAACGCCAAGGTTATCACCTTGACAGATAGTGTTCATTCACCAATGAATCTATATTCATCTTGCAATTTGATAGCCCTGAGTGATATGGCTTCAATTTGTGATTCATTAGTTGCGCCTCTAAGTGTGATAAATGCTCTTATTGTAGCGCTTACAATGAAAAAACAGGAAGAGGTTGCGGATACCTTAGAAAAACTTGAACAGATATGGGATGAATATCAGATTTATGAGAGTGATGAGATTGACCAAATTGATGATTCGCTAAAAATGCGATATGCAAAAATAGGTGATGATAATGAGTAAGGTTATAGTTGTTGGAGGAGGTGCTTCGGGCATGATGTCAGCAATTGCGGCTGCTGATGCTGGCAATGAGGTTATACTTCTTGAATCCAATGAGAAGCTTGGCAAAAAAATATATATCACAGGCAAGGGCAGATGCAATTTTACTAATGCCAGTGATATTGAAGATGTTTTTGAAGCTGTGGTTTCTAATAAAAAGTTTATGTATAGTGCTTTTTATACATTTACCAACTCAGATGTGTTGGATTTTTTTGAAAAGGCTGGTATGCCATATAAAATCGAGAGGGGTAATAGAGCATTTCCTGTTAGCGATCATTCCTCTGATGTTATTAAGACTTTGGAAAAATCAATGAAATCAAAAGGTGTAAAAGTTTTTTTACACACCTTTGTGTCAGAGATTTTGACTGAAGATTATTTTGAAAATGAAAAATCTAAATATATTAGAAAAATAATTGGCGTCAGATTAAAAAATGGCGACGTACTAAACTGCGATAATGTAATTTTGGCCAATGGTGGTAATTCATATCAGACAACTGGCTCCGATGGCAATGGATATAAATTGGCAAAGAAGTTGGGACTTAAGGTGACAGATATTAGACCTGCTTTGGTGCCGCTTGTCACAAAGGAAGGCTACATACCATTTTTACAAGGTCTATCATTGAAAAATGTATCTATTAGCATATTCAATGGTAATAAGAAATTATATGAGGATTTCGGTGAAATGCTTTTTACTCATTTTGGAATAAGCGGACCGATAGTTCTATCGGCTAGCAGTTATATTTCTAAATATTTACCAGGGGAATTAAAGGCATATATTGATTTAAAGCCGGCTCTTAGCGCTGAACAGTTGGATAAGAGATTGTTGAGAGAGTTTGATGAAAATCAAAACAAACAGATAAAGTCCATAATTCCTCATATTTTGCCAAATAAAATGTCATCGGTATTTTTGGACTTGGCTGGAATAGATGAAAATACTGTTATAAATAGTATCACTAGGCAACAAAGAGAAAATATGGTAAATGTTATGAAACATTTTCCAATGACAATTATAGATACAAGAGGTTTCAAAGAAGCTATTGTCACACAAGGTGGAGTTGGCATCAAGGAGATTAATCCTTCTACCATGGAGACGAAAAAGGTAAAAGGCTTATACGTGGTGGGTGAACTGTTGGATTTAGATGCTTTGACTGGTGGATTTAATTTACAGATTGCCTGGTCCACAGGTTATTTGGCCGGAAGTAGTATTATAGATTAATGGAGGTAGTGAAAATGTCTATGAATGTAGCAATTGATGGGCCGGCTGGAGCTGGTAAAAGTACAATCGCCAAGGCGGTTGCAGCAAAATTGGGATATATCTATGTAGATACAGGGGCAATGTACAGAGCTATTGCTTTGTATTTGTTGAATCATAATATATCATCTTCGGATGAGAAGTCTATCGAGGCCGTATTAGATGATATAAATGTTGAGATCGTATACGAAAATCAAGCTCAGCAGGTTATTTTAAATGGTGAGAATGTATCTAAAGAAATTAGAAAAGAGGAAGTTGGAAATATGGCTTCCGCTACAAGTGTATATGGATGTGTACGCTCGAAATTATTATCTTTACAAAGAGACTTGGCTGCAAAATCAGATGTGATTATGGATGGTAGAGATATTGGAACTTGCGTGTTGCCCAATGCGCAGGTGAAGGTGTATCTTACTGCAAGTGTAGATTGTAGAGCCGATAGAAGATACAAGGAACTTGTGGAAAAGGGTGAAAATCCTAATTTAGAGGATATCAAAAAGGATATCAGTGAGAGGGATTATCGCGATATGCATAGAGATATAGCACCTTTAAAGCAAGCTGATGATGCGATTTTGGTTGATTCGTCAGATATGACTATAGAAGAAGTTGTGGTTGCTATAGTAGATTTATGTAAATAAGATTTGAATAATTTAATTCGTGGAGATTATATTATGAATATTAAGCTGGCAAAAAGTGCAGGATTTTGTTTTGGAGTAAAAAGGGCTGTCGATACCGTAAACGAACAGATTCAAAATAATAATTCTCAGAGCAAAATATATACTTACGGTCCAATCATACACAATGAAGAAGTGGTAAATGAGTTTAAAGACCAGGGAGTGGATGTTATAGAAGAGGGGGCAGATGTGTCTTCTTTAGAGCCTGGAATTGTGATTATACGTTCTCATGGCACCACAAAGATAGAGCAGGATAACCTTGAAAAATCAGGCTTTCAAGTGGTTGATGCCACCTGCCCATTTGTCAAAAAAATTCATAATTATGTCAGGGATTACTCCAGCAAAGGATATTATATTTTGGTGGTTGGAAACCCAAATCATCCAGAGGTTGAAGGCATAGTTGGATGGATAAATGGAAATGATTATAAAGTTATTTCTAATGACACAGATTTATCCTTTTTAGAGGGAATAAAAGATAAAAATATTTGTATGGTTTCACAAACCACATATAATCACACTAAATTTCAAGATTTAGTTGAAATAATAAGCGAAAAAGGGTATGATATACTTGTTTTGAATACTATCTGTAATGCTACTGAGGTAAGACAAGTAGAGGCATCTGAAATATCAAAAAATGTTGATGCCATGATTGTCATTGGTGGTAAAAATAGTTCTAATACTCAGAAGTTATTCGAAATATGCAAAAGGGAATGTGAAGATACTTACTATATACAGACAAAGGATGATTTGGACTTATCGGTACTGCAATCCATCGACAACGTAGGTATTACCGCAGGGGCTTCCACCCCAAAGAAAATTATTGAGGAGGTTCAAAAGTATGTCAGAAATGAGCTTTGAACAAATGATTGACAATTACGACAAAACAATAAGAAATGGAGAGGTAGTAGAAGGTACAATTATCGATGTTAAGCCAGATGAAATCTTTGTAGATTTAGGTTTTAAATTTGATGGTATCATCACTCGTAACGAGTATACAAATGATTCTAACGCTGACCTTACAACTTTGGTTAAGGCTGGAGATACAATTGATGCTCTTGTATTAAAAGTTAGCGAGAGCGAAAGCAAAGTATTATTATCTTACAAGCGTCTTGCTGCTGAGAAGGGCAACAAGAGGCTCGAGGAAGCTTTTGAAAATGGTGAAGTACTCGCTGCAAAAGTTGATCAGGTTTTAAAGGGCGGATTAAGTGTTGTGTTTGAAGAGTCAAAAATCTTTATTCCAGCAAGCCTTGTATCAGATCAGTTTGAGAAAGATTTAGATAAATATAAGGATCAGGAAATCGAATTTGTTATTACAGAATTCAATCCTAGAAGAAGAAGAATTATCGGTGACAGAAAGCAGTTATTAGTTGCTAAGAAGGATGAGATGGCTGAGAAGTTGTTTGCATCAATCAATGTTGGCGATGTAATCGAAGGTACTATCAAGAACATTACAGATTACGGTGCTTTCATCGATTTAGGTGGAGCTGATGGACTTCTTCATATCTCTGAGATGTCTTGGGGTAGAGTTGATAATCCTAAGAAGGTTTTCAAGGTTGGAGATACAGTTAAGGTTTTCGTTAAGGAAATCAATGATAAGAAGATTGCTCTTAGTATGAAGTTTGAGGATGAGAATCCTTGGAAGGATGCTTCTACTAAGTTTGCTGTAGGCAATGTGGTAAAAGGTAAAGTTGCTAGAATGACAGATTTTGGTGCTTTCGTAGAATTAGCTCCAGGAGTAGATGCATTACTTCATGTATCACAGATTGCAAAAGAGCATATTGAAAAGCCTTCTGATGTTTTGAAGGAAGGTCAGGAAGTAGAGGCAAAGGTTGTTGAGTTTAGAGAAGCTGACAACAAGATTTCTCTTAGTATCAAGGCTTTAACAGCACCTGAAGATGATGACGATGCAGATGTTGCAGACGTAAATATTGAAGAGGTAGCTGCTCAGACTGAAGAGGAGTAATCCTTTAAGTATAAAACCTGAGGGGGTACATAAGTATGGATAATTATGAGGCTTTCAAGGATTCAGTTTTTAAACTGACTAAAATTGATTTGAGTTCCTACAAGGAAAAACAGATGCGTCGTAGAATTGATTCATTAGTCAAGAAAAATGAGTGTGAATCTTATGATGCATATGTAAAAAAGTTAAAGACTGACAGAGATGTGTTTGATGAATTTGTCAATTTCTTGACCATTAACGTTTCAGAGTTTTATAGAAACCCTGAGCAGTGGGATTCGTTGGTAAATGAATTTGTCCCTGAACTGATGAAGAAGTTTGGCGATAATTTAAATATTTGGTCAGCTGCTTGTTCAACAGGTGATGAACCATATTCACTGGTTATGGCATTGTCAAAACATTTAGATTTAAAAAAGATCAAAATTCATGCCACAGATATAGACAAGCAGGTAATTGCCACAGCTAAAGTGGGATTATATTCCGAGAAGAGTATTGCAAATGTACCTGACGAGTATAAAAAGAAATATTTTACAAAAGTGGGCAATTCATACCAGATATCTGATGATATTAAAAAATGCGTTGAATTTAAAGAACATAATCTTTTGTCGGATCCATATCCAAAAAAATGCGATATGATTGTCTGTAGAAATGTTTTGATATATTTTACAGATGAAGCGAAAGATGAGGTGTATCAGAAGTTTGCTGATTCTTTAAAAGATGGTGGTATTTTGTTTATTGGAAGTACCGAGCAGGTTTCAAGATACAAAGATATGGGATACAAGAGAAGATATTCATTCTTCTATGAAAAGGAATCCTAAAATAATAAAAACTAAGGCTAACTCATAAAGAGTTAGCCTTA
>JAILFK010000051.1 GCA_024697595.1 Lachnospiraceae bacterium | reverse complement strand
CCTACATAAGGACATGAAATCCTCATATAGCTCATAAATATTAAATATCAAAACCTGAAAATACATCAAAAATCAAAAAGAAAATGAAAAAAGTCTCTTGTGACTTCATAAATCACAAGAGGCTTTTGTCTTCAGTCTGTCCTGCTGTAACAATTACAGCAGGAGTTTTATACAATAAGGAGTATTATAAATATAGGGGTTAGCTAATTAAAGTGTTTTATTATTAATCAGCTTATAAGTAGGCTGACCATCATTGCCCATAAACATTTTGAGCATTGGATTATCTATTCCCTCCGGAAGCTTAGAGACAATTTCTCCGATTACTACATCTTCTCGATCTGTTTCGGAGCTTAGTGTGATACTTCCGGCAGAAGTGCAGTGTTCGATGTTATTTTCTTTGATACCGCTCATAGCACCAATCATGCCGTAGACACCGGTATTGTAACTGCCGACGATACCACCGCCGTATACACATCTTCCTTTATTAACCTGTATCTTTACATCAGAATAATTATTTCTTATAGTATCATATCTTTCCTGACCGACTATTCCGCCCACATTGATGCTTCCTTCTCCGGATTTTTTATCATAGCCTATTTCAATAGTGCCACTGGCATTGCAGTCTTCGACTACAGTTGCAGCACCCTGAATCATACCGATATAGATGTCTCCGTGGGAATCCTGACCATTAATAGGACTAGCATCTGATAAGACATCTCCTCGGATATCCATATCTACATTACAGTTTTGAGTTTTGGTATACCCTTCACCATTTATGCCACCGATATTTATTTCACTACCGTTGGCTACATGATATGAGAAGTGGATGTTACCCCTGGCACTGCAATCACGTATCTGACCACCCCAGCATCCGGCAGTTAAACCGGTTATACCACTGTAGACCATATCTGTATCTAGACATTTTATAGTTAAATCAATATTTCCATTGGTATGACAGTTTTCAATTAAGAGGTCATTTCCCAAACCAAATGCAAGAAGCGGAGCTGTGTATATACCCTGATTTGCGTTTCCGCATATTCTATAATTATCAATAGTAAGATTTTGAATAGTAGCATTGGCAGCAGCTGCGATTAATGCATTGGCGTGACCGCCGTTGTTAAATGTTAAACCAACAACTTTGTGGCCATTGCCGTCAAGTCTTCCACGGAAGCCGTGAAACCACCAATCTGGATTGGTGTATTCGTATTCTGCTTCATAGACACCGATAGGTTCAAAGTTCTTATTTGATGATAAGTCGATATCCTTACTCAATACATAGTAGCCATATAAGTTCTTCTTGATTTTGGACAAGTCCTTGGCGCTCGATATTTTAACCGGAGCCTCCCAATGAGCATATAGGTCTAAATCTGAGTTGACAGGCATCTCTGTTAATTCGCCTTCTTTTGGTTTGGGACCGCCATAATCCATATACTTTTTGCCGGCAATCCACTGGTCATCATAGTATCCCGCATCGTTTAAATGAGGT
Source organism: Lachnospiraceae bacterium (assembly GCA_024697595.1). Classification (GTDB taxonomy): domain Bacteria; phylum Bacillota; class Clostridia; order Lachnospirales; family Lachnospiraceae; genus JAILFK01. The sequence goes on along the minus strand of JAILFK010000051.1, from coordinate 65,203 downwards.
TTTTTCTCGGTATACCATCCGGCAAAATAGTAGCCGTCTCTTGAAACTTTGGGCATATCACTCGCCTGCAATACTGTATCTCGTTTGACCACAATGGGCTCGGGATTGTTTCCATCCTTACAATTTATATGAAAGTACACCACCACTTCATCATCGGCTTTTTCAACTGCTGGTCTATCCTCTCCAAATGAGCTGACCATTTCAATAATATTGAAATCAGAAGAATAAAGTTGACATATAATAAAAGATGCCAATACTATTACAGGAATTAGTATAATCCCTACTATAATTTTCTTGTTTCTTTTTCCCATACTTACCTCGCCTTCTCTTTATGTGTCTTATTTCAAATGTAATAATAGCCGGTCAGAGGAGGGGACACATGACCGGCTAAAGTTTAAGGGGGTGAGAATCAATGTTGATTTCTTAAACACCAATAAGATATCAATTTTAACAAGGTGGCTTTTGTAATTTTGATGTTAATTTTGTAATTGCGTTTTATATTTATAGGTTCCCCTGTTTCTTTCTAAACTGAGAAGGAGATATTCCCTCATACTTTTGAAAGACGGTAGAGAAATGGCTTTGTGATGAAAAACCCAGATAGGCACTGATTTCAGCTAATGATTTATTTGTAGATAGCAGTAGGCGTTTGGCCTCGTCGATTTTGACAGAGGTTATATATCCTGATAGGGGCATGCCAGTTTCCTTTTTAAATGTAGTTGACAGGTAACCGCGACTTAAGAATAGGGCATTGGCAATATCCTCTGTGCTTATGGATTCTGATATGTGGTGTCTTATATAATTGGATACCTTCAGAACCATGGCGGATGGTGTGTCTCCAAAGCGGAGGGACTGAACCTGAGTGGCAAAGTCCAATATCATATGAAATTGCAGGTTGAGTATGCGATCTATGGAGTCTAATGTTTCGCACTTTTGTATATATAAATCGCTTAATGATAGAGCATCATCTATATTTAACCCCCCATCTATAGCGGCTCGGGATGCAAGTGTTGCTGATACGATAAATGTATTTTTACTCTGTCGTAGCTGAGTTGATCCAATCAGACCCGGACGGATAGATGGAGCCTGATTGGCCCATGCTATAAGTTCGGATACATTACCATGGCGCACAAAGTCAAGCATAGTCTGTTCTACAGAATAAGTATTGTGTAACATCTCAGATACATCTTGATATTCCTTTAATTCAGAAGAGGCTCTGGTAGTTTCGTAGTCCAGTTGGTTTTGCTGAAGATTGTCTATAGTTACATCTTTGATGCTAGTCTTATCTCCGGTTATAGCAAAGTATAGGGCGCAGAGTATTTTTAATGTGCTTTGAAGTGGCATGGGTAGAATAGACTGCATACCTTGTTCAAATGATTTTAGGTCATTTCCTGATAGCCCTAGTGCGAAGCCTAAATTGTGCATGAGACCTTTGGAAAGAGGTACTTCAAAAGATGGGCCAATAACAATTCTTTCGTCAGCTACCTGTAAGATTGCATAGTAGATGAAGTCTTCTGTCATATAGTATGCAATTGGATCGCTTATCTTATCAATTTCCTCTTGATGTAGGACGATTATATCCTTTTGAAAAGTGATACTTGAATAATACGAAATCAGTTTCTTTTGGTGATAATAGCGAACTGGAATTCCCATAAGGCTTGCTATGTATTCACATAAATATTCAATGTCATCTGTCGTAAATTTCCTAGTCATACTTGCTCCTTTCATTTATGATTTCCGTGATTTTGGGAAATTATAACATATTTATAAATAATATGACAAATATAAAAGAAGTCTAAAATGTTGGGTGTTATATTTTAGGAACATGGGGATACTTTTTGAAAAAGGATGTCAAGAAAGGATGTCAAGAAAGGAAGAAGAAAATGAAAGTATTTATGATTGGCGGAACTGGTTTATTAGGCAGCGAAGCAGCAAGGGTATTGATTGAAAGAGGACATGAAGTTACATCTATTGCTTTGCCACCTTTTCCACAAGGAGCTGTGCTTCCACCGGAAATGAAGATTGAGTATGGCAATTATCTGGAGATGACAGACGATGAAATCAGAAATCATATGTCAGGATGCGAAGGATTTGTATTTGCTGCCGGAGTTGATGAGCGAGTAGAGGGACCGGCTCCTATTTACGACTTGTTCAAGAAGTACAATATTGATCCTTTAAAGAGATTGTTAAAAATTGCAAAAGAATGCGGAGTGAAGCATGTGGCAATCTGCGGTTCTTATTTTGCATATTTTGCAAAAACAAGAAAAGAATTGGAACTCACTAAGTGGCATCCATATATTAGAAGTAGAGTAGATCAGGAAGAGATGGCGATGTCATTTGCAGATGCCAGCTTTGACGTAGCAGTATTGGAACTCCCATATATTTTTGGAACACAGCCGGGAAGAAAACCTGTATGGGTATTCTTAGTTGAGCAGATTCGTTCCATGAAAGCTGCAACTCTATATCCAAAGGGTGGAACTACAATGGTTACTGTGCATCAGGTGGGCCAGGCTTTGGCTGGAGCTATTGAGTACAACAAGGGTGGAAATTGTTATCCAATCGGCTATTACAATATGACTTGGAGGGAGATGCTTGCAATTGTACATAAACATCTGGGATGTCCTGATAGAAAGATTATTACTATTCCAAATTGGATGTATGCCATGGGGAGCAAGAATCTCATGAAGGAACAGAAGAAGAACAATATCGAGGGTGGACTTCATATGGTGAAGTTTACAGATTTGCAGTGCTCTAATCTCTTTATTGATAAGACCTTGGGCTGCGACTTGTTACATGTAGAGGCAGATGATATTGATGCTGCTATCGGTGACTCGATTCGTCTTTGTGTAGATGTCTTGGACGGAAAAACAAAAACGATAGGAATGCGTGGAGAATAAGATAGGAGATATAGATATGACTAATAAGACTTTACAGACAGTATTTATGACTGGTGCCGGAGGTGGCATGGGTTTTGAAAGCTTTAAGCAGATGTTGCCTGATTTAGGTAGCTTATATAATATGGTCATTCTGGTTCGTGATAGCAAGAAGAATCATGACCTTTTTGATAAGTACGAGGGATATGCCGGTCTTACAATTGCATATGGTGATTTGTTGAACAAGGATGATGTGCAAAAATGTGTAGATATGTCAGATATGGTTTTGCATATTGCAGCATTTGTTTCCCCTGCGGCAGACTACTATCCTAAGAAAGCTATGGAAAATAACTACGGTTCTGTGGTAAATATTATTAATGCAATCCGCAGTGCTGGAAAAGCAGATTCATATAAGTTCGTATATATTGGAACTGTAGCTGAAACAGGAGATCGTATGCCGCCAATCCATTGGGGAAGAGTGGGAGATCCAATTAAGCCAAGTATGTTTGACTATTATGCAGTATCCAAAGTTGCAGCCGAGAGATATGTAATTGAAAGTGGTTTAAAATATTGGGTTAGCTTACGACAGACAGGCATCATGGGACCAGCAATGGCCAAAATTAGAGATGCTATCCAGTTCCATAATTGCTTATACAATGTACTAGAATATGCCTCAGATAGAGATAGTGGACGTGCTATGAGAAATCTTGCTGCGTTTGATTCTGATGGAAGTTTGGACGTAAGTTTTTGGAATCACATTTACAATATCGGTGGTGGCGAGTCATGCCGAGTAAGTACATATGATATGTATATGAAGATGTATGGAGAATTAGGTTTTGATAATATAGATCCGATTGTTGATCCAAAGGTTAATGCGACTAGAAACTTTCATGGACAGTATTATCTTGACTCAGATAAGTTGGAGAACTACTTGCATTTCAGAAGTGATTCAATGCAGTACTTTTACGATGCATACCTGAATGAATTAGGTTCTGCGGTAAAGGCTGGAAAGGTTATTACTAAGCTTCCGGGCGGTAAGATACTTATGGGAGCTATCATTAAGTCCACATTTACTAAGCTCCTCAACTCTGAGCATGGAACTAAGCACTGGTTGGACAATAATATGGAAGACCATATTGATGCATACTGGGGCAGTAAGAAGGCTTGGGAAACATTACCAAAAAAAGCTAGTCAGATGGAAGCATTTACAGACTGGGATAAAGTTGTAAGAATTGATCATGGATACGATGAGACTAAGCCTGAGAGTGAACTTGATTATGCTGACATGAAGGGTGCAGCTGAGTTTAGAGGAGGTAGGCTTATATCTGATTCTATGGAAAAGGGAAACTGGACTGAGCAGCTTGACTTCGAGTGTGCTTTTGGGCATCAGTTCAAGGCATCACCTAGACTTGTCTTAGAAGGTGGACATTGGTGCCCTGAGTGTGAGAGAAAGAGTTGGAACTATGGTAATCGTGCCAAGGTTGATCCTTTCTTTGCGCAGGTATGGAATCCTCTGCATGAAGATGATGAGACACGTGAATATCCAAAAGCTGTGTCAGAATATGATGTTAATATGTAAAGTAAAAGACGCCGCAAGGCGTCCTTTATTTTTCTCTAAATTCTTTTGGTGTTAAGCCTGTTTGTTTCTTAAATACATTTTGGAAGTAGCCCTGTGATGAAAAGCCTAAATAGGTTGCAATCTCAAGGATTGAGCGGTCTGTCATCAAGAGGAGCTCTTTTGACTTATCTATTTTTTGATTCTGTATATAGGCAGAAAGTGTAGTGCCTGTTTCCTTTTTGAATTTTGTCGACAAGTATGAGCGGTTTACATACAGGTCTTGGGCCATAGTTTCTACGTTTAATTCATCTGTCAGATGTTCCCTTATATAGCTTATTACAGTGCGGATAAATTTGTTATGGCGAGCACCTTGGCGTATTTTTGCTACCAGACTGGCATAGTCTAGAACCATATGATACTGGAGGTTCATAATCTGCTCAGCATTGTTATAGTTTTCTGCATGCTGGATATACTGATCGGATAGTGATAGGGCTTCATCGGTAGGTAGGCCACCTCTTATGGCAGCTCGAGATACAAGGGTGGCTGTTGTGATAAATATATTTTTGACCTGTCGCAGATATGATGAGGCAACATTACCGACATTTCCGGCAGAGTGAAATTCGAAATACTTATTTAGACTTTCGATATCGCCGGTTTCGATATATTGTAGCATGTTTTGTTCGAAGTCAATTGTGTTGTGATAGTCAGCCTGTGATGCTATTACATAATCATCAATGGTCTTGTGAACCTTAGATATTCTGTCATTTGTCTCCTTGTTGAAAGATATTTCATCTGTAGATAGAGACACAGAATTATAGAGAGGTATCTTGTTAATTGGATACTTGTCTCGTGTGATGCAGTAATAAATAAGGCAGAGCTCGTGTAAAAAAAGTCTCTAATGGGATTGGGAAAATACGGTGGAATAGCGCCTGGTACTGTTCGAAGTAGCCTGATTCAATTCCCATTTCAAACATAAAGTCTTTGATTTTGTCTCTGCTTGGTTCTGTTTGCAAAGTTGGACCAAGAATTAATGTGCTTTCTCCAAAGGATAATAGCCCGTAGAAATGATCGTGATGAGATATGTAATAGAGTATTTCTTCGTCTGTATTTAATAGCATATCGATGTATGGCCCGGCTGGGTCAATCGGGAAACCAGCAGGATCATAGAAGGATATAAGCTCCTTGTTTTTATAATGTCTGATTGGAATATATGACAGACGTGATATTTGTTCTGCTAGATAGTCAAAATCTGTTTCTTGCATAGTAAAAACCTTTCTCACATTATGATAGTTTAATCCATTAAGTCCAAGAGGGATTAATAAAACTATTTTAAAATATATAAAACAAAATTACAAATAATGCAAATATTTTACAAAGAATAATGAAATCTTCTTTTTACAATATGGGAAAAGGAAAGGAGTGATTTGTGATGTTGAATGTTGAACTAATTACAAAAGTATTATCAATTCTGATGTTTGTTTTTGTTATCGTGATGCTTAGATTTACATGGGCTGACAAGAATAAAAAAACATCTAGAAAAGCCATTGTCAGCGTTGTGCTTGTTCTCATGATGGTGGTAAATGGTTTAGTTAGCATGTTTCAAAATGTCATTAATCAGCACTTTGCTGCGGTAAAGATTGATGATGTGGCTGTGGAAGATGCGGCTATGGCATCCAGAGATATCACTGAAAGAATTGAAGCAGAAGGAATAGTCTTGCTGAAAAATGATAAGGATTCTCTGCCCCTAGCTACTGACAAGGTAAACCTTTTTGGAATTGCATCCATTGCATTGACTTATGGTGGAGCAGGAAGTGGTGCTTCCGATGAGTCTGAAAATGTGACATTACAGGAGGGCTTGCAGTCAGCAGGAATTGAGGTCAATGACGAATTGACCAAGTTTTATGAAGGCTATAAGGGAGATAAGGCTAAGCAGAATGTCTTCAATCTCAAGGGTGGTGACTATGATATAAAGGAGCCGGCAGCCAGCAACTATAGTCAGGACTTAATCAAGAACGCCAAGGATTATTCGGATACAGCAATTGTTGTTATTTCGAGGAATGGAGGAGAAGGCGGAGATTTGCCGATTGACATGGCTGAATACAAGAATGGAGATGCCGGTAAGCATTATCTGGAGTTACAGGATATTGAAAGCCAGATGTTGGATATAGTTGAGAAGAATTTCGATCATGTCATTGTGCTTATTAATTCTTCAAATGCGATGGAGTTAGGCTTTGTTGAGGATGATGCAGTTGATGCGGCTCTTTGGGTAGGAGGACCCGGTTCTACAGGATGTAATGCGATAGGACAGGTTCTCAAGGGAGATGTAAATCCGTCAGGACGATTAGTAGATACTTATGCTTATGATTTAACATCATCACCGGCTTATTACAATGCAGGCGATTTTAATTACACAGTAAATGGTGAGAAGACCGGTGAGCATTATGTGGAATATGCAGAAGGAATCTATACTGGATATCGTTATTATGAGACCAGGTATATCGACAATGAGACTGGTAAATGTGATGAAGATGCTTATAAAAAGACTGTAATGTATCCATTTGGATATGGACTTTCTTATTCGACATTTTCACAGGAAATAGTAAAACATACGGAAGAAGATGGCAATTTATCTGTGACAGTGAAGGTTACAAATACCGGAGATAGAGCCGGCAAGGATGTAGTGCAGGTATATGTGACAGCACCTTATAAGACTGGTGGTATAGAGAAGTCTTTTGTGGACTTAAAGGGCTTTGCGAAAACCAAGGAATTAAAGCCTGGACAGTCTGATGAAGTGACTATTACATTTACAGAGGAAGACCTGGCTTCTTACGATGACTTAAAAAATAAGGCTTATGTCCTGGAGGCTGGTGACTATCAGATTAAGCTTATGGCCAATGCACATGACTTGATTGATTCATATACTTATACAGTTGCAGAAAATCAGATCTTTGGAAATGATAATCCAAGAAGTACAGATTTAATTCCTGCGACAAATGTATTTGAATTTGCCAGAGGAGATATATCTTACGTGACAAGAAGTGATTGGGAAGGAAGTTTACCAAAAGAGAGAATCACAGAGAAGGATGTAACTCAGGAATTTATAGACACCTTGAGTCCTGACAATGCTTCATCTCTCTATGTAAATCCTTCAAATGATGGGGATAAGATTCGAACCGGTGAGGACAATGATATGAGTCTGGCTGATATGGCTGGTTTGGCCTATGATGATTCAAAATGGGATGATCTCTTAGCCCAGATGAGCTTGGAAGAGATGAGTAAGCTTGTGGGATTTGGAGGATTCTCAACTCTTGCTATTGATTCAGTCGGCAAGGTTGCAACAATTGATATTGATGGACCTGCAGGTTTGAATGCTTTGACAAGTGATATAAGTGGAGTGCAGTTCCCATCTGAGGCGGTTATTGGTTCTACATTTAACACAGATTTGCTCAGAGAAATTGGGCAGGTCTATGCCAATGAAGCCAGTTCAAAGGGCGTAACCGGTTTGTATGCTCCTGGAATCAATATTCATAGAACTCCATTCTCGGGAAGAAACTTCGAATACTATTCCGAAGACCCTGTATTAAATGGCGAGATGGGTACAGCTATGTGTATAGGTTCAAATGAGATGGGGGTATATTGCTATCCTAAACATTTTGCTTTAAATGACCAGGAGACAAATCGTTCTGGTGTATGCGTATGGGCTAATGAACAGTCCATCCGCCAGATTTATCTCAAGCCGTTTGAAATGGTTGTAAAGGACGCCAAGGATTTAGGAATGATGAGTTCTTATAACCGTATAGGTGCCGTGTGGGCAGGTGGCTGTAAGGAACTTCTTACAGATGTGCTTAGAAATGAATGGGGCTTCAATGGTTGTGTGGCTACAGATTATGCCAACACCAAGATGATGAATGCTGACCAGTCAATTATGGCAGGTGGAAGTCTTATGCTTTCCACAACAGGTTCAAATGTAAGCGAAAAGATCACAGGAACAAGCCAGGGCCAGGAACAGCTACAGAGAGCAGTGAAAAATATCCTCTATATGGTTGTTAATTCCAGAGCATATGTGGATCCTGTAGTTATGCAGAAACCATACTGGTTATTGATCTTGGTTGGATTTGATATGGTGATGTGCTTGCTTATTGTTTTTCAACATTTTTACAAGAAAAAGAACAAAAGTACAATAAGCCGGTAAGTCTAGGCGATATATTGTTTTTAACATTTTTCATAATTCATAATAGGAGGATAAATAAATGAAAAAAAGAACAATGAGAATTATGGCTGTATTATGCGTGGCAACACTTGCTATGGGGATGCTTGTGGGATGCGGCTCAAAGAAGGACAAGGCAGATGACAAGGCTAAGACAGAGGCTAAGACTGAGGCAGCAGCTAATACTGAGGAAAATACAGATTCAACTGAGCAGGTTGATGCCAGCGAAGCTGTAGTAAGCGATAGTGCTGATGGTTTATTAAGTGAGGTTGCTGATGAGGATTCCTTTGCAGTATTGTCAGGAGTTGGCGATGGCTGGGCACCTACAGTTATGGTTTTGTTAAATGATAAGAGCTTCTACTGTTTAGTAGATTATGCTGGACAGGCAACTGTCAACTTCGTGCAGGGAACTTGGGCTGAGAATGCTGATGGTTCCATCACAGCTACAGGTGCTTTGTATACAGATGGCTCAGAGGTAGTAATCGAAGTGGCTAAGGGAGATGATGGTAAGTACACTACTGAAGTGGGAATTCCTGATACAGAGATGAATGTGTCCCTTGAAGGAAGCGCAAAGTAGTTAAATAAAGATAATAAAACCGCCATATGATTAGTTGTTTTATCGAGTTATATTCTTGTATAGATTGATTAATTGAGGCGGTTTTATTATAGTTTTAATTCACAGAAAGATGAGGAAAAGTATGAAAAAGAAAGTGATTAGCTTTTTGATTTGCGGGGCAATGACATTATCGCTTTTTGCAGCCTGTGGAAAGTCTGATGTAAGTCAGGATTCAAGTCAGAGTCAGGAAGTATCGTTCCCTTATGATGAGTTTACTGTCAATTTCGATGCGAATACTACACCGGATGATTTGACTGATGATGAGTCCTTTACTTATTGGACTACGGGATGGGCTTCTGAGAAAAAGGCTTCCACTGTAAAATATCAAGCAACGGCGGATGCGTATGTACATGCAGAAGATGTGCCTGTACCTAAGCGAGATGGATATTATTTCGCTGGCTGGCAGACCAAGCCTGTGGTTGAGGAGTCAGATATTATTGATGGTGTTTCAAAATACCAGGTGTTTTTTGACAAGAAGATTTCGCCTCTTGGAGAGGGGGCAGTGAAGACAAAATCTGATGAGGAGATTGGGGCTAGAGAGATTGAACAGGAAGTAAACTATATCAAGGATATGGAGAATCTAAGTGATGATGGTGTGGTTACATTTTATGCTCGCTGGGTAAAGCCCAAGGAGATATCATCAGAAGAAGATTTGAAAAAAATATCTAATGACTTGTATGGTGCTTATGTACTAACTGATGATATAACATTGACTTCTGAGTGGGAGCCAATTGGTAAGTATTATACAAACTATGAGTATTTCAATGTGGACTGGTGGACTTATGCTTTTCGCGGCACATTGGATGGCGCAGGTCATACTATAAGTGGACTCAAGTTGCAGGGAGCAGAAGTGGAGAATCCGGATTATGCATCTCAGACAGGTGCCAGATGGTATAAGGATGGACCAGAGTGTGACGGAGCAAGCGGATTGTTCGGTGCAGCTTGTCAGGCTACATTTAGCAATTTGACAATTGATGGATGTCAGATTGACATCAGTGGAGACAATTCTTATGGTGGAGATCATGTGTATGCAGCGGCTCTTTGCTGTTTTGATATGGGAAGTATCATTACTGATGTAAACGTAAAGAATGTGTCAATCAATGTAGATTATGATGACAGTCAGTTGAAATATGCAGAAAGCTTATTTGGTTCGGTTGCAGGATTGGAAGCTGGCTCATGGTCTACAGCAATAACAGGTTGCAGCGTAGAGAATGCTCAGATTGATGTAAATGTAAAGTGTAAGAAGAAGCATGGTGGCGAGGTGTATGTCGGAGGTATGCTGGGTGAGTGTTATTCAAGTCTGAAAAATTGTAGTGCAGATGCCCAAATCAAGGTAAATGGTCAGGACTTATCAGATAATAAAGAAGATTTTCCTTTTATTGTAAATGTAGGTGGTGTCGGTGCGGCAAATGCTGCTGCTCAGGGATGTAATGCCAAGTCGGATATTGATGTGAGTGTAGAGAAGACTTCAGGGCAGGCCAGTGTAAATGTCGGTGGATTTACAGGTGCTCAGAGATATCAGCAGATTCTCAAGTCTGATGTAAAGTCTGATATTACATGCGACTGTAATGTGCCGGATAATTCATTAAATATTGGTGCCCTTATTGGACGTATGGATATCTTTTATGCATCATTAATTCTCAAGTATGCAGATGGAGTAAAGAGTGGATGTGCCGGTAATACATGTGATGTCACATTAAATGGTCAGCCATATACAGTTCTTTTGCCGGATGGTGGTTATCCAAAGATTGAAGGAAAGTCTGTAGATTATATTGCTACTACTGACCATGTAGATCAGCAAAGTGGTAAGACTTACAAGAAAAATATTGACCAGATTGTAGAGGCTTATGGTTCATATTTACCGAAGGAAGAGTTGAACAAGGAAATTATGTATATCGAGGTAGAATAATATGAAAAACAATTAGCGAAAGCTACTAAGGCTGATAACAAATATAAAAATATAATTACATATATGTAAGATGAAAAGACTTATCCGTTTTATAATTTCCATATATAAACGGATAGGTTTTTTATTTTACTTGATACACAATAAATAATAAAGGAGAAAGAAAATGGTTATTACAAAGTCTATCGAAAGATTCCACTCTCGTGTGAGTTCGGATCAAGTAGAAACGAAAGAAAAATGGTTGGGGTATTTGCTTGGACCGGCAGGAGCACTTCTTCTGAATGCGGTTCTCGCGACGTATTTAAATGTATTTTATACAGATGTCTTGAATCTGACAGGTATCTGGGGTGGATTATTTCTTGGAATATTCCCGATTATTTCCAAGATTGTTGATGCAATTACCAATGTATTGATGGGATATGTAATCGACCATACTCGCAGTAAGGAGGGTAAGGCGAGACCTTGGCTTTTGATATCAGCTCCCCTTCTTACAATATCAGGAGTTCTTTTATTTACAGTACCGCAGGCCAGTCAGACTGTGCAGATTATTTGGGTAATCTTTTCATATAACCTCTTTTACTCTGTGGCTTATACAATGTTCAACATGAGTCATGGTTTGATGGTTCCTCTTTCAATCAGAGACCCAAAGCAGCGTGGTGGTTTATCTGTATTTAATCAGATTACAACAATTATGATGAGTGGAATCATTGTGGCATTAGTTTTCCCTATGCTCATCATGCCAATCCTTGGTGTAGACCAGAGCAAGTGGATTATGCTTATGAGCGTCCTTAGTATAATCGCATTTCCACTTACGATATTAGAGTATTTTTATACCAAGGAGCGTGTGACATTAGAGGGCGTAGAAGAAGAATCTAAGGATATGCGCTATAGAAGTCAGTTGAAAGCAATTTTTACTGATAAATATATGATAGTGATTTATCTCTATTATCTGGTTTATACATGTGGTATGTCATTTAAAAATCTTGGACTTGTATATTTCTGCAACTATGTATTAGGTACTTATAACGATGGTATTACACAGACTATGGTATCTGTAATCGGTGGTATTCCAATGGGCATCGGTATTTTTGCAGTATGGCCATTGGCTAAGAAGTTCGGCAAGAGAAATGTGACATTGGTTGGTTTTATCTTGTATGCATTGGGAAGTGCAATTTGCTGGGTTAATCCTACAAGTATGGGAGTGGTCTTGGCTGGACAGTTTATCAAAAATATTGGTGGTCTACCTTGTGCATACGTATTTATGGCACTCTTTGCAGATGTATTAGACCATGTTGAGTGGAAGACCAAGATTAGATGTGATGGCGCAGCTATGTCAATCAACAATATTATCGCTGTTTCATCTGTAGGAGTATGCACAGGTATCTTTAATCTCATTTTGGGAAGGCTTGGATATGTAGCTCCGCAGCTTGTAAATGGAGAGACTGTTGCAGCGGTTCAGAATTCTGCAACACAGACATTTATTACATTTTCATTCGTGGGACTTGAAGTGATTACAGGTATTATTCTCGTTGTTCTTCTTTTCTTTTTAAATGTAGAAAATGGTATTGAAAAGAAACAGCAGGAAATACTTGAACGTAAGGGAATTGCATCGGATGACAATGAATAAGTGAGGTATAAGAAATGAGAGATATTGAACATATTATCAGTCAGATGACTTTAGACGATAAGATTGCTTTATGTTCAGGTAAGAATTTTTGGGAAACTAAGGCCTATGAGAAGTATGGTATACCATCCCTGTTTATGAGCGATGGACCTCACGGCTTAAGGAAACAGAATTTGGATGACGGGGCTGATATGCTTGGAATAAACAAGTCCCTCCCGGCTACCTGTTTCCCGGCAGAAGTGACGACAGCATCATCCTGGGATGTAGACCTGTTAGAGAGGATTGGTCAGAGTCTGGGAAAAGAGGCCGTATTACAAAAGGTTGGTTTGGTTCTTGGCCCAGGTGCCAATATTAAAAGAAATCCATTATGTGGTAGAAACTTTGAATATTTCTCAGAGGATCCTTATCTGGCAGGAAAGTTGGCTGGAAGTTTTATACATGGTATCGAGAGTCAGGGGATTGGTACAAGCCTTAAACATTTTGCCTGTAATTCTCAGGAAAGAGATAGATTTACCTCAGATAGTATTCTTGATGAGAGAAGCTTAAGAGAATTGTACCTGACAGGTTTTGAACTTGCTGTTAAAGAGGGCAAGCCATCAACTATCATGTGTGCTTATAACAAGTTAAATGGTATTCATTGTAGTGACAATATCGACTTGCTTACTGATATTCTGCGAGATGAATGGGGCTTTGAGGGTATGGTAGTTACTGATTGGGGTGCCATGAATGACAGGATAGAGGGCTTTAAAGCAGGATGTGATTTGAACATGCCTGGCGGAAGTGCATTTATGGAAAAAGAAGTGAAGCAAGCTGTGCTTGATGGAGCGCTTTCAGAAGCTTTGATAGATGAGTCGGTTCGACGAATTTTAAAACTTGTTTTCCGTGCTGATAAGACCTTGAAAGAGTCTGGAGAGGATTGTTTTGAAAATAATCACAAGATGGCTGTAGAAGCAGCTTGTAAGGGTGGAGTCTTATTAAAAAATGAGGATAAACTCTTGCCAATTTCAGATGGCGATAATATTGCCGTTGTGGGATATATGGCTAAGCATATGAGATACCAGGGGGCTGGGTCAAGTCATATTAATCCGACTAAGATTGAGGCTCCTTTAGACTTTTTCCCGGAGGCTACATATGTGGCTGGTTGTGATGAAAAGGGAGATACAGATGTCAACCTTCTGGCGCAGGTGGCACAGGCAGCTGATAAGGCTGACAAGGTTATTGTGTTTGCCGGATTACCTGATTCTTATGAATCAGAAGGATTTGATAGAGATGATATGCGTATGCCTCAGGGACATCTACAGATGATTCAAGAGGCAGCAGCTCATAACGACAATGTGATTGTGATTCTCTTAAGTGGATCGGTGGTTGAATGCCCATGGGCAGATCAAGTCAAGTCAATATTGTATATGGGACTTCCAGGTCAGGGTGGTGCAGAAGCTATATATAAGCTTGTAACAGGATTGGTTAATCCAAGTGGACGATTGGCTGAGACCTGGCCATATACTTATGATGACGTGCCATCTTCTGATTATTATGGACAGACTAAGGATGGACTCTATAAGGAAGGATTGTATGTGGGTTATAGATACTATGACAAGGCAGGCATAAATGTTAGATGGCCATTTGGATATGGACTTTCTTATACTACTTTTGCTTACTCGGATTTAGCCCTTGACGGAAATAGGGTTAGGGTAATGGTGACAAATACAGGAGACAGATTTGGAGAAGAAGTGATAGAACTTTTTGTTGGAAAAGCTCAAGAGGGAATCCATCGTCCTAAGAGAGAATTAAAAAGATTTAAAAAGATAGAATTGAATCCTAATGAATCTGTGGAAGTGACATTTGAATTAGATGATAGATGTTTTGCTATATGGCATGGTGGTTTTGAGATTGAAGATGGAACATATGAGATTTCTATCGGAGACATGAGTTTAACTAAGTATGTTGAGGGTAGAAGATTTGATAAGTTAGGCCGGTCGGGATGGTATGAACATGTGACAGGAAAGCCTGATATGGAATCATTTGAAAAAGCGATTGGAAGGAAGTACATAGAACCAGTTTTAAAAAAAGGTTCATTTACCATGGATAACACGGTGGAAGAAATGAAAGACTTCTCACTGATTATGAAGATTATGTACAAGGCGACAGAATCAGTTATAGCCAAAGGTTTTGGAGGTAAGGTGGATTATTCAAATCCTGACTTCAAGATGATGATGAAAAGTAGTGCCGGTGGCCCACTGAGAAGTATGCAGATTTCTAGCGGTAAGCAGGGCGGCTTGTTTGAAGGCTTGCTTGATATGGCAAATGGACATATGTTTAGAGGTTTGATCAAGATGATGAGAAAGTAAGGGTGATAAAAATGAAGGCAACAAAGTTAAGAGTGAATTATTTAGAAAATCCAATAGGAATAGATATGTTACCTTGCTTTTCATGGAATGTATCCGGTGGCATCAGTCAAAGCGCATATCAGATTATTGCCAAATCTGTAAGAGATAATCAGCTTGTATGGGATTCGGGTAAGGTGGTATCTGATAAGATGACTCAGATTGCTTATGAAGGCAGGGAACTTGAAAGTAGAGATGCTATCGTCTGGCAGGTTATTCTTTGGGATGAAAATGATATTCGATGCCAAGAGTCAGAGGAGGCATATTTTGAGATTGGACTTCTGTCAGCTACTGATTGGAAGGCATCTTGGATTACAGGAGACTATAAGCCTAATAAGAAGAATCGTTATCCTGTCGACTATTTCAAAAGAAGTTTTGATTTGAAAGGGAATGTTCAGTTTGCACGCATCTATGCTACTGCATGTGGACTTTATGAAATTCGTATTAACGGCAAAAAAGCAGGAGATATGTGTCTGGCTCCGGGTTATACAGATTATAGAAAGCGTATACAGTATCAGACTATTGATGTTACAGAGCTTTTTGCAGCCGGCGCAGGTCAGACATATAACATGGAAATAGCTTTGGCTGACGGTTGGTTTAGAGGATGTGTAGGGGCTCATGGTATCCCATATGAGTATGGAACTGAGACCAAGGTTATGGCTCAGTTGGAATTGAATTATGAGGATGGAAGCCGGGATATTATTGTTACTAATCAAGATTTTGCATGGTCTAATGACGGTTCAATTAGGTTTGCAGACAATAAGGATGGTGAGCGAGTTGATGCCAGAATGAGTCCATCATATACAGGTAGACCAAAGATTGCTAAATATCCGGTGGTACCATCTGCCTCTAATAACGTCTTGCTAAAGGAAAATGAGCAATTTGATGGAAAGTCTTCTAAAGCACCATCAGGAAAGACTTTATATAACTTTGGTCAGAATATAGCAGGATATATATCATTTAAGGTAAGCGCTCGAGCAGGGCAGTTGATTCGTATCCGTCTTGGCGAATTACTTGATTCAGATGGAGAGTTGACTCTGAAAAATATACAGACTATGCGCAAAGGTCAGCCGACACCGTTACAGCAGGTTGATTATATTTGTCAGGAGGGACTGAATGAATATAAGACTACATTTGCTATAGCGGGATTTCAATATGCTGAGGTTGAATTTGTAGATGCCAATACTGAAGATTTAAAAGATATGGAAGCCTCTATGCATATGAGAGCTTATGCTGTTTATTCAGGCATAAAGGAGATCGGTTTTTTTGAATCATCTAATGAATTTTTGAATCAGTTTGTTAGAGCTACTAAGTGGTCGGTTAAGGGAAATAGTGCTGATATTCCTACTGATTGTCCTACCAGAGAACGCCATGGATGGACGGGAGATGCACAGCTCTTTTACAAGTCGGCGGCTTACTTATTTGACTATACAGCATTTGCCAAGAAATACTTGCGAGATGTATATGACTGGCAAAAAGCAGATGGTAGATTACCTCAGATTGCACCGTATGCTGGTGTGGATTGGTATATGAATGTGATGAATGGTTCGGTTGGTTGGTCAGATATAGGAGTCTTTTATCCTTATCAGATATATCAGATGAATGGCGACAAGTCAGTCCTTGAAGAAAATTATGAGGGAATGAAGAAATATGCACACTTTATGGCAGCGAGATGTGGTAAATGGGGTGGCGTATATGCCAAGTCTACTAAGGTAAAAGGACAGTGGAAGAAGTATGTAGTAAACAAGGGACAGTCTTATGATGAGTGGGCAGAACCACAAGATGTTAAAGCCTTTGTATGGACAGATTTTGCGGAACCACATCCAGAGGTATCTACAGCTTATACATCATATGTGATGAGACATATGGTTAAGATTGCTGAGATTCTGGGCAAGAAGCAGGATATTGATTTCTATAAAGAGTATGAGCATGGATGCAAGATGGCCTACCAGGAACTTATAAAGTCAAATCCGGATTATTCTATTGATACGGACAGACAGGCCAGATTGGTTCGTCCTTTGTATATGAATCTCCTAGACGATGACCAGGAAACATTTGCCAAGAAGAGATTGATTAAGGCTATGGAGAATTATGGATGGAGATTGGGAACAGGTTTCTTGTCTACACCATTTATCCTAGATGTATTGTGTGGCATTGATGTGGAAGCGGCTTATAAGCTTCTTGAAAATCAGGAGATTCCGGGTTGGCTTTCTATGCCACTTGCTGGAGCTACAACAATTTGGGAATCCTGGGAAGGAGCCAATGCTCAGGGTGAGGTTGGATCTCTGAATCATTATTCTAAGGGGGCATTGTGCGAGTGGCTCTTTAGAGGAATGTGTGGAATTAAGATTGCTGGAGATAATACATTCGAGATAAGACCTATGCCGGGAGGACATTTCGCATATGCAAAGGCGTCATATGATAGCGTATATGGTTTGGTAGAGAGTGGATGGACTAAACAAGCGGATGGTTCATATAAGTATCATCTTGTTGTTCCGGCAAATACGCGTGCTTTGGTGATCTTGCCTGATGGGCAGAATATGGAATTAAAAGCAGGTCAATATGACTTATAAATGTTAACTACTATTCAAAATCTTACCATTGATAATTATAGAATAAGCGGAAATGCAAATCAGGGTATATACACAGCTCCGCTTCTTGCATTTGGTTTGGGAAATGACCTCTTAATTGAAAACTGTCATACTATGGATTGAATAGAAGCAAACAGGAAGTGAGTTTATCTCACCTCCTGTTTTTTAGTGTGCGCCCGACGGCGCACGTTTCTAACGGGTGAAAGCTCCCTCCTACTCGATCTGAAAAAAATTAAACCTATGGTTTAGTATATGTTATAGAAATTAAACCGCAGGTTTATTATTTGATAGGATGTGGGATGATAGTATAATGGTGTACCATTAATTTGGCAGTTAAATAGGAGATATGGAAGATGGATGCAAAACTTTATGAAGAATTTGTAGCGCAAATGAAGGAACAAGAGGCAAATATAAAAGAAATCGAGGATGGGGATGAAAAGCCCTGCTCTGAAATTGTCTTAAAAATTCGAGAGTGGCTTGATTCTACTGCATTTAACTCATTTTGCCAGGAGATAACAAAAGAAGTTATAGGGCAAGAGGAAACCAAAAAAATTCTAGCCAATATATACAATTTTTTAGAATGTATTGCATATGGGAAAAGGCACAATAATAACATGCTTTTAGCTGCACCGTCTGGCTGTGGAAAAACTCAAACATATCGAGCACTAAAAAAATATTTCAAGGAGCAAATACAAGGATTATCAATATCACAAGTGGATATGACATCTGTTACAGAGGAGGGGTTTAAGGGGAAAAATACCAGTGACGTAGTTGCTGATTTATTTAATAGGCCAAAGGATAATGGCGTGGGAATTGTTTTTATGGATGAGTTCGACAAGAAGCTTATTCCTTCTTTTTCGGGGAAGGGAAGCGATGTAAATGCGGCGGTACAAAATCAGATTCTAACCTTGATTGAGGGAAGAAAGATAAGACCTTATAACGATAAAATCCCTGTGGAGATTGATACGAACAATACTTTGTTTATTGGCTTAGGTTCCTTTGATTCTTGTAGGGAAAAAAAGCAGATAGTTGTTCATCATATGGGTTTTGGTCAGGAGAACGAAGACGGTGAGGATCATTACACTGAGATAACAAGGGAAGACATGATCTCTCTTGGTGGAAGTTATGAACTTATAGGAAGATTTTCCATGATAATAAATTATCACAAATTAGATAGAGCCGCTGTCGAAAAGATAATTGACAAGGCATTGGCAGAGGAGATTGAAAATATAGAGTGTGACATAGAGTTGAGTGATACAATGAGGCAGCATCTATTTGACAATTCCAACTCAAAATATGGTTGTAGATTATTAAAATCAATAATACATGACAACGTGATGGATGGTTATTTACAACTGCTAGAAAATGATTGTATTCTAAAAAATTGCAAGATTGTCATAGAGGATAACGGCGAAGCTTACGCCGTATCCAAGGTGACGGGAAAAACTTTTGAATCAGTTGAAGAAAGTTTAGATGCTTAAATATTGTTGACATAATTTTTTGGCAAGGAATCTAAGATTTCTTCTGGGGATTCCTTGCAATCATTTTGTAGCCAATGCAGTAAGAGGGCATTTAAACCACCCACAAAGAATATAATCTTGGATATGTCCTGGTCGATTTCCTTTGGACCAAAAATATCGTAAATCAAAATTTCATTGAATAGAGATTTCTCATTGGAATTCTCCAATAGATATAGATAGAACAATTTATTGCTCTCTATGAATCTTAAAGTTTGTATTAAAGCCACTCTAAAATCACTGGAGTGCTTGTATAATTCTGTCTTAAATATATGTATAACTTCGTCATTAGTATTCTTTTCAATTTTTTTAAACAGGTCATAAACATCCTCGTAATGACCATAAAAAGAGGAGCGAGTGATGCCTACTTCTTCGCATAATTCCTTTACAGTTATTTTGGAAATATTTTTTTCTGAAAGCTTTTTTAAAAAAGCAGTTTCTATTTTTGCCTGAGTTTCTTGGCTCCTTGAGTTGTTCTTTATGTTCATAGTTTCCTCCTACAAAAATTATTATTCAAACATATTTTAAAAAGTGTATGTTTTATAATTTATTAACTATACACATGTGTTAATTTTGATAGTTGAACTGTATGTCCGGAAAAATTATACTAGTTTTAGATTAACTATACAAGTGTATTGATAATGTTAAATTTATATCAGGCCTGTCAAATTAATATCAGGCGTGATAAAAAATTGTCGAAATAATCAATCACATAGTAAGGAGGAAATTATAAAATGAGCGAAGTTTATATCTTAACAGGAGCTGCTGGTTTATTAGGTAGCAACATATCACGTGAATTGGTTTCAGAGGGTAAAGAAGTAAGAGCATTTGTTTTGCCAAATGATCCTGCAGCAAAGCACATTCCAGAGGGCGTTAAGATTATTGAGGGCGATTTATTAAATAAAGAATCTTTAGAGAAGTTATTTGATGTCCCTGAAGATTGTGATTTATATGTTATTCATAGTGCAAGTATTGTCACATTAAACCCAGAGCCAAGCAAGATTGTGCATGCGGTAAATGTTGATGGTACTCAGAATATGATTGATATGTGCATCGAGCACAAGGCTAAGAAGATGGTATATGTAAGTTCTACAAGTGCTATTCCAGAGTTGCCACTTGGACAAAAGATTGTAGAGGTTGATCATTTCCTTCCGACAGATAGTTTGGTAGGATACTATGCTGTAACTAAGGCAGAGGCTTCACAGCTTGTATTGGATGCTGTTGAGAAAAATCCTGAGTTTGACGCTTCAATTGTACATCCATCAGGAATCTGTGGACCAAATGATTATGCATTTGGACCGGTTGCTTCTCTTGTGCAGGAGTATATGCATGGAGATATGAAGATCGGTTTGGAAGGTACATTTAACTCAGTAGATGTACGTGACTTGGCTAATGGAGTTATCGCTTGTTGTAAGAAGGGACGTCGTGGACAGTGCTATATTATGAGTAATGAACTTGTTACAATGCGTGAACTCTTTGATATTATCAACGAGGCAGCAGGACTTGATATCAAGACAAGCATCATTCCAAAGAGTGTTTCTAAGTTAGTTGTTAAGTTGTTGGCACTCCAGAGTAAGTTTACTAAGAAAGAGCCACTTCTTACTGAGTTTGGTCTCTATAACTTAATTAGAAATAATGATTATGATTGCTCAATGGCTAAGAAGGATTTAGGATTTACTTGCAGACCATTTAGCGAGACAATGAAGGATGAGGTTGCATGGCTTAGAGAGGTAGAGCGCGAGGAAGCTCTTGCCAAGGAAAATGTTGACAGCATCGACAAGAAGAATGTAAAGAAAGCTATGTAATAATAAGCGATATATATTATAATACTTCCTAGGTGGTATACACTTGGGAAGTATTTTTTTTGGAGGTTTTATGAAAATGGGGATATTTCATAAAAGAATAAGTAAGAGCATAGGACAGGGGGTGCTTCTGACACTGTTGACAGCATTGTTGGTGTCTTTTGTTTTGATAAATGATAAGACTACAGTGGTGTGCGTTGGCGACAGCATAACCTTTGGGGCAGGAGTTTATAAGACAAGAGATAAGGAGGCTTATCCTGTATATTTACAAGAACTATTGGGTAATGACTATAAAGTGATAAATTGTGGTAGAAGTGGTACTTGTGCAAGACATGCTTCCAATAATCCTTATGTGAATTGCGAGCAATATTTGACAAGCAAGGCTATGAAGGGAGATTGCTACATAATAATGCTTGGAGCCAATGATACCAAGTTATATAACTGGGACGCGGCAGGCTATGAGGAGGATCTTGAAGCGTTAGTGCAGGAGTATATAGACATTGCGGGAAAGGAAAATGTATATCTGTTAAAACCTATGAAGGCCTATCGGCAGAAGAGGACGGGTGAAATTATTTATGGGATAAATGATGATACTATCTATAATGAAGTGGGACCTATAGTTGGAAAAGTGGCAAAAAAGCTTGATGTAAAATGTATCGATATGTACAACTTTTCTATAAATCATCCGGAGTATTACAAGGATGGAGTTCATCCAAACGCAATAGGAAATGAAAAGATGGCAAAATATATATACGATTCAATTTGGGCGAGGGAATAAATCACTCGCTTTTTATTTTTTCTCTGTAGTGGGCAGGAGATGTGCCATAGGTTTGTTGAAATAGTTTATAGAAGAAAGAAACGTTTTCATAACCAACCTGTTGGCTTATTTCTGTTATTGGGAGATCAGAATTTTTCAGTAGTTTCAAAGCCAAATTCAGGCGCTGCTCCTGAATTAATTCTTTGAATGTCTTGCCTGTATTTTTCTTGATATACCCAGAGAGATAATTGGGATTTAAATGAAAAAACTCTGCGGTGCTTTTTAGAGTACAGGTGTTGTAGTTGCCCTCGATATAACGAAGTATTCCCATTATCTGATTATTGTTTTGGGCTGCACTGGAATCATCCTTGTAAATGTCCGCAAGTTCTAAAAAAATCAAGGTGGCAAAGCTGGATAAATAATCAGCTGAGTTGATACCTTTATCGTAGTATTCACACAGAAATTCATTTACAAATATGGGCAGTCTGCGGTTCTTTGAACTGCGAAAATAGATATATCCATTTTCTGTATTTTCATCTAGCAAATTATCCATTAGATATTTGGACAAAAAACTGTTTTCGGAAAATTTATCAAAAAAATTGGCCCTCAAATATCTACGGCTTATAAGCAAGTTGATTAGTATATCATTGCTACCGCAGGCTAGGCAGGAGTGAGGTGTGTTGTAATTTATAAGTACACATTCACCTTCTTTTAGCGTGATGGGATTATCTGATATTGTCATATGAGCTTCGCCAGAATACATATATGCTAGTTCTAACCAGTCATGAAAATGTTCTTCTACAGGATGAAATCTATCCTGTTTTGAAGCGATTACTCCGTTGGCAGAATTGATAGCAGACAAATATGCCAGCTTGTAATCATCTAAATCATCCAGGTTCTCTATAAAAGGGACAAGTTTGCTGAAATTTGAATAGTTAATAACTGCATCTTTATCCAGTTCATAACTGTTTTCTTTTCTTAAATATTCATCTAAACGCTGTGGATTCATAGTATTTCTCCTATAAAAACTAAATATATGTTATGGATTCTATTATAAATTTAGATTAAATCAAATGTGAAGTTTGGTCAATATATTCCTTAAGTTTAGAGATTATAGATTGTTATATTTTTGAGTAATATATAGTTAGAAAGTTTTGAATGGTCAGGTAGTGTTAGAAAAATTAATTTGAGAAAATGTAACGGATATGTATTTAGTGGAGGTTAGTAATATGACGGAGACAATTTCAAATATTTTAAATGATAAGCATGACAATTATATTTTGCCGTTTTTTTGGCAAAGGGGCGAGGATGAAGCTACATTGCGCGAGTATATGAAGGTGATAAACGAAGCCAATATCAAAGCAGTATGTGTGGAGAGCAGACCACATCCTGATTTCTGTGGTGAGAAATGGTGGCAGGATATGGATGCAATACTTGATGAGGCAAGAAAGAGGGATATGAAGGTATGGATTTTAGATGACAGCCATTTTCCTACAGGATTTGCCAATGGTGCTATGGAAAACCAGCCTCTTAGTCTTGCTAGAAGAAGTATATGTTGCCAGAAGTATGAGGTAAAGGCAGGTGAAGCATTTACCCTTTCTGCTGATGAGGTGAAGCACCCAGTGCAGAGAACTTTTAGTCAGACAGAAGCTCAGATTAATATGATGACTGGCAAGGGGACAGAGGCGGCAAATCAATTAGAATTTACCGATGATGATTTGATTGCAATTTCTGTGGTATATAAGGATGGGAATAGAGAAGATTTAACATCTTTGGTGTTAGATGATGGAAGCTTCAACTACGTGCCAAAGGCCGATGGAAATATCTATAAGATGAATCACACCAGAAATCGTGGCCCTCATCAAAACTATATTAATATGATTGACGAAAAGTCCTGTAGAGTGTTGATCGATGCGGTTTATGAGAAGCATTTTGAACATTATGCTGATGATTTTGGTAAAACTATCGCAGGCTTTTTCTCCGATGAACCAGAGCTTGGTAATGGTCATTTGTATGAGCTGCATCATGAGATGGGTATAGGATTTGAGATGGATTATCCTTGGAGCCAGGAGTTGGATCAAAATCTTCGTCAACAGTTAGGTGAAGATTTTGCCTATGAGTTGCCTCTTATTTGGGAGCAGGAGGGGGATGAGACGGCAAGAGCTAGAGCACGCTATGCATATATGGATAATATGACGAGACTAGTGGAGAAGAATTTCTCATTTCAGGTAGGAGATTGGTGTAGAGATCATGGTGTGCAATATATTGGACATATAATAGAAGATAATGGTCAGCATTGTCGTACAGGTTCTACCCTTGGACATTATTTTAGATCGTTATTTGGTCAGGATATGGCAGGTATCGATGACATAGGAGGTCAGGTATATCCACAGGGTGAGGATGACAACTATGAAATGGGGACTTTCATGGTGAGAAATGGTGAGTTCTATCACTTTATGCTAGGTAAGCTAGCCAATTCACTAGCTGCATTAGATAAGAAAAAACAAGGAAATGCCATGTGTGAGATCTTTGGAAATTATGGATGGCAAGAGGGACTGCGTTTGGAAAAATATTTGGCAGACCACTTTATTGTAAGGGGAGTTAATCATTTTGTGCCTCATGCCTTTAGTGCTCAACCTTTCCCAGATCCTGATTGTCCGCCACATTTTTATGCCCATGGACATAATCCTGAATACAAGGCTTTCGGCCACCTTATGCTTTATATGAACAGGGCTATAGAACTTATATCTGGTGGACATCATATCGCACCAGTGGGAGTAGTATATCACGGAGAAGCTGAGTGGACAGGAAAATCAATGCCGGCTGAAAAGGTGGCAAGAGTCTTAACTGAAAATCAGATTGATTTTGACTTTATTCCATTTGATGCTTTTGGTGATAAGTCTACCTATAACACTGAAATTTCAGAGGATGGTCTTGTGATAAATGGTAATTCATACGAGGCTTTGATTTTGCCATATATGCAATTTATAGATGAAACATTTGCCGCAGACATATCAAAACTTGTGGAGAGCGGGGTGCCAGTTTATTTCGTGGATAACAAACCAACTGGTACATATAATGAAGCAAAATCAGCTGGCACAACTGAGGAAGAAACTGCATTTGACCAAAAAATTTCTGCTGCGGAATGCATTGGTTTTGATTCTATTATGGAAAATGCATCTAGATGGGCGGACATCAACATTGCGCCAGGGGACAAATACATTAGATATTATCACTATGTAAAAGCGGATGGCGTACATATTTATATGATTACCAATGAGGGTACAAAAACTTATGAAGGTCAGTTGTCTTTTGAAAATGATAGATTTGGCAATAATATCTGTGGTATTTACGCTTATGATCCTTGGAATGACAAGATTTATTCTACGAATTATAGCGATAAAAAGTTAAACTTGCAGGTGGAGCCTGGTAGGAGTAGATTTTTGATCGTTGCTAGAAATGCCAGTGAAAAGGAAGCCTTGGAAGGAAAAATCGTAGAAAAAGTCATAATAGACAAGGGAGCCTCTGAAGTGGATATGGTAAATGATTGGACTAGAAGCATCACAGATGGGGTAAGTTATCCTGAGTTTAAGGAAAAGACTTGTGTTCATTTACCAGATGATTATGCCAAGGTAGATCCAGAGTTTTCTGGCTGGTTAAAATATGAAAGTAAGTTTATTGGAGATGAGAGTAAGAGATATTGGATTGAGATAACCGATGCCTTTGAGACGGTGGAGGTTTATGTCAATGACAAGCCGATGGGATTGCAGATTTTTGCTCCATTTATATATGATATTTCGGAGGCAGTAATAGATGGTGAGAATGATATTAGAATAGAAATTGCCACAACATTAGAGAGGGCAACATTTAAAATACCTGATCGATTTGGCCGACCAAAAGATGAACCGAAGGAAGGAACAGGTCTTGTGGGACAGGTACATTTATATCAATTGTAATATAAGAAATATCCCTCATTGGATATTAAAATATCGGTTAAGGATAATGTATTTTCCGTGAAAATCCTATTTAATATTTTTCGCAAAAAGTAATAAAAGGCGTCGCTTATGCGGCGCTTTTTCGTATGTAATGTATATTGCTACTTCCAAAAATGTGGACTATCATAGTACAGTATATTTTTATGTGTAGATAATTTGAGTAGAGGTTAGAAAATGGAAAACAAAGAAAATAAAATGGGAGTTATGCCGGAAGGCAAGTTGTTGATGAATATGTCTCTGCCAATCATGATATCCATGTTTGTGCAGGCCTTGTACAACATTGTGGATAGTATATTTGTGGCGAGAATAAGCGAGGATGCCCTCACAGCGGTATCGTTAGCTTTTTCATTGCAGACTTTGATGATTGCAGTGGCTACAGGAACGGGTGTAGGACTCAATGCCCTAGTGTCACGTGCCCTTGGTGAAAAGAAGCCAAAGCGTGCTAGTACTGTGGCTCAAAACGGAATATTTGTATATATCGTAAGTTATATAGTTGTGGCAATCGTTGGCTGTGTTGCTGTAAAACCATTTTACACAATGCAGACTTCAGCTGGACAGGAAGCTATTTTTAATTACGGTGTGGAGTATTTGTCCATCGTTATGATTTTTTCCTTTGGACTATTTATGCAGATATGTCTCGAGAGACTTTTGCAGGCCACAGGAAGATCATTTTACACAATGCTTTCCCAGACAACCGGTGCAGTGATAAATATTATCTTGGATCCAATCTTGATATTTGGTATGTGCGGTATGCCTGCCATGGGAATTAAGGGTGCTGCCATTGCGACTGCGGTGGGTCAGATTGTGGCTGCCGTGGAGGCTTTATTGTGGAATATTTTGAAGAATCATGATATTCATTTAAGTTTTAAAGGTTTTAGACCGAATTTTGCTATTATAAAAAATATCTACAAGATTGGTCTTCCTTCCATAGTGATGCAGTCAATTGGTTCGGTTATGACCACAGGTATGAATTATATTTTGATGGGACTTTCGTCAACTGGAACAGCTGTATTTGGAGTTTACTTTAAATTGCAAAGTTTCTTCTTCATGCCAATCTTTGGATTGAACAATGGAATGATTCCAATCATTTCATATAATTATGGAGCGAGAAAGAAGAGTCGTATGCTCAACACTTTGAAGTATTCATACATAGTGGCATTTGCATTTGCTTTTATAGGATTTTTAGGATTTGAGATAATTCCGGATAAGTTGCTTCTGATGTTTGACGCCTCAGAGAAGATGGTTGAGATAGGTGTGGTTGCTCTTAGAATAATTGGAATTCATTATCTTATTGCATGGTATTGTATCGTCACAGGAAGTATGTTTCAGGCTGTGGGCAAGGCGGCATACTCTATGTATGTATCCATTGCCAGACAGATGGTGGTCCTGCTTCCAGTGGCATATATCCTTGCCCAAATTGGTGGCCTCACTGCTATATGGTGGTGCTTCCCAATTGCTGAGGTTATGTCTATGATTATGACAATAATCTTCTTTGGCAGAGTGAAAAAAACTGTGCTTAATCAATTTTAATGATATAAAATCAAAGCGATATAGCCGGCGGCTATGGCTATTACAAGACGGATTACTGTGAGAGGTAATCCGTTTTTTATTAATTTGTCAGGATCCAGGCCGTATCCTACAGAGATGGCTCTGACGCTGACAGGAAGAAGTGATTCATAGTTCATAGCCATTGCAACTGCAAATATATATGGCAGTGGATCTAAGCCCATTTTAGAGGTGACTCCAATGGTGATTGGAATGGTGACTGCGGCTGAAACCGTTGAATTGGTCATCTCAGAAATAAGGGCGGCAAATATGGCAAATATTGCGATTGTGCCAAGTCCTCCTGCAAGGGGGAGGCTTGATATAATATCTGCTATGGCATCATTTGCGCCGCTTCCTGTGAGAATTTTACCCAAAGCTAGTCCACCTGCAAAGAGAATAAGCATTCCCCACATCACTTGTGACTGGGCTTCATCCCAATCTAATAACATTTTCTTTTTGCCGCCTGCGATGATAAAGTTTATGCATCCTAATATTAAAAATAGATATGCTGGAACTAATCCAGGAAGGAGATTGGCGTAAAGCGGCCTGATAAATGATCCTACCATGGCTGTGATAAATAGTGCTAAAGATATTTTTTCTTCCCGCTTCATAGGACCTAAGCTTTCATAAGATTTTTCAAAATATTCTTTTGTTCCCTCTAGGGAATTTACCTTCATTGGACGGAGAATCATAAGTAATAAAATGGTGAAGGTGACAACAACTGTATATGGCAGCATCTGCTTAATCCAGTCGATATACATAAATTCTTTTCCTGTGAAATCTTCAATAAAAGAGATGGCTGTAATATTCATGGCTCCACCTAGAGGGGTACCGGCTCCGCCTAACTGAGAACCCCATGCAATAGCACATAGAATTGGAACTGCAGGTTCGCATTTTGATATATCCTTATATCCTGCGGCAGCAAGCATGGATACAGCAATTGGTGTAAATATAGCAACTACAACTACATTTGGCATCATATTGCTCATAACCGCAGCAGCTATAAGCCATACTGCAATCTGCGATTTCATGGAAGGTCCTATTAGAGATAAGGCTTTGAGAGATATTCTCTTATCCAAACCGATTTTGGACCATGGAGCTGTTAGCAGGCATGAACCAAAGATAAGTACGATGCTGCTAGAAGAGTATTGGGATATCACATCCTCCATTGGAACGATTCCAAAGAGAGCATTTACCACACCTGGTAAGAGAGCTGTGACTGTAATGCTTACAGGGCGAGTGACCCACCAATAAATCATCCAGGCGGCCACACCCATTCCCTGGGCAGCAGTGGAATCTATAAGATTAAACTCTTTGCATACAAACCAGATAAGAAAGTATAGAGCTGGTCCCAGTATTAAATTTATCCTGGATTTTGAATCTTTCATAAGTCCCCTCCTAATTAATTAAACCCCTTAATTAATGTATCACAGAAATTGATTTTATACAATATATAAACATTTATAAATGAGTAATATACCTTGAGTTATCAAGGACGTAATTATAGGTGTTTTGTCGAGGAATTTCGTGATATTTATAGGTGCCTTGTCAGGTGGGCTTGTGATATAATTTATAGAAATGTATAAGCTTTAAAAGGTTTATGCAAAAGTATTTTATATAGGGAATAATAAAGTGGAAAAGAAAATTACATTAGATAAGTTAGAAATTGGGAAGTCTGCGATTGTGCGAGAGGTCGGAGGCGATGGTGCTTTGCGCCAACATTTCCTGGATATGGGACTGATACCAGCGGAGGTGGTGACTTTGGTCAAGTATGCCCCTATGGGAGATCCTATGGAATTGTCGGTGAATGGATATGAACTTACTCTTAGATTAAATGATGCAAGACAGATTGTAATCGAGGAGTTGTCAGATAAACCAAAGGTTAATCAGGAGCAAAAGCCACACAAGGAGGCGGCTCATCCAGGTTATGGGGAGGCCTTGTTGGAGGATGATCCGAGCAAGGTGAAACATGTGAAGATAGAGGGCAAGCTTACCTTTGCCTTGGCGGGAAATCAAAACAGTGGCAAGACCACTTTGTTTAATCAATTGACCGGATCCAATCAGCATGTGGGCAATTTCCCTGGGGTGACTGTAGATAGAAAAAGTGGTTCCATCAAAGGTCATCCTGATACGGAAGTTGTGGACTTGCCAGGGATATATTCCCTCTCCCCATATACCAGCGAGGAGATTGTATCGAGACAGTTTATTTTAGAGGAGAAGCCTACGGCGATTATAAATATTGTTGATGCCACCAATATAGAGAGAAATCTATATTTGACAATGCAACTTTTAGAGTTGGAAGTTCCTGTGGTTTTGGCAATAAATATGATGGATGAGTTGACGGGAAATGGTGGAGCAATCCTAGTCAATGAGATGGAGTCATTGCTTCAGATTCCAGTGGTTCCAATATCAGCTGCCAAGGGTGACGGAATAGATGAGTTGATAGCTCATGCCATTCATGTGGCCAGATATCATGAACTTCCTGGGCGCACAGATTTCTGTGGCAAGGAAGATCACAAAGGCGCTGTACACAGAGCTATACATGGAATTATGGCTTTGATTGAGGATCATGCAGAAAATGCTGATATACCTGTGAGATTTGCAGCCACTAAGTTGATTGAGGGTGATGAGCTTGTAAAGAAGGCGTTGAAATTATCTGAAAATGAGCTGGATATGACAGAGCATATAGTATCCCAGATGGAACAGGAGAGAGAACTGGATCATGCGGCAGCCATGGCGGATATGAGATTTACATTTATCAAGAGACTTTGTGCTGCAACGGTGATTAAGCCAAAGGTTAGCGAGGAGCGAATAAGAAGCCAAAAAATCGATAGAATACTGACGGGTAAATGGACGGCTATTCCTTGTTTTATTGCAGTTATGGCTACAATTTTCTATCTGACTTTTAATGTTATAGGAGCTTTTTTACAGGATTTAATCGCTTCAGGAGTGGACTGGCTTACTGCGGTGGTGGATGAAGCTATGGCAAGTGCCAACGTGGCAGCTCCGATTCATTCCCTGGTGATAGACGGTATATTCACAGGGGTGGGATCTGTAATTAGCTTTGTGCCTATTATTGTGGTGCTGTTTTTCTTCTTATCCATGCTTGAGGATAGCGGATATATGGCGCGAGTGGCCTTTGTTATGGACAAACTTTTGAGAAAAATCGGCTTGTCTGGAAGAAGTATAGTGCCTATGCTTATAGGATTTGGATGTTCGGTTCCGGCGGTTATGGCCACAAGAACCCTGCCTTCAAAAAGAGATAGACGTATGACAACTCTACTTATTCCATTTATGAGTTGTTCGGCAAAAATGCCAGTGTATGCATTTTTTATATCAGTATTTTTTGAAAAATATGCTGCGGCAGTTATGTTGCTTTTATATTTCGGTGGAA
This sequence comes from Lachnospiraceae bacterium, assembly GCA_024697595.1. Taxonomy (GTDB): domain Bacteria; phylum Bacillota; class Clostridia; order Lachnospirales; family Lachnospiraceae; genus JAILFK01. Next base: position 34,437 of record JAILFK010000051.1, on the reverse strand, counting down.
TGGCCATGGCAGTGCTTGTTGCCCTGATTTCTAAAAACACTGTATTTAAGGGTGGGGCAATGCCATTTGTTATGGAATTGCCGAATTATAGATTGCCGGGTGTTAGAAATGTGTGTCAGCTTATGTGGGACAAGGCCAAGGATTTCTTGCAGAGAGCATTTACCATGATCTTTTTAGCAACCATTATCGTGTGGTTCTTACAGAGTTTTAGTTTCAATATGAATATGGTCACGGATTCATCTGAGAGTATGTTGGCTGTTATTGCAGGAACTGTGGCTCCGATTTTTGCACCTGCAGGATTGGGAGATTGGAGAATAGTTACAGCTATCATATCTGGATTTATGGCCAAGGAGTCTATAGTGTCAATGATGACTGTGCTTTACGGCGGTGCTGCGGGAGTGGCCACAGCTTTGAATCCTGTACAGGCAGCAGCATTTATGGTATTTTGTCTACTCTATACTCCATGTGTGGCAGCAGTTGCATCTATAGGAAGAGAGCAGGGAAAGAAATATATGGTTCAGCTGGTGGTATTTCAATGTGCACTGGCATGGTTGGCAGCCTGCGTCGTAAATGTTATTGGAAATTTGATATTTTAGAACATTGCATAGGAGGGCGTATGATAACTGTACTCAAACAATTTTTTATAAAAGATAATATGACTGAGGATGAGCGAAGAACAGCTTATGGCACCATGTGCGGTGTGGCGGGTATTATCCTAAATATTTTACTTTTTTGGGGGAAAATATTTGCCGGAATAATATCAGGGTCAATTTCCATTGTGGCAGACGCTATGAACAACCTATCTGATTCGGGCTCCTCCTTGGTGACATTGTTGGGATTTAAGCTGGCGGCTTGCAAGCCGGATTCTGAACATCCCTTTGGTCATGGAAGAATGGAATATATTGCAGGATTTATAGTATCGCTATTGATACTCATAATGTCCTTTGAATTGTTCAAACAATCTGTTTCTCGAATTATTAATCCTCAGCCAGTGGAATTTTCATGGTTGGTTATCGGGATTTTGCTTGTGACAATTCTGGTGAAATGTTATATGGCTTACTATAATAACGCTGTGGGCAATGCCATCAATTCACCTACAGTCAAGGCTGTTGTTGTGGATTCACTATCTGATTGCGTGTCAACAGGTGTGGTTATTTTAGTTACAATTATCACTCATATCACAGGCTTTGAATACTTAGATGGTATAGCAGGAGTGGCGGTGTCATTATTTATCGCCTACGCAGGAATTCAGGCGGCCAAGGACACGTTAAATCCTCTTTTGGGAAAGGCTCCTGATCCGGAATTTGTAGACCAGATAAAAGAGATTATGGAGCAGGCAGATTCAAGAATTACTGGAATTCATGATTTGATTGTTCATGACTATGGCCCTGGGCGAAGAATAGTATCCCTTCATGCGGAGGTTCCGGTAAATGGTGATATTTTGGAATTGCATGATGCCATCGACAATGCGGAGAAACTTTTAGAGACAAAACTCAATTGCACAGCCACAATTCATATGGATCCGATTGTCACCGACGATCCAGAGGTCAATGCGTTAAAGAAAGCTGTGGAGGACATTGTGAAAAATATTTCACCCAATATGTCTATTCACGATTTTAGAACAGTGCCGGGACCGACCCATACAAATTTGGTTTTTGATGTGGTTAAACCTCATAATATAGATATGTCCGAGGTACAGATTACAGATATTGTTCAGATGAAAATAAATGAGGGCCGGGAGAGCAGATATTACTGCGTGGTACATTATGATGTTGATTACAATAACAGGTAGTGAATAAGAGATTATTAAGAGTTAATTGGTAATTATTAAGAATTGTTTATAATTGTGGATTTTATAGATTTTTGCTTGATGAATATATATAATGTAATCATTGTTGCAAAAAATGTTTAATCATTACTGATAAAAGTAAATTATTACTATTAAAAGTAGGTTAAGAAAAAATGATAATAAGGAGTAAAATTAATGAAAGTTGCAGTTACTTATGATAATGGAAACGTGTTTCAACATTTTGGACATTCAGAGCAGTTCAAGGTGTATGAGGTTGAGGATAACAAGATTGTATCAAGTGAAGTGATTGGTACAGACGGAGCAGGACATGAGGCTTTGGCCACATTGCTTGACAGCAAGTCAATCGACACACTTATTTGTGGTGGTATTGGTGGCGGTGCTATGGAGGCATTGAATGCCAATGGAATTCAGGTGTTCTCTGGTGTGTCAGGAGATTGTGATGAGGCTGTTGAATGTCTCATAAATGGTGAGTTGGTATCAGGAGGAATCAACTGTGATCATCACGACCATGACCATGAAGAAGAGGGATGTAACTGTGGAGATAACGAAGGCGGATGCTCATGCGCAGGTGGATGCGGTGGCGGAATGCCTCAGATGCAGGTTATCTACGAGGGTGCCAATGCTGGAAAGACTGTGGCAACTCACTATGAGGGAACATTTAACGATGGAACAGTATTTGATTCATCTTACAATAGAGGCGAGCCACTTCAGTTCGTATGTGGAGTGGGAATGATGATTCCTGGATTTGACAAGGCTGTTGTTGATATGAAGGTTGGAGATGTGGTAAATATTCATCTTATGCCAGAGGAGGCTTATGGTGAGTCTGATCCGGAGGCTATCCTTACATTAAATATTGCAGAACTCCCAGGTTCAGAGGATCTTTTGGAAGGTCAGACGGTATATCTTTCAAACCAGATGGGACAGCAGTTCCCTGTAAAGGTTGTTGGCAAAACAGAGGAGACTATCACTTTAGATGCCAACCATGAGATGGCTGGCAAGGAGTTAAACTTCAAGATTGAGCTTGTGAGTGTTGGTTAATAGTTTGATTGTATATGAAAAACGAGATGGTGGATTGCGTTGTAATTCAAGGTAAAAAAGTTGATACGGACAGGGCTAGACGTCTAGCAAAAGAATTCGGAGTGGAGCTGGTAAATGAAATTCCAGATGATAAATGGGCAAAATATTTTCTTATGGATAAAACAGGTCTTTCATATTTTGCAGGAAAGCAGGAATTGAAGGTGGACTGGAATAATATGTTGTCACGAGTGACCGGAGGACATTTACAACATGAAATTCTGATGAAAGCCGCAAAACCTGAGAGTGATGAGGGTGTAAAGCTTCGAGCAGTTGATGCTACAGCAGGTCTTGGTGAAGATGCTTTTATTCTTGCAGCTATGGGCTATGAGGTGGAAATGTTTGAACATAATTCTATAACTGCGGCCCTACTACATGATGGGGTGATTCGTGCAAGGAATGATTCAAAACTGCAAGATATTGCAAGAAGAATGACATTTAACTCAGGGGAAAGCAAGGAACTTTTAAGGGGGCTTAGTTACAATCCAGATATCATATATCTTGATCCTATGTACCCAGAGAAAAAGAAAAAAGCTGAGTCCAAAAAGAAGATGCAGATATTGCATCAGATTGAGGCACCATGCAGTGATGAGATAGAACTTATGGAGGCGGCAATGAAGTCTAAACCTAGAAAGATTATTGTAAAACGACCTCCGGAGGCTGATTTTCTTGCAGGGATTACACCTACTTATTCAGTGACAAGAAAAGCAGTGCGCTATGACTGTATTGTGCCATAATTATTGTGATTCTATAATTTCTTTAGGTACAAGGGCTATGGAAAATGTGATGTGCTTAAAATTGATTAAGCAAAGCTAAATTTGAAAACTTAATGAATTCCGCATATATTCGGTTGAATATATGCGGTTTTTTGTGCTACATTGAGAGAGAAAATAGGCAATGTATATTTTTTTGAGTATTTTAAGTAAGAGTTATAAGTTATGAAGTTAAGCGAAGTACAAAAAGATGATATTATAAAAATCAGAGCATATACTGATGATGAAGAGGTAGAACTCAAAGCGGTATATGCAGATATAAGCGATGAGATGAAGACCAAAATTGGTGAGGCGGCAAAAAATACTAATTTTGTTCCGATTGAGATGGTACATGATCCAAAGAAGGACAACACTGTTGTTCTTTTTGCTGATGTGAAGTGTTCTTTGGAAGCGTTGGTATATCACGAGGATAAATTGTATAAATTTGATGAGGTTATTGTTCCTAGAGCGAACATAAATGATAAAGACACAATACAGCTTATTGTAGGTAATACTCCAGGAGTGCGATATAATAGACGTAATGCCTTTCGAGTGACAGTTGGCGTTCAGGGAGAGATGGTTGTTGATGACAAGATATTCAATGCCACAGTAAGAGATATCAGTAGTACTGGGATTGGAATAATTGTAACATCAGATGTGAAGGTGGAAGTTGGAACTGATGTGAGAATCCAATTTTCTGATTCCACATATGGTTTTGATTTGCTTGCTAGAATTGTGAGAGAGCAACCTGTGAGTGAAAATTATAAGATTATTGGATTAGTAATTTATCCATCTAAGCGAGAGATGGTTGATAAATATGTGGCGCAAAAGCAACTTGATATGCAGATAAATAGCACAAAAAAAGAGGAGCAAAAGGAAAATATAGATTTAAAAGGGTAGTTTTTATGGGTGAGGAAATCAAACACAAGAGAAGAGTTAGATATTCTGGGAAATATCCCAAGAAGTTTGAAGAAAAATATAAAGAGCAAAACCCTGAGAAATATGCAGACACAGTGGCACATGTTATTGAAAAAGGTAGCACACCTGCTGGTATGCATATTTCTATTATGGTGGAAGAAATATTAGAGTTTTTGGATATAAAGCCAGGTCAGCATGGGCTCGATGCCACTTTAGGTTATGGCGGTCACACTCGTAAAATGTTGGAAAAACTTCAGGGTGATGGCTTTGTGGTAGGTTTGGATGTGGATCCAATTGAATCAGAGAAAACCACAAAAAGATTGAGAGATGCGGGTTATGATGAGAATCAATTTAGGTTTTGCCTCACCAATTTTAGAAATATAGATGAGGTGGCTCAAAAATACGGTAAATTTGATTTTTTATTGGCAGATCTTGGAGTTTCATCTATGCAAATCGATGATCCTAAGAGGGGGTTTTCATATAAAATAGATGGCCCACTAGATCTTCGAATGAATCCACAAAAAGGAGTTTCAGCAGCAGAACGTCTACATGAGATTACCCAGGAGGAGTTTGTGGGAATGCTTGTTGAAAATTCTGATGAACCTTATGCAAATGAGATCGCAGCCAAAGTGTTTTCAAATATAAAAAAAGGCAAGCCTATGAATACCACCACAGAACTTAGAGATGCGGTGGCTGATGCACTTTGGAAAGTGGATAAGGATGAGAGAAAAGAAGCTATAAAAAAATCTTGTCAGCGAACTTTTCAAGCATTGAGAATAGATGTAAATAGTGAGTTTGAAGTGCTTTATGATTTTTTGGAGAAATTGCCAACTGTACTAAATCCTGGTGGAAGAGTAGCTATACTTACCTTTCATTCTGGGGAGGATAGATTGGTTAAAAGATCATTTAAGGAACTTTCAAAAGCTGGAGTTTATGCTGAGGTATCTAAAGATGTTATACGTCCTTCAGCCCAGGAGTGCAGAAAAAATGGTAGAGCGCGTTCTACTAAAATGAGGTGGGCGGTAAGAGCAGATTGATGCTTATACCGCTCCAAAATCATCGAAATATATACATTTTTGATCACATTTTCCAGACATAAGTTTCTCGCATGGCGGCATGCGATACAAAGCTTTAGATTCATCGTCATGTCGACCGATTCTCTTTCTCACATAGCCAATATATTCAAAATTACTTTCTTTTCCAGGAACCATGGCTGCGCAACTATTTATCCAGACCACATTACAGTAGTCGTGGGCACAAAGGTCAAAGGACATCTTGAAATCATAGGAACCTGTGGAGTAGGCAGGGACTATTATCATAGTGAGCATAAAGCCTCGCATGATTCTTTCCATATATCTGGTGGTAAGGAAATCCTTACAAATTAAAATGGCAAATCTGCCGATTCCCTCGTAGTGAAAAATTACAATTTGATTGGATGAACCTAATATATCTTCCATAAATTCACCGTGTTTATTTTTCATAATATAAGGGTTTTGTTTGTACTGTCGACCGATTTCATTACCGTATTTATCCAAGACAACACAGTAGTTTTCACCGTTATCAAAAAATGAAGGAAGTATTATCATAGCTGGAATATCGTTGTATTCCTCGTCAGATAGACTGCGCAAACTTTCTTGGATAAAGGATACCATGGTGGAATTCCCAAGCATTTCTGGAAATACTATAATTTCAGCACCTTCACGACCGGCGGTGAGAATCTTGTTCCACACTAGGGTGTTGTGTTTAGCCATGGAAGCGGCATGATAGTCCAGTGAAAATACTTGCATATCATTTTTTGTGTGTAGCTTGGTGTCGAAATTGGACTTGTTAGTCAAAGGACAGGCAGCCACCTTGAGCTTTTTAGTGGCATCAAAGTCTTTAAAAAATCCCTTTGGTAGAAATACATGATCATCAATATTTTCATTTATAGAACTTTTTTCAATTACCATAATATGATTGAGGTAGTTATCCAAACGTCTATAAGAGTAGGATTGACGACTTTTTCTGGCCCAGACACAACCACATCTCGGTAAAAGTTCAATGCCGGTATACTCTGAGTTTCTATTGAGTGCAGAAGTGTGTTCCATCTGTTGAAGATGTGCGATTTCTTCCTGCATAATCTCGGACATGGATTCATCTAATGCCTGTAAGAATCTCATGGCTAGATTTAAATCAGCATTGGTCTTTATTCTTTTGGAAAATGTTAATAGGTTATCGATGAATTTATCTGTTATGTCGCTGTTAGAAATTGGCTTAAAAGCACCTTTTTTGTCCTTGGACAATGTTGTTGATGAAAGTATCAACTTATTGATTCTTGCCTGTTCTTCTGAGGAAACACAGCTATATCTCACAAGGTAGTTGTGAGGCTTGGTGCGAATGATAAATGCGCACAAATCAGCAAACAAATCATACAGGGCAACCTTGGCAGTGCTGGTGAGATTTGCATCTATTGAATTTATGTAATTGCTATTAGGATTGTGATATGTGTACATATGTTAAGCTCCCTAAAATTATTTTTACCATAGATGACCGTCATCATAGTCATCATATTCTTCTGCTAGTTTTTTCATTGATAAATCGCCGTATACCCAGGTGAAACAAAATAGTTGGGCACGGGCAGACATTTTTTCTTTTTTTAGAAGGTGTTTTACCTCTTCTTTTGTGTACCATTTAGCTTTGATTTCTTCAAAAGAGGAATCGCTTTGAGAAATCTCGCCGGTCACTAAAGCCAGCACGCATGAACTTGACTCGTTAGTGAGTCCAACAGCGTTGAAACTGCTGCGGAGTCTAACGATTCTTTTTTCAAGAGTGAGGCCTGTTTCCTCACGAAGTTCTCTGGCTGCAGCCTGAGTTGGAGTCTCCCCCTCATCGATTAGACCGGAAGGGAAGTTGTATACCCAATCGCCTAAGGCCATACGATATTCATGATTTAAAAGTATTTTATCATTATCTGGGGAAATGCCTATTATTATCACTGTTTTACTATGCCAATTATTTAACTCCTCCTTGGAGGTGATATTGGCATCGCGACTGATCATCTCATAGGTTTTATCCTTGTGGTCTTCGGTTTCATATTCTAGGTTATATCTGTATAGATGTGAACCTTTGCTAACTAATTTTATTCGCTTGAATTTCATATATTATTCCTCCGTATTTTACCGGCAAATTACAAATATCCAATTCAAGTATAACATTTGAGAAAAATCTTACAAAGTGCACTTAAAAAAATAATTCGTTTTACTTATTAAATGGTATAATCATTAACAAACGAAATTTAATTAATTAGAGGGAAGAAAAAGATGTCAAATAGTAGACCTGTTGATATAGATCAACATCAAAGTTTAAAAGATATATTTCATATGAATAAATATGAGTTGGATACTCGTTTTGTGATAAATGATGGCAAGAAACATAAATGTGCAATCATCTGCCCAGGAGGCGGATACACATTGGTTTCATCCTTTATAGAGGGGGTGCCTATCGCGCGAAAATTGAACGAAAAGGGTATCTCGTCTGTCATTGTGTATTATCGCGTCAAGGGCAAGGGTAAATATCCGAATCCTCAAGACGATTTGGCCAAGGCAATAACCGATGTTCATGAGATGGCTGACGAGATGAATCTGGATATGGAAAATTATAGCGTTTGGGGTTCTTCGGCTGGAGGACATTTAGTGGCTTCAATGGGAACTGATAACATGGGATATACAAATTATAATTTGCCAAAGCCGGGATGCTTGGTTTTAAGTTATCCCGTTATTTCTATGGATGCCAAGATAACTCACAAGGGAACCAGAGAGAATTTGCTTGGTGTAAATGCAGATTCAGAGGCTGTTGATATGGCCAGTGTTGAAAAACATGTCACATCAGATTATCCAAGAACTTATATATGGTGTGGAGAGAATGATAAATCTGTGCCACCGGTAAATACTACCATGATGGCTGAAGCTTTAAAAGAAGCAGGGGTGGAGTATAAATGTGAGACTTTTCCAGGGGTGGATCATGGTGTAGGTCCAGCCTCAGGTACAGCGGCCCAGGTTTGGATGGACAACGCTGTAGCTTTTTGGCTGGGAGATACACTAGATTAATTTATATATTTTACCAATTTAAATCGGCATTACCTGCTGTGCATTTGATTTTAACAGATGGTGAATCTGCTGATTTTTGTGTGAAATGATTATTTTTTATATGGGCGTCGTTAATATGAAGCATTGATGCGTCTGCATTTATGGTAGCATCATCCAAAGGTATTTCAGATTCAACTTCAATATTACCGGCGCTCATATTAGCTTCAAATTCTTTAAAGCTTACACAGGTAAATGTAGCGTTTCCGGCACTGCAATCACAGTTTATAGAATTGAAGTATGAGTCACTTGATTCGCAGTTGCCTGCACTTAGCTTAAGGTCAGCTTCTTTTATATTTACATTGTCTAAAGTTACGTTTCCGGCACTCATATTTATGTCAATATTTTCTGCGTTTATATCGTCGATATCAATATTTCCAGCAGAGCTTTTGGCTTTGATATTTTCGAGTTTTGTTCCATCAGGTATTGTGATTGTTGTTCTACATTTTATAGAATCAAAATCAAATCCAAAATCCATAGAAGAGGAACTGTTTTCAACGATTTTTAAAGTATTGTTCTCGACAGAAAAGTTTGGTAATAATTTTTTCTCGCCCTTGTATGTATAACTGAAATTATCGCCGTATACAATGCGGATATCACTGGCAGTTGTATCGATTTCCACATTTTCAAAGGCTTCGAGAGTTTGAGCTTCTTTGATGTTATCCTTGGAATTGTGCTTTTCGTTTCCAATCCATCCAAATCCATCAGATAATACATTTCCCAACATTTTACCGGATCTTATTCCTGTGGAGAGAATAATAACCAGAACTGTTATTATAGAAATTGTGACTAAATAGATTGTTCTTTTCATATTAATTCTCCTTTATACCATAGATATTGTTGATAAGATTATTAATTATTGCAGCTATAGGCCATACAATCCAAGTGATTCCCCAGGCAAATGTTATGAAACTCCATATCAGATAAATGCATGTTACAGTAGGCCAATAAACTGACATAATAGCTTGGACAGTTTTGTTTGTGTATACGTTTTCTTTTGAAGAATGAGGTACATAATTACCGGCCACAGTGCTTCTATCATTTAGAGATAACAGAATTTTATATGCATCTTCTTTTTGACTTGTGGCAATGAGAAGAAGTACACCTAATCCAACAAAAATGAATAATAGTGGTGCACTAAGGAGCTCATTGATGAATTCAGAATTACTTATTTCATCAAAGATGATTGCAGGTAGAAAACTTAGGATAATAAGTATAATGCCTACAGTTCTGACCAAAGCATAATTGGACTGGTTATTCCTATTTTCGTCGTAAATATTTTGAGCTGTATTAGGATTGATATAGTAATTGCCAGGTCTTAGTGTATCCCATTTTTTCATAAAGGAACCACTATATATGCAAATAGCCACACCGATAGCTATAAATATAAGGAAAAAGCAAGATCCTATTGCGCCGCCCACATTGGAGCCTGGAGCTACTTGAGTGCTTATTGCATCGCCGATTATAGGGCATATAGGGCATGTGATAAACAGTAATACGGCCAGACCTATACGAAAACCGTTTGTGGATTTATCTGCAATATAATCTTTTGCTTCCTTTAGTGATAGTTCCATTCCATTTTTAGGTTGTGAATTATGGATGAAGTTTTCGATTCCAAGGCTTTCTGCTAATTCATCAAGATTACCAAAATCGGCAATGACCTGTGCGATAGCTTCATTTTCATTGGCGCCGTTGGACATAAGTTCGTTGTATTTATCCTCCATCATCTGTAAGAGCTCGTCTTTGGCTTTCCATACTTCTGGAGTATTTGGAAGTCCTGCAAAAAGTGATTCTAAATAATTCTTTATTGTTTCCATAAGGTTTCTCCTTGTAATTTTAAAAAATATTATTTGATAATAAATTTCTCTACTACCTCTTGAGTCAGTTGCCATTCATCACATTTTTCTTTGTAAAATGTTCTTCCTGCATCTGTAATTTGATAGTAGGTTCTGCGTTTTCCATTATCTGCAATTTGAGAAAAAGATGAGATATATCCATTTTTCTCCATTCGATTAAAGGCAGAATATAGAGTTGTTTCTTTAATGATATATTTGTCATCAGATAATTCACGAATCCGCTTCGATATTTCGTAACCGTATGAAGGCTGATCCAACAACAGATACAGGATCATTGTATCGTTGTACCCTCGGATTACGTCGCTACTGATTGCTGTCACGAAAATCCCTCCTTTATTTAATTGTCATTGTATCTGTTATACTATGACTGTCATATTATGTCTGTCGTACTACGAGTGTCGTGGTATGTCTGACGTAGTAAATATAACATCCTTAAATTAGCATGTCAACAAATAAATAAAATATTTGTTAAACTTTTCATATTTTTATTGAATAATACAGACATATTTATGTTTATTTATTCTTGTCAAAGAAAAAGAGAATGCCTATAATTATTTATTAAAAGGACGAAATTTATTATTAATAGATTGCGGGAAACAACTTATAAAAGTTGTGTGAAGTAACATAATAGGAGGAACAATAAGATGGTGAAGAAAGACATCGATTGGGGTAACCTAGGTTTCGGTTATCAGATTGCTGACTACAGATTCGTAGCCAATTTCAAAGATGGAAAATGGGATGAGGGAGAGATTATCACTGATTCCAACATCGTATTAAATGAGTGTGCAGGAGTATTTCAGTATTGCCAAGCTTGCTTTGAAGGCTTGAAGGCATACACAACTGAAGATGGGCGAATTGTCTGCTTTAGACCTGATTTAAATGCATCTCGAATGGCTGATTCTTGTGAGAAGCTTATGATGCCTGTATTCCCTGAAGATAAATTTGTTGAGGCTGTTGAGCAGGTGGTAAAGGCCAATGCTGCATGGGTCCCACCATATGGTTCAGGAGCTACTCTATATATCAGACCATATATGATTGGTACAAATCCTGTTATTGGTGTTAAGCCAGCAGATGAGTATCAGTTTAGAATTTTTGTAACACCAGTAGGACCTTATTTCAAGGGTGGCGCTAAGCCTATTACTATCAGAGTTTCTGATGAGGATAGAGCGGCACCTCATGGAACTGGAAATATCAAGGCTGGACTCAACTATGCTATGAGTTTGCACAACATTGTTGATGCTCATAACAAGGGATTTGATGAGAATATGTATCTTGACCCAGCTACAAGAACCAAGGTTGAGGAGACAGGTGGAGCTAATTTCTACTTCATCACAAAAGATGGCAAGTTTGTAACACCAAAGTCTGATTCGATTTTACCTTCAATCACAAGAAGATCTCTTATGATTGTTGCTGAAAAATATCTTGGACTTACAGTTGAGCACAGAGAGGTTAAATTGTCAGAGGTTCCAGATTTTGTTGAGTGTGGTTTATGTGGAACAGCAGCAGTTATCTCTCCAGTAGGCAAGATTGTAGATCATGGTAAGGATATCTGCTTTGCCAGTGGAATGGAAGATATGGGACCAGTTACCAAGAAACTTTATGATACTCTTACAGGAATCCAGATGGGTACTATTGAAGGACCAGAGGGATGGGTTCATGAGATTATGAAGGAAGATTAATTTAAATATAATCTAGCATGTATTTTGGATATGGATATGATAAAAAGCGATTTACTATTAATTGGTAAATCGCTTTTTATTATTTAGAATATTGTTTATGCATTATTTTGTTTGACGTTTAATCTATTCAGTGTAATGTCGCATAAATCGTTGGTTAAACTCCTCCACTGGAATTGGTGGAGACATGAGGTATCCCTGATATTGATCGCAGCCTAAATCTTTTAATAACAGTCTAACCTCATCAGTTTCCACACCTTCTGCTATAACTTTTAGCCCTAACTCATGGGCGGTTGTAATAATATTTTTGAGCAGAATCTGGGCTGGTCGTCCGTTGATTTGAGTTATCAAAGAGCGATCGATTTTAATAACATCTATCTCGTCCATTATCAACATGGTTAGTGAGGAGTAATCAGTTCCAACGTCATCAAGAGAGATGGATATTCCTAAAGCCTTGATTCTTTTGAGAAAGGTATTGAGTCGCATAGAGTCAATTGTTTTATATGTTTCCGTCAACTCGAATTCCAATTGGTTTCTGTTAAAGTCGTACTTGGAACAAATATCCTTTACATCCTCAGTAAAATTTAATTCCTCGAAAGATATACGAGACATATTTACTGAGACGACAAAATCGGTAATGTTTTTGGCTTTTAACGTTTCTAGGTATTTACAAGCTTCCTCAAGTATAAAATAATCAATTTTAGGAATTAATTTTTCACGTTCCAATTGAGGAATAAACTCATATGGTGGAAGTATTGATCCGTCTTTATCTATAAAACGAACTAGGGCTTCCGCACCAGTGGCGATATATGAATCTGTATCACATTTAGGTTGAAGATACATGACATATCTACCATTTTCCAAATTGTATAAAAGGTTGCGAAGCAGTCTAGGTCTGTGTTTTGAATTTGAGGCGGCTGTACTCGCATAATATTTATGCTTTTCCATATACATTGCCTGTTCAGCGCTGCCGATGCTTTGCTTTAGGTTGGTCATATCTTTCTCCCAAGTGAAACCAAGGCTGGCAATATTATCATTTTTAATTAAAGCACGACGAACTGTTAAAATTTTGCTTATAAAAGCGTCCTTATCAGCATCTGGTTCAAGAATGACGAATTCATCACCACTGATTCGATAAACATTGGTATAATCAACATATTCTTTTACAATATTTGCTAATTGTTGAAGCATTCTGTCGCCATAGGCGTGACCTAATTTGTCATTGGTTTCCTTTAGACCATTGGCATCTAAAAAGGCAATTCCTACGGAATGATTAGAATCAAATTTGGCATTGTCTGTGAATTCAGAATAGGCATTTCTGTTTTTGAATCCAGTTAGATTATCATAGTAACTTAAGCGGGTTAACAAAAGTTGGTTAGCCTGCAATTCCTGTTCAGTTAATACCTCCTTTGTGACCTCTGTAAATAATATATAGTAGAAGGTCTTTGTCGGTGAAAATATGTTGGAGGAACACTTTATATGGATATAGATTGGATTGCTTTCAGTTGAGCCGGCCAATCGAAAAGTTGTCTCTGATGTAGGCTCAGAAAGGCAATCCGTTAGGGCTTTTTCCACAAGAGGAATGTCCTCGTTTAGACAAAAAGTATAAATGCTTTGGTTTAGCAAAATGGATAGATTTTCTTTGTTCCAATCTCTTTTTGTACCATCGATCATTTCACCAACATGATTTGCAAAGGTTTTTAGAGGATCATTTAAAGCTATGATGCTATATTTATCCGCTTCTTTAGAAATGATTGCTGTTCCAATTGGAATATTATTTAAGATGTGCTGCCACATATTATCGTAGTCTTCTTCGACTTTAATCTGAGCACTTATAAAATCATTTACGTTGGTTAATAAGATAATACAAACATCTTTTCCCCGTTGTTTTAAAAATTGAAAATGGCCTAAAGCCCAAGTGGTTGTGTTTTGAACAGTTTGGAAGCGATAGGTTCCACGAAAATATTCCATGTTTGTCCTGTGGGATATCAAATCATTGTAAAAACGACTCTGATCAGCAGGATAAAGCATATCTAGTACATTGTCTTGATATAGATCAAATAAATCATCGAAATCTTTACCAACCATCTTGGTTATAACTTGATTTACATATATTAATTTTAAAGAATTGTCTGGATTGATTTCTAGACATGCCACACCATTGTGCAGATAATTTAAAACGATGGTGGCATGTTTAATAAAGTCATGATCTTCAAAGATTTGCAAAATAGTCTCCCCTTTATATAAAAATATATTTAAAATAGATTCCTATAATATGGGAATATTATAACACAAATATGAATAAATATACGAAAATAATAAAAGTGTTAGAATATGTAAAAAATAAAAATGAAAAACATTGTCAACCAAACACTAAAAAGAGTTGACAAATGTGACATATATATTTATTATTTATCCGGAAAAGTTGTTAAACGGAGGACTAGAAAAATGAAAAAGACAAATATTTACAATATGGCAACATGTGGAATCATGGCAGCGTTATTATGTGTGCTGGCACCATTTGCACTTCCTATTGGACCAGTGCCAATCTCATTGGCGACAATGGTGGTATACTTGGCAGCATATGTACTTGGATCAAAGTGGTCAGTGGTTAGTGTTGTGATATACTTATTGCTTGGAATGGTTGGATTACCAGTATTTTCAAAGGGACAGGCAGGAGTTGGAGTTTTGGCTGGACCTACAGGCGGATATTTAATTGGATATATCTTTTTGGCCTTGATTAGTGGTATAGTAATTTCGAAAGTAAATTACAACTTATGGTTGACAATGATTGGAATGGTAGCGGCGACAGCTGTCTTATATGTATTTGGAACAGTATGGTTTGTGATAATGATGGATTCTAATGTTCCATATGCACTTTCAGTATGTGTAGTGCCATTCATTCCTGGAGATATTATTAAGATTGTTGGAGCAACACTTTTGGGCAAGGCTTTGAGAGGAGCTTTGAACAAGGCAAATCTGTTGCCACAACAGAGCTAGAAAAGAGGATTTAGATGGCAAGAATTACTGTGAAAAATCAGGTGTTAAATATTTTACATAAACACAAAGGAACATATTACTCGGGGCAGGAATTGGCTGAGGAGTTAGATGTTTCTAGAACAGCAGTATGGAAGGCTATCAATAAATTGCGCGAGGAAGGTTATAGCATAGAAGGATCTACAAAGTTAGGATACGCGATGGCAGATGATACAGATATCTTAAATGTGGACGAAATCTATGATAATCTTGATAAGGATGCGAAAACATTTTACAAAATAGAATGTAAAGACGTGGTGGATTCCACCAACAATATATGTAGAACTCTCGGTGATGCTGGTGAGGTGGAAGGAAGATGCGTGGTGGCATCTAAGCAGACTGCTGGCAAGGGGCGCAGAGGGCGCAAGTTTGAATCGCCGGATACAACAGGCGTCTATTTGAGTGTACTGCTTAGACCAGATATGCCAATAAGCGACAGTGTGCATATTACAACAGCTGCGGCAGTGGCAGCAGCTAAGGCCTGCGAGATGATTGATGACAACATCAAAGAAAAAGATGTGGATATTAAATGGGTTAATGATCTGTTTATTCGAGGGAAGAAGTTTGCAGGAATCTTGACGGAAGCTTCAGTGTCTATGGAGACGGGAAGATTAGATTATGCAGTGCTAGGAATTGGATTCAATTTGGCAGCGCCAAAGGACGGATGGCCTGAAGAACTAAAGGATATTGCAGGAAGTTTGTTTGAAGATGAGTATCCTAATGGCACTAGAAATCGTTTGGTAGCAGCATTTTTAGAGGAGTTTTATCAGGTTTATAAAAAATTGCCAGATGTGACATACTTAGATGAATATCGCAGTCGACAAATGGCTATTGGCAAGGAGATAAAAGTTATAGAGGCGGATGGAACATTTCGCAAAGCTAAGGCCATAGATGTGGATGATAATTGTCACTTGGTTGTTTTGTTTGAAGGGGAGACGGAGACCAAAGCAATTGACTCCGGAGAGATTAGTATTCGTTTTTAGATGTTAAAAAATGTATATTTTTATATCAAAATAGTGAATTGAGTTGATTTTCTGAAATAAAAACTAAAAATTTATCGGATTTTTTTAGAACCAAATATATTATATAAAATAGGATGGAAAAATTTTATATTAATGAGTTTGGAGGAGCGGAAAATGGAACTTTTGGACTATGAGAAATTGCATACAGAAAAAGTGGCATCTTCATTGGGAGAATGCATGGTGCTATTGAAAAAGGATGGCAAATTTCCATTGGACAAGCCTTGTAAGATTGCAGCCTATGGTAGTGGTGTTAGAAAGACCATAAAAGGTGGTACAGGATCGGGAGAAGTAAACTCTCATTATTCAATAACTATCGAGGAAGGATTGAAAAATGCTGGGTTTGAAGTGGTTACCGGAAATTGGCTGGATGAGTATGGAATAATCACAGAAAAAGCGAAAAAAGAGTTCGTGGAAGATATAAAGAAAAGAGCGAAAGAAGCTCATATGAATAGCCTCTTGTACAGTATGGGTAAGGTGATGACTGAACCTGAGTACAATATTGAGATGAGAGAAAAGGGTGATGCATGTATTTATGTGTTATCGAGAATCTCAGGTGAGGGAAATGATAGACCGGTAAAGACTGGTGAGATAAAACTTTCCGCTACAGAGAAAAGAGATATTCTTACATTGAATGATCGATATGAGAGATTTATGTTGGTCTTAAATGTAGGTGGTGTAGTAGATTTAACTGATGTAAAGGATGTGAAAAATATTCTTTTGCTATCCCAGTTGGGGGTTGATACAGGTACAGGTCTTGCTGATGTGCTTTTAGGTAAGCAAAATCCTTCAGGAAAGTTGGCTACAACCTGGGCTACATATGAAGATTATTTCCCAATGGATGACTTTGAAGATATCAATGAAACTAGATATAGAGAAGGAATCTATGTGGGATATAGATATTTTGATAGTTTTGATAAAAAAGCAATCTTCCCATTTGGATATGGATTATCTTACACAGAGTTTAAGACTGATTTTGACGATGTGAAGGTTGATAAAAGCATTGTCACAGTCAAGGCTACTGTGGAAAATGTTGGTGATAAGCCTGGAAAAGAAGTTGTTCAATTGTATCAGTCAGCACCTATTGGCAAATTGGATAAGTCTTATCAAGATTTGGTAGGCTTTGCCAAGACATCCTTATTGCAACCAGGAGAGAAGCAGCAAGTTGAAATAGAGTACGATATGAAATATTTCACCTCCTATGATGAAGAGAGTGCTTCATATATTTTGGAGGCTGGAGACTATGTGCTTCGATTGGGAAATGACAGCGTAAATACAAGTATTGTAGCTGCGTTGAATCTGGAATCAACTGTAACGGTTATGAAGGCGAAAAATGTGTTAGAGGCTCCTGACTTCGAAGATTTGAAATCTACAGTAGTGAATGTTGAAATTCCAGCAGAGGCAGTGAGATTATCCTTGGACGTAAATGCGTTTGCCACAGAGACAGTTGGATATGACAAGGAGTATGAGATACTTCCTGAGATAGAAGCTTTAGGCATAAACAAGGCAGCCCTTCTTACCATTGGTGGATTTAATCCTAAAAAGGGAGCTATGTCATCTATAATAGGAAATGCCGGCAGTAAGGTTTGTGGTTCTGCTGGAGAGACATCTTCCTTTGTGAGTTCAGATTTTCCAGTGCTTACCATGGCTGATGGACCTGCTGGTCTTAGAATTGCCAGGGATTATTTTGAAGATAAAAAAGGTAAACATGTAGTGGGAAATGGTTCATTGCCAGAAAGTGTTATGGACTTTGTTCCTGAATCTACTAAGTTCATTATTAATACAGTTTCAAGTTCCGCAAAACCAAAGGTTGGAACAGAGATAAAGCATCAATATTGTACTGCTATTCCAATAGGTTTTGCTATTGCCCAGTCTTTTAATGTGGAGCTTGCTAAAGAGTATGGTGATATTGTGGGCCAGGAGATGGAGATGTTCGGAGTTAATTTATGGTTGGCTCCAGCCTTGAATATTCACAGATCGATTCGTTGTGGTCGAAATTTTGAATATTTTTCAGAGGATCCATTTATTTCAGGAGTGATGGCAGCAGCTCTTACAAATGGTGTACAGGCCCATCCTGGATGTGGAACTACAATAAAGCATTATGCAGCAAACAATAAAGAGTTGAATCGTTACTGTAATGACAGTATTATGTCAGAGCGTGCTTTAAGGGAGATTTACACTAGAGGATTTGGAATCTGTGTAAGAAATTCTCAGCCTCATGCAGTTATGACAGCGTATAACCTGGTAAATGGACAGCATGCCGCAGAGCACAGAGGTCTTATTGAGGATATTTTGAGATGCGAATATGGATTTGAAGGAATTGTAATGACTGACTGGATTGTATCTCTTGCGGAGATGAAGGAGTCAATACATAGAAATTCTAGATCTAGATTTGTAGCAATGGCAGGCGGCGATTTGTTTATGCCAGGAGGAAAGAAAGACTACGATGATTTAAAGTCAGCTTTGCTTGCAAATGAATTAAGTGAAGAGCAGGTGAAAATTAATGCTTCTAGAGTTCTTGCTATGGCAAAAAAACTTGCAGGAAATCAATAAATTTCATTAAAAAATGATTTTTAAATTAGTGATTCATAGTAAAAAAGCATGGGTTAGAATATATTTAAATTATAGGGCGGAGGTCTAGACAGATCTCCGTTTTTTTGTGTATTATTAGTACTATATATTGTCGTTTTAGTAGGGAATAGGAAGTTACAAAAGAGGATAGTAAATATGCGAGTGGCCATTGTGGATGACGAGAAAAATATGACTGATCAGATAATAGAATTTTTATGTCGTTATCAAAAAGAAAATTCTGTCAATGTTGATATGGAAGAATTTTCTAGTGGGGAGAGTTTTTTACAGTCTTTTTATGAGAAAAAAGAGGATGAAGCTGATGGATATCTGGCTTATGATATGATCCTATTGGATGTGGAAATGCCGGGAATTGATGGTATTGAAACTGCTAGGAGAATCAGAGAGCGAGATAAAAATGTCATTATAATGTTTATAACCAATATGGCGCAATATGCTATTCATGGATACTCTGTTGAGGCTATCGATTATGTCTTAAAGCCTATTACCTATGAAGATTTCAAGATGAAAATTAATAAGGCTACCAGATATATTGAGAGAAATACTAAGCATCAGATAATGCTTAACACCACAGAGGGTAAAATTCCTATCTCTATATCAGATATATATTATATTGAGGTGGTTCGACATTATCTGCATTATTATACTGTGGGCGGGAAATATGAAGTACGTGGTGTAATGAAAGAATTAGAAAAAAGTTTATCTGATAAAAATTTCTGCAGATGTAATCAAAGTTATCTTATAAATTTAGCATATGTTAAGGCAATTAGAGGAAACGATGTGGTTGTGGGGGATGATTATATTCCTATTAGCCGAAATAAGAAAAATGAGTTTATGGAAGCCTTTGCTAAATATGTAGGTGGAATTTAAAATTTCTAAATGGAGTGGAGATATGGAGGAAGTAGTTAAATATATAGAAGAAATACGATTTATATGGGAACTTTTGGCAGCTGTCAATATATTTGCCACAATATTTACAAAGAAAAGAGATAGATTCAGGCAGAAATTAGTTGTATCAGTTGTTATTCTTACTTTTTTGTCTTGCATGTATCCGAAGCTTGTGTTGGATAATTTTACATTTACAGAAATGAATTTTACTGCGGTTTTTGTTCATGCGGGATGGTATGTTTTACTGACTTTGATGGCGGCAATGTCCTTGTATACTTGCTACGATTTAACAAAAGCAGATACATTATTTTTATGTGCGGCGGGGTATGCTATGCAACATCTTGAGTTTGTTGTGGTAAATGAAGTTTTGGCAAAGGGAATATGGCCTACTCTAGAGACTCACGTGCCTTTGTATGTGTTTGTGTGTGTAGGAAGTTCGGCGATTTTTTATATTGCAGTATATCGATATATTAGTAAAAATTTCAGAGCATTAGATGACTATTTATTGGAAGATAAACCTAAAAATATTATGTTGGCATTGATTATGTTTGCAGCTATTGTTGCTTGCGCTTTCATGTGCCAGACAATATTTACCATGGGACAGCTCAATTATGATTCGATTAATTATTTAGGGGCAGCAGTTGATGCTTTTATGTGTATGCTTGTATTAGGTGTTGGCTATGCTATGTGTCAGATAAGTGGTTTGAATAGAGAAAAGGGTATTATTGAGCAATTATTATATGAGAGAAAACGTCAATATGAGTTGTCAAAAGAAAATATCGAGGTTATTAATCGCAAGTGTCATGACCTAAAACATCAGATAAGAGCGCTAGAAAATGTTGATGCCAGCGAGAGAAAAAATTATATTGATGAGTTAGATAGAGCCATAGATATTTATGATTCTGTACTTAATACAGGAAATGAGGTTGTGGACACTATTCTTTCTGAAAAAAGTCTGAATTGCGAGAAGAGAAATATTAGACTTTCTTGTATCTGTGATGCCAGTTATCTGGATTTTATGAGTACATTAGATATATATGCGCTTTTGGGCAATGCCTTGGACAATGCCATAGAGACTGTAAGTAAATTTAAGGATGAGAACAAGCGAGTGATCAGTATGACTATAAAATCTGTGGGAGATTTTCTTAGTATTCAGACTGAAAATTATTATGAACGTCCTCTTGAATTCTCGGGGGATTTGCCAAGAAGTATAAAGAAAAACAAGGCTTATCATGGATATGGTATGAAATCTATGGCTCACATTGCTAAAAAATATGGTGGTTCTTTGGTTTGTGATGTGGATGATAATACATTCAAATTGCAGATTTTATTGCCTATGCCACCAGAGTTTTTGAGGCTTTATGAGTTGAGAGAAAAAGAAAAAAACACGTTGTGACATTTTTGTTCCATCTGTGCCAAAGTGATTGTTTAAGCCCTCCTTTTTTGTTAGTGTAATAATTATAATACTAATAGAAAAGGAGGGTTTTAGTATGAAGAAACCATTTAGTACGACAAAAGCTATGATTACTTATGTCGTATGTGCAGTATTGGTGGTTGCTTTGTGTATTGGTAATTATTTTGCTTATACATACAAGGATTTGATCACTGTTTATACAAGTGGTTCGGGTACGGTTTCTACAGAGGAATCTGAAGAACTGTGTCAGAGAATTGAGGAAGAAGGAATGGTTCTTCTGAAAAATGATGGTGGATTACCACTTTCAGAAGGAGCAAAAGTCTCTCTATTTGGTCAGGATTCCGTGGATTTTGTATACGGCGGTTCTGGTTCTGGTGAAGTTGATACCAACTCTGTTGCTAACTTAAGGGAAGCATTTGAGGAGTCAGGGTTTAGTGTCAATGAAACGCTTTGGGATTTCTACGATAGCGGTGCAGGAAAAGAATATCGTAAAGCGGTTCCAGATGAGACAGGAGAAGGGGACTTTGAGGTAAATGAAGTTCCTGTTTCTGTTTACACAGATGACGTAAAGAAGAGTTTTGCAGATTATAACGATGCAGCTATTGTATGTATCGGACGAAGTGGTGGAGAGTCTGCTGATCTTCCAAGAGAGCCATTGGAATCAGGCGCGAAATATCTTGAGTTAGATCAAAATGAGCTTGATATGTTGACACTTGCTTGCAAGAATTTTGACGATGTAGTTGTATTGCTTAATGCAAACAATGCTATGGAGTTGGATTTCTTAGATGATCCAGCGTACGCAAATGTAAAGGGATGCGTATGGGTTGGAGGTGTTGGTCAGACAGGTATCAAGGCTATTCCAGAGGCGTTGGTTGGAAACACTAACTTCTCAGGACATCTTCCAGATACATATGCCTATGATTCGGTAAGTGCTCCTGCCAATGTAAACCTTGGAGATTATGACATTGTAAATAGTGTTAGAAAGCAGGACAAGGATGGTAATGATGTATACAATAAATATCTCGTATATCAAGAGGGTATTTATGTAGGATATCGTTACTACGAGACACGCTATGAAGACGTTGTTATGGGCACAGGCAACGCAGGGGATTACAACTATTCAACAACAGTTCAATTCCCATTTGGTTATGGTTTATCTTACACTGATTTTGAATGGTCAGATTACAGTGTTGAAGAAAAGGAAGACTCATTTGAGGTTTCTGTAAAAGTAAAGAATACTGGTGATGTTGCTGGTAAGGATGTAGTTCAAATTTATATGCAGTCACCATACACAGATTATGACAAGGCTAATGGTATTGAAAAATCTGCAGTAGAACTTGTTGGTTTTGCAAAGACAAATCAGATTGAAGCTGGTAGTGAAGAGACAGTAAAGGTTACTGTTGATAAGGAATGTATGAAGGCATATGACAGCAAGGGTGCGAAGACATACATTGTTGATGCTGGAGATTACTATTTTACAGCGGCATCTGATGCTCACGAGGCTACAAACAATATTTTGGCAGCAAAAGGCTTTACTACAGCAAATGGAATGGATGCTGATGGTAAGGCGGATATGACATCCAAGGCCAATGTTGCTGCTCTTGATACAACAACTTATGCTACATCAGAAGAGACTGGAGAGGCGATTACAAACCAGTTAGATGATGTGGATGTTACTTACTATGATAATAGTTTTAAGTATCTTTCAAGAAATGATTGGACAGGTACATATCCTACAACATATCAGAATGGTAAATGGACAGCTCCAGATGCATTACTTAATGATTTGAAATGGGATAGAAGTGATGAAGTGACAAATGCTACATCTGAGCAACCTAAGTGGGATGTAGCTACAGACAAGAAGGTTTCAACTGCAGTAGGTAGTGAATATGATGATCCTGTTTGGGATGAGTTAGTTCAGGCAATGTCAGCTGACAGAGCAATGCAATTGGTTCGACAGGGTGGATATGCAACAATTCAGGTGGATGCAATTGGATTGCCTGGAACACAGGATAAGGATGGCCCTTCAGGAATTTCTAGTTCTTTGGTAGGTGGCCAGAGTGCTACTTCATATCCAGTTGAAGTTGTTTTGGCTTCTACATGGAATGTAGATTTGATTCAGCAAATGGGTGAGATGATTGGTGTTGATTCTGTAAACACAGGTGTCGCAGGATGGTATGCGCCAGGAGTTAACATCCACAGAAGTCCATATTCAGGAAGAAACTTTGAGTATTTCTCAGAGGATGGATTCCTTTCAGGACAGATGGCTGGACATGAAATTATTGGAACACGTTCAGCTGGTGTACTTACATATGCTAAGCACTTCGCATTAAATGATCAGGAAACTAACAGATATGGTGGTGCTATATTTACTAATGAGCAAGCAGCCAGAGAAATTTACCTCAAGGGATTTGAAGGTGCTGTTAGAATTGGTAAGACAAACGGTATGATGGATGCCATGAGCCGCGCGGGTGCTAAATGGGCAGGCGCACACAAGGGACTTGTTACAAATATCTTGAGAAATGAGTGGGGCTTTGAAGGTGTGGTTATCACTGATCAGGCTTCAGTAGCAGAGATGTTCTATCAGGATATTATCTCAGGACTTTCTGCAGGAACAGATTTATGGCTCAATACCAATAGCGGATATTGGGATATGAGCAAGTATAAGGAAGAGGATGGTTCAACCAAGGATTGGACATCTAATGCAACAGTAATGAACAATGTTCAAAGAGCAGCTAAGAATGTAGTTTATGCTGTTAGTACTTCAAATGCAATGGATGGTGTATCTGAAGATGGAACAGTTAAGGAAAGCAAACCATTATGGGAGATTGCACTTATTATCTTAGATGTTGTAGTGGCTATACTTGTATTGATTAAACTTATCAAGACATTGATGGCGCATGCAGCTTATCTAAAGACTCTTCCAAAGGAGGAAGAAGAGGAAGGAGATGATATCGTGAAGAAGAGTAAAGTAGTAGCGATAGTTATAATTGCAGTTATCATTAGTTTGGTAGCAGGTATATTTGGCAGCAAATTAATTGGTGGCGGTGGTTCAGGCTCAGCTACAATTCAAAATGTATATGTATTTGGTGAAGTTACAGAAAATCAATATGGCGGATCTGATTACAATGAGTATGAGTTGACATTATACGAAGATGGTACATATAAACTTACAAATACACAGGCTATGTATGCTTATAGTATGTTGATGGGTAATACTACAATAACATGCTTCGGTGAGTACACAATGGGTGATTCAACAGATGGTTTCACAAAGTGTGAATTAGCAGAGGCTACAAGAATTATCTATAACGGATATTCAGATGCAGGCGGATTTAACTTATCTTATGATACAGATGATGAGAGCATTAGTTATCCAGTAGAACTTCCAGGTGGAGAGATGACTGAGAAGGAAGCATTCTGGGAGATGTATGGAGCTGCTAGAACAGCTCTTATCGATGAGTCTAAGACAAGTCAGATGAAATTCGCTGAGTAATATGTGAGTTTGGAGAGAGAGTTAATTAGAAGTTATATATTAGTTTTTAAAAGCGTATATAATTAAAGGATCGAGGAAATTGCAAATTGCAGTTTCCTCGATTTTTTTACTATAAAAAGCTTAAAAATTCAGGCTAAAAAATAGAGATTTAATGAGAAAAATTCTTGCCTAAAGTTATCATATATGATAATATATATTATATCGAGGAGTTGCGCTAGAACGCTGATTCTAAAGGGGTTAAGGAGAGTTTGGATGAACAGAACACCTAAGCTTGATAAGCATGTTGATAAGGATGTAGTGCTTTGTCGCACAACCAATAGAATTGTGAGTAGACATACTACTAAATTACTTTTGGAGGAATCTATTCCATTTACTATGAATTGGAAGAGAATACCATTTTACAAAAGAGACGAATACAATGGCGCCAGCGAGGTGTGCGTTATATCTATCAATAGAAATCTTTATGTTAAAGCTAGAAGAAGCATTAAAGGCTTAAATTATCAGGATAGAGATCGATTACTTTTGAATGTAATCTAATATATATTGGAAATACAGATTTGAGGATGAAATAAGAAATCTTTGAATTTGTTGTGAGAATTTGGAAAATTTCATAGTTACTTGATTTGGTGTATTACATAAAAAAGTGCCCTGAACTTAGATTACTCTAGGTCCGGGGCATTTTGCTTTAATTAAAATTATATATTTTTTGAACAATTTTGTATTGGGCTATAATAAATTTATAGCTGACTTTGGTTTTTCTATTGGCCATAAATCCGAGAAAGCCATGATACATTTTATGGTGCAGGGCAGGTGATATCTCATGTATATCTGTCCATACCTTGTCTTTTATTGACATCTTTTCAGTGTCACCAGAATAGATGGCCAAAACAGAGGTTATGGTTGTTATAATCTCTAAATAGTTATACATATATTTTTTGAGTTTCTTATTGCCTTTGAGAAGGTTTTTAGTGTTCTCATCAGTGAAGAATTTTACCATCTCAATATTTACTTTGGCCTGTTGATCCAATCGCTTTATCATCACTTCCTGATTGACTGATTGGTCGTCTCTGCCGATGTAGTAGTGATAAAAAGGTACATCCATGTAATAAATCTTCTTCACATAAGGAAGAGGATTAAATACATATATATTGTCCACATAGAAACAATGCTCTGGAAGTTTAATACCACAGTCTTTTAACATCTTGGTCCTAAAGATAACGGAGTGCATAAGGATATAAGTTCCCTTTGGAAAATGTCCCATTTGACTCCAGTTAAAAAATATATCAGTAGGTAATTCGCGACGGTACTTCATAGTTTTTTTATGTTTCTTGCCAACCTTGTCATATATGAAGTTGGAAATTAAAAGGTCAAGGTCTCTTTCCTCGTCAATGCATTTTTCAAGAAAATCAAGAATTTGCACTAGAACATCGCTATCCACCCAATCATCGCTGTCTACAACTTTAAAATATGCGCCGGTTGCAGCTTCTAAACCAGCATTTACAGCTGAACCATGACCGCCATTTTCCTTATTGATCACTTTGATTATATCTGGGTATTGCTTTTGATATTTTTCAGCCAACTCTGGAGTCTTGTCTGTGGAGCCATCATTGACTATTATCACCTCGACTCGATTGTCTCCAACCAAACTATTTATACTTCTATCCAGATAGTCCTGAGAATTGTAGCTAGGTACTGCCACGCTAAGTATTTTTTTCATTTTTCACTCCTCAAATTTATTGCCTAATATTTTCAAGTAATGACATAAAAAAAGATTAGCTCATATAATGTGTTAGATAAGCAATCTTTTCATATATAATAACATATTTTTTCTGGAAAATGTTTTGATTAGATGAAAAGAAATCGCCTTGTGGGCATATATTTACTAAAAGTGAATATGTATTACAGACACATTTAAAATTGCAAAAAAAGAACATGTCTTGCGGGCACATGTTCTTTAAAAAGGGGAGTTATGAAAAAGTTTTGTCTTTCGACAGTATTAATAGTACAGGTGAAATGTGATGATTATTTGAACATCTCCTAAATAAAATATAAAGTTTTAGAAAAGAATTGGTTATAATAATTACATTTTATACAAAAAGACATTATTTTTTTTGTGAAATATCAAGGCAGGCAATGTGGTTTTATTCCATAGAATATAGGGATTCCATATGTTATAATAAAACAAATTAATAAATTAAAAGGTTTAATAAAAGTGTGTTTGAGGGGGTAAAACATATGAGTGAATTAAACGAAAAGGGGCAGCAAACCACTGCCACCCATGGCATTACCACCAAGGAGAAGATGGCATATGCCTGCGGTGACTTTGGAGGAGTTTTAACATTTTCTCTAATATCATCATTTCTCACCATGTTCTACACGGATTGTATGCACATTCCGTTGGCGCAGATTACTGTGCTTATGCTGATTGCGAGAGTTTGGGATGCAATCAATGATCCTTTATGGGGTGGATTTATTGATTCGAGAAAGCCGACCAAGTATGGACGCTTTCGACCTTATGTTATGTGGGCTTCAGTTCCACTGGCAATTGCGGCAGCATTGATGTTTTTTAAGATTCCAGGATTGACAGCTAATCAATATTTAATTTATGCCTATGTGACATATATCTTATATGGAATGATGTACACAGGTGTAAATATTCCATACGGTTCATTGGCTTCAGTTATCACGGATGATCCGCGTGAGAGATCTTCTCTATCTGTATGGCGCTCCGTTGGAGCTGGTTTTGGAAATGTGCCATCCATGATTTTACTTCCACTGCTTGTTTATTCACAGGTGGTAGATGAGGCTACAGGGGAGTCAGTGAAGGTATTAGATTCCAACAAGATGTTCTTTGCGGTGCTGGCAATATCGGTTTTATCTGTGGGAATATATGCTTTGCATTTTAAGGGGACAAAAGAGAGAGTGCAGCTTCCACCATCTCAAAAGAGAGAGGGTAAGATGCACATATTTAGAACAGTGGGAGATTTGTTAAAGAATCCACCATTTATTTTCCTTTGTATCACATCCATGCTTTTAATAGCATTTCAGATGTATACACAGACCACATATAACTATCTCTTTAAGAATTTCTATCAACAGCCTAATTTATACAGTTTTGTGACTGTGTGTACCTACGTGCCAATGGCGTTATTTTTACCTATTATTGGTAAGCTAGTTGTGAAATATGGTAAGAAAGAGATATGTGCCTTTGGTCTTGCTTTTGCTGCAGTGATTAATTTTATAATGTATGGAATAGGATTTACAAGTTTAGCATCGAATCCAATGGTATTTATGGTGCTTTTATTCCTATCTGGAGCAGGACAGACATTCCTTACTTTAGAAGTATGGGCCCTTGTAATGGATGTTATAGATTATCATGAATTAAAGACTGGAAGACGTGAGGAGGGAACCTCCTATGCTTTGTATTCATTTACCAGAAAACTGGGACAGACTTTAGCAGGTGTTGGAGTTCCGGTGCTTCTGGCAGTGATTGGATACAATGTGGAGGCCACAGCTCAGACGGCTGAGGTTACCAACAGGTTGTATACCATGGCTACTTTGGTGCCGGCCATAGTACTTGTGGTTATGTTTGTATGTCTATTCTTTGGATATTCACTTTCAAAGCCTAAGTTACAGGAGATGTACAAGGAACTCGAGACCAAGAGAGCAAAGGAGATGGCAGAATAAGTTGTGCGATGAAAGCTGATATAGGTGCAGAGTAAGTTGTGCGACGAAAACCAAAAGGTTTGGCTGGGGAAATATTGATGTTAGCCTGCTAGCAAATCATATATCTTTATTGCTACAGGGGCAAGCTCTGGCTCACCGATTTGATTACAAACAGAAGCGATATCAGAAGATAGCGGGTGCTTAAAAGTGCCTGCTATCTTATTTTTTAGACTATGTGCAGATTTGTATATGAAGTCAGCATTTTCTTCCACATACACATCCAACATATCTAGGGCTATATCTGGGGCGACTTTTGTCACATACATAGCACGGTAGAGGCCTGCGAGAGGACAGATTATCTTGGTTGAATAATCGTCCATATCTCCGTAGGCCGCACCGTATATGGTTGTGAGATAACAAGCTCTGTTCCATATTAAATCCGCTTTTCCATAGCGGAAACTTTCTAATAAATTTCTGACAAAATATTTATAGATGTCATCCTTGTCTAAAGTGTATTTTGAATCTCTTGAGTAGTACATATTTAATCTCCGTTTTATTTATCTGTGGTGACATCTAAATCTTTTGGGTCACCTTTAAATAAAGTATTATATAGTAATTTCAATTGATTTGGCTTGCCCATATCAATATTTTCTCTCTTTCGAATTAGATGAAGAGGTTTGTTTCCTGCAGGAATCCATGTTGGTGAATCCTCGTGGTTTGGATCACCTTTTTTTGCAAAGGCTACGAGGTAGTTCATCATAAGTTCTGAAGCCATATAATCACCTGCCTTGTATAGACGGTGGCTTTTGTTCAAAGTTCCAAAAATATATCTGATATCCGATGAATGAAAGGCTCTATTGTCATCCTTGCCTGGGGTGTCTATATCAAAATAGTAGACGTATGCCCCCACAGATTTAGCAAATTTATTGCCAATGTGAGCCATTATGGAAGCGTACATGTCATTGTTGGTGTAACCTATCATATAATCAAGGTTTAGTGGCTTGTTGATTATTGTATCAACTGGAGCTTCTATTAGGTAACCATCCACAACTGGCATGGTATTGTAAGTGTTATCCTTGCGTCTGCCTTTTAATATCTCAAGGGCATCAAATATCGCCTTGGGATCTGCAGATTTTAGTTCCTCAAAACTATTTAAGCCCATAGTCTTGATCAAGTCATCCCAGTACTCATTGGTACTGCTGGCCTTCCGTGGCAGCGCAAACTTTGGAAAAAGTCCTGCTCCTGACATCATAACTACGCGATTAAATAGACCTTTGCATTTTTCATTTAGCACCAGATATTGAATTGATATGGCTCCGGCGCTTTGTCCCATGACAGTTATATTATTATTATCTCCACCAAAGGCAGAGATATTTTCCTTAATCCATTTTAATGCCATAAATTGGTCATCCAAACCAAAGTTGCCCTGACGACCATATTTATCATAAATTTCCTGATGAGTGAGATATCCAAAAATGCCCACTCGATAGTTTATGCTGACGCAGATGACTCCTTTTTGAGCCAGGTTGCTGCCATCTATGGCTGTGTCGTAATTACAACCGGAGTCAAAACCACCTCCGTGAATAAAAACTATCACCGGATAATTGGAATCTTTCTTGACTTCACTAGGAGTGTAGATATCTAAGTTGAGACAATCCTCAGAGTAATGATACTCAATATTTTCCCTAAATTCTTTGTGATAAAAACGTCTAACTGGATGTTCGAGGTGTTCATACCAGATTCTTTTTTGAATACAGGCATCGCCGTGGTGAGTTGCCAGATAGGTACCAGTTTCATCTAGGCGATGAAGGTTGTCCTCGCTTACATTATCTGCTTGGGTAACCTGTGACCAATTGTCAATCAAAGTACAATACTCAAAACGATTGGCATTGGCATATTTTACTCCGAGAAATTCAAGGTGATTGTTCTTTTGAAGACCGATTATGTCTCCGCATTTTGTCGCTAGCTTGATATTATTTTCCATAGCATATTCTCCCTAGTAATGTGAAATTAATAATCCCCTAGTTCATAATTTATTATAACATAAGGTCAGGGGAAATATGGTAAAATGATGGGGATATATAAATATATATCGATGATCTATTAAGAACTGAGATATAAAATAGTGTAAATGAAAGATATAGATGAAATTAAAAGTGCGAAAGAGAAAAATTAAGAGTTTAAAAAAGCGCATACAGGTTACAGTTATGGTGGTCTTTATATATTTGCTTTGGACTATGGCCTGCAGAGGGCAGATGCATTTTGGACCAACAGAGCCAGAGACTGATATTTGCAAATATTTATCAGAAACAGATGTGGATGATTTAAAAAAAGTTGATTTAGATGATTTAACTCAAGCTGATTATGATATAATTTTTGCTCAAACTGGAGTGGGTCGGGCAGGAATTGAGACTTTAGTGGAAAATGATGAGCTATCTGAATTAGAAAATATTCAGGATTATTATTATGGTAAGGCGAATATATATGAGAGCAGATATAATGTGATTCGCCACCAGGAGAGAGTCAGCGGTGTGTATAAAGATAAAGAGAAATTGGATCCCCACTTTATTGTGGAGGATGGAGATATTCTCGTCACATTATCAAGTTATGTAGGTGGATGGCGATATGATCATACAGGACTGGTGGTGGATGCCAAAGCCGGCACTGTGCTGGAGGCGATGGATTATGGGGAACCTTCTGTATTTAGGCGATTAGGTCACTGGCGAGAATATCCGGCATTTGCCATATTAAGACCTAAGGATTTAAGTGAGGAAGAAAGGGCTGCTGTTGCTGAGTATGCCTATGACAATCTGGAAAATGTCGACTATGGACTGCTGTCTACCACCAAGGTACGTGAGGTGGGAAAGGGTGACAGTATAGAAAATATACAGTTGGCTAACGAGCTCGGGATAAAGTTGAACTCAGACGTGATAGAGCATACCCAGTGCGCACATATTGTATGGTATGCATATTACTTGGCTGGGATTGATTTGAGTGATAAATATTCTGTTCTTGTTACACCGGCAGATATTTTGCAAGATGATGATTTGGAATTGGTTATGGAATATGGATTTAGACCTGATATTTTTCAGGGGCGAAGATAAGCAAGAAAGTATTTGGAAAAAATAGATAAAATGGTGTTTTTAACATATTAGATAGACGGAGGAATAGATGAAAATGGGAGTCTTAGACAACTTAAAACCTAAAGAGGTATTTAAATATTTTGAAGAGATTTGTGCCATACCTCATGGCTCGAGAAATTTACAACAGATAAGTGATTATCTGGTGGATTTTGCCAAGAAGCGAGGCCTTGAGTATCGACAGGACGAGGCTTTGAATGTGATTATAAAAAAGCCGGCTTCCGAGGGATGCGAAGGGGCGCCGACTGTGATTTTTCAGGGACATATGGATATGGTGGCAGTAAAGGAAGCTGCTTGCAATAAAGACTTGATGACAGAGGGATTAGATTTAGAAATTGAGGGCGATTTCATTACTGCCAAGGGAACATCTCTAGGTGGAGATGATGGAATAGCAGTGGCATATGCGCTGGCGTTATTGGATGATGATTCACTTATTCATCCTGCTTTAGAAGTTGTTATTACCACAAACGAAGAGATAGGTATGCTTGGGGCCACAGCTTTGGATACATCAGATTTAAAGGGCGAGATTTTGTTAAACGCTGATTCTGAAGATGAGGGAATATTTACGGTATCCTGCGCAGGTGGAGCTACGGTCATAACAGAGTTTAGCGGATCGCGACAAAAGACATCTAAGGAGGCTATTGCATTATATTTACATGATTTGACAGGGGGACATTCCGGAGCTGAGATTCATAAAGATAGGGCCAATGCTTCTTATCTCATGGGGAGAATTCTTATGCGACTTGAAGCGGATTATGATTTGTGTCTATACAGTATTCATGGGGGAGATAAGGATAATGCCATCACCATAGAAAATAAAGCGGTCTTTGTTTTGGAAAATGGTGATAGTAATCAGGGGATTGAAAAGATTGAAAATCTTTTTGAGGATATTAAAGAGGAGTATGCCGATACGGACCCTGATATGAAATTAGATGTTCGTGTTATAAATGTGGGTGATAATATTTTGGGAAATGTTGACCTATCAGATGCTGCTTCAACAGATGAAATGGAAGTATACGATGGAAATGTGCTGGACAAAGAAACCACATCTGCTGTTATAGCTCATATTATTCACTTACCTCAGGGGGTGGTGAAGATGAGCCATGACATGGCAGGCTTGGTTCAAACTTCCATGAATTTAGGTATAATAAAGACTTGTGGAAACACGATACAACTCACCTATTCTGTGCGAAGTTCCAAGGAATCTGAGAAGATTGAACTGATTGAACTAATTAAGCATATGGCTTCCTATGTAGGTGGAAAATCCAAAGTTGAGGGGGTATACCCGGGTTGGGATTATAAGAATGATAATAAAATAGAACGAATAATGGTGGAGGAGTATAAAAAAATCTATGGAGAAGCTCCGAGAGTTGAAGGAATTCATGCCGGATTGGAATGCGGTATTATGATTAGCAAGATGCCTGATTTGGAAGCAATATCATTTGGCCCACAGATGTATGATATTCATACCTTTAAAGAGAGACTATCAATATCTTCCACAGAGAGGACTTGGAATTTACTAGTAAATACACTAAAAGCTATCACCAATTAAGGGATAGCTTTTTGTTAAATCTTATGAAATACTCTCAAAGCGAGTAGCGATGGAAGATATTATTTCATCCTTTGGCATGTCGAAAATCAAGCTTAATTCGCTGTAAGCTTCATTTTCAGCATTTCTTAAGTATCTTTCATCTAATGCGGTAATTTTCTTACCTTGTTCAACACGTCTCTTTTGTCTGATGTAGATAGTCTTGATCACGCTAAACCAGTTTGATAAGTCTGCGCTCTTTAAAGCGTCTTTGTATGTTTGCTCTCTCTGGCGTTCATTGGTAACTTCCAATTCGCTAAGCTCAGGAATCTTATCAATGATAGCTTTGGCACCTTCTTTTGTAAGAACAGGTCTGGTAGCAATTCTTTTGTTATCAACTGGAGTATAAATCTTATCAGTTCCTGACATAACCGGTGTAAGAACATAATAAAGACGATCGTCCTGACCGATATCAAGATGGGTTATATCATTTACCTCATACACACCTTGACATCCATATACTATCTGTTCACCAACTTTGTACATTTAATCACTTCCTTTACATATACACTAAAAAAACAACTTCTATATATATTTTGAAAGCAAATTGCTGGTAAGCAAATCGGCTTTAAAACCATATTTAGATAAAAATAACAACTTTTAAGAAAAAGTTGTTAACTGACTGCAAACACGAAGAAAAACACCTCGTGCCCTATAATCATATCACCTTGAAATCTCGAAAGTCAATAGATTAAATATGAAAAAAGTATGAAAAAACAAGGGAAAACATTTACAATAGTCCCCAAAGTGTGCTGTACTTTTCATATATGAAATGATAGAATTTTATCCTGATAAATAAGTATGGAGTGTAATAAAAGGAGAGTTAAATGGCAATAAAGATTATTACTGATTCAGGTGCTGATATGCCCCTTGAATTGGCAAAGGAGTTGGGAGTTACAGTACTTCCTATTACAGTGCGATTTGGTGATGAGGAGTATAGAGCGGGATATGACCTTACCAATGATAGATTCTTTGATATGTTGATCGAGACAGATGAGTTTCCAAAGACCAGTGCTATTTCGCCTGCAGTATATGAAGATGCCTTTAGAGAGATTTTGGGAAATGGTGATGAGGCGATTTATATTGGGTTATCCTCTGGCTTATCCGGTACAATCCAGTCGGCTATGATCGCAGTGTCTGAGGTGGAAGATGAGTATAACAAGGCAGTTATTTCTGTGGTGGATTCAAAAACTGCAACGGCGGGACAGTATTTGTTGGTTTGTCAGGCACTAGAATATATCAAGCAGGGCTTGGATCGAAATGAGATAGTAAAACGCCTAGAAAATGATAGAAATAATGTACAGATTATCGCTATGCTTGACACATTGGAATATCTTCACAAGGGCGGAAGAATCTCAGCGGCAGCAGCCACAGTAGGCAATATGCTTTCTATC
>JAILFK010000020.1 GCA_024697595.1 Lachnospiraceae bacterium | reverse complement strand
GCTTCTTCAACAGAAACGGCAACAGCAACAGTCATACCTACCATTGGGTTGTTACCTGCTCCAATAAGTCCCATCATCTCAACGTGAGCAGGAACTGATGAAGAACCAGCGAACTGAGCGTCTGAATGCATACGTCCAAGTGTATCTGTCATACCGTAAGAAGCTGGACCTGCAGCCATGTTATCTGGGTGAAGTGTACGACCTGTACCACCACCTGATGCAACAGAGAAGTACTTCTTACCCTGCTCGATACATTCCTTCTTGTATGTACCAGCTACTGGATGCTGGAAACGTGTTGGGTTTGTTGAGTTACCTGTGATAGATACACCAACGTTCTCATGATGCATGATAGCAACACCTTCCTGAACATCATCAGCACCATAACACTTAACTGTAGCTCTAAGACCATCTGAATAAGCCTTCTCATATACAGTATTAAGTGTAGCTGTCTTGTAGTCATACTTTGTCTCAACATATGTGAAACCATTAATACGTGAAATAATCTGTGCAGCATCTTTTCCAAGACCGTTCAAGATAACACGAAGAGGTTTTTGACGAACCTTGTTAGCCTTCTCTGCAATACCGATAGCTCCCTCAGCAGCAGCGAAAGACTCATGTCCTGCTAAGAAACAGAAGCACTCTGTCTCCTCCTCTAATAACATCTTTCCAAGGTTACCATGTCCTAAACCAACCTTACGGTGGTCAGCAACTGAACCTGGAATACAGAAAGACTGAAGTCCTTCTCCGATTGCAGCAGCAGCATCTGCAGCCTTGCGGCAATCCTTCTTTATAGCGATAGCAGCACCTACAATGTAAGCCCATGCTGCATTTTCAAAACAAATTGGCTGAATACCCTTTACCATGTCATAGACATCAAGGCCAGCATCCTTTGTAATCTTCTCAGCTTCTTCAATTGAGCTGATACCATAGCTGTTCAAAACAGCATTGATTTGGTCAATTCTTCTTTCATATGATTCAAATAAAGCCATTTTATCAATTCTCCTTTCCTATTATTCGCATCTTGGATCGATGATCTTAGCTGCATCAGCAACGCGACCATACTGTCCCTTTGCTTTTTCCCATGCTGTATTAGGATCGTCACCCTTCTTGATGAAATCTGTCATCTTTCCAAGTGAAACGAACTGATAACCAATTACTTCATTGTCTTCATCTAAAGCAATTCCTGTTACATAACCTTCAGCCATCTCAAGGTAACGAACACCCTTCTCCTTTGTTGCGTACATTGTACCAACCTGAGAACGAAGTCCCTTTCCTAAATCTTCAAGACCAGCACCAACTGCAAGTCCATCATCAGAGAATGCAGACTGTGTACGTCCATATACAATCTGAAGGAATAACTCTCTCATTGCTGTATTGATAGCATCACAAACTAAGTCTGTATTCAATGCCTCAAGGATTGTCTTACCCTGTAAAATCTCAGCTGCCATAGCTGCTGAATGTGTCATACCAGAACATCCGATTGTCTCAACCAATGCTTCCTCAATAACACCCTTCTTTACATTCAAAGACAACTTACATGCACCCTGCTGTGGTGCACACCAGCCCACACCATGTGTGAAACCAGAAATGTCTTCAATCTTCTTTGCATGGACCCATTGTCCTTCTTCAGGAATTGGAGCAGGCTCATGCTTTGCGCCCTTAGCTACTGGGCACATGTTCTCTACTTCTTTTGTGTAAATCATTGTAGAACTCCTTTCATTATGCATTTGTAAAGTTCAATTTATTTTATAAGAAATAAACCCCTTTGATTCATTTCATTATATGTTAAAAAATTGACGCTAAATACCGGACTTTATTTTCGCATATTATAAGCTTTTCGTCTAGTATTATTATGATATTTTCGTAACCATTCATATAGATTGTTAATTCTTGGACACAATATTTGTCATATCTTTATAAATAGAATTTGCAGGAATCACTCCTCTTACTGATGAAGTTGGATATACATTAGAATGAGGTCCAATAACAGTTCCAGGATTTAATACACTATTGCATCCCACTTCCACATAGTCACCAAGCATTGCACCAAATTTCTTCAAACCAGTTTCTATCTCCTCACCAGCCTGACGATCCTTTACAACCACCAAAGTCTTGTCCGACTTTACATTAGATGTGATACTTCCAGCTCCCATATGAGATTTATGTCCCAAAATAGAATCGCCCACATAGTTGTAATGAGGTACCTGCACATTATCGAAAATAATATCATTTTTTATCTCTGTTGAATTTCCAACCACTGAACCCTTTCCAATAATTGCGCTTCCTCTGATAAATGCGCAATGTCTAATCTCCGCATCCTCATCAATGATAAGTGGACCATTTAAACAAGCTGTTGGTGCCACTGTTGCAGATTTAGCAACCCAAATATCTGCACCATACTGTGTAAATTTATCCTGATCTAAGGTTGGTCCCAACTCCAATATAAAACTTTTAATATCAGATAGAACCTCCCATGGATATGTCTTTCCCTCAAATAATTTCGCTGCAATTGTATAATTTAAATCATACATATTACTGATTTTGGCTGTTTCCATTTTCTACGCCTCCTGTTTTATTGCTATCACTTGTTTGGGCTGCACCAATATTTTTGCTCGACGCATTCCCTTGATTAGCATTGTTATCATTTCGATCTTGGAACACAAACTTAATTCCGTCGAATTTCCCCTGTGCATCCTTGCCCACGCAGAGCTTGGCATCAAAAGTGCTTCCCTTCTTGCTCTTAAATCCTTTTATCTCACCGGTGATACCCTTTTCTGTAAGTTCCTTGATCTGACCATCATTTAACTTCACGCCACACATGGTACCCATGCCAAATTTACAAGGTGAATCCGGATTTCTATAGTCATAATTCTCACAGTTAAAACCACTGTATGTCTTGACAATGGCACCTCCACAGAAAGGACACTTGGCATCCTTTACCACGTTAGCCTCCACGTTATCAAAATCAAATACCACCTGATATTTTCCATTTTCATCCTGTTGAAGTTTCAAGCAAGCATCAAATTTCTTACCGCTCTTGCCCTTAAATCCTCTCAAAGTCTTGGTCTGTTTTTCAGTCAAAAGTTCTTTTACATTTGCCAGACTAATAGCCTTAGAGGCAATCTTTTTACCTATATAAAATCTGCAGGACTCCGGATCATCTCCACTGTAATTAGAACAACTATAACCACTGGCCTTTTCAATAATATCACCGCCACAGTTTGGACATTTCACACCCTCAACCACAGCAGGAGCCACATCGGAAAAGTCAAATACCACTCCGTATCTGCCCTCCTCATTTTGCTCTAATCTAAGCACCGCATCAAAGCTCTTTTTTGCCTTGTTTTTAAATCCTCTAATTGTATCAGTCTTGCCCTCTGAGATGAGTTTCTTAAACTGTTCCTCATCTATGGTAACGCCACAGATTTCACCCACTGCAAAACGACATTTTATATCCTCATTTCGATAATTAGAACATCCATAACCAAAGGATGTGGTCATAAGTTCTCCTCCACAAATAGGACATTTCACCCCAAGAGGTTTTCTAGCCGCAAGACCTTTAGCATCTTTTCCTGTAAACTGATTGATGTTGGCAGCAATCTGATAAGTCAGATTATTGTTTATCATCTTTTCAGTCTCTGTTCTAATATATGCCTCTAATTTCTGACGATATTCCACATCATCTACAGTACCATTTATAATACCGTCCAATCCCTTTTCCCAAGATGCTGTCATCTCTGGATTTAAAAGATTTGGAGCAGATAAATCTATAACCTCATAAATCATCTCTCCGAGATTTTCAGGTGTGATAATCTGAGTCTTGTTATTCTGATTTAGGTAACCAATTCTAACCAACTTCTCTAAGATATCGCCTCGAGTTGCGGAGGTTCCAATTCCAGAACCCTTGATCTGCTCACGAAGTTCTTCATCCTCTATAAGATTTCCAGCATTTTCCATGGCAAGAATCAAATTACCTGAGGTATATCTCTTCGGTGGCGATGTCTTTCCCTCCTTGATATCATAACCATTTACAGGAATCACATCCCCCTTGTTGATGGCAGCCAGTGCAGCCTGAAGTTTTTCCTTATCATTGCCATCTGACTCCTCGCCATCCTCTGAATTATCATTATTATCCTTAGAATTTTGAGGCATACCAGCCACAGTCAAAAATCCTGGTTTATCTAAAATATTGCAGGACACATAGAAATTTTCTCTCTCCAATTTTATGTGAAGCTTGGTCTTTTTATACTCAGCAGCAGGATAAAAAATCGATAGAAATCTTCGCACTATCAAGTCATATACAGCTCTTTGGATACTGTTTAATCTATCTAAACCATTTACCTGTCCCGTCGGGATAATGGCATAGTGATCTGTAACCTTAGAATCATCTGTATATCTGGTTTTATCCAAGCCCACATATTTATTGTTATCGAGTATATCATCCACAAACTCGCGTGTGGCAGGATATGCTTTTAACATATTCAAGTTCTTAGTAATCTCCTTGGCCACAGCTGTTGTAAGGACTCTGGCATCAGTTCTTGGATATGTAGTAAACTTCTGCTCATACAAAAACTGAGCCACATCCAAAGCCTGTGCTGGACTAATCTTAAATCGCTTCGAGCACTCTGACTGCAATTCAGCCAAGTTAAAAAGTAAAGGTGGCTTCTTCTTTGAAGTAGTCTCCTCCTTGGATTCCACCACTGCTTCCTTCCCCTGAAGGTCGCCAATTAAATTCTTGGCATCCTCCTCTTTTTTAAATCCGTTCTCCTTATACAAAAGAGGTGACTCAAAATACTTAGAACCTTCTATGGCCTTCCACTCTGCATTGAACTGCCCCTCAGTGAAGTTTCCCACTATTCTGTAAAATGGTGTCTCTGTGAAATTTCTAATCTCACGCTCACGCCTCACCACCATTCCAAGAACACAGGTCATAACTCGTCCAACTGATATTGCTGTATAATTTTTAGTCGCAGCAGCATCATTTATCATACGACCATATTTCACAGACAAAGCTCTAGAAAAATTAATTCCAAGAGCATAATCTTCTATGGTTCTCATAAGTCCTGATTTCCCAAGTCTGGCATATTCGCTCATAGGCTTCGCCTCACGGATACCACGCATTATCTCATCATCAGTCTGGGAATCAATCCACACACGAAGCTCTGTCATTCCATCTCGAACACCGCCATAGATACGAATATTTTCCTCAATGGTCTGACCCTCTTTTCCCGAGTCACCAGCCCAGTAAACAGTGTCAATATCCTCTCGATGCAACAACTGATTAACCACCACATACTGATCCTTGGCGCTCTCCACAACTCCGTATTTATATTCCTCTGGCAGAAATGGTAAATCCTCCAATCTCCATGACTTATACTTTGGATCATACTCCTCAGGATAAACCAACGAAACTAAATGACCATAACACCAGGATATTACATATTCATCATTTTCAATATAACCATTTTTATTCCCGCTAACCTTCAACACCCTGGCAAAATCACGTGCCACAGAAGGTTTCTCGGTTATGATTAAATTCTTCCCCATGTATTACAATTCCTTCATATCAATAAGTAATAATTTTGAATCAGTTTCTGCTAAGGCAACTAACTTCTCATCGAACTCTGTAGCTGAAAACATATAGATATTTTTGGCCTTGATTCTCGCCTGCTTCATTGACTCAAGCAAGTTCTCATAGGACTCGTAGCTCATCTTCGCATCTTTCCAGTTACATATTCCAACTACATTTTCACGAATATCATCTTGACCTACAATATCAATTGTACCCTGCTTACCAAGCCAAATTCCTGTCTTTGTAAGTTTGATAGGCAATTTGTTTATACCTGATAACAACTCTAAATATTCCTGACACACTTCAACAAAATATCTCTGTAAATATTCCTGCAAATCATCGGAAATATATTTATCATAGAATTCTTCTGGTGTCATGGTAAATAATTTGGATTGATTTGGATATACAAATGTAAACCAGAAATTCACCAAATTATGCTTAATTCTATATATACCCTTCTTGGCATTATCCCATCCACCAGTTTGGAAAGACACCACCTTGTCAGCCACATCAAAGGCCGCAAGATTTTTCATATACACACTGATCTTGGCTCTTGAATATCCAGTGTCAATAAACAAATCATTTAACTTCTCATTTCCTCTTGCAAGGGAAGATAAAATTGTCTCATACACAGACAACTCTCTAAGTTCAGATGCAATGTAATTCTCTGCCTCGTTAAATAGATAGCCATTAGGGCTTAAAATATTATGGCAAATATTTTCCTTAATACTCTTCTTGCCATTCCATCTATTTAAATATTCAGGCACTCCGCCGATAATTCCATAGGTCTGAATGCACTGAGACACATTATAATTAGGAAATGCTCTCACCACATCAATAAATCCCACATCTTCAAGGCGAAGTTTAGTATCGATTTTATTAACCTTGTCTCCTATAACTTCATCCATCTCCCTGTCTGTCCAGGACAAACTAGAATTACAAAGTATAATCATAATAGAACCTGGATATAATTTATGCTCCTTGAGCCTTATAATACTCTCATAGAACTCCATATCCTTTTTAGCTATATTTTGAAACTCATCAATTATTAAAACTAGTTTTGACGAATCACCACTTTTTATTCTCTTAAAGCACTCATCATAACTATTTTCACTCAAATTAATTGCGTATTCATCCTGAACCTGACGAATCAGCTCTCTTTTTTGTTCCTCCACAGAAGAATTTGGGCATCTAAAATAAAAGAATTTTTTCTCACGTAAGAAAAGTTGTAACAACTGCTCTTTCTGGCATCCCTTTGCGCCATACATAAGCACTAATTGATTGCCATTTTCCATATAAATATTTTCTAATTCTTTTAATTCTTTGCTTCTAATTACCATATATACGCACCTTCCAAATTTTATATTGTTAGTATTAATAACCGATATGTCGCATAGAAATAATTATAGTAAATTAGAGGCAAAATAACAACCGATTAACAAAAAGAGAATCCACCAAAATGATGAATTCTCTTATATAAATCATAATCCCTTTATTAAAGTCATATCCGCAAATTAGCCCGCAATTACTTCTTTGTGATATAACCCTGAGCCTTCAAAAGCTCTGCGCAAAGTACAGCACCGCCTGCTGCTCCACGAACTGTATTGTGAGAAAGTCCTACAAACTTCCAATCATATACGCTATCCTCACGGATACGTCCAACGTTGATTCCCATTCCGTTCTCATAATTTACATCAAGCTGAACCTGTGGTCTGTTATCCTCTTCCATGTAACGGATGAACTGCTTTGGTGCACTAGGAAGGTTAAGCTCCTGTGGTACTCCTGAGTAGTTCTCAATTGCAGCGATAAGCTGTTCCTTTGTAGTATTCTTCTTGAACTTAACAAATACTGCAGCTGTGTGTCCATTTAATACTGGAACACGGATACACTGACATGTGATAACAGGTGATGTAGCTGGTACGATCTCACCCTTTTCCTCATCGATATGTCCCCAAATTCTAAGTGGCTCCTTCTCAGACTTCTCTTCCTCACCACCGATAAATGGGATAATATTTTCTACCATCTCTGGCCAATCCTTAAATGTCTTTCCAGCACCTGAGATAGCCTGATATGTTGTAGCCACAACCTCATATGGCTCAAACTCTTTCCAAGCCGTAAGAACTGGAGCGTAAGACTGAATTGAGCAGTTAGGCTTAACTGCAACGAATCCTCTTGTTGTTCCAAGTCTCTTCTTCTGGAACTCAATAACATTCATGTGCTCTGGATTGATTTCTGGAACTACCATTGGTACATCAGGTGTCCATCTATGTGCAGAGTTGTTAGAAACTACTGGAGTCTCTGTCTTAGCATAAGCCTCCTCGATAGCCTTGATCTCGTCCTTTGTCATATCAACAGCAGAGAATACAAAATCAACTTCTGAAGCAACTGCCTCAACCTCGTTTACATTCTTTACAACAATATTCTTTACAGCCTCTGGCATTGGAGTATCCATCTTCCATCTATCTCCGATAGCCTCCTCATATGTCTTTCCAGCACTTCTTGGGCTAGCAGCAATTGTTGTAACCTCAAACCAAGGATGATTCTCCAAAAGAGAAATAAATCTCTGTCCTACCATACCTGTTCCGCCGAGAATACCTACTCTTAACTTCTCACTCATTACTCTTTCCTCTTCTTTCTTCAATATGTAAAATGTAGTCACATTTTCTTATAAAATATTTTCGATTTTCACTGTCCGTACATCGCGAACATTTGTCCATCTAGCAAAATATATTAAATGAAAGCCGATTAAATTACAAGAGCAAAAATACAATTCCTACATTTTACACAAAGCATATCTAATTTTGAGGAATCTTTTATGCATTTTTATAAACTAAAAAACCTGTTACTGGCTGCAATACCAATAACAGGCTTAAATATTTATTATTAAATTTAATCCTCAAGATATTTCTTATAGTTCTCGATAGCTCTCTCCATGGCTTCCTTACCTGGTGCTCCGATAGTAAGGCGCTTATTTACACATGTTTCCATAGAAATCGCTTCATAGATATCTTCTTCAAACACCGGACTGATGGCCTTTAATTCCTCTAAGCTCATATCGTCAATGGCAATATTTTTATCTATGCAATATAAAACCACCTGACCAATAATGCTGTGAGCATCTCTAAATGGCACACCATGATTTACTAAATAATCTGCTGCATCTGTTGCATTTGTAAACCCATTTTTGGCACTGGCTTCCATGTTACCTTTATTAAATTCCATTGTGGCAAGCATACCATCAAAGAGTTGTATACAACCATTTACAGTGTCCATGGCATCGAAAGCCATCTCCTTGTCCTCCTGCATATCCTTGTTGTATGCGAGTGGGATTCCCTTCATCGTGGTGAGAAGTCCCATCAATGCACCGTATACTCTACCAGTCTTCCCACGCACAAGCTCAGCAATATCAGGATTTTTCTTCTGAGGCATAATGCTACTTCCTGTACTATATGCATCATCAATCTCAACAAATCTATACTCGTTAGAATTCCAGATGATAACCTCCTCTGAAAATCTACTTAAGTGCATCATAATAGTTGAAAGAGCTGATAAATATTCTATCAAATAATCTCTATCAGACACTCCATCCATACTATTTTCAGTAGGTCCAAAGAAATCAAGCAATTCCGCTGTATATTCGCGATCTAAAGGATATGTAGTACCAGCCAAAGCTCCTGAACCTAGCGGACAATAATTCATTCTATTGTAAATGTCCTGAAGACGAAGCTCATCTCTTCTAAACATTTCAAAATAAGCTCCCATATGATGAGCCAAAGTAATAGGCTGAGCCTTTTGTAAATGAGTAAAACCTGGCATGAAAGTCTCAGTATTTGCCTCCATAATCTTTAAGATTGTATGAAGTAAATGATTGATTTGACTCTCTGTGTAAAGCACCTGGCTTCTAGTATAGAGACGCATATCCAAAGCCACCTGATCATTTCTACTACGACCGGTGTGCAACTTCTTTCCCGGATCACCGATTCTATCAATCAAATTAGCCTCCACAAAACTGTGAATATCCTCATACTCAGATGTGATTTCAAGCTTACCAGCCTCCACATCAGCCTCGATACTATCTAGACCTTTTAAAATTTCATCTCGCTCTATCTCAGTTAAAATTCCCTGTTTTGCAAGCATCTTTACATGAGCTCTACTTCCATCTAAATCCTCTTTAAAAAATCTCTGATCAAAACTGATTGATGCATTGAAATCATATACTATTTTCTCTGTTTCTTTGGTGAATCTTCCACCCCATAACTGTGCCATAATCTATTATCCTTTCTGTTGATTGC
The DNA here is from genome assembly GCA_024697595.1 of Lachnospiraceae bacterium. GTDB lineage: Bacteria > Bacillota > Clostridia > Lachnospirales > Lachnospiraceae > JAILFK01. The sequence continues at coordinate 25,371 of JAILFK010000020.1, read as the reverse complement.
GTCTTGCCATAGTCTCATTATATGAAAATACACATCCGCAATAATCCTGTCTATACATATTATATTCTTGCGATATCTCGCAACTTCTCTTGTATCCATTTTTCTTTTTGAAATCAGAGTGTAAATATTTTATACCATACTCCTCTTCCAACTGTGTTCCAATCTCATTGAGCAATTGTGCATCCTTCATAGGCGAAATTGAAAGGGTTGTTGTAAAATAATCAAAACCTCTATCCGCAGCCATCTTAGCCGACTCTCCCAGACGAAGTTCAAAACACACCTTACATCTAGCTCCTCGCTCAGGTTCATTTTCCAAGCCCTTTACACTTTGAAAAAAGCGCTCCTTCTCAAAGTCTCCCTGAATAAATGAGATGGGATGCTTCGCCGGAAAACGCTCAATAAAATTCTTCTGTTCTTCTACTCGATGAAAATACTCCTCATCAGGATAAATATTGGGATTGTAGTAAAACACTGTAATCTCAAAATAATCTGATAAATATTCCAGGCAATAGCTGCTACAAGGTGCACAACAACTGTGCAAAAGTAATGTAGGAACCCTACCATCTTCAGCCAATTGCTCTATGGTATCATCAAGCATTAATTGATAATTTTGTTTCAACTTATATCACCTGTTTCCAAATATCAATATTACTCTTTGGTTCTAAAATATAATAATACCATGGCACATACATATACAATTGCCATCAAAACCATAAAGATAAGTTTACCACATATAATTCCAGCTACAATTTGGGCGATAATAACCAACCCATGAATCCATAATGGAACCTTATTTAAAAGCGCTGCCAAAAGTGCCTCTAAAATTGCGATTGCACAAACTGGAACAATTGGAATACCAACTACCACATAACTAACTATAACTAATACTGCAAAAATAACAGCGAAAATCGCAATCTGTATTTTAGGTTCATTTTTAATATTAGAAATTTTTCCCATTATCTTATCCATTTTATATCTCCTTGAAAAATATATCTCAAAAATTCAACTTCATCATTATATCAATATTCAAATAAATAGACAAGATTTCCATATATATCTTGGCAAAAATTAAGTAGTAGATTACAAAAAAATACATTGTAAAAAAAACTGGAATTTAATATAATTTATATGTTCGCTTCTGTGGCGTAGTTGGTAGCGCAACTGATTCGTAATCAGTAGGTCGTCAGTTCGAGTCTGATCAGGAGCTCTCTCCAAATGGCCTATGTCTTAAAAATGGAGGTTTTTATGACATATGACACATTTAAGCAAGATCTTCTTGCACTTTTACAAAAACGCATGGGTGATACTATGCACATTTCTACTAAAGAGTTTTTGAAAAATAATAATCTAAAACTCGACGGTCTTATTATGACCGATTCCAAGGTAAATATTTCCCCTACAATTTATCTAAACTACTACTACGATCTGTATAAGGATGGAACATGTACTTTAGATGAAATATGCAACAAAATTATTACTTGCTACAAAAAATACGAGTTAAATAATGATTTTGATATCTCTCTTTTCACTGATTTTGAAAATGTTAGAGATAACATCGTATTCAAATTAATCAATTTCGAGCAAAATCGCACTCTTTTAGAGAGGATTCCTCATGTAAAATATTTGGATTTAGCCATTATTTTTTACTACCATTTACCATATAACAGCGTCATCTCTGATTTGACAAATGATGTGGAAGCTTCTATCCAAATCAGCAAAGAACATCTAGACCACTGGAACGTATGCCTAGATGATATATTTAAATTGGCCAAAATCAACACTCCGAAAATCTTCCCAGCAGCAGTACAACCTCTCGCTGATGTTATTAATGAGATGCTAGAAGCTGAAGGACTTCAATATCCAGAAATAGAGTTGGACGACTTTACAATTTATATGGTCAGCAATCAGAGTCGATACAATGGGGCAAGTACCATCCTATATCAGGATTTATTACAGGAATGTGCCCAAAAGTTCGACAGGGATTTGATCATTATCCCAAGTAGCATCCACGAGATATTATATCTGCCTAAGACAGATGATATTGATTTAGACCACATAACTCAGATGGTTAAATCTGTGAACGAAACAGAAGTTGCATTAGAAGATATTCTCTCAGACCATGCCTATCTATATGACAGAAAAAAACATGAATTAATTTGCGCTTAAATTATATTTTTCATAATTAACTTCTCTCTAAAAAAACGGGTTACAGCCAAAAACTGTAACCCGTTAATTATTTCATCATAGCCAAATCCTTCATCTCCTTGGCATTGTCCAAAACTGTCTGAGTAATTTCAGCACCCCCAAGCATTCTGGCCAATTCCTTTACACTGTCGTGATAACTCAAAGCCTGAATCGAAGAAATTGTATTACCACCTTGCACTTCCTTTTCTATGAGATAATGCTGATCTGCCATAGCTGCAATCTGTGGTAAATGTGTAATACAGATAACCTGATGTCCTTTGGATACCATCTTCAGTTTCTCTGAAACAGCCTGAGCAGTTCGTCCACTGATTCCCGCATCAATCTCATCAAAAATCAATGTATCAATACTATCATTTTCAGCCATAACCGTCCTGATCCCAAGCATCACTCTACTCATCTCACCGCCGGAGGCAATGTCTTTCAGCGGTTTTATAGGTTCTCCTGGATTGGTGGAAATCATAAATTCCACATCATCGATCCCCTCTATTGTATAGTCTTCAAGACGCCTAAATTTCACATCAAATTTCACATCTAAAAAATTCAAATCCAAAAGCGCCTGCTCCAATAACTTAGAAAACTTCTTGGCATTTTCTTTTCTAAGTACACTTAGCTGTACAGAAAGATTTTCCAATTCATCTTTTACCTTGGCAAAGTCCTGTTTTAAGTTCTCATAATACTGCTCAAACCCCTGAAGCTTTTCAAGCTTCTCATTTTTTTCTTCCAAGGCTTGCAATACCTCTTCAATAGTCTGGCCGTATTTATCCTTTAAGCGATTGACAACATTTAATCTATCCTCAATCTCTACAAAGGCCTCACCGCTAAACTCTGCATCAGACATATACTCAGACAATTCTCTGCTAAAATCACTGAGCAAGTTCTCCACATCGCCTAACATATCAGACATATTTTCTAAATCTGAATCATAATTAGCAGCCGTCATCAATTCTCTGACAGACCTTCCTATCATGTCGGAAGCACCTCCCGTTTCAGAAATATTATTCTGTACTATGCCCAAGGCTTCCATAATTCTCTTGCTGTTGTTTAATTTTTTGTACTTAGCCTCCAACTCTTCATCCTCATGAGGCTTTAAATTAGCTGTTGATATCTCCTCTATCTCGTGTTCTAAAAAAGATATCTCCCTAAGCCTAGTGGCCTCATCCATATTGGCTGATTCCAATTCCTTTTTCTTGGCCACATATTGCTTATATGCTTCCTTTAATTCTGTCTTGAGTTTTGAAATATCAGCCTTGGCATATGAATCAATCAACTCTATATGCTTCTTTTTATTTCCTAATGACTGATGCTCCTGTTGCCCATAGATATCAATAAATATTGATCCGGCCTGCTTTAATTTAATTGCGGGCACAGTTTCCCCATTGATCTTAGCCACACTTCTAGTGTCAGAAATCTTGCGAGTGAGAATCACCTGATCATCATAGATAGGAATATCCACTTCCTCAAGTCTCCTCCTCTGCTCATCATTAGACACTCGAAATATTGCTTCCACCAAAGCTTCTTGCTGATTATCTCGAAGCATATCTTTTGGGGCTTTTCCTCCCAATGCCAACCCCAAGGCACCCAAAATAATTGACTTTCCAGCACCCGTCTCTCCAGATAGAATGTGTAAGCCATCGAGGAAACTTATATCTTCTTCCTCAATGAGAGCGAGATTTTTTACATGTAAGTTTTCTAGCATGAGTCTCCTTTCACTCTTCTACAAACAACGAACTAATCGTCCACAACTTTTCTGAGACGCTCCATGACTGCAATTGTATCATCTACGCTTCTCACAGCGCACATAATCGTATCATCTCCAGCTATACTTCCCACAATCTCAGGTAGTTCCATATGATCCAAAGCTGCTGCCAAGGCCATAGCCATTCCCGAAACCGTACGGATAACCAACATATTCTGCGCATTATCCATTGAAATAAAGCCATCTTTAAATATTCTTGTATATTTCTCCATCAAGTCTTCTTCAGTTTTTCTATAGGCCACATAACGAAGCTTACCATCACTCATGGCAACCTTGGTTAATTTCATCTCCCTAATATCCCTAGAGATAGTGGCCTGTGTAGCTATAAAACCCGCCTTCTCCAACTCAATGGTCAATTCCTCTTGTGTTCCAATTTCTTTTTTTACAATCAGATCTAATATCTTTGCCTGTCTTTCTGATTTCATATTCTTTCCTTTGTCAGTTTGCTTGCATTTACTAATTTGCCTGTAACTTAGTTCTAATTCTCTCTAAAAAGCTTGCATCAGTCAGTCTGAGCATCTTGGTTTTCTCCTTGGCTCTATGAACTAATAATTTCTCGCCCTCTGCCAAAACTCTTCTATGGTTTCCATCAAAACTAACCTCTGCAAATTCTATCTCATCCGGCTTTCTGCCTTCCACCTCCACGGTAAGTTCATCACCTGGATCTAACACAATACTTCTAGCATTCAGGGTGTGTGGATTTATAGGTGTCAATAGAATTACATTAGTATTAGGATTGACGATAGGACCATTGGCCGACAAGTTATACGCCGTAGATCCTGTAGGTGTGGAAAATATTATTCCATCACAATTGTAGTTATATAGATAAGCTCCATTTACATAGACTGTCACATGCATGACCCTAAGTCCGTGGGAACTACATAGCACTATATCATTTAAAGCTTCAATACCAGGACATCTATTGCCATCCTTGTCTATAATATGACCGGACAACATCATCCTATCTTCCACCTCGTAATCATCTGCCATCAACTTGTCAATGGCTTCAAAAACGCTATCCGCATTCAAATCACACAGATATCCCAGATGTCCGCGATTAACACCGATAAGCGGTATATTTCTACCAAAGGTATTTTGAGCTGCGCGAATCATAGTTCCATCTCCACCAATGGTAAAAATACACTCAGTACCCTCTGGCACCTCAAGTTTTTGATCCTCTGACTTGTCATCTGGATTAATACCATGACCACAGGTACCACCTTTTTCACAAATATAATCTACAATCTCTTTTGTTAACTTTTGATTTTCTTCTTCGGCATCTCTAGCCACTATGAAAAAATTCTTCATTTCTTATCCAACGATGAATGTGCAGCACCTACAACTGCATCCACATCTACCTTATCTGTATCTACAATGTTTCCTGTTTCACTGGATTTTCTAATATGAACCAAATATTCTATATTACCCTCCGGTCCCTTTATTGGTGAATATTCCAAATTTAACACATCAAATTTAGTCTCCAAACTAAAATTGATAACCTTTTCTATCACCTCTTTGTGAACTGCCGGATCTCTCACCACGCCCTTTTTACCAACCTTTTCCCTGCCAGCTTCAAACTGTGGTTTAATCAGACAAACCATCTCTCCACTATCATTTAACAACTCATAGGCAGGACCTAATATTTTTGTCAATGAAATAAATGATACATCCACAGAGGCAAAGTCTAATTTGTCATCAATATCCTCAGGGGTCACATATCTTATATTGGTCTTCTCCATACATACAACCCTAGGATCCTGTCTCAACTTCCAGGCAAATTGTCCATAACCCACATCTACTGCATATACTTTTGATGCTCCATTTTGTAACATACAATCTGTAAATCCACCTGTGGAAGCACCTATATCCATACATATTTTGTCATCAAGTGTTATATCAAAATGTGACATGGCCTTTTCCAATTTGAGGCCACCACGGCTTACATACTTTAATGTATTACCTCTGACTTCAATATTTACTTCTGTGTTAAAACTAGTACCAGCCTTGTCCTCTCTCTGCCCCTCAACAAATACATTGCCTTCCATAATCATGGTCTTGGCTTTTTCTCTAGAAGGAGCTAAACCTCTGTTGACAAGAAGTACATCCAGTCTCTCTTTCATTTATTTCATTTCCTCTATTATTGTTTTTGTAATAGAATCAGCATCTATTTGAAGCATTTCTTTTAACTTCTCAACATTTCCATGCTCTACAAACTCATCTTTGATGGCAATATTTAAAACCTTGCCCTCATAACCACTATCTATCAAGAACTTTTGAATCTGTTCTCCCATACCACCGGTAATCACATTTTCTTCCATTGTGACTATAAGCTTGTACTTAGACATATTCTCCAGCAAATATTCCCGGTCAAATGGTTTTGCAAATCTAGCATTTACCACAGTTGGTCTAATTCCAGCACTCTCTAATTCTGGCAACATCTCCTGTGTGGTCTTCACCATACTTCCCAAGGCAAAAAGCATCACATCTTCTCCTTGAGATAGTTCCTCACATTTACCATATTCTATATCCGCCCTGTAATCATGCAATGAATCATAAGCACAACCTCTAGGATATCGAAGAGCTATAGGTCCATCAAAATCAATGGCATACTTTAACATATCTGATAACTCCCACTTATTCTTAGGAGCCATAACTGTCATATTCGGCATTGAGCTGAGATAACTTATGTCAAATATTCCCTGATGTGTCTCTCCATCACTTCCCACAAGGCCAGCTCTGTCTATGGCAAATACTACCGGAAGTTTCTGCATACAAACATCTATAAGCACCTGATCGTATGCCCTTTGTAGAAATGTAGAATACACAGCAACCACAGGTTTCATTCCACCTGCTGCCATTGCCGCAGCAAAAGTAACCGCATGTTCCTCAGCTATACCCACATCAAAAAATCTGTCACTAAACATATTTCTAAAACGTTTAAGTCCAGTTCCCTCTGCCATTGCCGCTGTGATTGCCACTAACTTCTCATCTCGATCCCCCATCTTTCTCATTACAGTGGAGAATATATCTGTATAAGTGGCATCGCCATTCTGAGTTGGAATACCAGTTTCAATGTCAAAGGATGCAGTTCCGTGAAATCTAGATGGATGTCTTTCTGCCGGCTCATATCCTCTACCCTTTTTTGTGAGTACATGAATGAGCACCGGTCCCTGTACCAGAGCAGCTTCCTTCATAATATTTACCATGGCAGTGACATTATGCCCATCCACAGGGCCTAAATACATAATCCCCATCTCCTCGAACATCATTCCAGGTACAAATATCTGTTTGATAGAACTTTTTGTTCTCTTAAGTCCAGTAACCAATTTTTCTCCATATTTTGGAATCTTTTCAAGAGAACTTTGAACATCCCCCTTGAATCCTCTATATCCAGCATTGGTTCTCATCTTAGCCAACTGCTCTGACAGTCCACCAACATTTTCCGAGATAGACATATTATTGTCATTTAATACAATTATAAAATTTTTCTTTAAAGAAGCTGCGTTGTTTAATGCCTCAAAGGCCATACCACCTGTCATGGCTCCATCACCAATAACAGATATCACATGATAATCCTCATGTTGTAAATCTCTAGCCCAAGTCATTCCCAATCCTGCAGAAATAGAATTGGAACTGTGACCAGTATCAAATACATCACAGTCACTCTCCGCCCTCTTTGGGAAACCACTAATTCCACCATAGGATCTCAAGGAATCGAAACCATCCTTACGGCCAGTCAAAATTTTATGAGTATAACACTGATGTCCCACATCCCATATAATCTTGTCCTTTGGCAAATCAAAGGCTAAGTGAAGAGCCATAGTAAGCTCAACCGTTCCCAAATTAGGAGCCAAATGTCCACCTGTTACCGAAAGTTTCTCTATGAGAAAATCTCTTATTTCCTGTGGCAATAATGCCAACTCTTCATCGCTTAATTTCTTTATATCATTTTCATGATTTATCTTATCCAGTACCATAGTACTACCTCTATTTATCCCTCATAACCAACCACATAAGTAGTTCTTTTAAAAACTCATTTTCATATGGTAGATCATTTAAAATGTCAATGGCATCTCTTGTGAGATTTTCCACATCTTTTTTAGATTTCTCAATCCCCTCGTAAACCACATAAGTAGCCTTTTGATTCTCTTCATCGCTACCTATAGGCTTACCCAGAGTCTCTTGATCTCCAATCACATCCAAGATATCATCCTGTATCTGAAATGCTAAGCCTACTTTTTTAGCCACCAGCTCAATCTTACTTACTTCCTGGTCTGTGGCGCCACCAAGCAAGGCTCCAATCATCATAGAAGCCTCTATCAAAGCTCCTGTCTTTAGCTCATATATAAAATCTAACTTGTCCTTTGATATATTCTGCTGTTTCTCTGACTCAACGTCCACTACCTGTCCGCCAATCATTCCATAGATTCCAGCTTTTTTTGCTAAAATCTGTAATGCTTTATATACAGCTTGGTTATCTGGATCCACATCCATGGCCTTAAGTCCTGTTTCAAAGGCATAATTAAGTAACGCATCCCCTGCAAGTATTCCCATAGCCTCACCAAACTTTGCGTGAGTTGTAGGTTTACCTCTTCTCAGCATATCATTGTCCATAGCTGGCAAATCATCATGAACCAACGAATATGTATGAATCATCTCAATAGCAGCTGCCAAAGGTTCTATGGCCTTGGACTTTCCACCAAAAAGCTTATATGTCTCATTCATAAGAATTGGACGAATTCTCTTACCACCAGCTTTTACACTATAATTCATAGCCTCTAAAACAGTCTTTTGATAACCATTTTTCTCATCTGGCAAATATGAATAAATCACTTCCTCTATCTGTGAAGCCCTAGAGGATAACTCCTTATTTACATCCATCAATTAATCCTCCTTGAATTCAACCAAATTTCCATCTTGGTTCAACTCCATAACCTTTTTTTCAACAGCATCCATCATCTCATTACAAGTTGCAAGATGTTGTATACCGTCTTTATAACATGCAAAGGATTCCTCCATAGATATGTCCTTATCCTCTAATTTCTCTATAATCTTTTCAATTTCTTCAAAATGTTGTTCCATTGTAAGTTTATCTTCAGCCATTATCTATTTTCCTTTCTCACATCTGTAACTTTAGCATCAATGCTACCGTCACTTATATGAATATGTAAAATATCATCTTTTAAAACATCATCCACGCTTGTGATTTTCTTTCCCGAATCACTCACTGTAAAAGAATAACCTTGCGCCATTTTCCTGGCAGGTGATAATCCATCTAATCTACCAGCATAAAGAGATAATTTATTCTTTTTTGCGTCGATTATTCTATTGAAATCAGATTTAAGTCTAGTCTCAAGATTAACAAGATATTGTCTTTTTTCATTCAATCTGCTCTCTGGACTTAAATGAGATAGCACTCTGCTATAGTTAGCTATCTGGTTTCTCTTATTTTGTAATTGATTTTTCAAACCATAAGATAATTGATCCTGATAGTTCCTAAGTTGAGATATTAATGTGGCGTAATCATACACTGCCATCTCTGCTGCAGCTGAAGGTGTGGACGCACTTTTGTCTGCAACAAAATCACATATAGTCACATCAGACCCATGGCCCACGGCTGCGATAACCGGAGTGTTGCACTCAAATATAGTTCTAGCCACAATCTCCTCATTAAACGCCCATAAATCTTCTATAGAGCCACCACCTCGGCCTACAATAATAACATCAAGGCCCATATCGTCAAGCCGGCGAATACCTGAGCATATGCTCTCAGCCGCCCCATCTCCCTGAACCTGTGCGGGACATAGAATCAACTGAACATATGGATTTCTTCTACCTGCCACCTGCATAATATCATGTATAACCGCACCCGTTGATGCAGTTACAATGCCAACAGTCTTGACATACTTCGGAATAGGCTTTTTGAACATATCATCAAACATGCCCATCTCCTCAAGATCAGCCTTTAGTTTTAGAAAACGTTGATATAAATCGCCTTCACCCTGTTTCTGTATAGATTTGGCATAAATCTGATACACTCCGCCTCTCTCATAAACTTCCACAGAGCCTTCCACAACCACCTTATCCCCGTCTCTCATATCAAACTGCAAGCCACGAGGAACAACACTTTTCCACATAACTGCTGATATGGCAGAATCTTCATCTTTCAATGTGAAATAGACATGCCCTGTCCCATGATATTTACAGTTAGAAACCTCTCCTTTTATAGAGATGTTCTTCAGCATGAAATCCTGGGAAAACATATTTTTAATATATGAATTTATCTGTCCTACTGAATAAATATTTTTACTCATTAAACTTTGCTAACACTCCATTTACAAATCCAGAAGATGAATCAGTACCGTATTTTTTAGCCAATTCTACCGCTTCATTGATAGCAACCCCCTTTGGCATATCCTCGTAACGCATTTCATAAAGCGCCAATCGAATAAGTGATAAATCCACCTTGCTCATTCGAGTTGTCTTCCAATTCTCAGTTCTCTCATTTATATCTGCATCTAACTCTTCAATCTTGTCAAATATATTTAAACATTTAGCAAGAATCTCCTTCGCAGACTTTTCTTCAATATCATTTTCCGCAAGATAAATTTCAGCTTGCTCTTTCAAATCCTCAGCGCTGTGAAATTCCTTTTGAAATACAATCTTAAATACCTGTTCTCTAACTTCTCTTCTGGTCATAAACTTACCTTTCATAATATATATAATCAATGTGAATTTTTTTATAAACTCCCATAATATGTCATCTTCTCATGACAAAAATAGGGATGTCAAAGGACATCCCCATTATACTCTAATTCCTGTTAAATTAAAACAAATATACAGCCTATAAATAATAATTATGCATTTTTTTGCATATTATTCATTTCCTACTGCAACTGTGGCAATTTTCACATCAACACTTACCACTTTTAAACCTGTCATATTCTCAACAGCAGTCTTTACCTTTTCCTGAATCTGCTGACAGATAACAGGAATTTCATAGCCATAAGCAATATTTACAGCAACCTTCACTGCAATCTTATTGGACTCATTTGACAAAACTCTGATGCCCTTAGATAACTTTGAAGCTCCTGCTTTGCTCACCAACTCATTAGTTAGATTTCCAACCAATGAAACTACTCCATCAACTTCTGTGGCCCCAAGCCCTGCAATAATTGCAATGACTTCCTCGCCTATATTTACAATACCACTTTCACTCTCTTTAATAACAAAATCTTTTTTATCAGCCATTTTACCTGCCTCCTAAACATTTTCTATATGCATTATAACAAATCTCAAAACTATGTAAAAGGTTTTTATATTATCGCCTAAAAATCCTACTAATTCTGATATGGATTCAAATTAAATTCATACGGCGTCATCTGATATACATAGTAGTTTAGATAATTAGTGTAAAGCGCATTGGAAACAGAACGCCACTGTAACATTGGTTTTTCATCAATATTATCATCCGGATAATAATTCACTGGCATCTTGATATCCAATCCCTTATCCAAGTCTCTTTTGTACTCTTTATCCAAAGTCAATCTGTCATATTCAGGATGTCCCATACAAAAGATCTGGCTATTATCTGTTGACATCACAAGGAATATTCCCGCCTCCTCAGATTCTGCCAACACCATAAGTTCTTTGTTCTCAAAAATTGCTTCCTCATCCGATGTTGTATGTCTAGAATGAGGCGCCATAAAATGATCGTCAAAGCCACGCACCAAAGGAATCTTGCGGTTGTGCACCTTATGATCATAAACTCCAAACATCTTCTCTGGTAAAATCTGTTTTTTTATTCCGTAATGATAATACAATCCAGCCTGAGCTCCCCAACACTGATGGAATGTGCAAGTGACATGAGTCTTAGTCCACTCCATAATAATTGTCAACTCATCCCAATAATCCACTTCCTCAAAGTCCATCAACTCCACTGGAGCCCCTGTTATTATAAATCCATCAAAATTCTTATCTTTAATATCGTCGAAATATTCATAGAATTTATTTAAATGAGATTTCGATGTATTTTTGGACACATGATCTTTCATAGTGATAAATGTAATATTTACCTGAATAGGTGAATTGGATAAGGAACGCAAAATCTGTAATTCTGTGTCTTCCTTTAATGGCATTAAATTCAAAATACCAATATCTATAGGACGAATATCCTGATGAGTCGCCCTCTCTTCATCCATAACAAATATATTTTCATGCTCGAGTATGGCCTTTGCAGGCAAATCACCCTGTGTTCTAATTGGCATATTTATGCCTCCTTCTCAATCATTTCAAGTAATTCTGCTTCAGTTAAAACTGTAATTCCCAAACTATTAGCCTTGTCCAATTTACTTCCAGCAGCTTCACCTGCCACAAGATAATTGGTCTTTTTCGACACGGAACCAGTCACTTTACCACCATTTTGCTCAATGAGAGCCGCAGCCTCCTTGCGCCCTAACGTCGGTAACGTACCTGTAATAACAAAGGTAAGTCCGCTGAGTGAATCTCCACCAGCTCCCCCGTGAATTTTACTCATATTTACTCCATATGATTTTAAACGTCTAATCATATCTTGGCAAGTTTCATCATCAAAGAACTCTCTCAAAGCCGAAGCTGATACATCTCCTATATCTTCTACCTGACGAAGTTCATCCTCTGTGGCTGCCATTATAGAATCAATATTTTCAAAATGATTCATAAGGGACTTTGCTGCCGCTTTACCAATTCCAGGTATACCAAAACCTGTCAAAAGACAATAGCCATCATTTTCTTTTGAAGCCTCTATTGCCGCCAATAATTTATCAGTATTTTTTTCTTTTCCAATTATACCTTTTTCTATCAGCTCGTCTCTGTGATCCACAAGACCATATATATCTGCAATATCAGAAATATACCCCTGTCTCACCAATTCCTCAATATAGACAGTTCCAAATCCCATAATATTCATGGCATCTCTACCAACAAAATTGATAATATGTCTTTCAAGCTGAGCTGGACATGTTGAGGAAGTACATTTTATATCAGCAGTATTGGGCTCTCTTTTAGTAGGAGCACCGCACACAGGACACACTCCTGGTATCTTGTATGTTGATACGCCTTCTGGCCTCTTACTATGATTAACCTCTTTTATCTTGGGAATAATCTCACCAGACTTATAAACTACAATGGTATCTCCAATTCCAATATCAAGGTCATCTATAAAATCCTGATTGTGAAGAGTCGCTCTTGAAACTGAAGTACCGCACAATCTAATTGGTTCAAATATAGCTGTAGGATTAATTCTACCAGTTCTGCCCACAGAAAGTTCCACATCTAAAAGTTTGGTTTCCTTCTCCTCCGGTGGATACTTATATGCTATATGACCACTGCTATACTTACTTCCCGCCGGAAAATCATTTCTGTATGCCACCTGATCAATTTTCACAACAGCTCCATCAATGTCATATTCCAAGTTGCCCCTCATCTCACCTATCTCGTCAATGGCTGCAATTATCTCATCAGCATCTTTGCACAGACGATGATATACTGTTGGCACCTTGGCATCTGATAATATATCCATAGCTTTACAATGGCTCTCTGTCATTTCCTCCGGGCCCATCTGCACATTGAACACAAACATTTTCAAGCCTCTTTCTCTAGTGATGTTTGCATCTAGTTGTCTTAAAGTTCCCGCAGCTAGGTTTCTTGGATTTGCGGCAATTTTTCCATCATTTTTCATCTGCATCTCATTGAATTTTTCAAAATCCTCATGAGTCATATACACTTCTCCACGAAGCTGTAATTTATCATATGGCAAATCAATATATCTGTTTACATCAGAAATAACAAGAGCATTGGCAGTGACATCCTCACCAACCAGACCGTCGCCTCTGGTCTCCGCTAAAGTTAATTTCAAATGATTATCGCTATCCTTCTCGTAACGTAAAGTCATACTTAGCCCGTCAATTTTAGTTTCCACTGAGAATTCACAATCCGGATGTACACTTTTTACCTTATTAACCCAAGCAATAACATCTTGCTTGTCAAACACATCTTCAATGGAAAGCATAGGTATATCGTGCTCAACCTTCACGCCAGCTTCCCTCTTGGCAACTCCGCCAATTTTTTGTGTTGGCGAATCAGGGGTTACCCACTGGGGATTTTTCTTTTCAGCTTCTTTCAATTTAATCATCAACTGATCATACTCATAATCACTTATTTCAGGTTCATCCTGATTATAGTAGCGATCCATATGATAATCTATTGTATCGATTAATTTTAAATATTCATTGTGTTCCATATGTTTATCAATCCATTCCCTTTAATTTGCTTTTAAGCACTTCATACTCTGAATCAGTAATTTTTCGATATTCTCCAACACCCAAGCCATCTAAAGTTAAATTCACTATTCTAACTCTCTCTAAATCCTGTACTCGATATCCCAACTCCATACACATTCGACGAATTTGACGATTAAGTCCCTGCATAAGTATTATTTTAAAAGTATATTTAGATAATTTTTCCACCTGACATTTTCTAGTGGTTTTATCTAAATCTGTCAAATATACCCCCTGGGACATTTTATGTATAAAATCAGCAGTTATAGGCTTATTTACACGAACAATATATTCCTTTTCATGATTATTACTGGCCTTTAAAATGTTGTCCATCAGTTCGCCAACATTGGTCAGAAGTATCAATCCATGTGAATCTTTATCAAGGCGTCCTACAGGATATAATCTTGTGGGATATCCAACAAAATCTACTATGTTGTCTCGTTCTCGCTTTTCAGCTGTACTGACTATTCCCTTCGGCTTATTAACAAGCAGGATAACAGGTTTTTGTTTACCACCTACTTTTTTACCCTTGAAGATAACCTCATCACCAGGCATAACCTTCTGTCCCAATTCAACTGCCTTACCATTTATCAGTACGTTGCCAGCTTCCACCTGCTTGTCTGCTTCACGTCTAGAACAAATACCTGCTTCGCTCAAATATTTATTTAATCGTATGCCCTTATCATTTTCCGCCATACCTTAATTACCTCTCAAAGATAAATATACATTTATACTTGCCACAAAAGGCGGAAGCATCAGCCTCCGCCTTAAAAGCATTTTATCTCTCAAAAATTTTTCTATTAATTACTGCAAATACTCTAAAACGCAGTAGCCTTCTTTTCCATTATAGCTTACTTTAGCCCAACCGTTACCCTTGTCCTCTAAAAGTGTAACAGTTTCGCCAGCAAAGGCCATAGCAATTTTAGGTGAACCACTGTCCGCATATTGTCTAATATTAATAGTATCCGTTACTGTTTTTGTTGTTCCTTGAGTTGAAGCCTGCTGTTGAGCACCTGCATCAGTTGTAGCTGCTGATGCAGCATCAGCAACATCTATAAATTCAGATTTCACATACGCCTTTGTTCCATTATAGTCAATCTTTGCCCAACCATTTTCTACACTATAAACTGTAACCACGTCACCTTGATTTACTTTACCAAGAGAATTTCCATCAGAAGAAGCCGAATCTCTAACATGAATATCAGTCGCATTTACAGTACCTTGCTTTGCATTGGCAGCTTCCTCTGCATCGGCCTTAGCCTGTGCCTCTGCAGCAGCCTGTGCTTCTGCGGCAGCCTGTGCCTCTGCAGCAGCTTTCTCCTCTTCTTCCTTCTTTGCAGCTGCGGCAGCTTCCTGCTGAGCCTTGAAATCTGCAGCCCACTTAGAAATTGCTGGTTTTAAAGTATTAGTAACAAATTGATTTAAGTTCTCATCAGCAAGCATAGCCTCATTATATTCCTGTTGAACCTGAGCCTGAAGTGCCAGCACGTCATCTTGCTGTTCGAACGCAGCAATCAATGCTGTAATATTGCTGTCCATCTGATATTCACCAGAATTCTGATTATAATATCCATAAACATTGTTAATAAACAAATCACCATTTTCCTTGGTCTCAACATAGAAGAAATCCAAACCTGCAACAGGAGTTTCTATATCATTATATTTGATCTGAATATATGCAGAAACAATATAAGACTTATTATCTACTCCTCGTTTTGTATATAACTTAATATTTTGAATCTTTTCAATAAATTGGCTGTAATTCTGAATATAACTTTGTTCAGACTCAGAAATAGGTGTTGCATACTGCTGCAAAGTTGCAATATCGCCAGCAGCATAAGCATTATAATAATTGGTAATCAGCTCAATAAGTTTCTCATCATCGTTCTCTTCGTATGATTGATAAGCTCCCGCCATAGGATCTTTGCTGAAAGCTGTGCCATCAGTACCCAATGCCAAAATCGCAATAATAAGCACAAACACTCCTACCGCTCCAAAATATCTCTTATTATTTACCAAGAAATTCTTAATCTTATCTATATCTATATTTTTTAAAACATTTTTAATCTTATCTAACACGAAACATTCCTCCATATTATCAATATATCTTACAAATTCTCACTTTATCTAAAAACAAATAATGTAGACGACTGGATTCGAACCAGCGGTCTTCGGAGTCGGAGTCCGATGCGTTATCCAGCTACGCTACGCCTACATGCTTTTCTATATTAGCAAATAGACATACTAAAGTCAAAACGTAAACTGCTCCAAAATCCTTTTAAATCCCTTAATTTTATTCCTATAGAATCACTTCTTAGGAATTAATAAAATTGTTATGAACTATATTTAAAATTTGACTAAGCTCTGCTTCATTTATCTGCCCTGGAGCACTGGCATCTCCCATGGTTCCAAATGTGATACATGATCCAAAAACCTCGCCACATAGTCTGCTAATCACACCCATTTTCCCCATAGACATAGATGCCACTTCAATTCCATCGTATTCTGTAGAAAAATCATATGTGACTTGTAATAAATCTAATACATCCTGCAATGATTGAGGCATAACGGCAAGCTTCACAATATCCGCTCCTCCTTTAGCCATATCCTCAAATATCATTTCCATTGTAGGCTTTTGCGGAGTTTCATCAAAATCGTGATGAGATGTTATAACAACAGCTCCAATTTCTTGCATCTTAGATACAACCTTTTCCGGTTTTTCCAATTCAAAAAATTCCACATCAATTATATCTGCCACCTGCATCCTAGCCAATTCAATATAATAGTCTTTTAGCGTCGATTCAGATATATCAGCCTCTCCCCCCTGCATTTTCGTTCTCAAAGTGGCAAGTAACACAACATCCTTGGTCAATTCACCCAAGCCATCCATAACATGATTTACAACATCTATATCCGCAAATTTTTCCAAATAATCTATACGCCATTCGATCATAGATGCACCTTGATCTATAACCCTTTTTGCTTCAGATAAAACCTCTTGTTCGTTTCTCCCCATAACTGGTATACAAACTACAGGTTTTTTTCCGCTTTCAAACGTTTTACCTTTTATTATCATCAAAAATGTTTCCTTTCAATATGAAATTCATACATACCTTGTTAAGTATAAAACACCAGTTACCTAATGGCAAGATAATAACCATGAAAACCAAAAGATTATAATACCGAGATAATAACTATGAAAATGCTTAAATCCTTGGGTATTTTGTAACTTTTGTAAATTGACACTAATTTCTATTTTATATATTATTGTCTATGGTAATTTATTAGATTTTTAAGGAGAACAAGAATGAGCTTTACATATTTAAAACCAATGCCAACACCAGAGGAAATCAAGGAACAACTTCCTATGACACCAGAGTTACAGGCAATAAAAAAACAAAATGATAAAGAAATCGCTGATATTATCACAGGAAAAGATTCTAGAGTATTGGCAATAATCGGACCATGTTCTGCAGATAATGAAGACGCAGTATGTGACTATGTAAGCCGTCTAGCTCCTATTCAAGAAGAGATAAAAGACAAAGTAAAAATTGTGCCACGTATATATACCAACAAGCCTCGTACCACAGGTTCTGGATACAAGGGTATCGCTTCACAGCCTGATCCTACTCAAGCTCCAGATATGGTTGAAGGTCTTATTGCCATGAGAAAAATGCATATACGTGCCATTGAGGAAAGCGGATTCACTTGTGCCGACGAGATGTTATATCCTGAAAATTGGCCTTACATAGAGGACATTTTATCTTATGTGGCCATTGGCGCACGTTCTGTAGAGGATCAACATCATAGACTTACAGTTAGTGGATTTGATGTAGCTTCCGGAATGAAAAATCCTACTTCAGGAGATTTTTCTGTAATGTTAAATTCCGTTTATGCAGCACAGCATCCACACCATTTCACATTTGCAGGATACGAAGTGAGAACAACAGGTAATCCTCTTGCTCACACAATTCTGCGTGGTGCTGTAAGCAAACATGGCAACAGCACTCAAAATTATCACTATGAAGATTTGCTCAGACTTGCAAATATGTATAGCGAGATGGATTTAGTTAACCCAGCATGTATTGTGGATGCCAACCACTCTAATTCCAACAAACAATTTAAAGAGCAAATTCGTATTACAAGAGAGATTATGGCCAGCCGTCAATTCTCAGATGATGTAAAAAAACTTGTAAAAGGTGTAATGATAGAAAGTTACATCGAAGAAGGAAACCAGCCAATATCTGACTGCCAAGTCTATGGAAAATCCATTACAGATCCATGTCTCGGTTGGGAAGATTCTAAGAAGTTATTGTATATGATTGCAGAAATGAATAAGTAATATAAAAAATAGAGAGGCAAAAATGTCCTCTCTATTTTTATATACTAAAATCTATTGTAATTAATATTATAATTTCCCGGACAATCGCTTTGCCTCATAAGCTAATATGGCCGAGACTGTTTTAGAATCCTGAATTCGTCCTGAATAAATTTCTTCTAATGCAGCCTCCATTGTCCAAGCCTTAATGTCAATCACTTCAGCCTCATCTAAATGCTGTTCTCCTGGAGATAAATCTCTTGCCAAATACACATCTATAAGTTCATCACAAAAAGCAACTGTTGACTTCAAAGAAAGTAAAAATGCAATATCACCACTTTTATATCCTGTTTCCTCTGTCAACTCTCTAGCAGCAGTTATCTCAGTAGGTTCATCAGCCGCGTCTCTACAACCTGCTGGAACCTCCCATGTCATTCGATTCAATGCCGGTCTATATTGATGGACTAAAATAATCCTTCCATCTTCAAGAACTGGGAGCACACAAGCAGCACCATTTTTGTGATGAACAAAATCCCAATTTTCAATTTTTCCATTTGGCAATTTCATCTTATCAGAATAACATTCTATAATATTTCCATTATATACTTGAGTTCTATCAAGTCTCTTAACATACTCTTTATTATTTGATGATTCAGACATTCTTTACTCTCCTACTTAACTAAAAAGATGACCAATGCATCGCACTGGCCATCTCTTGTAATTACTTTGCTACGTCTGTAACACGTGATTCACGAATTACATTAACTTTGATCTGTCCAGGATATTCCATTTCAGCTTCAATACGCTTTGCAATATCCCTAGCCATTAATACCATATCAGCATCATTGACTTGATCAGGAACTACCATTACTCGGACTTCTCTTCCGGCTTGAATTGCAAAGGATTTCTCAACGCCCTTGAATTCATTAGTAATTTCTTCTAATTGTTGTAATCTGTTTGAATAAGCTTCAATAGTCTCTCTACGAGCACCAGGTCTAGCAGCACTAATAGTATCTGCAGCCTGTACAAGGCATGCCAATAATGTCTCCGGTTCAACATCACCATGGTGAGCTTCAACCGCATTGATAACCACATGATTTTCCTTGTATCTCTTACATAATTCAACACCAAGTTGAACATGTGAACCTTCCATCTCACGGTCAACTGCTTTACCAATATCGTGAAGCAATCCTGCTCTCTTGGCAGTTCTAACATCTTCACCAATCTCGGCAGCAAGTAAACCAGCTAATTGAGCAACCTCAATAGAATGCTTTAATACATTCTGACCGTAACTTGTACGGAATCTCAACTTACCAAGTAATTTGATAAGTTCAGGATGGATACCATGCACTCCTACTTCAAGAGCTGCAGCTTCACCCTCTTCACGAATAAGCTGATCAACTTCTTTCTGAGCCTTCTCAACCATCTCCTCAATTCTTGCTGGATGTATACGTCCATCTACTATAAGTTTTTCCAATGCTATACGTGCAACTTCACGTCTCACTGGATCAAATGATGAAAGAATAACAGCTTCCGGTGTATCATCTATAATTAATTCAACACCTGTAAGTGTCTCAAGAGTACGAATATTTCTACCCTCTCTACCGATAATTCTACCCTTCATCTCATCGCTAGGTAATTGCACAACAGAGATTGTTGTCTCTGCCACATGATCAGCTGCACATTTCTGAATTGCAGTAACCACAATATCCTTAGCTTTTTTGTTGGCCTCATCTTTCGCTTGTGCTATCGACTCCTTCACCAACTTTGCGGCGTCGACCTTTGCATCTTCTTCAACAGTTTTTAAAAGAAATTCTTTCGCCTGTTCGGAGGTAAGTCCTGAGATTCTCTCTAATTCCTGCACTCGTTGCTCATTTAACTTAGCAACCTCTGCTTTCTCCTTGTTAAGTACCGCTTCCTTACGAGCAAATTCAGCTTCTTTCTTTTCCAAAGCCTCGTTCTTTCTGTCTAAGTTTTCTTCCTTCTGAGCTATTCTATGCTCATTTTTCGAAATTTCAGAACGACGTTCACGAATCTCTTTGTCTAATTCATTCTTAGTCTTAAGTGATTCTTCCTTGGCTTCAAGAAGAGCTTCACGTTTCTTTGTCTCTGCAACTTTAACAGCCTCATCAATAATCTCACGAGCCTTGTCTTCAGCATTACCAACTTTAATGGCAGAAGCCTTTTGGTAATTTTTATTTGCAATAAACAAAGATACAGGAACGGATACTACAAGTGTAATGATAACAGCTATAATAATACCTATATTCATTGCACAGGAGCACCTCCTTTTATTAAATTTTAGTCTATATACAAAATCAAAATAATCTTTTTTGCATATATTATTACAACATAATAAAGTTTAAACTTTATTGTATTTTATGTCAAGGGAATACACAAAATATAGTGCTTTTTCAGTAAATATTAACTAAAAATCACTCGAATTCTTCATGCATCGCTCTACTGATATCTGAAGATAAAAATCCTCTCCCCAGCAGAAATCTATACATTTTTGCTTTTTCTTCTTGAGTAGCATTATCCGGATCATATTTTTTCTTTTCCATCAGTTTGCGTATCAAATCTAACTGAGAATTGGTATATTCCTCCTCTAACACCACTGCAATAATATCCTTAGAAATTCCTTTCTTCATAAGGTCTTGTTTAATGCGATTAACACTTCTTGAATCTTGATAAAATCTCACAAAGGATCTTGCTAATCTCTCATCATCTAAGTAGTGATACGATCTGACATAATCTATGGCAACATCTATTGCTTCTGGTGGATATCCCGCATCCCTCAACTTATCTCTAAGCTGCTTCTCACTTCTATCCATCTTTTCCAATAAATGCATCGCTCTCTTCTTTGCTCTAGGATAGAAAACCTCCTGGAGAATCGTCTCATATTCCTCCTCAGAAATATCCTCACCCTCCTGTAGATTAAATTGCTTAACCTCTTTATTATAAAGAACAAAATCTGTCCCATTAGAGAGACAGATTTTCTTTTTTGCTTTTTGTATAGATATAATTGAACGAATATAATTATTCTGCATCAGTTTCTCCAGATTTTGCATCTGCAGTATTGTCATCTACCGCATCTACTTCTTCCTGCGCACTAAAATAATGCTCTCTAACCAAAGTATCTATTTCCTGGAAAATAACAGGATTTTCTTTCAAGAAGTTCTTGGCATTTTCTCTACCTTGGCCAATCTTTTCTCCCTTATAGGCATACCATGCACCAGACTTATTAACTATATCTAAGTTAGCAGCAATATCCAGCACATCCCCCTCACGAGATATTCCCTCGCCGAACATAATATCAAATTCAGCCTCTCTAAAAGGTGGCGCTATCTTATTCTTTACTACCTTAATTCGAGTTCTATTACCAATAACCTCGCCTGATTGCTTAATCGCCTCAATACGACGAACATCCAATCTAACAGATGAATAGAATTTCAACGCACGACCACCAGTAGTTGTCTCAGGGTTACCAAACATAATACCAACCTTCTCACGCAACTGATTGATAAATATAACAATACAATTAGATTTGCTAATTACAGCTGTAAGCTTACGCAAAGCCTGTGACATAAGTCTAGCTTGAAGTCCCACATGAGAATCTCCCATATCACCATCAATTTCCGCCTTTGGAAC
This sequence comes from Lachnospiraceae bacterium, assembly GCA_024697595.1. Taxonomy (GTDB): domain Bacteria; phylum Bacillota; class Clostridia; order Lachnospirales; family Lachnospiraceae; genus JAILFK01. The sequence continues at coordinate 3,125 of JAILFK010000020.1, read as the reverse complement.
CAAAGCTGCAACAGAATCCACAATAACTATATCAACGGCGCCTGAGCGAACCATAGTCTCACAAATCTCAAGTGCCTGCTCACCATTATCCGGCTGTGAAATATATAAATTATCTATATCTACACCAATTTTCTTGGCATATACTGGATCAAGAGCATGCTCAGCATCGATAAATCCTGCAATACCACCTTGCTTTTGAACCTCAGCAACTGCATGTAATGCCACTGTTGTCTTACCTGAAGATTCAGGTCCATATATCTCAATAATTCTTCCCTTTGGAAGTCCACCCTGTCCAAGGGCAATATCTAAACTAAGTGAACCTGTTGGAACTGTCTCCACCTGCATCATACTACTGGTATCTCCCAGTTTCATAACTGATCCCTTGCCATATTGCTTCTCTATCTGTGAAATCGCCGCATCTAATGCTCTAAGTTTATCTTCATTTGCCATTTTATAATCTCCTCCGATTCGAACTTTTGTTCGCTTGTTTGATAATATATTATACCAACAAAAATCAAAAGTCAACACACTCTCGAATATTTGTTCGATATCTTTTATACATAATAATTTCGTGAATTTCTCTTAAACAAGAAGGACAAAAAAGACAGCGATGAACTCGCTGTCCTTATTATAATTTCATATGTCAATCTATGTCAACAAATCTTTTTTAATTCTTGGCAAAATCTGTGAGAACTAAATTATCATTTCTATCCTCTACCATTCCCACACTCCATGCATTTACAAATAATAGAAGTGGCCTATCCTTGAGATCCTTCACCTTCTTCATATCCGAAGTTCCCTGAATTCTGTCAAGATCCACCTCCTCAGGATTAGCAATCCATCGAATATGTTCATAAGGTAGATTCTCCATCTTTATCTCAACATTATACTCATTTTCCAATCTAAACTTTAACACATCAAACTGAAGCACACCTACAACACCCACTATAATCTCTTCCATACCTGTGTTGTACTCCTGGAATATCTGAATTGCTCCCTCCTGAGCAATCTGATTGATACCTTTCATAAACTGCTTACGCTTCATAGTATCCATCTGAATAACTCTGGCAAAATGCTCTGGGGCAAAGGTTGGAATACCCTCAAACTCAAACTTGTCCTTGGCTGATGTGATTGTATCGCCAATAGAATAGATTCCCGGATCAAAGATACCGATAATATCTCCCGCGTAGGCTTCCTCCACCATCTTTCTCTCCTCAGCCATCATCTGTTGAGGTTGTGACAATCTCACATTCTTGCCGCCCTGGACATGATACACGTCCATTCCGGCAGTAAACTTTCCAGAACATATTCTCATAAAGGCAATTCTATCTCTATGATTCTTGTTCATATTCGCCTGAATCTTAAATACAAAGGCAGAAAAATCATCTGAGAAAGGATCAATCTCTCCCTTGTCTGATATTCTTGGAAGTGGTGATGTGGTCATTTTCAAGAAATGTTGTAAAAATGTCTCCACGCCAAAATTAGTCAAAGCTGAACCAAAAAATACTGGTGATAATTCACCTGCATCCACAAGTTCCTGATCAAACTCTGCTCCCGCACCATCTAATAATTCTAACTCTTCAGTCAATTGGTCAAACTTATCCTGACCAATCTCTGTAATCAAAGCATCATCTTCAATTGAAATATGTGTCTCCACACCTTCCTTGGTACCTTTTTCAGTATCAGCAAAGGTCATTACAAGTTTTGTATTTCTATCATATACACCCTTGAACTCTTTACCAGATCCTATCGGCCAGTTTACTGGACATGTTGGAATACCAAGTTCATTTTCAATATCATCAAGAAGTTCAAATGTATCTAGCGCATCTCTATCCATCTTGTTGATAAATGTAAACACCGGTATATGTCTCATAGCACAAACCTTGAATAACTTTCTAGTCTGAGCCTCCACACCCTTACTTCCGTCAATTACCATTACTGCAGAATCCGCAGCCATCAAAGTACGGTATGTATCCTCTGAGAAATCCTGATGTCCTGGAGTGTCAAGGATATTGATACACATATTGTCATATTCAAACTGTAAAACCGAAGATGTAACCGAGATACCTCTTTGCTTCTCTATCTCCATCCAGTCAGACACTGCATGCTTAGCAGTAGCCTTTCCCTTTACGGAACCAGCCTGATTAATCTGTCCACCATATAATAGAAATTTCTCCGTCAATGTAGTCTTACCTGCATCCGGATGGGATATGATGGCAAATGTTCTTCTCTTCTCAATTTCTTTTCTAATGTCAGCCATTTTTAGGCCCTCCATTTAACAAAATTAAATTTATAAAACAATCTGTTAAGATTATAATTTTTCCCAAAAAAAGAGATACGAACGCTCGTATCTCCTTAAATGTCTAATTAAGTTAGGTCCAACTTTTAGTTGTACTTACGCTTTCTAGCAGCCTCAGACTTCTTCTTGCGCTTTACTGATGGCTTCTCATAGTGCTCTCTTTTTCTGATCTCCTGCTGGATACCAGCCTTAGCACAATTTCTCTTGAATCTACGTAATGCGCTATCTAAAGACTCGTTCTCTTTAACTTTTACGCTTGACATCGTCTAACCCAACCTCCCTTCGGTTGAAACGTTCGCATTGGTGTATCTTCACCAACACCGTTCCTTATTATATCATAAATATCACTTTCGTCAATATCATTTTTTTATATCTTATAACTGTGTATAAACCATTTTTGATAATGTCTTAATAAACCACAAGAGAAAATGTCTCAAATGTGGTAGGCTACCTTCTGGTAAAGGAGGTGGACATTATCAGAAAGGTTAATTTAAGGATGGATGAACAAAAGAAATATGAAGTTATCAAAAAGCTTGTGGATACAAACGGTAACAAGGATCGTGCAGCTCTTACATTAGGTATATCCAAGAGGCAGGTCAATCGCTTGATCGTAGCATATAAAGAAAGAGGGAAAGCAGCATTCGTACATGGTAATCGTGGACGAAAGCCTGCCGTCACAATCCCGGATGAAGTCAGAAAGAACGTCGTGGATCTTTACCGTACAAAATACTATGAAGCCAATTTCACGCACTTTACCGAGCTTCTGGAGAAATGCGAAGGAATCTCCTTATCGGTCTCTGCCGTGACAAATTTCCTGGAGTCTGAA
>JAILFK010000014.1 GCA_024697595.1 Lachnospiraceae bacterium | reverse complement strand
GCGTATAAAAGAGGCTCTTTAGAGCCAGCCATGTAAACGCAGTGCGGAAGGCGAATTATTCATAGCCTCTTTAGAGGCAAGCAGGGAACAGCGGCTTATAGCCGCAGAGGAAACCACCGGCTAAGCCGGTGGTAATGATTTTGCCTTCTCAAAAATGGTGGTTTATAACTTGTATCAACATGTTAAATGTGTTAAAATTTTATCCGTGTGTTAGATAACATGAGATATCTACGGAAAGGAATGAAATTATGAGCAAAGTAGCGATAATGACAGACAGTAATTGTGGTATTACACAGGCTGAGTCAAATGATTTAGGCGTATATGTTTTGCCTATGCCATTTTATTTTGATGAAAAGCTCTACTATGAGGATATAGATCTTTCTCAAGATGATTTTTATGAGAAATTAGCTAATTCAAATGAAATTACAACATCAATGCCATTAGTTGGTGATTTGATTGATAAATGGGAAGAATTATTAGAGGAATATGATGAGATTTTATATATTCCTATGTCTAGTGGACTTAGTAGTTCTTGTGAGACAGCTTATATGCTCTCTCAGGATTATGATGGTAAAGTTGTAGTTGTTGATGCTCAGAGAATTTCTGTAACAATGAAACTTTCTGTTTTAGAAGCTAAAAAGTTAGCTGAGCAAGGAAAGAGTGCAGCAGAAATCAAGGAACTTATTGAAGCATCCAAGATGGATTCGTTTATTTATATCACAGTTGATACTTTAGAATATTTGAAGAAAGGTGGAAGACTTACACCTGCAGTCGCTGCAATTGGAAGTTTGCTAAAGATTAAACCAGTTCTTCAAATTAGAGGAGAAAAGTTAGATAAGTTTGCAATGGCACGTACAACAAAGCAAGCAAAGCAGACAATGCTTGATGCCATTGAGAAGAATATCAATGAGGATTTGAATGATCCAACTGGTGAAAATACAGTTATTTCAATTGCTCATACAAATAATTTAGAGGCGGCAAATGAATTTAAGCAGGAAGTGCTTAATCGTTGGCCAGATAGAGAAGTGTGGGTTGATCCATTATCTCTAAGTGTATCATGCCATATTGGTCCAGGTTCTCTTGCAGTTACATGCACAAAGAAGTTGGATATATAATATTTTAATTTGCTTTTAAGGAGGATTACCATGGTAAAAGCTGTAGTAGGAGCCAATTGGGGCGACGAAGGAAAAGGAAAAATAACAGACATGATGGCGAAGGATGCGGATATTATTGTTCGTTTTCAGGGCGGAGCCAATGCAGGTCATACAATTGTAAATAATTATGGCCGTTTTGCTCTTCATACATTACCATCTGGAGTGTTCTATGAGCATACAACAAGTGTAATTGGAAATGGTGTAGCTCTTGATATTCCAAAGTTATTCAATGAGATTAAGTCTGTTGTGGACCAGGGCGTTCCAATGCCAAAGATATTGGTTTCAGATAGAGCACAGATTGTTATGCCATATCATGTTCTATTTGATCAATATGAGGAAGAAAGACTTGGAAAAGCTTCTTTCGGTTCTACAAAATCAGGTATTGCACCATTTTATTCAGATAAATATGCCAAGATTGGTTTCCAGGTTCAAGAGTTATTTGATGAGGAGACATTGCAGGATAAGGTAAAGAGAGTTTGTGAGACTAAGAATGTACTTTTAGAGCATTTGTATCACAAGCCTGCTCTAGTTCCAGAGGAATTACTTTCTACTCTTCATGAGTATAGAGATATGGTTGCTCCATATGTGGCTGACGTTGGAGTGTTCCTGGACAAAGCTTTAAAGGGAGGCAAGACAATCCTTTTAGAAGGTCAGCTTGGTACACTAAAGGATCCGGATCATGGTATCTATCCAATGGTTACATCATCATCAACATTGGCACCATATGGATGTATCGGTGCTGGACTTCCAGCTCAATCACTAGAGCAGGTTGTTACAGTTTGTAAAGCATACTCATCTGCAGTTGGTGCAGGTGCTTTCGTTAGCGAAATCTTTGGTGATGAGGCTGAGGAGCTTAGAAGACGCGGTGGTGACAAGGGAGAGTATGGTGCTACAACTGGTCGTCCACGTCGTGTAGGTTGGTTTGACTGTGTTGCCAGCAAGTATGGATGCCGTATGCAGGGTACTTCTGATGTGGCATTTACTGTTCTTGATGTATTAGGATACTTAGATGAGATTCCAGTTTGTGTCGGATATGATATCGATGGTGAAGTTACAACAGATTTCCCTGTTACAACAAAGCTTGAGAAGGCTAAGCCAGTATTTAAGACATTGCCAGGATGGAAATGTGATATTAGAGGAATCAAGAATTATGAGGATCTCCCAGAAAACTGTAGAAATTATGTAGAGTTTGTAGAGGAGCAGATTGGATATCCAATTACTATGGTATCAAATGGTCCAGGTCGTGATGAGATTATCTACAGAAAATCAAACCTTAAGTAGAATAATATTTGAGGCTGATTTAGGATTTTTATAGATTTTAAATTCAATAAATTAAAGGAACAGAAAGAACTTTTATTCTTCCTGTTCCTTGTTTTTTTCTCTTGATTTAATCATCACATTTAAAAACCACAGTACCACTGGAATCATAATTGTGGCGGCGATTGCTGCCATTAGATAACTCATAGTAGCAGTTGGGTCTATGAATGCTATAACTAAAGTCAATACATATAGACCTACTAGAAGTACAATGCCTATTATGGCAAATATTTGTCTGATTTTTGTAAGCATATCTGTAACTCCTTTTTTGTAACTAGTTAACTCATCAAATTATATGTTAAGGTCATAGTTTATGTCAATGTTGTTAGTTTTAAACTATTTATTTTTAATCATATTTGTGATAATATGTTACAAGTTTATAAGAAAAAAATATGCAAAGGCGGTAAAAACATATGGCATTATTAGAACAATGGAGAAATGCAGCTTATGATGAGAGTAATCCTAATTTAGAGGCTTTCTGGGGCGATTATTTTAAATTTGAGCAGGAAGTTTACGCGCAGTTACTTGCCACACCAGAAGAGGAAGTAAAGGGAAGCGTCAAGGAGTTGGCCGATAAATATAATACAGATATCATGCATATGACAGGATTTTTGGATGGTATCAATGATTCATTAAAAGAGGCTAATCCTATTGATACTATGGAGGAAGACACTGTGGTATCTTTGGCTTTTGATAAGGAGAAACTTTACAAAAACATGGTTGAAGCCAAGGCTGATTGGTTGTATACATTAGAGCAGTGGGATGATATTTTTGATGAGGAGACAAGAAAGAAACTTTACCATGAGCAAAAAGCTTCACACACTGTTGTAAATGATAAAAAAGTTGGTAGAAATGATCCTTGTCCATGTGGCAGTGGCAAGAAGTATAAGTTCTGCTGTGGTAAAAAGAAGTAATATTATTTGTTAATAAAAAAGGAGAGTTTGTTATGTTTAAATTTATTACTAGTATATTAATTTTTATAATTTGTATTTTTGTTTTATTCTTAGGAATTAAGCGAAGACAAAAAAACGACAATAAAATAAATATATTTTTTATTGTTGGTGGAGTTGGATGTTTCTTATCCGTAGTAATGATTGCTTCAAGTTGTTTTTATACCCAAGATATAGGTGAGGTTATTGTAAAGAAAAATTGGGATGGTGCACTTCATGGACAGACTGAAGATCCAGGATTTCATACAAAATCACCTCTTGAAACATGCATTGTATATAACACCAGAAATATGTTGATTAATTTTTACGGAACCACAGATGACTCACCTTATGCTTATGATGGTGGATCTGCACAAGGTCCTCAAGTTACAATAAATGACAAATCAGGTGCATCTGCGGATATTGATATTCAGGTGGTATATTCATTGGATCCAAGTGCTGCAATGGATTTATATGCTAATTATGGAACCCAGACAAACTATACTCAGTCTTATCTTGCTAATGATGTTAGAAGTGTTGCAAGAAAAGTATCTGGTAAATTTGATACAATCACAATGCTTACAGATAGAGCACAGTATCAAAATGCTGTACAGGAAGCGTTAAAACAAAAATGGAGTGAAAATGGTTTGAATGTTGAACAAGTATCTGTTCAAGAAGTTCGATATCCAGAAGCTATAACACAGAAGTATGCTGAGGCCCAATCAGCTGAAATAGCAAAAGCCCAGGCATTAAATGAACAAGAGACGGCAAAGGTACAAGCTGAAACTAAAAAAATTAATGCTCAGGCTGAAGCTGATGCCAATAGAATTTTAGACGAGTCTCTTACAGACAAGGTATTACAGCAACAATATATCAATGCATTGACAGACATTGGTAGAAATGGAAATTTGGTTGTTGTACCAGAGGGAAGCCAGCCTATTGTTGCTGGTAAAGCAGCTCAATAATTTTAAAATAAAAAAGACTGTTTACAATGAAGATTGTACTGACCCCAAAAAGTTAGACCTAAAAATCTAACGATTGGAGGTCAGTATTTTTATGTCCAAATATACTTTTGAATTTAAGAAAAAGGTTGTGATGGCTTATCTAAATGGAGAAGGTAGAAAAATTTATTTAGCCCAGAAATACGGTGTTTCTGCCCCAAGCAATATAAAAAAATGGGTCGATAATTACAAATCTCTGCAAATAATGTAATGAATGCTCTTGATAAAGCTATTGAAGTAACATCCGATTGTCCTTACCGAAGAACTTTTCACTCAGATCAAGGTTGGGCTTATCAAATGAAAGCTTACTCGCATCGTCTAAAAGAAGAACGGATCTTCCAGAGTATGTCTAGAAAAGGCAATTGTCTAGATAACTCAGTAATGGAAAACTTCTTTGGGTTACTAAAACAAGAAATATACTACGGTGTTATGTACTATAGTTTTGATGAATTGAAATCAGAGATAGAAAGATTTATAAAGTATTATAATGAGCAACGGATAAAAGAAAAGTTAGGATGGATGAGTCCTGTTCAATATAGGCTCCATCTTTTAGCTGCATAAAGAAAACGAGACGACCGGAGGCGACTCGTAAAAAAGTCTGACTTTGAGGGGGCACCTCAATT
>JAILFK010000070.1 GCA_024697595.1 Lachnospiraceae bacterium | reverse complement strand
AAATAAGTACTGGCTTATGGTTATGGCTGTATGGGCATTGTTCCAGTTTTCTCAATTCTTATCAACTAATAGTATGATTTACTTTGCTAACTGGGTATTAGGCTCATCAGTTGCAGAGGGTGCAACTAATCAGGTGCTAATTAATGCTATAGGCCAGTTCCCTCTTGGAATAGGAATTGTAGTTTTGTGGCCACTTGTCAAGAAATTTGGTAAGAGATGGGTATTCCAGATAGGATTTGTAATTGGAGCTATTGGATGCCTGATTGTAATGCTTAACCCTACGAATCTTATTGGAGTGGTAGCTGGTATGTTTATTAAATCCTGGGGGGCTCTTCCGACATATGCCATTGCTGCTGTTCTTGCAGAGGCTATGGATCAGGTGGAGTATACCAGTGGATTTAGAGTAGATGGATTTACGGCATCTATTAATACAATTATTGCTACAATTGCAGCTGGAATTGGACAGTCGATTCTCCTGGGAGGTATTAATGCATTTGGGTATATTGCTCCAGCTAGTTCTGCTGATGTTATAACTCAACCGCATGCAGTACAGACATTTTTTACATGGGCTTTTGTAGGAATATGTATGATTGCTTATCTTGTAATGGCACTTATTATGACATTCTATGATGCAGAAGATCATGCTAAGGAAGTGGCTGATACAATTATTGATAGACATAGAAAGGCTGCAGAGGCAAGAGGCGAGGTATACATTTCTCCGGAAGAGAAAGCTGAGCAGGAACAGATTGAGTTGGAACGCAAGGCTGAGGAAGATAGAATTCGTGAACTGAAGGCAAAATGTGCCAAGAAGGGATTGAACTTTGAGGAGGAAGAGGCCAAGTATCAGGAGAAACTGGCCAAGAAAAAGGCCAAGGCCAACCGCTCAAAGAAATAGATAAGCATTTTATATTAATTAAATAAGCTGGAAAATGTACTGACCCCCCAAAAGTTAGACCTAAAAATCTAACGATTGGAGGTCAGTACATTTTAAATCAAAGTAAACAGTCTTATTTGTTATAAATAATATGAGATTTATTTGTTTTTTATAGTTTCTATTGTGTTATAGAATTCTGGATATGATATAACTACACACTCAGGATCATCAAAGGTTGTTTTGCCATCTGCCACAAGACCTGCAATTGCAAAGGACATAGCGATTCTGTGATCGGATTTAGTGATGATTTTAGCGCCGTGAATATTAGATGCTTTATCACCTGATTCATTCACAAAATTTCTTCCGTGAATTATCATTCCATCCTCTGTAGGTTCACATACTACACCCATTGATTTTAAATTATTTACAACTGAATCAATTCTGTTGGATTCCTTTACTTTTAACTCTGCGGCGTCAGCGATAATTGTATCTCCATCTGCAAAGGCAGCCATTACAGCAATAACTGGAATTTCATCAATTAATGTGGGAATCAAATCACCATCTACTTTAGTTCCATGTAAATTAGATGTTGTAATATGTACATCACAGACTTCTTCTCCAGAAACAATGCGTTGGTTTAGATATTCAATATTGGCACCCATCATTTCACATACCTTCAAAATTCCAGCACGTGTTGGATTGCAATTTACATTTTCAATAAGCAAATCAGCATTTTCACAGATAAGACCTGCCACAATAAAATAAGCAGCAGAGGAAATGTCTCCTGGAACAGTAATTTGTTGACCGATTAATTTAGGGCGACCTGCAATGAAAGCCTTGTTATTTTCGGATTTAACCTCTGCACCAAACCCTTGAAGCATAAGTTCAGTGTGATTTCTTGAGAGCACTGGTTCTGTGACCGAAGTTATACCATCACAATATAAACCTGCTAAAAGCACACAGGATTTAACCTGAGCAGATGCAACAGGAGATATGTAATCGATAGCATGAAGATTACCGCCATTAATTTTAAGAGGAGCACAATCATTACCTTTTATAGAAGTTATATCAGCACCCATCATTTTAAGCGGCGTCATAATTCGACCCATGGGTCTTGTCTGAATAGAAGCATCTCCATTTAGTGTTGACTCAAAGGCGGAACCTGCTAAAATTCCGCTGATTAATCTAGTGGTTGTTCCGCTATTTCCCACATCAAGTATTTCTTTTGGCTGACTTAAACCATTTAGTCCCTTGCCGTGAATGATTACATGATCATTATCTTGAGTGATATTGATCCCCATTTTTTTGAAGCAAGAGATAGTTGAACGGCAATCGGCACCGTCTAAAAAGCCATTAAGTTCAGTGATTCCATCAGAAATAGCACCAAACATTACGCCTCTGTGAGATATGGATTTATCACCGGGAACAGTGATTTGTCCCTTGAGTGATTTACATTTTGTGATTGTCATTGATTTATTATTCATCATTGATTTATTCCTACTTAAATATATTTTTTGAATCTAATTTGTATTTGTAAATTTATTAGAATATTCTTCTTGCTTACAATTATTATTTATAAATCTTATATTTGTACTTTAAAATCTCAATCGCATCCCTCATAGATTTATCATCATAGGTCTCGATTCTAAGTACACCCTGTTCAAACTCACGGTTGTGGACAATACCAATATTTTTAATACTTATATTTTCCTTCGCTAGAATTGTGGCCACAGTGGCAATGTTACCGGCTTCATCCTCCAAATCCAAATAAAATTCAAAGGCGCTTGGAATAAGACCATTATTTTTTACAGGAAGATTATCTCTATAATTTTTTGCATTTGTAAATAGTTCAAATGTTTTGGCCTCATCTGAATTTTCTACAGCCTCAACGAATTTATTTAAGCTTTCAATATAAAGTTTATAGGCATTTAAAATTTCATCCTTGTTGGTGGCACAAATGTGTTGCCACATAGTAGGAGATGAAGAAGATATTCTTGTGATATCCCTAAATCCTCCAGCCGCAATAGTTTTTAAAGTTCCATCATCATCTGCTTCATTTACATAATTTACAAGTGAAGCGGAGATAATATGTGGTAAATGGCTGATACACGCCACAGCGAAATCATGTTTTTGTGATGGCATAGTCATTGTGATAGCCCCAAGGCTTGAAATAAATTTATCGAAATCAGATAAGATCGAACCATCAATTTTATCTGTGTAAGTCAAAATGTAATAAGCATTTTCAAGCAAGGTGGTAGTGGCGTTGTTGTATCCTGTGGATTCAGCACCAGCCATTGGATGTCCACCGATAAATTGATTATCTATGCCGATTTCAATGGCGGCGGAAGTAATGTCTCCTTTTACACTTCCCACATCTGTCACAAGACAGGTTGGCTTTATTATATTTTTTAGTTCCTTTAAATATGAGATATTGTATTTTACAGGACTGCATAAAAAAATCACATCGCATTCTGAGAAATCTTCAATATCAAGAAGAACAGAGTTGTCGATGACTCCGTCTGAATATGCCTCATCAATAGTTGATTGACGATTGGCTGTTGCAATGATTTTTGTTTCTGAATATTTTTTTTGAATTGTTTTGGCTATTGAGCCTCCGATTAATCCTAATCCTATAAAACCGATTTGTGAAAAATTCATATTTTTTTAGTCCTTATTTTTTAGATGTTTATTGATATTTATTAATATTCAATTAGTGTAATTAATTTTGCTATAAAAATAGTAACGATTATGAGTCCTAAAGTCAACTAAATTAGGGATTTCAAAGGGGATTTTAACCCTTAGTTTTCTTGACAAATATAGCCTGTATGATAAAATCTTCTTTGTGCAGATTTTTATAAAATTAAGTGTATAAATATACGATTTTGTTATAGATCAGGAGGAATTGAAAATGGCAGCGACATACAATCATAAAGTGATTGAGAAAAAGTGGCAGAAATATTGGGAGGAGAATGAGACATTTAAAACAGATGTCTGGGATTTTAGCAAACCTAAATACTATGCCCTTGATATGTTCCCATATCCATCAGGAGTTGGTCTTCACGCAGGACATCCAGAAGGATATACAGCGACAGATATTATGTCTAGAATGAAGAGAATGCAGGGATACAATGTGTTGCATCCAATGGGTTATGATTCTTTTGGACTTCCAGCTGAGCAGTATGCTGTTAATACAGGTAATCATCCAGCAGGATTTACAGAGCATAACATTGAAACATTTTCAAAGCAGTTAAAAGAATTAGGATTTGATTATGATTGGTCTAAAATGATCGCCACATCTGATCCTAAGTTTTATAAATGGACACAGTGGATTTTCAAGAAGTTATATGAGGCTGGATATGCTAAGCATATTGATATGCCAGTTAACTGGTGTGAGGAACTTGGAACAGTTCTTTCAAATGATGAGGTCATTGACGGAAAGTCTGAGCGTGGCGGCTTCCCTGTTGTCAAAAAGATGATGAAGCAGTGGGTTATTGACCAGCAGGCTTTCGCGGAGGAACTTCTTGACGGTTTAAATGAGGTTGATTGGCCAGAGTCTACAAAAGAGATTCAGAGAAACTGGATTGGTAAGTCCACTGGTGTTGAAGTTGATTTCAAGATTGTTGGCGGTGGTGAGTTCTCAATATTTACCACATGTATTGAGACAATTTACGGTATCACATTTATGGTGTTAGCCCCAGATGGTGATATTGTAAAAGGTCTAATGGATAGAGTTGAAAATCCAGAGGAAGTTCAGGCATACATCGATGAGACTTTAAAGAAAAATGATTTGGACAGAACAGATTTGAATAAGACTAAATCTGGTTGTCCTTTAAAAGGAATTTACGCAATCAATCCGGTAAATGGCAAGGAAGTGCCGCTTTATATCGGTGATTTCGTGTTGGCAAGCTATGGAACAGGTGCTGTTATGGCGGTTCCTACACATGATCAGAGAGATTTTGAGTACGCAGAAGTTCATGGTCTTGAATATATTCAAGTAATTGAAGGCGAGGGTGCTGATGTATCAAATCATGCCTTTGAGAAATATGATTACCTTGGCAAGGGATGCAAACTTATAAATTCTGAAGAGTTTAATGGAATGACTGTAGAGGAAGCAAAACCTGCCATTACTAAAAAATTGATTGATATGGGTGTTGCCCGTGAAAAGGTTAATTATCACTTCCGTGAGTGGATATTTGCTAGACAGAGATACTGGGGCGAACCAGTACCTTGCGTATATAAGGAAGATGGTTCTATCGAATTCCTCCCTGATGAGGAATTACCACTTATCTTGCCAGAACTTGAGGATTATAAAGGCAAGAATGGTCAGGCACCTCTTGAGAATGCCACAGAGTGGAAATGTTATGATAAGAATGGTTTGAAAGGAACTAGAGAGACATCTACAATGCCTGGTTCTGCTGGTTCTTCTTGGTACTATTTGAGATATATCGATCCTGATAACGATAAGGAATTTGCAGATCAAAAGTTGTTAGAGCATTGGATGCCAGTTGACTTATACGTTGGTGGACCTGAGCATGCAGTTGGACATCTTATGTATTCAAGAATCTGGAATAGATTCCTTTATAACAATGGATTATCTCCAGTGAAGGAGCCATTTAAGAAGCTTGTTCATCAGGGTATGATTCTTGGGGAAAATGGAATTAAGATGGGTAAGAGATTCCCTGAATTCGTTGTAAATCCAAGTGATATTGTAAATGATTACGGCGCAGATACACTTCGTCTATACGAGATGTTTATGGGGCCTCTTGAGGTTTCTAAGCCATGGAATTCTAACAATGTAGCTGGTGCTAAGAGATTTATCACTCGTGTATACAATTTCTTTACAGAGGCTGAAAACCTTACAGATGATAATGATGGTTCACTTGAAAAGATTTATCATCAGACTGTGAAAAAGGTTACAAATGATTTTGAGGAATTAGGTTATAACACTGCAATTTCGCAGATGATGATTTTTGTAAATGCTGTATATAAGGCTGGAAAATGTCCAAGAGAGTACGGCGAGAATTTCATCAAGATGTTCTCATGTATCTGCCCTCATGTGGGAGAGGAAATCTGGCAGTTAATGGGTCATGATGACACAATTGCTTACGAAGCGTGGCCAGAGTATGATGAGGCTAAAACTGTTGAAAATACAGTTGAGATTGCTGTTCAGATCAATGGCAAGACTAAGACAACACTTGCTATAAATGTAGATGATGCCAAAGATGATGTGTTATCAAGAGCAAAAGAAGCTTTGGGAGATAGATTGAGTGGAAACATTATCAAGGAAATTTATGTTCCTGGTAAGATTGTAAATATTGTTGCAAAGTAATAAGGAGAACTACAATGAGCAAAATTGAAATGAAGACACCTTTAGTTGAGATGGATGGAGACGAGATGACAAGAATTCTTTGGCAGATGATCAAAGATGAATTGTTAAACCCATTTATTGATTTAAAAACTGAGTACTTTGATCTTGGATTAGAGCATAGAAATGCCACAAATGATCAGGTTACAGTTGATTCAGCTGAGGCTACTAAAAGATACGGCGTTGCTGTTAAATGTGCCACAATCACTCCAAATGCTGCTCGTATGACAGAATATGATTTGAAGGAAATGTGGAAGAGTCCAAATGGAACAATCAGAGCAATCTTGGATGGAACAGTATTTCGTGCACCAATTATCGTAAAGGGTATTGAGCCTTGTGTTAAAAATTGGAAAAAGCCAATCACAATTGCTCGTCATGCATACGGTGATGTATATAAGTCAGTTGAGATTGATGTTCCAGGACCAGGTACAGCTGAGCTTGTATTTACTGGCGAGGATGGAACAGTATTAAAGGAAACAATCCATAACTTTAAGGGCGAGGGCGTACTACAGGGACAGCACAACTTAGATGATTCTATTGATAGTTTTGCTAAGGCATGTTTTGAGTATGCGCTAGACCAGAAGCAAGATTTATGGTTTGCTACAAAGGATACAATTTCTAAGAAATATGATCATACATTCAAGGATATTTTCCAGGAAATCTTTGAGGCTGATTACAAAGAAAAGTTTGAAAAGGCTGGCATTACATACTTCTATACTTTAATTGACGATGCTGTTGCTCGTGTAATGAAGTCAGAGGGTGGTTATATCTGGGCTTGCAAGAACTATGATGGTGATGTTATGAGTGATATGATTTCATCTGCTTTTGGTTCACTTGCAATGATGACTTCTGTTTTGGTATCTCCATCAGGAGTATATGAGTACGAGGCTGCTCATGGAACAGTTCAGAGACATTACTACAAACACTTGAAGGGCGAGGAGACTTCAACAAACTCTGTTGCAACAATCTTTGCTTGGTCAGGTGCTTTGAGAAAACGTGGTGAGTTGGACAACACTCCAGAGTTGATTGATTTTGCCAACAAGTTGGAGCAGGCTTGTATCAAGACTATTGAAGATGGCAAGATGACAAAAGATTTGGCTCTTATCACTTCTTTAGAAAATCCTACAGTATTGAACAGTAAGGACTTTATCGTAGCAATCAGAGAAACATTAGAGGGATTGTTGTAAAATATATTCATTTCATTTAAGGAGAGAATGATATGGTTTTATCCTGCCAAGGAATAACAAAATCTTATGGTACGGACAATATTTTAAATGATATTTCTTTCCAGCTAGATGCAGGTGAAAAGCTTGCAATAGTTGGAAATAATGGAGCGGGTAAATCTACTTTGCTCAAGATTATAACCGGTGAACTTGAGGCTGATAAGGGCAATGTTGTCACAGCCAAAGATGTCACCATAGGCTACCTGGCACAGTATCAAAATGATGCTGCGTCAGGTACTATTTATGATATTGTTTATTCTGCCAGAGAAGATATTATAAATATAAAAAATACTTTAATTCAGATGGAAGAGCAGATGACACATTTAACAGGTGATGAATTGGAGGAACTTCTGGCCAAATATCACAGTCTAAATGACACCTTTGAACATCTTGAGGGAAGTACATATGAATCTCAGGTTACAGGTGTTTTGCGTGGTCTAGGTTTTGATGATGAAGATTTTGGTAAAAATATGAGGGAACTTTCTGGCGGCCAAAAGACAAGGGTTTCCCTTGGAATGTTGTTGGTGAAAAAGCCAGATATTTTGCTTTTAGATGAGCCTATAAATCATTTAGATTTAAATTCTATTCAGTGGTTGGAGACATATTTATCAAATTATAAGGGTACCATGATTTTGGTGGCCCACGATAGATATTTCCTGGATAAAATTGTGGACAAAGTACTTGATATAACCCATGGCTTGACTCATTTATACAAAGGAAATTATTCTAGCTATGCTATTCAAAAGGCTGAGATTTTAAAGACTAGATTGAGAGAGTATGAAAAGCAACAGTCTCAGATTGAACATCAGCAGGAAGTTATTGATAAGTTGAAATCATTTAACAGAGAAAAATCTGTAAAACGAGCTGAGAGTAGACAAAAAGCTTTGGATAAAATGGACGTGATTGATGCTCCAATATCTGCTGAAAATCATATGAAATTGAATTTGGAACCTCAGGTCTCAAGTGGTAAAGATGTACTTGATATCAAGGGACTAAAAAAATCATATGATGACAATATATTATTTGAAAACTTTGATTTTCTTCTGCAAAAGGGCGAGCATGTGGCTATCATTGGGGACAATGGTACGGGTAAAACCACCTTGTTGAAAATTATTAATGAGGCGGTGGACGCTGACAGCGGTATTATAAAATTGGGTTCAAATGTTCACGTTGGATATTATGATCAGGAGCAACAGCGATTAAATGATGACAATTCTTTATTTGATGAGATTGCTGATGCTTATCCAAATCTAAACAATACTAAGATAAGAAATACGCTAGCTGCCTTTTTGTTTACCGGGGATGATTGCTATAAAAAAATCGGAGATTTAAGCGGTGGTGAAAGAGGTAGAGTGTCCCTGGCAAAGCTTATGTTATCCGAAGCTAATTTTTTGATTTTAGATGAGCCCACAAACCATTTGGATATGGAGTCTAAAGACATTTTAGAGGAGGCTTTAAATTCCTATACAGGAACTTTGCTTTATGTCAGTCACGACAGATATTTTGTAAATAAGACTGCTCATAAGATATTGGAATTAGAGGGAAAACATTTTACAACATATCTTGGAAATTATGATTATTATCTAGAAAAAAAACAGACTATTGTTGATAATTTTGGTATGGATTCGTCTGATTCTTTAATACCAAATAAAAATAATAGCACTGACAACAAAGATGTGGTAAATTTTAGTGAGCAAAAAAATAGCGGACTAATAACTGGTGGAAATGATTCTAATTCTGGTAAGGCTGATTGGGAAGCAAACAAACAAAAACAACGAGAAATTACCAAGGCAAAACGTGAGCTTGCTGAAGTCGAAAAAAGAATAGAAGAAATTGAAGCTGAAAATCAAGAGATTGACAGTATGTTTGCACAGGACGAGGTGGCAACTAATTCAGCCAAATTAAATGAACTGACCACAAGGCAAAATGCTTTGAATGATGAACTAGAAAAGCTATATGACAAATGGGAAGAATTGGAAGCTTTAATCTCTTGAAAGTTTGACACTTTTGTCAGAAAAAAATATAATTATTAAATGATAATAATATAACAATAAACATCAATTGATGCGTTTTAGGAGAGAAAAAATTGGAAAAAGATATATCTCAAGCGGTTATAAGAAGAATGCCTCGATACTATAGGTATCTAGGAGATTTGTTAGATGCTGGAGTTGAGAGAATTTCATCTAGTGATTTGAGCAAAAAAATGCATGTTACCGCATCTCAAATTAGACAGGATTTAAATAATTTTGGTGGTTTTGGTCAACAGGGTTACGGATACAATGTGCAGTATCTTTATGATGAAATTGGTAAAATTTTAGGGCTTAACGAGAGCCATAATATGATAGTAATCGGTGTCGGTAATTTGGGGCAGGCTGTCACAAACTATGTGAAATTTGATAAATTAGGTTTTAAAATTATTGGACTTTTTGATACTAATCCTGAAAAGAAAGGTATGGATGTCCGTGGAATTAAGGTTCAGATGATGGATGAGCTGCCTGATTTTTTACGTAAGAACAAGGTAGATATTGCGGCTCTCACTTTGCCTAGAGCTAATGCAGAAACAACTGCAAGAGAATTAGTAGAGCTTGGAATAACATCTATTTGGAATTTTGCTCATGTTGACTTGGATGATGTGGATGGCATTGTTGTTGAAAATGTACATTTATCAGACAGTCTTATGAGATTATCTTATAATGCATTAAATAGTAATAAAATAAAATGATTATTTGTTTGGGGTGGGATTTTTGGAAGATAAAAATTTTTCTCAAGTTGTAAAAAATGTTAAAGTTCCAATATTGATATTAGATCAAAAATGGCATAGACTTTTTGCGCTTTCCGGCAAGACAGAACGTGTTAAAGATTTGGAGAAAAATATTAATGATGCTCTTGCTAGACAGGGAAAACTTAATCAGGAGTTAAAGGAACTAAAGAAGGTTAAGAATGACTTGATGAAGGGTATCGTAGATAATATGGATGATACTCAGGATACATCAAACAAGAAAAAGGAAGAGAATAAACGTCTCATTGAAGAAGTCAATGAAAAAATGGCTGCCAATGAAGATGAACTTATGGAACTCCCTAAAATTATATCCGATTATAATAATGATTTAATGATTGAGACTATGAATTTTTGTTATGATAGACTTCGGGTAAACTATCATGAAGCGGAAGAAATCTCTGATTGGATAAAACAAGTTCGAATTGATCTGAAAAAAAATATTATAAAAAAGCAAAATCGTGAGATAAATAACAAGGAAATATATGCATATATGCATGATATTTTTGGTAAAGATGTGGTTGAGATGTTTGATATACAAAATAATGATGTCGAAATCACAACAGGAGAGGCTATTGTCGGTGATACTAGAGATTCTCAAAAATTATCTCAAGGTGAGAATTTTGATACCACAGAGAATAAATAATATATGACAGGTTAAATACGCCTGTCATATTTTTTATACGGAGGTGTTTATGAAATACTTATTAAATGCAAAGGAGATGCAGGAGGCAGACAAAAATACAATCGAGTATTTTGGAATTCCATCCATGGTTTTGATGGAGCGTGCCGCTATTAGTGTATGTACTTATATAATTGAAAATTACGGTAGAGACAAATCTGTTTTGGTGGTTTGTGGAACTGGCAATAATGGCGGTGATGGACTTGCCATTGCCAGATTATTGACCAAAGAAGGATTGGACGTAAAAGTACTTTGTATAGGAGATAGGGCCAAGGCTTCTAAAGACAATATTAAACAATATAATATTTGCCAGAGATACCAGGTGGAATTTGTTGAAGAATTAGTAACTACTGATGTTATTGTTGATGCCATTTTTGGAATTGGTCTGACTAGAGAGGTTGCTGGAGATTATGGCCAGATGATTCAGAATATTAATGATAGTTCTGCTTATGTGGTGGCAGTTGATATTCCTTCTGGTTTGTCTGCTGATAATGGTTATCCTCAAGGATTAAGTGTTATGGCTGATGCCACAGTCACCTTTGGCTTTCCAAAAATTGGCCATGTATTATTTCCAGGCCGTAAATATTGTGGAAATGTGGTGGTTGCAGACATTGGTATCGATGAGCAAAGCTTATTAAATATAAGACCAAAATATAATTATTTGGAACAAAGAGATTTATTCGCGTTGCCTAAAGCCGAGGTTGACAGCCACAAAGGCAGCAATGGCAAAGTGCTTTGTGTAGTAGGAAGTAAAGAGTACGGCGGCGCAGCATATTTATCAAGCAAGGCGGCTATGACAATAGGATCTGGTATGGTTTACGTATATACCCATATTTCTAATAGAGATTTTATATTGTCAAAATTTCCTGAAGCCATTGTGAAATGTTATAGCTCAATTGCAGATGAAAATGAGGATTCTTTCGATAAAGATGAATTGATAGAACTTTTAAAACAGATGGATGCCGTTGTTATTGGTCCAGGACTTGGCACAGATGACAGATCAAAAAATATTTTACATACTGTTATTGAAAATGCTGATTCACCTCTTGTTATAGATGCAGATGCCATCAATATGATTGCCGGGGATAAGAACATCTTAAAAAATATTCAGGTGGATGCAGTCATGACTCCACATATTGGTGAAATGTCTAGGATTTGCAATAATCCAGCGGGTTATGTAGAACTACATTCACTTGAAATTGCAAATGATTTTGCCATGAATAATAAAGTGAATATTGTCTTAAAAAATGCAGCTACAATAACGGCTACATCCTATGGAACTATCTATATCAACACGTCAGGAAATGAAGGGATGGCTGTGGCCGGAAGCGGAGATGTACTTTCAGGCATAATAGGCGGATTGATTGCCCAGGGAATGAATGCAGATGATGCAGCATGCCTAGGAGTTTATATTCATGGACTTGCAGGAGATTCCATGATTGAAAAATGTGGTTATCATGGTATGGTTGCCAGCGATTTAATCAATGGACTTAAAAAGGTCTTGATAGAGTATAATTTATAGCGCTAATCTTGAAAGCCATAGTTAAAAATGTTAGAATTTTATTGATAATATAAGAAATAGAAAAGAGGAATTGAAATTTATGTCAGGACATTCAAAATTTGCTAATATTAAGCACAAAAAAGAGAAGAATGATGCTGCAAAAGGAAAAATATTTACAATTATCGGTAGAGAAATTGCTGTTGCAGTAAAGGAAGGCGGACCAGATCCTGAGAACAACAGCAAGTTACGTGATGTAATTGCCAAGGCTAAATCTAATAACATGCCTAATGACACAATTGAAAGAGGAATCAAGAAGGCTGCTGGTGATGCTAATTCAGTTAATTATGAAAGTGTTACATACGAGGGATATGGACCAAATGGTACAGCAATCATTGTAAAGGCACTTACAGATAATAAAAATAGAACTGCTGCAAATGTGCGAAGCGCATTTACAAAGGGTAAGGGAAACATGGGAACACAGGGATGTGTATCCTTTATGTTTGATGAAAAGGGTCAAATTTTAGTATCTCGTGAAGATTGCGATATGGATGCAGACGACCTTATGATGATCGCTCTCGATGCAGGTGCAGAGGATTTCAATGAAGAGGAGGACAGTTTTGAGATTTTAACTGATCCTGCTGATTTTTCTGCAGTTAGAGAAGCGCTTGAGAAAGAAGGCGTTGTTATGGCCAATGCTGAGGTTACAATGCTTCCTCAGACTTATGTGGAACTAACAGATGATGAAGATATTTATAGTATTAACAAATTATTGGGACTTTTAGATGATGATGATGATGTACAGGATGTATATCATAATTGGGATGAATAATCTATAAATTGAAGGTTTTCTTCTTTTGAAGAAGATGGGAGGTATGGATGAAAAAAGTACTTTTTGCATCTAGTGAATGTGTACCTTTTGTGAAGACAGGAGGGTTGGCTGACGTTGTGGGGGCGTTGCCAAAGGAGTTTGACAAGAATGAATGGGATGTGAGAGTTGTATTGCCGGATTATACTTGTATCCCACCTCAGTACAGGGACGAATTTAAATATGTATGTCATTTCCAAATGGATATGGGACCATATGTTGGCGATAAATACGTGGGCGTGATGGAATATGAATACAATGGTATTATTTATTATTTCATTGATAACTTAGAGTACTTTGAGTGCTTTTATCCATATTCTGATGCTAGATATGACATTGAGAAATTCACATATTTTGATAAAGCGGTTTTATCCATGCTCCCAATTGTTGATTTTCAACCAGATATTATCCATTGCCATGATTGGCAGACTGGATTGATACCTGTATATTTAAAGACTGAATTTGCATCTAATTTATTTTTTACTGGAATGAAAAGCGTTGTGACAATTCATAACTTAAAATTTCAAGGCGTTTGGGATATAAAGACTATTCAAGGAATCTCAGGGTTACCAAGAGATGTATTTACCCCAGATAAATTAGAATTTAAAAAGGCTGCAAATATGCTAAAGGGCGGTATTGTTTATGCTGATTATATTACAACTGTCAGCGAATCTTATGCCCAAGAGATTCAAACTGCTTATTATGGCGAAGGGTTAGATGGACTACTTAGCGCAAGGCATTTAGATATGAAGGGCATTGTAAATGGTATTGATTATGAATCATATAATCCAGCTACAGACCAGGCTTTGTTTAAAAATTATGATGCCGCTAATTTCAGAACGAATAAAAAGATAAATAAGACCAAATTACAAGAGATGCTTGGTCTTACGGTTGATAAAAAGAAATATATGATCGGTTTAATTTCACGATTGACTGATCAAAAAGGTTTAGATCTAATCAATTACTGTATTGAGCGATTAGTTGATGATAATACTCAATTAGTTGTCATAGGAACAGGCGAAGCTCAATATGAAAATATGTTTAGGCATTATGCATGGAAATATCCAGATAAAATCTCAGCAAATATATGCTATTCAGAGGATTTGGCCAGAAAGTTGTATGCTGCGGCTGATGCATTTTTGATGCCATCTAGATTCGAACCTTGTGGTTTAACTCAGTTGATTTCTTTTAGATATGGAACTGTTCCTATTGTTAGAGAAACTGGTGGATTAAAAGATACAATAATACCATTTAATGAATATGAGCATACAGGAGATGGATTCTCCTTTGCTAATTATAATGGTGATGAATTATTAAATGTTGTCAACTATTCTAAATTTGTATATTTTGATAAAAAGAAAGATTGGAACAAGATGATTGATCGAGGAATGCAAAAAGATTATTCTTGGAACAATTCAAAAGTCTATTATGAGGGAATGTATAAATACCTTTTAGGAGAATCTTGTTAAATGATTCTGTTGTAATAATTTGATAAAAAATTGTATTTTAGGCGAAGTGAAATTAGTTTTATAATTTCTTCGCCTATTTTTTTATTTTTTCACAAGATTTGCCCATTCATAATGACACAAACTACAAAATATGGTATTATGTACTTTGTTAAATTATGTTAATAGGAGAGTAGTATGTCTATTTTTGAAGCGATAATAATGGGCTTGATACAAGGGCTTACAGAATTTCTTCCAGTAAGTAGCTCAGGACACTTAGCTCTGTTTAAAATATTATTTGGAATTGAGAGCGAAACAGGTTTATTTTTTGACATTTTATTACATGTTGGTACCTTATGCGCCATATTTATTGCATTTTATAAAGACATATTCGCCATGTTGCGTCAAGGATTTGCCTTAGTATTTGATGTAATATGCAATTTCTTTATTTTTATAATTAATATTTTTTCAAAAGATAAAAAATGTTATAGAAAGGTAATTAATAATAGTTATAGAAAGTTTGTGCTTCTAGTTTTAGTTTCCACTATACCAACAGCTATTATCGGTTTACTTTTTGATGATTATATTGAACAAGCTTCAACAATACTTATTGTGCCGGCAGTTTGTTTGATTGTAACAGGAATATTATTATTTATTTCGGATAAAATAACTAATACATATAAAACACCCAAGACAACAAGCACAGGAAATGCCTTATTTATTGGTATTTGTCAAGGTTTTGCCACATTGCCTGGATTATCTAGATCTGGAACTACTATAACGGCTTGCTTGGCATGTGGATTTAACAGAAAATATGCTGTTAAGTATTCATTTATCATGTCTATACCTGCTATTTTAGGAGCGGCAATATTAGAAATTAAAGATGTGGCTATCTCTGAAATCCCTACCAACGAGATTATTAATTATTTGGTTGGAATGGTAGTGGCTGCGGTTGTAGGTTTTATTTGTATTAAAGCCATGCTTTTAATAGTTAGAAAGCAAAAATTCAAATTCTTTTCAATATATTGCATATGTGTGGGACTTTTGTCCATTGTGATTTATTTGATGGGATTAGTTTAAAATTATTGATTATAGGAGTTAGATTTTAATGGCAACAAAGAAGAAAACAACATCTTCTAAAACAACTAAAAAGAATACTAAAACTTCTGGCACTAGAAAAACAAATTCTAGTAAATCTAAGTCTACAAATAATAGTACCAAGAACAAGTCAACAAAATCCACTAGTAAAAAAAGTGCTTCTAGTGGTGTAAATGAGGTTAAAACTTTAGATCCAGAACAACTTGAACTAATCAAGGATATTATTTTATGGGCAAGTATTTTAATTGGTTTACTTTTGTTTATTGGTAATATTGGTTTTGGTGGAGTTGTAGGTGGAGCTTTTAGCGGATTTTTCTTCGGACTTTTCGGTATAATTGCTTACTTGCTACCTTTGATAATTATAATTGGAACCTTTTTTATTATTTCTAATTTAGGAAATAAAAAAATGGTTAATCGAGTTATTGTATCGATAGTTATAGCTTTATGCATCTGTTTATTTATAGAATTGCTCACCCATGAAGGAGATTATGTAGGTCCTAAAATGGCATATTTAAATGGATATGAGAACAAAGCTGGCGGCGGCTTTTTTGGCGGCTTATTTGCGGCTATATTTGTAAAAGGTTTTGGCTTAATTGGTGCATATCTAATAGATATAATCCTTTTGGTTATTTCTTTTGTGGTTTTGAGTGGAGTGACTATACTACCTCATAAAACTTACAATCGCAAGCAGAGAAGACGTAGATATAATGATGCTAATGAGGCTAGAAATGCTAGACTAGATCGTATTGAACGAGATAAATTAGCCCAAGAAGAGCAACTAAAAGTTGCTGCAGAGAGTGATAGACCTCGAAGAGAACGCAAAATATCAGGTGTGGCTTTTGATACTTCAATCACTGAAGGAGTGACGCCTATAAGTGATAATTCTGATGATATTAATGAGGTTTCTTCTGGAATGGCTGATGTGGAAGTCGCAGATGTCAACAGAATACCTCTTAAATCTAGAATGAAATCACGAAGTGAAATTTCTCAAGAGAGCAAGGAACCAACACCGGTTGTTTCTAATGCTAATACAGATGATTTAATAAATACGCATGAGCAAAAAACTAGAAAACCTCAAAAGACTGCTCAAAGTCAGGCGGAGGTTGCAGCAAGTACCAATGCTGTAAATAAAGAGATAAAAAATATCGCAAAAAAAAGCAAATCTAATTATAAGATGCCACCACTTAATCTATTGGTTTCAGATGCCAATGGGGGCGGTGGAATGACTAAAGATAAGATTAATGAGACCGCAGATAAACTTGAAAAGACATTAAAGAACTTTGGAATTAATGCTACTGTTGAAAATGCCACATGCGGTCCATCAGTAACCAGATATGAGATAAAGCCAGAGGATGGCGTCAGAGTTAATAGAATAACCAATTTGGCAGATGATATAAAGTTAAATCTTGCTGTCAGTGATATTCGTATCGAGGCTCCAATTCCTGGGAAAGCAGCTGTTGGAATAGAGGTTCCTAATCCGAAGAGAGCAAGTGTTGGCTTTAAAGAAATTGTAGATTCTAAAGAGTTTAAAAAGGCTGAATCGAAAGTTTCATTTACAGTGGGAAAAGATATAGCTGGAAGCATAATAATAGCTAATTTGGCCAAGATGCCTCATCTTTTGATCGCGGGAACTACAGGTTCTGGTAAATCGGTTTTAACAAACTCTATTATTATGAGTATATTGTATAAAGCCACACCTGATGAAGTTAAATTTATTATGATTGATCCAAAGGTTGTGGAATTTAGTGTATATAATGGCATTCCACATCTGTTGTTACCTGTTGTTACAGATCCTAAAAAGGCTGCAGGTGCTTTAAATTGGGCTGTGACAGAGATGAACAGGCGATATCAGATGTTTGCCCAGGCTGGGGCAAGGGATATCAAGAGTTTTAATGATAAAATCATAAAAAATGGTGGTTCCATTGAGTTGCCAATTAATAATCAAGGTGAAACTGAAAGCGTTGGTAAAATGTCTGAGATTGTTATAATCGTTGATGAGTTGGCTGATTTGATGATGGCTGCCGCCAAAGAGGTTGAAGAGTCCATATGTCGACTGGCACAAAAGGCTAGAGCGGCGGGTATGTATATGATTCTTGCCACTCAAAGACCTTCGGTTGATGTTGTAACCGGATTGATCAAAGCAAATATGCCATCAAGAATAGCCTTATCTGTTAATAGTGGAATCGATTCAAGAACCATTATTGATATGAATGGTGCAGAAAATCTGTTGGGAAATGGTGATATGCTTTATTATCCTCAAAGCCTTACAAAACCTGTACGTGTACAGGGAGCATTTGTTAGAACTGAGGAGATTCAACAGGTGGTTGACTATATTAAAGATACCAACGTTGATGCAGAATATGATGAAAATATTATCAAAGCTGTAGAATCCGAAGGCGGTGCTTCTGGAAATTCCACATCTATAGATGGTGGAGGCAGCGGATTTGATGATGATCAAGACCAATACTTTGCTGATGCAGGACGATTGATCATATCAAAACAAAAAGGCTCCATTGGAATGCTTCAGAGGAATTTTAGAATTGGTTTTAACAGAGCCGCTAGAATTATGGACCAACTGGAAATGGCAGGTGTTGTGGGACCTGAATTGGGCACAAAACCAAGAACGGTTACCATGTCATTGACGGATTTTGAAATCTATCTAAATCCTAATTATGTTCCAACAGGTTCTGATGATGGAGATGGTGGGATTTTAGATGATGAATATCCTGTTAATGAGGATATTGATTAATATATTGATTCAAAGTAAATATATAAAACAAGTTAGTATGTAAAAGGAGTGTCATTAAATGAAGAGTGATATTGAGATTGCACAGGAGGCGGTAATGCTTCCAATTACTGAGATTGCGAAAAAAGTTAACATTTCAGAAGATGATCTTGAACTTTATGGTAAATATAAAGCTAAATTGTCTGATGAATGTATGGCTAGACTTGAAAATGAAAAAGATGGCAAGTTGGTTCTTGTCACAGCAATTAATCCAACTCCAGCAGGAGAGGGAAAGACTACAACTAGTATTGGATTAGCTCAAGCTATGGGACAACTTGGTAAAAGTGCCATTTTAGCTCTTCGAGAGCCTTCTTTGGGACCATGTTTTGGTATAAAGGGAGGAGCTGCCGGTGGCGGATATGCTCAGGTTGTGCCAATGGAAGATCTCAATTTACATTTTACAGGAGATTTTCATGCTATTACTTCAGCTAACAATCTTTTGGCTGCAATTTTAGATAATCATATTCAACAAGGCAATGAACTTGGAATCGATCCTAGACAAATTGTATGGAAGAGATGTTTAGATATGAACGATAGAGTTCTTAGAAATATTGTTGTTGGTATGGGAAATAAAATGGATGGAATGGTTAGAGAAGACCATTTCGTTATCACTGTTGCATCTGAAATCATGGCTATATTATGTTTGGCTGATGATATGCATGATTTAAAGAGAAGATTAGGCAATATAATAGTTGCTTATTCCTTCGATGGAAAACCAGTTACAGCAGGTGATTTACAGGCTACTGGTGCTATGGCAGCACTATTAAAAGATGCAATAAAGCCTAATATGATTCAAACCTTAGAACACACTCCAGCTTTGGTTCACGGTGGTCCATTTGCCAACATAGCACATGGATGTAACTCTGTGAGAGCTACTAAAATGGCTATGAAAATGGCTGATATATGTATTACAGAAGCAGGTTTTGGCGCTGATTTAGGAGCTGAAAAATTTTTGGATATCAAATGTCGCAAGGCTGGATTAAAGCCTGATGCAATTGTACTTGTGGCAACAATTCGCGCTTTGAAATACAATGGCGGTGTGGCTAAAGCTGATTTACAAACTGAGAATTTAGACGCATTGAAAAAAGGTATTGTTAACCTTGAAAAGCATATTGAAAATTTACAGAAGTATAAAGTGCCAGTGGTGGTAACCCTAAATTCATTTATCACAGATACAGACGCAGAGATTGATTTTGTGAGAGATTTTTGTGAATCTAGAGACTGTGCCTTTGCTCTTTCAGAAGTTTGGGAGAAAGGTGGAAAAGGTGGAGTAGAACTTGCAAATGCAGTACTTAATGTTTTAGATAATAAAACCAGTGACTTTGAACCTATTTACAGCGATGATATGTCTTTGGAAGACAAAATTGAGACTATCGCAAAAGAAATTTATGGTGCAGATGGTGTAACATATTCACCAGCGGCTAAAAAGGAACTTGATAGAATTACTGATTTGGGAATGGGCAATTTCCCTGTTTGTATGGCCAAGACTCAATATTCATTATCTGATGATGCCAAAAAATTAGGCCGTCCTGAGAATTTTGAAATTAATGTAAGAGAAGTTTATGTATCAGCTGGAGCTGAATTTGTAGTGGCTGTAACTGGTGCGATTATGACCATGCCTGGATTGCCAAAAAAACCAGCTGCTTATGGAATTGATGTGACAGATGAGGGTGTTATTACAGGTTTGTTTTAACATAAGATTAAATAAAAGTTAGGATTGGATGAAGTTATATGAACTGTACAAAATGTAATGCCGAGATTAAACCAGGTAGTGTATTTTGCGAAAAATGTGGGGAACCTGTTCAAATGGTTCCTGACTATAATCTTTTAGATGATGATTTTTTACATTCCATTGTTGAAGAAAAAGATCTAGTTACTGATGATTCTGTTGATTCTAATTCATCTATTGGGGATAAAAATAATTCTACTGAAGATGTAGATGATATAAATAAAACCTCAAAAAGTGGTGATAAATTAAAGAAATTAGATAGAATTATCAATTGGATGAGAGATGAAAAGAATAAAAAATATATAATCATCTTTTTAATTGCCTTTATTTTGGTGGTTTGTTTATCTGTAATATTGTTTATTAATTCTTATTCCCATTGTTATAAAATGGGACAAAATTATGATGAGCAACAAGATTATCAGATTGCGAGCCAATATTATTTACGTGCAATAAATAGAGATGACAGTCATTATGAGGCATACTTGGCCTTGGGAATAGATTATTACTATTTAGAAAAATATGAAGATTCCATAACCAACTTAATATATGCAATAAGTTTAAATGATGCTTCAGAAGATGCCTACAGATATTTGATAAAAGCATATGTAGCCATAGATGATTACGACTCTATTGCAGCACTTAAAGCCAATGTCACTGATGAGAATATTTTAAAAATATTTGATGAGACAATGATTAGTTGCCCAGTATTTTCATCTCAATCAGGTGAATATGAAGACGATTTGGAATTAACATTGAGTAGTAATTCGGATTCTGTAATTTATTATACATGTGACAATTCTGATCCAATAAAATCTAGTTCACGTATGAAATATGAATCTCCAATTCTTTTGACAGAAGGAGTGACGACAATAAAAGCTATCTGTGAGGACAGTAATGGCGATTATTCTCAAGTTGTTGAAAATGTATATACCATCGTATATGGTCAACCTGATAAGCCTATAGTTTCTACAGAAAGTGGTACCTTCAATACAGAAACATTTATAACAGTTACAGTACCAGAAGGATCAGAAGTGTATTACACTTGGGATGGTTCAATTCCTAATGCCTCAAGTAGTTGCTATAGAGAGCCTATCAGAGTTATTGAAGGTAACAATATTTTGTCCTTGATAACCATAGACAAGCATGGAAATAGCAGCGATGTTTTAGAGTGTAATTATAAATATTTACCTTAGAAATTATGAATATAACAATAGTTTGTGTAGGATCAGTCAAAGAAAAATTTTATAGAGAAGCCCTTGCAGAATACTCAAAAAGATTATCTAGATATTGTAAACTAAAGATAATCGAGGTAAATGATGAAAAAACCAAGGAAAATCTCACGGAAAATGAAAAAAGTATCATTTTACATAATGAGGGAAGTAGGATATTAAAACATATTCGAGAAAATGATTATGTAATCAGTCTTGAGATTTTAGGGGAAAAATTAGACTCGGTTCAATTTTCTAAAAAAATTGAAAAACTTGGCCTAGAAGGTAAGAGTAATATAACTTTTGTAATTGGTGGGTCTTTAGGACTTGCTCCTGAAATATCAAACAGAGCCGACTATAAAATTAGTTTTTCAGATATGACTTTTCCACATCAATTAATGCGAGTTATTTTGTTAGAACAGGTTTATCGAAGTTACAGAATTATGAAAAATGAACCTTATCATAAATAGTAGATTTTATAAGATAATATTATAAATATTTAAAAAGGAAGATTATGAAAGAAGAAGAGATTGTAATTGAACTTCCAATTGAACATATGAGCAACATTTTCGGTCAATTCGATAAAAATATTCAAAAGATTGAAAAGAATCTGAATATAACTTTCATCTGTCGAGGTGATGATTTGAAAATTATCGGCGAAATGGACAATGTAAAAGCTGGTGAGAAAATCATTAAGGATTTATTAGCCTTATCTAAAAAAGGTGTTGATATTACAGATCAAGAGGTGAATTACTTGCTTGGTATGAAAAATTTAAATGTTAATTCTGGTGATATCGTTAAATTACAAGATGATTGTATATGCCATACAACAATGGGAAAGCCTGTAAAACCCAAAACAATAGGACAAAAAACCTATGTGGATGCCATCAGAAACCAGATGATTACATTTGGTATTGGTCCTGCTGGTACAGGTAAGACATATTTAGCCATGGCCATGGCTATTACAGCTTTTCAACGTGAGGAAGTAAGTAGAATCATATTGACAAGACCTGCGATTGAAGCGGGAGAGAAGTTGGGCTTTTTGCCAGGAGATTTACAGAGTAAGGTGGATCCATATTTAAGACCTTTGTATGATGCACTTTATCAGATAATGGGTGCTGAAAGTTTTACCAGAAACATGGAAAAAGGTCTTATAGAAGTTGCACCTCTTGCTTATATGAGAGGTAGAACTTTAGATAATGCATTTATCATTTTGGATGAAGCTCAAAATACTACACCTGCACAGATGAAGATGTTTTTAACTAGAATTGGTTTCGGGTCAAAAGCGGTTATCACAGGTGATGCTACTCAAAAAGATTTGCCTCCAGATGTAAAAAGTGGATTGGATGTGGCTATGACAGTATTGAAAAATGTTCCTGAAATTAGTATATGCAAGCTTACAGGACTCGATGTAGTAAGACATCCTTTGGTGCAAAAGATTGTTCATGCATATGAGGTGTACGAGGATAAACAAACAATGAAGGAATTTTCAAATACAAAGAAAAATAACAGAAAGAAAACAAATGCGAAATGAATAAACTATCATCCAATAGAGTAAAATATTTCGTTGGAATTATAATATTATTTGTTTTCGGAAATATTTTATTTGCTTCAAAGAAAAATATATTAATAGACGATTTACTTGGTATATTTGCTATAAATGTAGCCTTCCTTGTAATCTTTTTATTTAGTCTATCTATAAAAAGATTAGATGGTGATTTGCCTATGGGGGAAGCTACCAATTATAAAAAAATATTCTTAGGAATACTTGTTTGTTGGGCTGCTATATATTTATTTAGTTTTTTACCAGCATTTTTTGTACCTATAATATGTATTTCAACTTTATTATCTTGCATTTTATGTGATGTGGATGCCATATGTTTGACCATTTACTATATATTTACATTATGTTTTTATTGCGAGTTTAGTAACAATGTTTTATATAGTTATATTTTAATTGCTATAATTGGTATGATGCTTGCATATCTCATGAAAAAATCATCACAACAAGAAAGAATATACTTATACGTCATTTGCTTTGTAGTCTCTATTATTTATCCATTAGTATTTTGTTATAGAGCTAACTTGAAAGTATCTGGTGAAAATATAGTTGCAGCTTTTGTTAATGCATTGATCTCAACATTGATTATCATTGCGGTTTTTGCGAAATTAAACACTAGTGTCACAAAAGAAATTAAAGGCAATTATATAAATCTCATAGATGAAGATTATCCCTTGGCTAGAGATATTAGAGCTTATTCCATGGCTGAATATGCTCACGCAAGACGAGTTTCAAGATTATCAGCTAAATGTGCTGAGGTTATAGATGCAGATGCATTGAGATGTTGCGTTGCAGGATTTTATTATCGTCTAGGTAAAATGGAAGGTGAGCCTGAAATTGATAATGCATTAAGACTGGCAAATGAACATTGTTTTCCAGAATCCGTAATGGAGATAATGGAGGAATATGAGTGTATTATCAGAAAGCCACAAACTGTTGAATCAGCAATTGTTCATATGGTAGATGCTTTGGTTCAAAAGGTAGAGGTTTTAGATGCCGACACAATGTCATCTACCTGGAATCAGGATATGGTTATATATCAGACTTTAAATGAATTATCCAGTGCAGGTTATTATGACGAGAGCACTTTGGGTATGAATCAGTTTCTTAAAATTAGAGAATGCCTTGTGGCGGAGGATATATTACAATGAATTACTTCTTTGAGGAGGAAGTGGATGTAACTTTCTCATTTGATTATAAAGAAATCACTAAAAATGTCATAGAAAAAGCTTTGGATATGGAAAAATTTCCATTTGAAGCTGAGGTTTCTATAACTTTAACCAATGATGATGCTATAAAAGAGATTAATAATGAATTCAGACAGTTGGACAAGTCCACAGATGTATTGTCTTTTCCACTGATTGAATATATTGGGCCAGGAGATTTTTCTGACTTGGAAACCAGAATGGATATATTTAATCCAGAAACTGGTGAAGCTATGCTTGGAGATATAGTCATAAGTGTTGAACATGTTTTCAAACAGGCAAGTGATTATGGACATTCCATCAAACGTGAATATGCTTTTTTAATTGCGCATAGCATATTACATTTAATGGGCTATGACCATATGACGCCTCCGGATGCTAAAGTGATGGAGGCGAAACAAGAGGCAGTATTAAATGCCTTACATATTACTAGGGAGGACTAAATTTTATGATGAATATTCCAAAACAAAAACTAATAATGATTATTGTTTCAATAGTTGCAGCAGTAAGCGTTGGTGGTGCGGTCATTTATAATGTGACAAAACCAGAGGAGAAAGTTGAAAAAACTGTTGAAAAAACTGTAAATGAACATGAAGGCGAAATGCGCAGCTTTCTTACAGGAGAATGGGTCGATGAGGAAGTTGGAACCAAGAGACCTGTTGCTATAATGACAGAAAATATACCTGCTGCTATGCCTCAATATGGCCTTAGCAAAGCTGGTGTAATTTATGAGTGCCCAATGGAGGGTGGATTAACTCGACTTATGCCAATATATGAAGACTATTCTGGCTTAGATAAAATTGGTAATGTTCGCAGTTGCAGACCTTATTTTGCTTATTTTGCAGCAGAATTTGATGCAATATATGTTCACTATGGACAGAGTAGATATGCAGAACCGCTATTAAATAATGGATTGGTAAACAATATTAGCGGTTTAGATGGAGCCGTAAATAAGTCATTCTTCAGATCTAATGATAGAAAAGCACCTCACAATGCATACACAAGCGAAGAAGGCATTAAAAGTGGAATAGAAAAAAAGGGATATAATGATACTTATGCTGAAGACTTTACTGGTCATTATAAATTCGCTGATGAGAATAGCTTAAATACACTTTCTGATGGATCTGCATGTGAAGTTGTAAAACTATATTATCCATCTAATAAACCAAGTTTTGTTTATGACAAAGAGAGCAAGACATATAAGAGATATCAATACAATGATGCTCAAAAAGATGCAGTAAACGATGCTCAACTTGAAGTTACAAATATCATTTTACAAAATGTCACTGGCGGTACATATGATTGCCCAGAAGGATATTTAGACCTTAATGTATCTGGCTCAGGCAGTGGTAAATTTATTACTCAGGGTAAAATTATTGACATTACTTGGACAAAGGGTGAGGATGGAATCACTCATTATTATGATTTAAATAATAATGAAATTCAGTTGAATCCTGGAAAGACTTGGGTAAGTGTTATTCAGGAACAATCAGCAGATAAGAATGTTTTCTATGATACAGTTGAAAACTATGAAGCATCAAAATAATATTTTATGATATTATTAAAGTAATACGAAAATATGGAGTTTAAGATTTTTGAGTAATAAAGCAGCAAGAAAAAGTGATACTAATTTTATAATACAAGGTTCTATACTTGCAATTGCATCTATAATCAGTAGAGTGGTGGGTTTGTTATATCGTATGCCACTCACTGCCATTATAGGTAAGATGGGAAATGATAATTATAGTACAGCGTATAGTATATATAATATTATGCTTATAATTTCTTCCTACAGCTTGCCTTTGGCAGTATCTAAACTTGTATCTGCTAGAATGGGAACCGGCCACACTAAAGACGCATTAAAGGTATTTAAAACAGCTATGGTTATAGCTGTTGTGGCAGGTGGAGTATGTAGTTTACTTATGTTCTTTGGTGCTGATTTCTTTGGTGGAACTTTGCTAAAGACCCCTATGAGTGTTATTGCATTGAAAGTTCTGGCCCCAACAGTTTTTGTGGTTGCCATCCTAGGTGTTTTTAGAGGCTTTTTCCAAGGCTTAAATACTATGATGCCCAGTGCCTTTTCACAGATTTGTGAACAGATTTTAAATGCTGTTGTATCTGTTGTGGCTGCATATATGTTGTTTTCTTATGGTAAAAGGGTTGGAGCAGTCTTAGGCGATGCAGAATCCTACGCATCTGCTTACGGTGCAGCTGGAGGAACATTAGGTACTTTAATGGGAGCGATATTAGCTCTTATTGTTATGCTGGTTATCTATTCAGCTTATCGAAAAAGATTTAAGCGTAAATTAGTTCGTGACCACAGTAGAAAACAAGAGAGTTATAAAGAAATATTTAGAGTGTTACTTTTGACTATAATTCCAGTGCTCTTAAGCACTGTAGTTTATAGTGTCAGTGCTTTAATTGATCAGGGTGTATTTAAAAATATTGCCCATTTACAGGGTTATGATCCGAAAACCATCAGTCAGTGGTGGGGTGTATATAATGGTCAGTTCATGGTTTTGACAAACGTACCAATATCCATAGCATCAGCATTGGCGGCTTCTTGTGTTCCAAGTTTGTCATCAGCATATTTTGCAGGAGAGCAAAATAGAGTTAATAGACAGATTAATTTAGCCACAAGATTTATCATGGTTATAGCCATACCTTCAGCCGTTGGAATGGCAGTGCTTGGAAAACCACTTAATATGTTATTATTTGGTGATCCAGACAATACTACCATGTATATGATGTTACTGGGATCTGTATCGATTGTATTATTTGCCTTGTCGACTTTGACCAACGGCCTATTACAGGGAATAGATAAAATGAAAACCCCTGTGGTAAATGCTGTTGTTGCAATTTTAGTGCATGTTATTGTATTGATTGTATTAATGGAATTCTTTGATCTCAATATTTATGCTGTTGTTATTGCAAATAATATATATGGACTTTGCGTATGTATATTAAATGATATAGCTATAAAAAAATATACTAATGCATCACAAAATATTGAAAAGACCTATATTATTCCAATTATTTCTTCAGCTGTAATGGGGGTATGCGTTTTTGTACTATATAAATTATGTTACAGTATACTTCAGTCAAATGTAGTATCAACCTTATTTAGCGTAATAATTGGAGTGGCAGTATATTTAGTTTTGTTATTAAAAATGAAAGGTTTGACCGAAAGTGAACTTATGCATATGCCAAAGGGTGCAACTATCGTTCGACTTTGTAAGAAATTTCATATGCTATAGGTGATTATTATGAATAATATATGTAATAAATATGATATATGCATAATTGGAGGAGGGGCTTCTGGTATGATTGCTGCTATAACTGCAGCTAAAACTGGGGCCTCTGTCCTTGTGTTTGAGACTAATTCAGATTTAGGCCATAAAATACTAGCAACTGGTAATGGCAAATGTAATTTTACTAATTCTGATATTAATGCCAAAGCTTACCATGACTATAATTATGATTTTTTTGAATCAATCTATTGCCAGTTTGATCACAAAAAGACTATAGAGTTCTTTAAACAACTTGGTGTATGGCCTGATGCCAAGGGAGATTTGTATTATCCAAGAAATATGGAGGCTTCATCAATACGTAATTCTTTGGTTAATGAATTAAACAGACTAAATGTGGATGTTATATTCGAAAGAAAAATAAAGGATATAACATATGACGAAAAAGATTCGATTTTTATTATTGATAATAATATAAAAAACCGAGAGGCTGTCATCTGCAAAGCTATAATTATAGCTACTGGTGGAAATGTTTCTAAAATTCCAGGGTCAAATGGTGATGGTTTTTACTATGCATCAAAGCTTGGGCATAATATTATTCAACCTAATCCGGCCTTGTCTAAAATTATTTTGAAAGACAATAAATTAAAGTCTGCTTCAGGTGTAAGATGTAAATGTAAAATTGATACATTTATCAATAATAAGTTAAAAGAAAGCCATAATGGTGAGTTGCAGATCACAACGGAGGGCATCTCTGGAATCGTCGTATTTCAAAGTTCAAGAGAGATTGCCAAGGCCATTAACAGGAAGCTTGATAATTATCTCGTTTTGGATTTTATACCTGAATATTCAAAAATAGACTTAAAAAATATAATCGAAGATAAAATCAATCTTGGTTTTGATTTAAGCGATGTTTTAAAGGGATTGCTTCCAAATAAATTATCAGATGTGTTTTTGAAAGAATTAAACTATTACAATAAAAACATATCAAATAACGAGGAATTATCATTATTTTTGGAGAATGTAATCTCAATTTTAAAGGAATATAAAGTCATTCCATCATCTGTTGATAAGGATATCGCCCAGGTTACAACCGGTGGCGTTGATGTGACAGAGCTAGATTGTAATACTTTAGAATCTAAAATTATGCCAGGTATATATTTCGCCGGTGAAGTAGTTGATGTGGATGGCATATGCGGTGGATATAATCTGCAATGGGCTTGGAGTAGTGGTTATGTTGCTGGATTACATGCAGCAAAAAGTATTGGCTTTAATGATTAGTTATAATCCCCAAAAATTAGGAGAATAGATGAAGAATTCAATTATTTTAAACCAATTGAAAATTTCATATACAGATTTTAATGATAATCTAATAGATTATGTGGCTGATGCTCTTAAAATATCTAAGGATTATATTGATGATGTTACCATTTTGAAAAAATCTATTGATGCTAG
Source organism: Lachnospiraceae bacterium (assembly GCA_024697595.1). Taxonomy (GTDB): domain Bacteria; phylum Bacillota; class Clostridia; order Lachnospirales; family Lachnospiraceae; genus JAILFK01. The sequence goes on along the minus strand of JAILFK010000070.1, from coordinate 54,668 downwards.
AAAAAAGCCTGATATTTATTATATATTCAAGGTTTTAGTAAACATTAAAAGCGGCAATAATAATGTCATCAAAAAACTTTTAAAAAACAAAAATGTAGCGGAATATAAGCCTAATATTTATAAAACACCAGTTTCTGGAGATGTGTCTTTAAATTTAAGACCGGTTGTAATAGGAATGGGGCCTGCAGGACTGTTTTGCGCATATGTATTGGCTAAAGCTGGATATAAGCCTATTTTGTTGGAGCGAGGATGTGAGGTTGATAAACGCCAAAAGCACGTGGATGAATATTGGAAGACGGGTGTTTTGAACACAGAGTCAAATGTACAATTTGGTGAGGGCGGCGCAGGAACTTTTTCTGATGGAAAATTAAATACTCTTGTAAAAGATAAATTTGGTAGAAATGCTTTTGTTTTGGAAACATTTTACAAATTTGGCGCCAATGAAGACATTTTGTATGATGCAAAACCTCATATTGGCACTGATATTTTGGTAAATGTTGTAAAAAATATGAGAAATGAGATTATCGCACTTGGAGGAGAGGTTAGATTCGAATCTAAAGTTGATGAGTTCATTTTTCATGATCAAAAATTAATTGGAATAAAATATAATAATGATAATTTAATTGATACTAATGTGGCGGTATTGGCCATTGGTCATAGTGCTAGAGATACCTTTAGAAAATTACATTCGCAGAAGGTAGATATGCAGGCAAAGCAATTTGCAGTTGGGTTTCGAGTGGAACACCCACAGGACATGATTGATATGTCACAATATGGAGTTTTAGATGAAACTTTACCTGTGGCAAGTTATAAACTTACCGCAAATCTTGAAAATAGAAGAGGCGTGTACTCATTTTGCATGTGTCCGGGAGGATATGTGGTAAATGCTTCCTCTGAAAATGGCAGATTAGCTGTCAATGGAATGAGTTATGTTAAAAGAGATTCTAAAAATGCCAATAGTGCTATAATTATCTCTGTTGGTGACAGGGAATACGATATGGACAATCCTATGTCAGCCATTGATTTCCAAGAAAATATTGAAAAAAAGGCCTATGATTTAGGACAGGGGAAAATTCCTCAACAATTATTTGGTGATTTTGAAAACAATATTGCAAGTACTTCCTATGGACGTTTTGAATCCATGACTTGTGGCGAGACAACTTTCGTAAATCTTCGCGGAATTTTATCTGAGGATTTAAATAATAGTTTTGTCGAGGCTATGCACTCGTATGGTCACAAGATAGCTGGATTTGATAGAGAAGATGCAATTTTATCCGGTATAGAAAGTAGAACTTCATCGCCTGTTAGGATAACAAGAGATGATAGTTTTCAAAGCAATTTCATTGGTCTGTATCCATGTGGAGAGGGTGCAGGTTACGCTGGTGGAATTATGTCTGCTGCCATGGACGGCATGAAGGTGGCGGAAAAAATTATCGAGAAATATAAGGTGAATTATGAACAGTAAAGACGTAGAATTTGATAAATTAACACCTATGATGCAACATTACTTAAATACAAAAGAGGAGTATCCTGGATATATTCTCTTTTACAGATTAGGCGACTTTTATGAAATGTTCTTTGAGGATGCAGAGACGGTATCTAGAGAACTTGAGATTACCTTAACGGGTAAAAGTTGTGGTTTAGACGAGAGAGCGCCTATGTGTGGAGTGCCACACCACGCCGCAGAAAGTTATCTTACCAGACTTATTGATAAGGGCTATAAAGTTGCAGTGTGTGAACAGGTTGAAGATCCAAAAGAGGCAAAGGGCATTGTGAAACGCGAGGTTACAAGAATAGTAACTCCTGGAACCAATATGGATGCTGCCGCCTTGGATGAAGGTCGAAATAATTACATCATGGGAATATTTTATGATGGAGATAAGTTTGGTCTATCAATCTGCGATGTTACAACAGCTGAATTTTATGTGACAGAGGTTGATTCAATTCGTAGTTGTGTAGATGAGATTAATAAATATCAACCATCTGAGATTGTTTGCAATGATAACTTTACCATCAGTGGAATAGATATCAATGATCTTGAAAATAGAATGCAAATATCTATATCTGAATTGGATGCAAGATATTTTGATGACAGATTATCTGTGGCTTTGGTATTAGAACATTTCAAAGCATCTCAACTTTCAGCATTGGGCTTAGCTGAGTTTCCAGTTGGAAGTATTTCTTCTGGTGCCTTATTGAAATATTTGTACGAAATACAAAAGACAAAACTTGAGCAAATTAATCAAATCAAGTCTTATATTAACGGAAATTTCATGTTGATAGACACTTCAACCAGGAGAAATCTTGAGTTGATTGAGACATTGAGAGAGAAACAAAAAAGAGGCTCTTTGCTTTGGGTTTTAGATAAGACAAAGACTGCTATGGGAGCTAGAATGCTAAGAAGTGACATAGAACAGCCTTTAACAGAAGAGACTGAAATCAAAAAAAGATTAGATGCAGTGGATGAATTATCTTCAAAATTGATGCAACGTGATGAGTTGCGTGAATATATGAATCCAATCTATGATTTAGAGAGGCTAAATACACGTATTATTTATCAGAATGCTAATCCTAGAGATATGCTAGCTTTTAAAAATTCCTTAGAATGGCTTCCTAGCATAAAAATATGTTTGAGTGATTTTACTGCAGATAATTTATGCCAGTTAAATGATAATATTGATGATTTAAAAGATATTTATCAATTGATTGATGACATGATATGTGAAGAACCACCGATTTCAGCAAGAGATGGTGGAATCATAAAAGATGGTTATTATGAGGAAGTAGATAGACTTAGAAAAGCTAAAACTGAAGGTAAGCAGTGGCTTGCTGAACTTGAATTAAAAGAGAGAGAGCGCACAGGCATCAAGAATTTAAAGATTAAATTCAACAAGGTGTTTGGCTATTATTTGGAAGTAACTAATTCATACAAAGATTTAGTTCCAGAAGACTATCAGCGCAAGCAGACTCTTGCCAACGCAGAAAGATTTTTCACTCCTGAATTAAAGGAGTTAGAAGATACTATTTTAGGAGCTGAAGATAAGCTTTTATCTTTAGAGTATGAGCTTTTCAAAGAGCTTAGACAAAAGGTTGCCACCCAGGTTACAAGAATTCAAAGTACAGCAAGGGCTATCGCTAGACTTGATGTGTACTGTTCATTAGCTTATGTGGCAGAAAAGAATCATTTTGTCAGACCAAAAATCAACACAAAAGGTGTGATTGATATAAAAAACGGTCGTCATCCTGTTGTTGAAAAAATGATAGAGGGAAATCTATTTATTGATAATGATACTTATCTCGACGGTAAAAAGAATAGATTTTCCATAATAACAGGTCCAAATATGGCAGGAAAATCCACTTACATGAGACAGGTGGCCCTTATTGTCCTCATGGCTCAGATGGGATCATTTGTACCTGCAAAGTCAGCCAATATCGGTGTTGTGGATAGAATATTTACCAGAGTGGGAGCTTCTGATGATTTGGCATCAGGACAATCTACATTTATGGTAGAGATGAATGAAGTGTCTAATATTTTGAGAAATGCAACCAAGGATTCTTTGCTAATCTTAGACGAGATTGGTCGAGGAACCTCTACTTTTGATGGCTTGAGTATTGCCTGGGCTGTGGTTGAACATATCAGCAATAGCAAAATACTTGGGGCCAAGACATTGTTTGCCACTCATTATCATGAATTAACTGAGTTGGAGGGTCGATTAGAAGGGGTAAATAATTACTGTATTGCCGTAAAAGAAAATGGTGATGATATTGTTTTCCTAAGAAAAATTGTGCCAGGTGGAGCTGATAAGAGTTATGGAATTGCCGTGGCAAAATTAGCCGGCCTTCCGGATGAAGTGGTTGAGCGTGCCAATAGAATTGTAGAGCAATTAGTTGAAAATGATATTGTGGATATCGCTAAAAACATTTCTTTAGAAGGACAAACTTTAAACAATAAAATAAAGACAAAACCATTAGATGACGTGGACAAGGCTCAATTATCCTTCTTTGATACAGTAAAAGATGATGATATTATTCAGGAATTGAGTGAATTAGATATTTCACAGATGACACCGATAGATGCGTTAAATGTTTTAAATGAATTACAAGTAAAGGTAAAAAATAGATGGTAAGAAATAATATTAATGTATTAAGTCAAACTACTATAGATAAAATAGCAGCCGGAGAGGTGGTGGAAAGACCACTTTCTGTGGTGAAGGAATTGGTGGAAAATTCAATTGATTCAGGCGCAACCGCTATCTCTGTGGAGATAAAAGATGGTGGTAAAACTTTTATTAGAGTTACCGATAACGGCTGTGGTATACCACAAGAAGAATTATCCAGGGCTTTTTTGAGACATTCCACCAGTAAAATAAATGATGCCTCTGATCTTATGGATATACATTCCTTGGGATTTAGAGGTGAGGCACTTTCTAGTATAAGTGCTGTATCTAGAGTTGAACTTATAAGTAAGCCCAGCGAACAATTTATGGGCTGCAAGTATGTGATTGAAGGCTCTAAGGAGGAAAGTGTGGAGGAAGTTGGTGCGCCAGATGGCACTACAATCTTTGTATACCAACTATTTTACAACACTCCAGCCAGACGTAAATTTTTAAAATCAGATACCACTGAGATGAATTATATTGTGGAGATGATTGAAAACCTCGCTTTGTCCCATCCAGATATATCTTTTTCATTTATCGCCAATGGTAAGGAAAAGATTCACACTGCGGGAAATGGGATATTAAAGGATTGCATTTACCAGATATATGGCAAGGAAATTACTAGTAGTATATTGAGTGTGCATCAGGAGGATGAAGATTTTATAGTTGATGGATATATTGGTGATTCTACAATTGCCCGCGGCAATAGGAATTTGGAGAACTTTTATATCAATGGCAGATATATCAAGAGTTCCCTTCTTTCAAAAGCAGTGGAAAATGGTTATATCGGATTTTTGATGCAGCATCAATATCCATTTTGTCTGTTAAATATAAAGACAAAAAATGCAAACGTGGATGTGAACGTACATCCTACAAAACAGGAAGTTCGCTTTGATGATGAAATTCACATAAGCGACATGATTTATAAGATAGTTAGTGATAAATTAAATAATCGTGAAGATATTCGAGATGTAACTGCAGGCAAGGATGAGGAAGTTAAGGTTCCAAAAGAACCATCAATTATTGATGAAATAGAATATAAATCCGTTCAGCCTTTTGAGGCCAGCAGACTAAATACAATAAAAGAAAAATTGGTATCTGAGATTCATAAGGATTCTCCTTACGAAAGACAGTATAAGGATTTTTATGAATCAAAAGCAACTAATGATAATGGTCAAAATGCAAATATAGGATCAACCACAGCATTTCAACAGCAAAAAATGGTCTATGAACAGACAAGTTTTCTATCTGAGGAGGCAAAAAAGAGTCATAAAATTATAGGTCAGTTATTTGATACATACTGGCTGATTGAATATGATGAAAAGCTCTATATCATTGATCAACATGCGGCTCACGAGAAGGTTTTATTTGAAAAGACAATGAAAAAATTAGGTGAGAAGCAGATGACATCCCAGATGATAAGTCCTCCAATTATAGTATCCCTCACCACAAAAGAAAGAAATGTATTGAATGAATATATGGACTCATTTGTGCAACTGGGATTTGTTTTAGAAGATTTTGGTGGTAATGAATATGCTATTTCAGGGGTTCCTGCCAATTTATTCTCATTGGATACCCAGGCAGTATTTCTTGAAATGTTAAAAGATTGTGAGGAAATTAAACCTACAGATTCCTCTGAATTGGTTTTGGAAAAAGTTGCCAGCATGTCATGTAAGGCCGCAGTAAAGGGTCATGATAAGCTATCCATATTGGAAGCAGAAGAGCTGATTACAGATTTGTTGGCCTTAGATAATCCTTACCATTGCCCGCATGGAAGACCAACTATTATAGCCATGTCAAAATATGAATTAGAAAAAAAATTCAAGAGAATTGTTTGAAAATATTTGATTAATAAAAAGGAAAATTAAATGGATAAAAAACCTTTGATAATCATTGCAGGACCTACTGCCACAGGTAAAAGTGCCATTTCTATAGATTTGGCTAAGAAAATAGGCGGTGAGATTATATCCTGCGATTCTATGCAAGTATATAAATATATGGATATTGGATCTGCCAAGATCACTCCAGATGAAATGGAGGGCGTTAAACATTATTTGGTGGATGAATTGATGCCACAAGAAGATTTTAGTGTGGCTAGATTTGTTCAGATGGCAAAAGATGCCCTTGATTTAATTTATTCTAATGGAAATATCCCGATTTTGGTAGGTGGCACTGGTTTTTATATCAATGCATTGCTTTACGATGCAGATTTCAGTGGCGAAGCAGATGAAAATGTAGAGATTCGTAAGAACTTAGAAGAATATTTATCAGCTAATGGTGTGATTGCATTGCACAATAAATTAGCGAAAATTGATCCTATTAGCGCCCAAAATATTCATCCTAATAATACAAAGAGAGTTATACGAGCAATTGAATTTTATGAGATTCACCATTTTCCTATCTCAAAGCATAATGAAGAACAAAAAATCAAGGAATCTCCTTATAATTTCTGTTTCTTTGTATTAAATGATCTGCGAGATAAGCTATATAAATCCATAGATTTAAGAGTAGACAAAATGGTAGATGCTGGATTGTATGACGAGGTGGTCAAACTTTATAACATGGGTTGTACAGCTGATATGGTATCTATGCAAGGCTTGGGATATAAAGAACTTTTTCCAGTTATAGAAGGTAAAGAATCTCTTGAAGATGCAATTGAATTGATAAAGAGAGATACCAGAAGATTTGCCAAGCGTCAGTTAACCTGGTTTAGAAGTCGTGAGGAAACTATTTGGATTAATAAGCAGGATTTTCAATATGATTCATGTAAAATGTTGAATTATATGTTAGAGAAAATCTCTGATAAAAATATAAAATTTTGAGAGGCAATATAAATGTATAAAGAATTTGGTTTAGATGATAAAATCATACGTTTTGGTCAAAAAATAGAAGATAAGTTAGAGACGCGATTTAAAGACATCGATGCAATTGCTGAATATAATCAATTAAAGGTTATTGCAGCTATGCAAAAAAATAAAGTTAGCGCAGAGTGCTTCAATACAGCCACAGGCTACGGTTATGATGATGTTGGACGAGACACTTTAGAAAAGATATACGCGGATATATTTCACACTGAAGATGCTTTAGTGCGTCCTCAAATCACCTGTGGAACTCATGCTTTGGCCCTTGCTTTAATGTCTAATTTAAGACCGGGGGATGAGCTTTTATCACCTGTGGGCAAGCCTTATGACACTTTGGAAGAGGTGATAGGAATTCGCCCATCTAAAGGCTCTTTAGCGGAGTATGGTGTCACTTATGCTCAGGTTGATCTTCTTGAAAATGGTGATTTTGATTATAATGGCATAAAAAATGCTTTAAATAATAAGACAAAATTAGTGACCATCCAAAGATCAAAAGGGTATGCCAGCAGACCGACACTTTCTGTCACTCAAATCGGAGAGTTAATCTCATTTATCAAAGATATCAAGCCGGATGTGATTTGCATGGTGGACAATTGCTATGGTGAGTTTGTAGAGAAAATCGAGCCTACGGATGTGGGCGCGGACATGGTTGTTGGATCCCTTATTAAAAATCCAGGAGGAGGATTGGCTCCTATAGGTGGATATATTGTAGGTAATAAAGAGTGTATTGAAAATGCAGCTTACAGACTTACATCACCTGGACTTGGAAAAGAAGTAGGAGCTTCCCTTGGAATCATGCAATCATTTTACCAGGGGTTATTTTTCGCACCTACAGTTGTGGCTAGCGCATTAAAAACAGCAGTATTTGCCGCTAATATCTTTGAGAATTTAGGCTATAAAGTAATTCCAAATTCAACAGAGTCAAGACATGACATTATTCAAGCTATAGAATTTGAAAAGCCAGAGGGATTGATTAAATTCTGTGAGGGAATCCAGGCGGCAGCTCCTGTTGATAGTTACGTCACCCCTGAGCCTTGGGATATGCCAGGATATGATGATAAAGTCATAATGGCTGCTGGGGCATTTGTGCAAGGATCTTCAATTGAACTTAGCGCCGATGGACCTTTGAGACCACCTTATACAGCCTTTTTTCAAGGTGGACTAACATGGTATCACGGCAAGCTTGGAATCCTTACAGGACTGCAGAAACTTTATGATGCGAATCTTGTGATGAATATATAGATATGCTAAAATGAAAAGAAGCGTTTTTTAATAGATGGAGGACAAAATTTTGAGCAATTCATACGGTATTGATATGGGTACGGCAAACCTAAAAATATATAATAATAACACTGATGAAGTTACTAGTATAAAGAATACAATTGCCATTATTGAAAAGGATGAAATGTATGCATATGGAGATGAGGCTTATGCAATGTACGAGAAGGCTCCTGAGACAATTCAGGTATCTTTTCCGATAGTCAGCGGAGTTATTGCTGATTTTGATAATATGCAGACTATGCTATTTTCTGCACTTGAAGAAAAAGTTGATGCCAAATTAAAGGGTGCAGATATTATTCTTGCTGTTCCAACTGGCATTACAGAAGTTGAACAGAGAGCATTTTATGAAATATTTTCCAAATCAAAAACCAAGACTCACAGTATAACATTGTGTGAGAAGCCATTGGCAACAGCCCTTGGTATGGGATTGGATATCACCTTACCAACTGGAATTATGGTTGTTGATTTTGGCGCTGATACAACTGAGATTTCTGTTATTTCTTTAGGCGGACTTGTCATCACTGAATTATTACAGTTTGGTGGCAATCAATTAGATGAGGCAATAGTGACTCATATGAAGAGAAAATTCAATTTGCTAATCGGCAAGAAAACAGCTTGTCAATTGAAAGAGGAAATCGGTAGTGCTATGCCAGGTCGTACAGATACTATGACAGTAGTTGGTAGAGATGTGGTCAGCGGATTGCCAATAGAAATGGAAATCAAAGCAGAAACTGTATACGAGGGAATTAAATCCAACTTAGAAAGTTTGTGCAATTCAATAAAAATTCTTTTAGAAAAAGTTCCACCAGAACTTGCTAAGGATGTGGTTCATTCAGGAATATATTTATCAGGTGGAAGTGCCAAGATAGATTCTTTGGATGTGTTGTTTAAAGAGGTTACAAATATCAATGTCAATATTTCAGAAGACACTGACAATACAGTAGTATTTGGATTGAAGAAAGTTCTTACAGATTCTAAATATAAGAAGTTTGGACATGGTATGAAGGCTAGAATTTTTAAATAAAATGAAGTAGGAAGATAGGTCAAATGAATCGTAAAGGTAATTTTTTGCCAAGTAAATATTTGCTCATGATTTTAACTGTTGTATGTGTAATGCTTTTATTCGCAAGCTATGCAACAGGTTATACAGGTGAGCCTTTTAGAACTATTGCCAATTATATTTTTGTACCAATGCAAGAAGGCTTGGATTATATGGGCAATATTATTTCTATAAGCAGTAATGACACTAAGACAAAAGAGCAGCTGATTGCTGAAAATGAAAAGTTACAAAATCAAGTAGATGATTTGTCGAATCAGCTTACTCAGACGCGCTTACAACAGTCTGAATTAGAAAACTTACAGGAATTATATCAATTAGATAAAAAATATTCTGAATATAAGACTACTGGTGCACATGTTATAGCAAAAGGCAGTAACAATTGGTTTGATACCTTTACCATCGACAAAGGTAGTTCTGATGGAATAAAGGTTGATATGAATGTTATTGCTGGAAGTGGATTAGTTGGAATTGTTACTGAAGTCGGAAATGACTATGCAATTGTCCAATCAATTATTAATGACACAAGCAACGTTAGCACTATGATGTTGTCTACGAATGATAATTGTATTACTACAGGAAGTTTAGAGTCCATGACCAATAAAGGTTGTATAAAATTTACAGGATTAGAAGATCAGGACGATGAAATTTCTGCCGGAGAATCTGTGGTTACATCTAATATCAGTAGTAAATATATACCTGGATTATTAGTTGGTTATGTTACTGAAATAAAAGATGATGGGAATAATCTAACAAAATCAGGAACAATCACTCCTGTGGTTGATTTTAAACATTTACAAGATGTTCTAGTCATTATGCAGTTAAAGGAGACAGGTAAGTGATAGAAGTAAAAGAACTTGTTAAATACATAGCTTCAATTGTATTGGTTATATTTGTATCTTTTTTATTACAAACATCTGTATTCCCGACTTTTAAGCTTGCATCGGTAACTCCAAATCTCATGGTTGCTGTAACAACAACTTACGGTTTGCTAAGAGGCAGAACTCAGGGAATGGCTGTAGGTTTTTCTTGCGGTATAGTTTTAGACTTTTTCAGCGGATATTACTTAGGCTTTTACGCCTTAGTTTTCTTATATTTGGGATTTTTAAGCGGTCTCTTCAAGAAATTATTTTTCGGAGATGATTTTAAGTTGCCAATGTTTTTAATCGGTTTTGTTGATGTGATTTATGGAGTAATAATTTACTTTGTTTTCTTTTTGTCACAAAAAGATTATTCATTTGGATACTTTTTCATGAATTTAATCATGCCAGAGGCTGTATACACTTTAATAGTCGGAATATTTGTTTATTATATTATTTTCAAAATAAATGTCTGGCTAGATAAAGGAAAGGATAGGAGGCAACGTAAACTTGTTGGATGAATTTAAAGACTTTATATTGAGCAAAATACAAGATAGAACCAAAGTCCTTGTTGCCTTATTTATCTTATGTACATCTATACTCGCCCTGCGTTTATTCATTTTACAAATTGTGCGAGGCAATGAATATCAGGCGAATTATGATTTGACAGTCGAAAAGACCGAGAGCATTCCTGCAACTCGAGGATGTATATACGATAGAAATGGTAAATTATTAGCTTATAATGAATTAGCTTATGCTGTGACAATTGAAGATAGCGGAACTTATGATACTTCTGACGAGAAAAACAAAGCTCTAAATTCAGAGATAGCTGAGATTATCACTCATTTAGAAAAAAATGGCGACACAATTGATAATGAATTTGGAATAACTAGAACTTCCAATGGAACATATGAATATGTTTCAACGTCAGATACTGCTATAAATAGATTTAGAGCAGATGTATTTGGTCATGCTAGTATAGTTGATTTAGAGACCAAAAATAAGTATGATTTAAATGAAACTAATATTTCTGCTCCAGATATGATGAAGTTTCTTTTCAGCGAAAATAAATATGATATTTCCGATAAATATGATGATGATTTAAGGTATAAAATTTGTATTGTTCGATATAATATGTCACAAAATAATTTTAAGAAATACATCGCTACAGTTATATCTAGTTCAGTAAGCGATGCAAGTGTGGCCTATATTAAGGAAAATAGCAATACTTTGACCGGTGTTGCTGTTGAAGAAAAATCAGCACGAAAATATGTTGATAGTAAATATTTCTCACATATTATTGGATATACAGGAACTATTTCAACTGAAGAATATGATAAATTATCTGAAGATGACGAGACAATTGAAATGTCAGACGTGGTTGGTAAATCAGGTTTAGAGCAGTATATGGATAAATATTTATCAGGTACAAAGGGAACTCAAACTATTTATGTAGATAATGTGGGAAGTATCATAGATGTTTCTGATAAAACTGAAGCTATACCTGGAAATGATGTATATACATCCATTGATCATGATCTTCAAGTTGCCGCATATAATATTTTGGAAAATGAGTTGGCAAGTATACTTTATTCCAAAATTGCAAATGTTAAAACTGCAGCTGTCACAGAAGATGAGTCCGATATCATCATTCCAATATATGATGTGTATTATTCCTTCATCAATAATGGATTGATTGATACAGATTATTTTGAAACAAGTGGGGCAACTGATACAGAAAAAGCTGTTTTACAAGCATATAATACCAAGGAAGATTCGGTTATTGCTGGATTAAACGAGCAATTACGCCAGTCTAATCCAACTGTGTATAATAAATTACCTGAAGAATATCAAAAATATTCTACTTATATTGTTACAATGCTTAAATCAAATGGTATTTTTGATGCAAATAATATAGATTCTTCAGATGAGATGCAAATTCAATGGACTAATGAAAATCTTAGTGTGAATGAGTATTTAAAATATGCCATTGAAATGAATTGGATAGATATAACTAAATTTTCTCAGTCATCCAAATATGAAGATACTGATGAAATTTACAATTCATTGGTAGATTATGTGCTAGAAGAGTTAAAAACTGATAGCAAGTTTGAGAAATTAGTATATAAATATGTTATTTTACAAGATATGGTTAGCGGAAACCAGCTTTGTGCAATATTATATGACCAGGGTGTTTTGCCTGAGGATGAAGCCAAGCATCAAGCATTAATTTCAGGTGGCATTAATTCTTATGGTTTTGTTCTTGAAAAAATAAAAAATAGAGAGTTAACTCCAGGTCAATTAGCCTTAGATCCATGTTCAGGCTCTGTAGTTATTATAGATCCAAACACAGGTGAATTATTGGCCTGCGTATCTTATCCGGGATATGATAATAACAGATTAGCTAACAATGTTGACTCGCAGTATTACAAATATTTGAATTCAAGTTTATCAAATCCGCTATATAACTATGCAACACAGCAGAGAACTGCACCAGGTTCTACATATAAAATTGTCAGTTCCTTTGCAGGTTTGAAAAATGGTGTTATAACGCCAAGTACAACCATCGTAGATCAAGGTGTGTTTGAAAAAGTAAGTAATAAGCCAAAATGTTGGGCTTATCCTAGCAATCACGGTGCCATTAATGTTGCCTCAGCGCTTAGATATTCATGTAACTATTTCTTCTATGAAGTTGGATATCAATTAGCTGGCGGCGATAACAATTATGATGATGAAGTTGGTATAAATAAACTTTCTCAATACGCATCACTTTTTGGTTTAGATTCAAAAACAGGTGTTGAAATTCAAGAAAATCAATCAGAATTAGCTACTCAATATCCTGTCATGGCTGCCATTGGACAGTCAGATAACAATATTACAACTATAGCGTTGGCTCGATATATTGCAGCAGTAGCTAATCATGGAACGGTGTATGATTTGACATTGTTAGACCATGTTCAGGATTCAGGTTCGGATAAAACAATTGAATCCTACAAACCTTCTGTTAAAAACCAAATCAATACTATTTCAAATGAGGAATGGAATGTAGTAAATTCCGGACTTAGAATGGTAGTTGAAGATCTATCAGCTTTTGATAACGTTGGATATCAAGCAGCTGGTAAAACTGGAACTGCGCAGCAGGTACACAACCGACCTAACCATGCGTTATTTGTAGGATACGCGCCGTATGACAAGCCTGAAATAGCAGTAGCTACACGTATTGCATATGGATATAGTTCAAGTAATGCAGCTCTTGTTTCATCTCAAGTAATGTCATATTACTTTGGCGAAACAACTTTAGATAATATAGTAAATGGTAATGTAGAAAACGTTAATACATCAAATACAGTTGCAGATTAATTTATAAAAGAGGCAAATATGAAAGAGTCAGTTGTTATTAAAAGTAATAAATATGGATTAACTCTTGTTTTAGATCCAGATATTGATTTTGAGCAATTAGTTAGGGATGTTTGTGCGAAATTTGCGAATTCCCGAAATTTCTTTGGTGAAATTGAGCTAATACTAACCATTGAAGGAAGATCAGTATCCGGTCGAGAAGCTTCTGTAATTGCTGAAGCAATACAGTTAAATTCTGATATCACAATCACACTTATCAATGAAAACAATGAGTTAAAAGATAAGCGTATGATGGAGATGATTGATAAATTTTATTATGATAGCATATATAAAAATGCTAAAATAATTAGAGGCTCCATCGGTAATGATAAAACAATTACATCAGATGGCAGTATTGTAATATTAGGGAATGTTAAACAAAAAGGCAGAGTAGAAGCTGCAGGAAATATAATAGTATTTGGTGAGATTTATGGCGAGGTACATGCTGGATATCCTGATAATAATTCTTGCTATATAATTGCCAACTCTATTGAAGCAGAAGAAATTAGCATCGGTAAATACCGTGGTTCTAGTGAACCAAAGAAAAAATTATTTAGAAAAAATAAAACAAGTGATTCTTTGGTAGCAGCAATCTGGAACAAACAATTAGTTTGTGAGCCTTTATCTATGGGACTTATAAAACAACTAAGCTAAAGGAAAGCTTATAATTATGATATTATTAAAAACATATAAATTAAAAAATGTAAATTTCAAATTAATATTTAGTGTAATAGCACTTACCATACTAGGAATTTTAGTTATTGGAAGTGCCAATTCAGATTACCAGAGCAAGCAAATTATCGGTATGATATTGGGTATACTGGTTATGGTTGTTGTTGCATTGGTTGACTATGACTTTGTTCTACAATTCAATTGGGTATATTATTTTATTGTAAATGGTTTACTTATCTTGGTTTTAATGATAGGAACAAGTGTCGGTGGTGCCACAAGATGGATTGATGTAGGTATTAGATTTCAACCTTCTGAATTAGCAAAAGTATTATTAATTTTATTTTTTGCAGCTTATCTGACGCAACATGAAGACGAGATAAATGATAGAAAATTCATTTTAAAAACAGCAGCTATTGCAGCAATACCTTTAGTTCTTATATTAAAAGAACCTGATTTATCTACTACAATAGTTACATTTTTAATTATTGCGGCGCTTTTATTTATCACAGGATTAAGCTATAAATTAGTAGGTATAATCCTTGCTATAGCGGTCCCTGCAGTGGTGACACTAGTGTTATTAGTATTGCGTTTTGGAGAATCTCTATTTGGTTCCCATGGTTATCAAGCACGTAGAATCTTATATTGGCTTAGACCTGAAGATTATCCTCAAGGTGCGTATCAACAACAAAATTCTATTATGGCCATAGGTTCTGGCCAATTTATTGGAAAAGGTTTAGGAAATGATAGTGCTGAATCAGTAAAAAATGGTAATTATATTTCGGAACCTCAAACTGATTTTATCTTCGCAGTTGCTGGAGAAGAATTAGGCTTTATAGGTTCTTTAGCTATTATCTTTTTACTTTTATATATTACATATCAATGTATTGAAACTTCAAAAAAAGCAAAAGATTTATCAGGAAAACTTATATGCGTTGGAATGGCGTGTTTAATAGGTTTTCAAAGTTTTGTAAATATATGTGTAGTAACAGGTTTGATGCCAAATACAGGTTTACCACTTCCTTTTGTAAGTTATGGATTGACATCATTAGTTACATTATATGCTGGATTAGGATTTGTATTAAACGTTGGATTACAACAAAAAAAATATTAGTGATAGGGGGCTTACAATATGAACATTGGATTAGTAGCACACGATTCAAAAAAGAAACTAATGCAAAATTTTTGCATTGCTTACAGAGGTATTTTAAGTAAAAATGATCTATTTGCAACAGGTACAACAGGAAGACTTATCGAAGAAGTTACCAATTTATCTGTTCACAAATATCTTGCAGGCCATTTAGGTGGAACTCAGCAATTAGGTGCACAAATAGAACATAATGAAATCGATCTTGTAATATTTTTGAGAGACCCTCTAACTGTCAAATCACATGAGCCAGATGTTAATAGTATAGTAAAGATTTGTGATGCTAATAATATTCCATTGGCTACTAATTTAGCTACAGCTGAATTGCTTATTAAATCATTGGATAGAGGAGATCTTGAGTGGCGTGAAATGTATAAATAGATATATTGCTTTAATATTGATATGTATTATATCAATATCATTTTGTGCATGCGATTCAAATAATATAAAGACATATAAACTAGAGAATACATCAGCTCAATATGGCCTTGTAAATACTATTGCTGATGAAAATATTGAGTTTTTCGGTAGTGATAAATGCGTTACATCAAATGATAATTTTGGTTTAAATCTTGTGGATTCACATGTTGCCCAAGGTGGAGGTGTATTTAATTTAAGTACACATGAAGTTACCTACGGTCAAAACCTCTTTGGTAAAATGTATCCTGCAAGTACAACCAAGATTTTAACTGCCTTGGTAGCTATTGAAAATGCTGATTTAAACCAAATGATTACGGTTAGTGAATATGCTGCCGATCAATCATCTGACTCATCTGTTGCAAATTTAAAAGCTGGTGACGTTATGTCTTTAAAAGACTTATTGTACGGCTTGATGTTACGTAGTGGTAATGATGCAGCTATTGCAATTGCAGAGGGAGTAGCAGGTGATGAGGAACATTTTGCTGAGTTAATGAATAAAAAAGCGAGAGAATTCGGTGCTACTCATAGTCATTTCATCACACCTCATGGATTGCATAAAGATGATCATTATACAACGATCTATGATATGTACTTAATATTTTCAGCAGCTATAAAAAACGAAACATTTTTAAGTATCATTTCAACAGAAGAATATAGCCCTATCTATACTGGGATTGATGGCACTGAAAAAACTCAAACCTGGTACAATACTAATCAATACTTACTAGGTAAATCTAAAGCACCTGAAGGCTTTACTGTCATTGGTGGTAAAACAGGAACAACCTATGAAGCGGGATATTGTCTTGTTTTATATAGTAAAAACTCAGCTGGAGAGGACATTATATCAATTGTTTATAATGCGGACTGCGCTTTGAATTTATATTATTTAACAAATCAATTATTATATACATTCGGAGATACCGAATAAAACATGTATACATTTTCCATATATAAATGGGAAATGTATATTAATTTGAAAACATAGGAGATTAATTTGAAAACTAAAAAAAATAATAATAACAAAGTAGTTAAATTCCATAAACAGATTCAATTGAATATCGGTATTATTATTTTAGGTATCTTCATGTTCTATGTTTTATTTCATTTATTTTCTTATTTGACACGAGAAAATCTAAATATTTATGAAGTCACAGCGGGTACATTGTCTAAAAATAATACTTATCAAGCATTAGCAATACGAAGTGAAACAGTTGTAAATGCTGAAGCTGATGGGCATATATTATATTATTCTGCAAATCTAGACCAAGTAGGTGTTAAATCCAATGTATATTCAATTGATTCAGATGGTTCCATAACATCTAAAATGGAAACAAGCAGCCAGGATTTATCAAATATTTCAAATAATGATATGGCTAAGTTGCAAAATCAAATTAGCGGGTATGTATTTGAATATAATAATAACAATTTTAATAAAGTCTATAATTTTAAAAATGATATTGAATCAAGTCTACAGAATTATTATAAAAATATAATAGATGAATCTATGTCTGCCACAATACAAGCTGCAGTAGCTGCTGGAACTTTTAAATATTATACAGCACCGCAACCAGGAATTGTAGTATATCAATTGGACGGTTTAGAAGGAACGACAATTGATAATTTTTCATCTGATTCTCTTGATAAAGCAAATCTAAATATACAAAATTTAAAAGCAAATGAAATAATTAGTACCGGACAACCTGTTTATAAATTAATTACATCTGATAAATGGGAATTAGTTGTTCCTATAGATGATGAAACTAAAAAAATATTAGAAAATGAAGATTCTAATTATGTTGAAATAAAATTTTTAGAGGATGATGCTTGCACTTGGACTTCCTTTGAATTTCTCGAAAAAGCAGGCGTAAATTATTTGATTTTACATCTCGATGATAGCGTAAATAGATATGCTGATAGTCGTTTTTTAAATATTTCATTATTGTTAAATGAAAAAGCTGGTTATAAAATTCCTAATTCTTCAATTATAGAGAAGAACTTTTATAAAATACCTGAAACATATCTATTTAATGGTGGCGATAAAAACGCACCTGCTTTTATGGTAAAAAATGGAACGTCTGATTCCTTGATATATCCAGATATTTATCACGAGGAGGATGGCTATCTATTTGTTGATCCTAATGAGATCAAGAAGGGTACTATATTAGTAAAACAAAATTCTAATGACAATTATACGGTGGGTACAGATTCCGCTAAATTAAAAGGCGTTTATTGCGTAAACAAGGGATATGCTACTTTTAAAAAGATTGATATTTTATATCAAAATGCTGATTATGCAATTATCAAGGTTGGTACAAACTACGGATTATCGCTATATGATCATATTGTGTTAAATGGTGATCAAATAACTGAAAATGATATTATAAATTAATATTTGATTATTACTTATATAATTTTGATTTAACAGAAAGGCATAAAAAATGTTAGAAGACAATTTAAAAGAAGTACAAAATCGAGTAAATGAGGCCTGTAAGAGAGTGGGGCGAGATCCTTCTGAAGTCACTTTAATTGCAGTTAGTAAGACAAAACCAATTGAAGATTTAAACCAAATCTACAATGCAGGGACAAGGGATTTCGGTGAGAATAAAGTACAGGAATTAACATACAAGATAGAAAATATGCCCACAGATATAAAATGGCATATGATAGGCCATTTACAGCGTAATAAGGTTAAATATATCGTCGACAAGGTAGAACTCATTCATTCTGTAGATAGTCTCAGACTAGCTGAAGAAATTAATAACCAAGCTAAGAAAAAAGGAGTGGTAGTACCTATATTGATTGAGGTAAATATTGCTCAGGAAGATAGTAAATTTGGAGTTGCGGAAAACGAGACAAAAGAGTTAGTTCGACAAATATCGAAATTGGATGCAGTCTCCATAAAAGGATTAATGACTATAGCACCATATGTTGTGGATTCTGAAGAAAATAGAGAGTTTTTTCACAAAATAAAGGACTTATCTGTTGACATTGCAAGCGAAAACATAGATAATGTATCTATGGATATTTTATCTATGGGAATGTCCGGCGATTTTGAAGTAGCAATCGAGGAAGGCGCTACTAT
This sequence comes from Lachnospiraceae bacterium, assembly GCA_024697595.1. Taxonomy (GTDB): domain Bacteria; phylum Bacillota; class Clostridia; order Lachnospirales; family Lachnospiraceae; genus JAILFK01. The sequence goes on along the minus strand of JAILFK010000070.1, from coordinate 35,738 downwards.
GGTTCGTGTAGGAACTGGAATTTTCGGAGCAAGAAATTATAATATTTAAGTTATAAGAGGAGAAAAGTAATGGCTATTTTTGATCGAATGCTTGACGCAATGAATCTAGGCGACGATGATGAATATTACGATGAGGATGAAGAATTTGAGGATGATGACTATTATGATGATGACGAGGATGATTCAGAAGGCGGATCATTTTTCTCAAGATTCAAGAAAAATAAAGATGTAGATGATGAAGATGAAGCTCCTGTAAGAGAGAAGCAATCAACAGTTAAATCTACTCCAAAAATCACTCCTATGAGGAGCGCTAGAAAGGCGACAACAAAAACTATGGAAGTATGTGTAATAAAACCAACTTCATTTGAAGATGCAAGAGAAATATCAGAGACATTATTAGCTGATAGAACAGTTATTTTAAATATGGAAGGAATTGATTTAGGACTTGCTCAAAGAATTATCGATTTTACTTCAGGATGCTGTTATGCTATTGATGGAAATTTACAAAAGATAAGCAATTATATTTTTATAATAACACCTGCAGGAGTTGATATTTCAGGAGATTTACAAGGAATTGTAGATGCATTTGACTTTGCTGGTATCCAAACAGGATTTTAAGATTAATTTAAAGAGCATCGGATTCTATAGAATTTGATGCTCTATATTTTTGTATTGTTATAAGGAGACTTGAATTTATGTCAAAAAAAATAATTGTAAATTATGATAACAGTCCATGCTATCAAATTGTTATTGAAGAAGATTATAGTAACTTTGAGAAAGCTGTTTTAAATATAAACGGCTTCAAAATGTCAAAAGTATGCATCGTTACGGATTCAAATGTGGCAAAATTATACTTAGATGAGATGATAAAAAATGCAAAAAAATGCTTTGAACAGGTATTTTCTTTTATCATCCCAGCTGGTGAAAGCAATAAAAATCTGGGTGAAATTCAAAAATTATATGAATTTTTAATTATTAACCACTTTGATCGTCAAGATTCTCTTATGGCATTAGGAGGTGGAGTGGTTGGAGACATGACAGGATACGCTGCAGCCACATATTTGAGGGGTATAAACTTCATTCAAGTTCCAACAACACTTCTTTCTCAGGTTGATAGTAGTATTGGTGGAAAGACAGGAGTAGATTTCAATCAATATAAAAATATGGTTGGTGCATTCCACATGCCAAAGTTAGTCTATATTAATACTTCAACTTTAAAAACATTGCCAGAATCTCAGTTCCAATGTGGAATGGGAGAGGTAATCAAACATGGCTTGATCAGAAACGCCTCATATTATAAGTGGTTAAAAGAAAATGTAAATCATATTTTAACTTTAGATAATGAATATTTAGAGGAAATGATCTATGAGAGTTGCCTTATAAAAAAAGATGTAGTGGAAAAAGATCCAAAGGAGAAAAGTATTAGAGCTTATTTAAACTTTGGCCACACCTTAGGCCACGCAATAGAAAAGCTTTCTGATTTCAAATTATACCATGGCCAATGTGTTGCAATAGGTATGGTTTGCGCCTCTTATTTATCTAAAAAGCTAGGATATATCAATGATGAGGAGCATCAGGATATAGTAGATACAATCAAATTGTACGGGTTGCCAACAACTGTTGAGAATATGAAAGCGGAAGACATATTAAAAGCTTCTAAGTCCGATAAAAAAATGGTTGGAAACAAAGTCAAATTTACAGTGCTGAAATCCATTGGCGAAGCGATTTCATATACTGATTTTACAGATGAAGATTTACTAGGAGCAATCGAGCAAGTATTATGACAAAGAAAAAGATATTAATTATAGATATAATATGTCTGATTGGTCTGGTTATAGTTGATCAAATCAGCAAATTTATTGCTACAGGCGCACTTCAAAATAAAGAGGATATTATATTAATTAAAGATGTATTACAACTTCGTTATCTTGAAAATACTGGGGCGGCTTTTTCTATTTTTAATAATAAATTAGCATTATTCTATATAATCACGCCTGTACTTTGCGGCCTAATTATTTATATAATTTATAAATTACCAGTAACAGTTTTAGGGACAAAGATAAATTTTATTTTAATTTTTATATTGTCTGGGGCAATAGGGAATTTTATTGATCGTTTAATATATAAATATGTAGTCGATTTTATATATTTTTCTCTTATTAATTTCCCAATATTTAATGTGGCTGACATCTACGTGACCCTGGGAATAGTATTTTTATTTATCTTTATTATTTTCAAGGTAGATGATGAAAAATTTAATCAATTTTTAAAAACTTTAGTAGGAGCAAAACGTGAAACAAAATCCTAATATTTTCACCGTAGAAAAAGAATATGATGGTACTAGAATAGATAAGTTTCTATCGAATTTGTATCCAGAAAAATCACGAAATACCATTCAAAAATATATCAAAGATGGTAATGTATTGGTTAATAGCCAAATAATTAAATCTAATTATAAATGTAAAACAGGAGATAAGATTTATTGTGATGAGCCAGAGCCAGTGGAAGTTGAAATAGTTCCTGAAGATATACCTCTTGATATTATCTACGAAGATCAAGATATCTTGATTGTAAATAAACCTAAGGGAATGGTTGTTCATCCTGCGCCAGGGCATTATAGTGGCACTTTGGTAAATGCCATAATGTTTCATTGCAAAGATGATTTGTCAGGTATTAATGGGGAGATTAGACCAGGAATAGTTCATAGAATTGATATGGATACCACGGGGTCCTTGATTGTATGTAAAAATGACTATGCCCACAATAAAATTGCCGAGCAAATAAAAGATCACAGTATAAGTAGAATTTATAAAGGCATTGTTATAGGGAATATAAAAGAAGATGAAGGTGTTATAGAGACAACTATCGGCAGAAATCCCAATGACAGAAAGAAGATGGCTATAAATGTGAAAAATGGCAAAGAAGCCATAACACATTACAAAGTTATAAAAAGATTTGAAAAATATACTTATATGGAATTCAAATTAGAAACAGGCCGAACACATCAAATCAGAGTACATATGGCCAGTCTTGGTCACCCTTTACTTGGAGATGCAGTATATGGTCCTAATAAATGTCAATTTAAACTTCAAGGACAAACCCTACATGCTCAAACTATAGGCTTTATACATCCAACTACAGGAGAGTATGTAGAATTTAACGCTCCATTGCCTTATTATTTTGAACATTTATTAGAGATTTTATAAATATTTGGGTTAAAAGAATCTAAATACGCCGAATACAACACCTAAAATCTTGCAGTCTGGAACAATAATCGGATCCATCGAATCATTTTCAGGCTGAAGTCTAATATGTCCATCTTCTTTATAAAAAGTCTTTACTGTGGCAGAATCATCAACTAAAGCAGCGACAATCTCACCATTTCTAGCTGTATCTTGCTGTTTTACAATAAGAGTATCCCCATCAAATATACCAGCATTTATCATGCTTTCACCCTTTACCTTTAGCATAAAAGTTTGCTGATTAGGCATATATTCAGATGGGACAGGGAAGTAGTTATCTATGTTTTGAACTGCTAAAATAGGCTGTCCAGCTGCAATTTCTCCAACGATAGGAACATTGACAACTTCTCTGCGAGTAAGATTAAAATTATCATCCACAATTTCTATAGCTCTAGTTTTCGAAGAATCTCTTCTTATATATCCATTTTTTTCTAATGTTTCTAAATGTGCATGAATAGAAGATGTTGACTTAAGATTAACCGCATCGCACAATTCTCGAACAGTTGGCGGATAGCCCTTATTAATAATAGTCTGTTTTATATAATCAAGTATTTCCTGCTGTTTTTCAGTGATCTTTCCGTAACCCATATGATTACCTCCTAGCTTTTATATATACAAATTATAACATAGCAAAGACCAAAAGCAAACATATATTCGGAAATTTTGTTCGATTTTTATTGACAAACATTCGTTCGGGTGTTAAATTGTATTCAGAACATACGTTTGGGATTTGTTTTGGAGGATAATAATATGAGCAAAACAATTAGAAATACAAGAAAACATATTAGAAGAAAGAACAGAAAATTATCAGGAAATAGAAAGATTATGCTTATAGCTTCAATAATGATTACTTTAGGAATATGTCTTTCAATTTCTATCGTGGGAAGCGCAAAACAGGATCATGAATTAAATGAATATTATAATAGTGTATTAATTCAACCAGGTGATACTCTTACTGATATTGCAAAAGAATATTATGTTGAAGAGAGCGGAGATTTCAACTCTTATTTAGAAGAGATAAGAGCTCTAAATAAAATAGATGGAGATAATATTCATGCTGGGAATTATATAACAATAAAATACTATAAATCAGCCTAAACATTAGCTTATTTTATATTGTATTTATCATTATTTATTATTATAATTTTACTATCTGAATATTTGGAGAGTAAAAATGTTAAGATTTATATTTGTAATATTAAAAAATGTAAAACGTGCACCTTATCTTATTCCGCAGATGCGCAAAATGATCAAAAATAAAGATAAGTACACTGAGGAAGAACGATATAGATTAGTAAAGAAATTAATTAATTATTTAAAGAGATCTGGTAGTATTACAACTGAGGTTTATGGTAAAGAAAATTTACCTAAAGAGGGTGGTTATGTAATGTTCCCTAATCATCAAGGTAAGTATGATGTTTTAGGTATTGTATATGGTCATGATAAACCTTGTTCCTTTGTAATGGATAAAGCAAAGTCTTATTCATTTTTTGTTCGTGAAATTGTTGATTTACTTGGTGCTAAGAGATTAGATCTAACCGATATAAGACAAAATCTTAAAATCATTAATGAGATTACAGATGAAGTTGCACAAGGGAAAAAATTTATTTTATTTTCAGAAGGTGGCTATGATCACAATAAAAATGTTGTAAAGGACTTTAAGCCAGGAAGTTTTAAATCTGTTATTCGAGCAAAAGCTCCATTGGTTCCAGTTGCTTTAATTGATTCATATAAACCATTTAATTCTTTTAGCATTAAACCGGTTACAACAAAAGTTATTTTCCTTCCTGCAATCTATTACGAAGATTATAAGGATATGAAAACCGTTGAACTTTCCAATATGGTTAGACAACAAATAATAGATACAATTGATGAATATGGAGGTGCTACATCGTAGAGTAGCGCCTTTTAACCTTATATACAACTATCGGATAAATATCAGTTTTTCCGAATGTTATTGTCAAAAAAGCCCTTAAATGCTATACTTTATATATAACACCTAATATTTAAATACACTTAAATGGACTAATAATTTAGTTGTTTTAATAATTATTTGTTTAAATCTATTATTTAGAAAGGAACTCTCTTAAATTATGGGAAAAGATTCTGAGTATTATAAAAACAAAACAAGAAATCAAAAAATCAAATTACGAGAACTAATTGATCAGTTACCTGATGTTGCTGCTGATTATATTTATAGTAAAGAACTTGTAACCCAAGCATCAACTTTAATATCCTATTCATATGATCTGCTTACATTTTTTCGCTTTTTAAAGGAAAAAAATCCATCATTACGTGATAAAGATATCAAAGAAATCGATTTAAAAGTACTTTCACAGATAGATTCCAAGGATATTGTTGAATTTCAGCGTTATTTAGAGTTAAATGTTAATCCTGATGGAGAATTCCATGAAAACGGTAAACGTGCCATAGCTCGTAAAATGTCACCTTTGAGAGGCATGTTTAAATATCATTTAATGCATAAAAATTTGTCTGAAGATCCAACAGCTTTGGTGGAACTACCAAAACTAAAAAAGGATAAAAATATTGTAAGAATGACCAATGACGAGGTTGTCGCCTTATTAAACGCAATTGAGGCTGGAACGGCCTATATGAGTGATCATCAACGCAATTACTGTAAAAAAACACAAAAACGCGATTTAGCCATATTGACATTAATGCTTGGTACAGGTATTCGTGTATCAGAATGCTGTGGTTTAGATTTAAATGACATAGATTTTAATGCAAATACCATGACAATCGTCAGAAAAGGTGGCGGTCAGGATATTTTATACTTTGATAATCATATTAATCATGTATTATCTGATTATGTGGAAAATGAAAGAAAACTTATAAAACCTTATGAGCAGCATCAAGATGCGCTATTCTATTCATTACAAGGCAAAAGAATAAGCGTAGATTCCGTTGAAGGATTGGTTAAAAAATATGCTAAAATCATTGTTCCAAACAAGAAAATAACGCCTCATAAGCTTAGAAGTACCTATGGTACAGCTTTATATAGAGAAACTGGTGACATTCGCCTTGTAGCAGACGTGTTAGGACATGAAAATGTAAATACAACCGTAAATTACTACGCAGCTATGGAGGACGAACACAAACAACAGGCTGCAGGTGCAGTCCAATATGATCAAAAAAATAAGCTTAAGTAAGGATTATTCCTTATTTAAGCCCATTTTTTATACAATTTCATTAACTAATTTAACATAAAACTATAATTAATTTAATCAGATAAATTATGTTATTTCTTATAAATCATTTATATCAATAGTCTTTCCGTCCTGCCAAATCTTTTCAAGATCATAGAATAATCTATCTTCCTCAGAGAAAATATGTACAATAACATCCTCATAATCCATCAAAATCCATGTGGAAGTTCTATTTCCCTCGATTTGCTTTGGGAGAACACCATTTTCATGCATAGTTTTATCAACTTCATTTTGCATAGCCATAAGCTGGTTTTGATTATCTCCACTGGCAACGATAAAGTAATCAGCCATAACTGAAACATTACTAATATCAACAATTTTTATGTCAAAAGCCTTTTTGTTATCCAAGGCTTCATAAATAGCTTTAACCATATCTTTAATTTCCATTTTCATTGTCCTCCAAAATTCTTTTGAAATAATTATAAGTATCCATTGTAGTTTGATCCATAGTATCAGGATGTTTAGATAAATAATCAATGGAATCTTGTAAAATCATATAGATACATTTATCTAAATCTATATAGGCCATACGTCTTATATCGTCCAATCTAGGTGCTTTATCTCTTCCAGGCTCTATGTAATCAGCTACATAGATTATCTTGTCTAAAAGGGACATATTCGGGCATCCTGTGGTATGCCAGGTTATAGAATGTAAAATATCTTCATCATTTATACCATATAGCTCTTTTGCCAAGACACTTCCAGCTTTTCCATGCAGTAAATGAGGAAATTTCATTTCTATATCACTGATTTTTATATTATGCGTTTTACAAATATCAATTCTCTCCTCATCGGAAATACACTTTGCACAATCATGCAAAAGTCCTGCAAGCATTGCATTGACATAGGGATAATCGTATCGATAAGCCAAATTGGCAGCTGTGTGCATAACACCTATTGTATGTACATACCGACTATGTTTTAAAGCATTTTTCACCTTGACATCTATTTCATAAATCTCAGCCATTTCATGACTATGTTTATATAAATCTAATTGATAAATATACTTAAATGAGCGCTCTGGAATGAATTGTTTTACATATTCAGTATTATAAATATCTCTTCTAAGTCTTGATGAGGAAATATCTATCTCATCAATATTTAAAGGAATAAAATCCTGATTATAACGACTTTTATATTCTTCTAATTTAGCCTTAAACTCATCATCATGTGATGTTGATTTTTCTTTCAACTCGCCTTCGCTTAATAAAATCGATCCTGAATCATCACTCCAATTTGGTCTTTTAGCGATTATAATCTTGGTATACTTACAAATTATCTCTGGGTGCATCCATTTTTCAAATGACCAAAAAGAATCCTCGCCAATTATAAAGAAAAATTCATGGTTATCATGATTTTGACGATGCAACTCTTCCATTGTCAAATAAGTATAACAAGGTTCATTTTTTGAAATCTCAATATCACATAATTTGTATTTGGGATTCCCAGAAATTGCAAGTTTAACAATTTTAAGTCGATCAATATTAGAAACATCATTTGGACTTTGCTTATGTGGTGGTCTGCCATTAGGCATAAACCAAATTTCATCCAAATCACATTGTTTTAATGCGCTCTCGGCAATATTTAAATGTCCTATATGTATGGGGTTAAATGTACCACCTATAATACCAATTCTCATTATTTGCCTCTTATTTCATCCATTTAGCCAATTTAAAATTTTAAGTATATACTTTTTCACATATTACTGTGGCAATGTGATTTTAGGCTTCTTTGCAGCTCTGTAGAGCACAATTTTTTTACCGATAACTCTAATAACTTCAGAATGTGTTCTCTCAGCAATAACATTTGCTATTTCCTTTGGATCATCAAAGCAATTTTTCAAAATAGCAATCTTAATTAACTCTCTTTTTTCCAATGCCTCATCCACAGCATTTATAATCTCAGGAGTAAGGGAAGCTTTTCCAATATTAAAAAGTGGACTCATCTGACTAGCCTTACTAGATAGATATGCTCTTTGCTTATTATTAATCATTTTATCTCTCTTTTCTATGCTAAATATTATTTTCTTTATAAATGATATTTTTATTTATAATAATCGAAAACTAGGCCATACATTCTAACTGTATCCCCATCTTCTATTCCCATCTCTTCAAGTTCTTTTAAAATTCCCTGTTCTTTCAAGAATTTCTGGAAGAATAAGAAACCTTTTTCTGAATCGATATTTGTATATCCAAGCATCTTCTCGATCTTTGGTCCCTCCACAACATACTCGCCGTCCTCATTGATTTCACAAGTGTATGGCTCATCATTGAAGAAATGAAGTTCAGGGTCATATTCTTGCTCATAGACTGTTGTTTCCTTTGGACATTTCTCAAGAAGTTCTGCCACGTGATACAGAAGTTCCTTAACTCCCTGTCCTGTGACTGCAGAAATCGAAAATACTTCTATTCCCTTTGAGCCAAATTCTTCTTTTAAAATAGACACCACATCCGCTGTATCGCCCTGATATACATCCATCTTATTACATGCAATAACCTGTGGTTTATCTAGAATTGCAGGATCATAGGCCTCTAATTCCTTATTGATAGCTAAAATATCCGCTAAAGGATCTCTTCCTTCCACAGAAGCACCGTCAACCATATGAATTATAACCTTGGTTCTTTCAATATGTCTCAAGAACTCATGTCCAAGTCCTATCCCCTCAGATGCCCCCTCAATAAGTCCTGGAATATCTGCGATAACAAATCCTTTATCACCATCTAAATCCACAACACCTAGATTTGGATTAAGAGTTGTAAAATGATAATTTGCTATCTTTGGTTTTGCATTGGTAACTCTTGATAAAAATGTTGATTTTCCCACATTAGGAAAACCTACAAGACCTACATCAGCAATAACCTTGAGTTCCAACTGAACTTCAATCTCTATGGCCTCTCCGCCAGGCTGAGCGTATTTTGGCGCCTGCATAGTAGAAGTGGCAAAATGTTGATTGCCCAGGCCTCCTCTTCCGCCTTTTAAGATGATCTGTCTTCGATTTTCACCGGACATATCTGCAATAACTTTACCACTCTCAGCATCTTTAATAACTGTTCCTTCTGGAACCTTTAATACAAGATCCGCTCCATTAGCACCGTGACAATTCTTTTTGCCACCTTCCTCCCCTGGAGTTGCGGCAAATTTTCTTCTGTGACGATAATCTGTAAGAGTATTTAAACCTTCATCAACCTCAAAGATTACATCTCCACCTTTACCGCCGTCACCGCCGTCAGGGCCTCCATTTGGAACGTATTTTTCTCGACGGAAACTAACATGTCCATTTCCACCTTTTCCTGATTTAATTATGATTTTTGCACGATCTGCAAACATAATAAACCTCCATCTATTTTGTAATGTTATAAAATAACATGATTAATCTACATTTAAATATCAATATATAATCACATCAAAATTAATCACACAAAAAATGTATAACCATATCGAAATTAATTATATAAAAAAACTGCATAAAATAAAATAGACTCGGCTAAAATTAGTCGAGTCTATAAAGAAAATTCGATTTTAGTTCTCGCTTGCTACTGGGTATACGCTAGCCTGCTTCTTATCGCGGCCCTTTCTCTCGAAGCGTAAAACTCCGTCTGTCAACGCGAATAATGTATCATCACCACCGATACCAACGTTAGTACCAGGATGAATCTTTGTACCACGCTGTCTATATAAAATATTTCCAGCCTTTACGAACTGTCCGTCAGCTCTCTTAGCACCTAATCTCTTTGACTCTGAATCACGTCCGTTCTTTGTAGAACCAACACCCTTCTTGTGAGCGAAAAATTGAAGATTCAACTTTAACATGTCTACACCTCCTTGTAGTTTAGTGTAATATACGTTTTACCGTATTGTTTTTGAATTTCTGTTAAGCCCAAAACCATAACATTCATCAACAACTTTGAGTCATTTGATGGCTCATCTGTAAAATGAAATTTAATAAAATTAGAATCATTTTCCTTGGTTTCCAATGAAAAAGCATCCTCTGTATATTGTTCAATTCCATTGATGGTATTAATAACCAACACCGATACAGCAGAACAAACAATATCCTTCCCATGTCGTGCAAATCCTGCATGACCAGAGGATTCTATTCCAACATATTCATTGTTTTGGTTTTGATAAATCGTTATTTTAATCATAACAATTCCAATCGATTAACCATTAATCTTTTCAATCTTAACCTGTGTGAACGCCTGTCTATGGCCGTTCTTCTTGTGATAGCCAGTCTTTCTCTTGTACTTATACACGATTACCTTCTTACCACGACCTTCTTTAACAACTGAAGCCTCTACTGTTGCACCGTCAACTGTAGGTGTTCCAACTTTAAGCTTCTTGTCTCCAACTGCTAAAACCTGATCAAAAGTAACCTTTTCTCCAGCTTCCACACCAAGCTTTTCAATGGTAATGATATCGCCTTCAGATACTTTGTACTGCTTACCACCTGTTGCTATAATTGCGTACATATGGCACCTCCTATTATCATTACTCGCCAGTTACGGTGAATCCAATATGGATTACTTTAAACCTCACTGTGCGGCATACCTTGATATATTACCATCTGCAAGGTAATACGTCAAGAATTTTCAAATAATTTTTTAATATTTTTATGAAACATTTTTCAATAAGTATTATAAACACTTTTTATGTTTTATAAAAATATTGCAACTAATAAAACATCAACTCACCTTAAAATCTGATAAATAGATTTTGACGTCTTTTTCTTGGTCATTTCCACTAATCCCAGCTTGGTATAATCCAAAACCTGTATAGAGGAACTGGCCTTTGAGGCATAATCTCGCAAATATCGCAATAACTCAGCCTTTTCATCATCAGATTTTAAATTTATAAAATCAACAATTATAATGCCACTTATATTTCTAAGAATTAACTGTCTTACCACCTCTTCTGCCGATTCTTTATTAACTTGCAAAAAAGACATATTCTTTTTTACATTTCTGCTAGTATTCACATCTATAACCGTCATAGCTTCAGTTGGCTCAATAACTAAATTAGCTCCAGAACGCAAATGAACAACTGGTTTTTTTAACCCTTCAATCTGATGAGACAATCCATATAATTGATTCATTGTATAAGTTTCATCAGTATAAAGTCTAGAATTTATATTAGCTAAATTAAATTTTTGAGAAATATTTTCCAAAACTTTTGAATTTAAAATATCTTCATATATTTCCTTTGAATCCGTCACGAACTCATCAACCTGGCATAAATCATATTCATTTAGTTCGTATAAAAATTTATTGAGATGTGTTTTTCCTCTTTTTAACAATGAAAATGTAGCCTTGTTTTTAGCTTCCTTGATAAAGGTATCAACTTCCTGACATTTTAGATCAATAGTTTTAATTAAATCAGCAGAATCTACATTCTTTGCAGCAGTTCTAACCACAACACCTAAATTATATTTATTTAAAATAGGAGTCAATTTAGTCTTTAGCGCTTCTCTATATTCATCTGGAAGTTTTTTTGAAATACCACAACTCCTATTGCCAGTGGTCAAGATAAAATTATCCCCATCAAAGGCGATATTGGTGGTGGCTACTGCTTTTTTTGTCTTTATAGGATCCTTCTCAATCTGAAGTAAAATTTCATCCCCCTGACAAAGCCTATCATTATTTGCAAACTTATGAGTGTAAATAATCGGCCAGTCGCTTTTCAATGAACAGTAAACTGTTGTGTCATCACCTATATCTACAAAGGCCGCATCCAAATTTTGCTGAATCATCGCCACCTTGCCTATATAGATATTTCCAACTAAAGATATATCATTCACATCTTCAATGGAAAGTTTTTTTAAATGGTTATTACCATCTAAAATTCCGCCTATATTATATTGTCTTGAATTGAAATCAATACTTGTATAAATAATTCTATTATCAATCATAATTATTAATTAAAATCACAATCCCACACATATTAGATTTATTTAAAATATATCTAATTAAATTTACTTAAACCAAAAAACCTACATCATCTAAAGAAATAAGTTTCTCATCCTTGTTTCGAGTCAACATATCTATTCTATGAATATAAAAACTTGACCGCTCTTTGGTATCTATACCAATGGATTTGAAGAAATGATAAAGCACAAACTCTGGCTTGATATTATCATTACTTCCAGTAGATACATTTATCAAAAAGACAATATCAGGTCTTTTATCCAAAGTGTCATCAAAATCTGCAATATCAGCACCATTTACAATATCAAAATCATAAATTAAAGGCTTTAAATCCACTTCTCTTTCACCTTTTTTAGTCTTTTTTATCACATTTATCTCATCAGAATCGTCAAAAAATTTCTTTTTATAAGAAATCAGTTCTTCCAATGTAAAATCAAATTCTTGCGGGTGTTTATATGTCAAACTATAGGTGGATGCCATTACCGACGCCATAGCATTGGTAGCTTTTTCTGGTAAATATTTAAAAGAAAGCACTTCCATTTCATCCACCATCTCATTTGAAATGGCCTTTAAAGCCTCGTCACAAGGAATGTCCTCAACCATCTCAATATCCATATATTCTCCAGAACTAGTTAGACCCACACCAAGTGGGGCCGCAAAAGACATTATCTGATGAGGATTAAAGCCCTCAGAATATTTTATAGGAATACCGCTTCGTCTAATTACTTTTTGGAAGTAACGCATAATATCTAGATGACCCACATATTTCATTGTGCCATACTTAGCAAATTTAATTCTTGCCTTCATAACATATACCTCCTCCCAAAGATTTTGCGCCGCAACCAGAACATTGCATACGGCAATTTGGTGTAACCACCTGTTGATTAATAGCCTTATCCCATTCACGCTTCATAAAATCCTTGGTGACTTCTATGTCGATGAAATCCCAAGGAAGATTTTCATCTAAATCACGCTGTCTATATGCGTAAAAATCAAGTGAAATACCAGTTTTTTCCATGGCGGCATCCCACTTATCACAATCAAAGTAATCTGACCAGGCATCAAAGATACATCCAGACTTATAGGCCTCATAAATAGCTGCGCTAACTTTGCGATCACCTCTGGCCAACAAGCCTTCTAAAACAGTAACATCTGCTTCATGCCAATTGTAGCGCAGACTTTTTCTGTTGAGCTGCTCATGCATTGTGTCATTTACAATTTTGGCCCTTCTCAAGTACTCACCCTTTTCATACATAGGCGCCCACTGAAAGGGGGTAAATGGCTTTGGTACAAAAAATGATGTACTCATGGTTATCTGACATTTACCATTTCTTTGATCCTTGGGAATCTCGTAATATCTAACGGCAATATCATTTCCAAGTTCTGGAATGGCACGCATATCCTCCTCAGTCTCAGTAGGAAGTCCAAGCATAAAATACAATTTCACCTTGTTCCAACCACCCTCAAAGGCCAGCCCTGCCCCCTGTAAAATGTCATCCTTGGTCAATCCCTTGTTGATTACATTTCTAAGCCTCTGAGAACCTGCTTCTGGAGCAAAGGTTAAACTGCTCTTTTTGATATCCTGAACCTTGCTCATAACGTCAAGTGAAAAGGCATCTATTCTAAGAGATGGCAGGGAAATGTTTACACCATTTCCACAACAATCATCTATCAAAAAGTTTACAAGTTCTGGTAAATCCGTATAATCACTTGAACTTAAAGAACTAAGCGAAATTTCCTCATGTCCCGTACTTGCAAGCATCTCTTTGGCATAATCCTTTAAAACATCAAGAGATTTCTCACGATTTGGTCTATAAATCATTCCCGCCTGACAGAATCTACATCCTCTGATACAACCTCTTTGAATTTCAAGTACCACTCTATCTTGAGTTGCACGCATAAATGGAACTATAGGATTTGTTGGATAGGCACCGCTGTCTAAATCCATTAAAACCTGACGCTTAATTGTCCTCGGAACATCATCATAAATCGGCCCAAAGCTGGCAATTGTGCCATCCTCATTGTAAGTCACCTCATACATACTAGGAGCATAAATTCCTGGTATTTTTGAAGCCTCATGCAAAAATTTTTCTCTGCTGTAATCACCGCTATTTTTCATTTTTTTATATAAATCGAGCAAAGCATCATAACAAACCTCACCCTCGCCAATATAAAAAAGGTCAAAAAATTCTGCTATAGGTTCAGGATTATAGGTACAAGGTCCTCCACCTATAACAATTGGATTTTCGTCAGATCTATCCTTTGCCCAAATCGGAATATTTGACAGGTCTAAAATCTGTAAAATGTTGGTATAACACATCTCATATTGTAAAGTTATTCCCAAAAAATCAAAGTCCGAAATAGGATCTTGGCTCTCTAATGCAAAAAGAGGAATATTATCCCTAACCATAATCTCATGCAAATCTGGCCATGGTGAATATACTCTCTCACAGTACACATCATCACGACGATTTAACATTTCATATAATATTTGAATACCTAAATGTGACATACCAATCTCATAGACATCTGGAAAACACATGGCAAAACGCACATCTACTTTAGACGGATCTTTTACAACCACATTCATCTCATTACCTAAATAACGAGCAGGCTTATCTATTTCCATCAATATATCATCTGACAAGGCTAATTTTTTCATATATTAATTCCCTTTACTAAATAATGCAGTCCATAACTACTATGAACTGCATTATTATATCATTATTATTTTAAAAACTAAATAACAGAATAAATATTATCTCTGCAACAATTCTCGAGTGATATCTTCCCATGTGATGTTGTACTTAACCATAAGTACCATCATCAGATACATAAAATCAGACATCTCTTCCTTGATTCCTTCATTTCCAAGATTTTTTGCAGCAATAACAAGTGAGATAGCTTCCTCACCAAGTTTTTTTAGGATTTCATCCTCACCCCTGTCAAAAAGATCATTGGTATATGAGTCTGCTTTAGGATTCATTCTGCGCTCCACAATAATATCATATACTGTCTCAAATATTTTCAAAGGATTCTTCTCGGTAAATTCTTTCTTCACAATCTCATTGAAAAAGCAGCTATAAGAACCTGTGTGACAAGCAGCACCAACCTGGGAAACCTTGGCTAGAATTGTGTCAAAGTCACAGTCAGCAGTGAGGCTTTTTACATACTGATAATGTCCGCTGGTATCGCCCTTCAACCACAACTCTTGTCTACTTCTACTCCAATATGTCATCTTACCAATTCTGATAGTCTGATTAAATGATTCCTCATTCATATAAGCAACCATCAAAACCTCTAAAGTCTGAAAATCCTGAACAACAACAGGAACCAATCCGTCGCTGTTAACTTTCAAATCACTCCAAGAAAGTTTTGGCTCGAAATTATCCATCTTTATTCCAGCATCTGATAAATCGCATTTCAATTGCATAACATCAATCTCCTCGCGATTATTCAAAAACGCTCCGCAGATTCCACGAATCTTGTCAGATGAGAGTTTCTCACGAATATAATCAAAATCATAATTTGGCACATCTAAAATGTAAGGTACATCAGTCATACCCTCCAAACTTAACATTAAAGCATCATTGTAAATGATTAATTCGTGAACATTATCCTCCAAAAACTCCTTTGTCTTAAAAATAAAATCAATAGTTTTTAGAGAAACCAAAATCTTATCTTTTCCAAACTTTTCATTGGCAGCTTTTAAAAGCTCAACAGACTCAGGCTTTGAACCATTTAACACAACCTCAACACAACCGGCATAAATAAACTTCTTCACATCATCAAGACGCTTAATATTTCCGCCGCCTGCTGTTTTGATATCAATGATTCTATTGATTTCCTTTATAGTTTGAATATTTTTCTCATGCTCATCAAAGGAATCTGACAAGTCATAACATATAATTTTATCAATTCCACTATCGTTATAAAGCCTTGCAAGTTCCAAAACATCCATTTTATTCTCTGTATGAGCTGGATCTTTTACTGCGTACCCATCTTTTATATAAATAGTTGCAACAATATTTTTCTGCTCCATTTTATAATGCTCCCTTTGTGGACAAAATATCAATTATTCTAGGATCATTCGTAGTTGCCATATCAAGAGATTTGGCAAAAGACTTAAACATAGCCTCGGCCATGTGGTGATTATTTCCTTCCTTCATAACCTGAATATGTAAATTCATTCCAGCTGAATAAGAAATGGCATAAAAGAACTCTTTAATCATCTCTGTATCCATATACCCGATGCGCTCAGCAGTAAAATTGGCATCATAACTGAGATATGGTCTAGAAGATAAATCAATGGCTGTCATAACAAGAGTCTCATCCATTGGCAAGATACAACTGCCAAATCTGCGGATACCAACCTTGTTTCCCACAGCTTTTTTGATTGCCTCACCTAAAACTATTCCGCAATCTTCTATTGTGTGATGACAATCCACCTGTAAATCTCCTTGAATTTCCACTTCTAAGTCAAATAATCCATGTTTGGCAAAGCCTTCTAACATGTGATCAAAAAAACCAATCCCCGTAGAAATCTGAGATTTTCCAGTTCCATCAATATTTAATTTGATTCTGATATCTGTTTCTTTTGTTTTGCGAGAAATCTCAGCAATTCTATTCTCTGACACTTTATACCTCCTCAAATCTCACTCTAATTGAATTAGCATGAGCTGTTAATTTTTCACACTCTGCAAAGGTTACTATATCTGGGTAAATCTCCTCTAAAGCCTCTCTTGAATAGCTGATGATACTTGATTTTTTAATAAAATCATCAACTGAAAGAGGTGAGAAGAATTTTGCTGTTCCATTTGTAGGCAATACATGGTTTGGTCCTGCAAAATAATCTCCAAGTGGTTCTGAAGAATAACTTCCAAGGAAGATAGCTCCAGCATTTTTAATCTTGGTCATTGTATCTAGTGGATTGGCAGTCACCAACTCTAAGTGCTCTGAAGCAATCTCATTTACCGCGTCAATGGCTGAATCCATATCAGGAGCCACCAAAATATATCCATAATTTTCAAGAGATTTTGAAATAATGTCTGCACGCGACAACTTCTTTAAGAAGTAATCAACCCATTTTGAAACCTCTTCAGCAATATCTTTACTTGTTGTAATAAGTATAGCAGAAGCCATCTCATCATGCTCAGCCTGTGATAACAAATCTGCAGCTACAAATTTAGGATTTGCAGTCTCATCAGCCAAAACCAATATTTCACTAGGTCCAGCAATTGAATCAATACTTACATATCCAAATACAGCTTTTTTTGCCAAGGCAACATAAATGTTTCCAGGGCCAACAATCTTATCAACCTTTGGCACACTCTCAGTTCCAAAAGCAAGTGCTGCGATTGCCTGAGCTCCGCCAACCTTAAATATTCTATCTACCCCTGCTTCTTTTGCAGCAACAAGTGTAGATGGATAAACCTTGCCATTGGCATCACAAGGTGTAGTCATATAAATATTTTTCACACCTGCAACCTTAGCTGGCATAACATTCATAAGTACTGATGATGGATATACAGCTTTTCCACCTGGAACATATACTCCAACCTTGTCTAAAGCTGTAACCTTCTGACCAAGGATAATTCCCTTTTCATCACTGTCAAACCAACTATTTTGCTTTTGCTTTGCATGGTAATCACGAATATTTACTAAAGCTTTTCTAATAACATCTAAAAGCTTTGGATCAACCAAATCATAAGCTTCCTTAATTTCTTCTTCTGTAACTTCAATATTTGAGGCATTAATATTAGCCTTATCAAATTGTAATGTGTAATCAAAAATAGCCTTATCACCATTTTCTTTAACATTTGTAATAATATCATTTACCCTAGCTTCAAACTCACCATAACTATTTGGGCTTCTCTTCAATAGATTTTCCAAAATATCTGATGTTGTAGCTGGATTTAAATCTAAAATTCTCATGGTATCTCCTATTATCCCTTAGTCTTCCTGGGCCAAGGCTCCTTTCAAATCTGAAATAATCTTGGTTATTCTATCGTATTCCATCTTCATGCTAACCTGATTTACTACCATTCTAGCAGAAAGCGGACAAACTTCCTCTAACACCTCAAGTCCATTTTCTCTCAAAGTGCTTCCGGTTTCAACAATATCAACAATAACTTCTGATAAACCAACAATTGGCGCCAACTCTATAGATCCGTTAAGTTTGATAATCTCAACCGTCTGATGTTTCTTATTGTAGAAATAATCTTTGGCGATTCGAGGATATTTTGTTGCAACACGGATAAGTTCCTGATGTCCCAAAAACTCCTTGGACTCCTTTGGTCCACATACGCACATTCTACATTTTCCAAAGCCTAAATCCAATACCTCGTAAATATTTCTTGCTTCCTCCAATATAGTATCTTCACCTACGATACCAATATCAGCAGCGCCATACTCCACATATGTTGGAACATCTGGGCCCTTGGCCAAGAAAAATCGCATCTTATACTCTTCATTCACAAAAATCAATTTTCTAGTGTTAGGATCCTTCATCTCCTGACAAGTAATCCCAATCTTTTCAAAGGTTGCCAAAGCTTGCTTTGCAAGACGACCTTTTCCCAGAGCAATTGTCAAATATCTATCATTTCCCATAATCCTTACACCTCATTAATCTATATCGTCACTTAAAATAATAATATTGGAATCCTTGTATAATTCTTCCATTTTCTTTACATCTTCTGAAGAAGAAACTCTAACCATTGTGGCTTGCTTTCCAGAATTTCTAAGCTCTTCTGTCTTAGCCACCGCTGATTTAAGATTTTTTGAAGAATAAAGCACCACATCCTGCTTCTCCTCAACATAAATCTGTATCTTCTGTCTCTCTAGCGCCATCAACAACTGGTCAATATAAATTGCAAAACCTATAGCTGGTGCTTCCTTTCCAAAATATGATAACAGCTCATCATATCGACCACCGCGAAGGATTGGCTCACCACTTCCGTAAGTGTAACCGCCAAATAAAATTCCAGTGTAATACTGATAACTGCTGACCATTCCAAGTTCAAATGATACGTACTTTGTAACATCATACACATTTAAAATATCATATAAATCCTGTAAATATTCCAAAGCATCATAAATCTGTGGATAACCCTTGGCAATATCTAAAAAATCTCTCCACTCAGATGGCTCTGAGTACATTTTACCAAGCATTTTAAATAGTTTTGCCAAATCTCCTGTGATTCCCTGCTCTGCAATGAGTTCCTCAACGCCAAAGAAGTTTTTATTCACTATCAAATCCTTGACTCTATCGGCAGCTTCCTCGTCTAAATTTGCAGCCTGCATAAGACCTTTGAAAATGTCCACATGACCAATGCTTATCTGAAATTCTTTCAAACCAACAGTCTGAAGGTTTTTAACAGCAAGGGCAATCATCTCGCTGTCAGCATCAATTGAATTATCACCCATAAACTCACAGCCAAGCTGTGTTGACTCCTTAAGGCGCCCCTGATAACTGCTATTATTTATAAATACATTCCCTGAATAGCTAAGTCTAACAGGTTTTAAATCCGGATCAAAAAACTTCGAAGTGGCTCTGGCAATTGATGGTGTCATATCTGGTCTCAAAACCAAAGTGTTGCCCTCTCTGTCAAAGAATTTATATAAGTCTTTTGATGGTGTTGTTCCAACTTCCTGACTAAAGATATCAAAAAATTCAAAGGATGGTGTCTCTATAAAAGAATAACCATAGGTCTTTACCAGGTTACTCATAACATTGATGAGATAATGCTTATTTTTGCATTCTTTTCCATAAATATCTCTCACACCTTCAGGTGTATGTAAACGTGATTTTGTCATATTTTTTCTCCTCTACTCTTTACTGTGGTAAAGTGGTAAACAATTAAACTAATAAAATTATATTAAAATATTCCTATACTGTCAAGTTTTTATCCCCTACCAATCGCTATCTCTATTATTTAAATCGATCTGCAGCATGTCTAAATAAGGAACTAAAGCTCCAGGTTTGCTCTCGAAAAAATATTTTTCATCCAACTCATCAAATCGAATACTTTTTCTGCCACCTGAATTAGCTCTTTCCCAGAATAGTTTCAATTCTTCAAATCTCATGTAATAAAATAGATTTCTATTTGTAAATAATATTAACAAAAAGGCTACTCCCTTTTGCGTTTCAAAACTATTCATAAAATTAACCTGATGCTCATGGACATTTTGAAGAGGAAAAGTATCTGTCTTGCACTCCTTGGCATCAAAACACACAGGAATCCCTTGCACCGCACCTATGTAATCCACAGTACTTTTCTTATCAAAATAAGCCAATGTAATCTGGCGAGTTTTATGATTTATATCAACTGGAGTTATCGGAGTAGGGATTTTTTGTATAAGACAAAGATTGCTATTTTCATAGGTTTCATTTGTTCTATTTATCAAATCTTCTAATCCCGAACCTCTAAGCCCTCTCGAGTTCCATGTAGCCATAATTAGACTCCTTATTCCATAACATTATTCCATAACCTTATTCCATAACTTTATTCCATAACCTTATTAAATATTTCTGGCTCTTTCGCAATATATTTTTCGCCATCTTCAAATTTAATTGAATATGCATGTAGAAGTTGACTCTTGACACCATATTGCTTCTTTGCCTTCATATTCAAAGCCTCAACACCATATTTATAATCTCCCACAATAGGATAGCCAATGGATGATAAATGAGCCCTGATCTGATGGGTTGCTCCTGTTATCAAATGTACCTGTACTAAAGTATATTTACCATTTGTCTCTAGTGGTTTGATACTTGTCTCTATTCTTTTGGCATTTTCCACCTTCTGCTTAAACACCTTCACCTGGTTAGAGCTTTCATCCTTAATCAAATATCCCTTTAAATCAATTTCTTGAGACATTTCACCAACAACTACAGCATGATATATCTTCTCACAGCTTCTATCCTGCAAAGCCTTTGATAAATATTGCTGGCCTTTTAATGTCTTTCCCGCCAAAATCACTCCCGATGTATTTCTATCTAATCTATTGGCAATAGAGGGTTTAAAACGCCTTATGCTCTCCTCATCTATCTGCCTCGACTCCAAAAGATAAGCCAAAATCATCTCATTTATGGAGATATCGCTTTCCTTAGCCTTTTGAGAAAGAATTCCCACAGGTTTATTTACTATAATATAATCCTCATTTTCATAAATTATATCTATATCAGAATTAATACTTTTAAAAGATGTTGAAATATCGGCGGATTCACCTCTCATCTTTTCAAATGTCTCGTCTGAGAAAAAAACTTTGATAACATCATTTTCAGACAGAATCTCCTTGCCTGTAGCCTTGGCATCATTTAACTTTATATTCTTTTTACGAAGCATCTTGTATAAAAACCCCATGGATGCTTCCTTGAAATATCTATTTAAATATTTATCAAATCTACCGCCTGCGTCCGCGGCCGTTATTTTTATTTCTTTCATTATTCTTATTCGCCTTATTATTCGACTTATTATTAGCTTTGCTATTTAATTTATTATTCGCCTTGTTATTAGTTTTATTATTTACTTTTTTATTTGATTTATTAGACTTATTATTTGTCTTACTACTCACATTATTATTAAACTTATTGTTAACCTTAGAATTTGCCTTATTATTTTTCGGCGCAATCTTTCGTGGTGGTATAAGACAATTTTCATCAAAGCCAATTAAATCCTGTCGTCCCTCTTTAAGTAGTGCTTCCTTTACCAAATCATAATTTTTCGGATCTCGATATTGAATCAAGGCTCTCTGCATCGCTTTTTCATGAGGGTTATGAGCCACATAAACTGGCTCTAAAGTTGCAGGGTCCACTCCTGTATAATACATACATGTAGACATTGTCGACGGTGTCGGATAAAAGTCCTGCACCTGCTGTGGCATATACCCTAAATCCCTAATATACTCTGCTAATTCAATGGCTTCCTTCAAGGTCGATCCCGGATGAGATGACATAAGATATGGAACTAAATATTGCTTCATACCAAGTTTCTCATTTACCCGGTAATATTTATCAATAAAACGATTGTAAACAGAAACCTCAGGCTTTCCCATATATTTCAAAACTCCATCTGAAATATGTTCTGGCGCCACCTTTAATTGTCCACTTACATGATATTTACAAAGTTCTTTGATAAAGTCATCATTCTTATCAGCAAGAACATAGTCAAAACGTATTCCTGATCTGACAAAAACCTTTTTCACGCCCTTTATAGCTCGCAATTTCCTAAGTAAACTGATGTATTCGGTGTGATCCACCTCAAGATTATTGCAAGGCTTAGGAAATAGACATTGTCTATTTGGACACACACCATGTTTAAGTTGTTTTTTACAAGATGGCTTTCTAAAGTTGGCTGTAGGACCACCCACATCATGAATATATCCTTTGAAATCAGGATCATGGGTAAGCATCTCAGCCTCCTTTACAATAGATTCCTGACTTCTTGTCTGAATAATTCTACCCTGATGAAATGTCAATGCACAGAAATTACATCCACCGAAACAGCCCCTGTTGCTAATCAGTGAAAACTTCACCTCTCTCATGGCTGGAATACCGCCCTTAGCCTCATACATCGGATGATAAGTTCGCATGTAAGGCAAAGCATATACATCATCCATCTCAACCTGGCTCAAGGGTTTTTGAGGAGAATTTTGTATCACATAGACATTATGTGGATACTCCTCATACATGGTTTTTCCCGTAAATGGATCTGTGTTAATATGTTGAATATTAAAACTCTTGGCATATTCAATTTTGTCATTTGAGATTTCGTCAAATGTAGGAAGTTTTATTCCATCTACCACTGTATCTAAATTTCTGGCTTTATAAACCGTTCCTGGAATAAATGTAATATCAGACACATCTATTCCTGCATTTAAAGCATCTGCCACCTCTACGATGGAGCGTTCGCCCATACCATAGGTAATCAAATCAGCGCCAGAATCTAAGAGCACAGATCTCTTTAACTTGTTTGACCAATAATCATAGTGCCCCATGCGTCTAAGACTAGCTTCAATGCCTCCTAGTACAATAGGAGTATTCTTATATGTTCGACGTATTAAATTACCATAAACTACACAGGCATAATCAGGACGATGCCCTATCTCGCCTCCTGGAGAATAATTATCCATATCTCTATGTTTTTTAGATACACTGTAATGATTCACCATAGAATCCATATTTCCTGCGGAAACCAAAAAAGCCAATCTCGGCTCACCTAAAACAGTAATTGACTTATCGTCTTTCCAATCAGGTTGGGCTATAACTCCAACAGTGTAACCGCGGGATTGCAATACCCTTGTGATAATGGCCGCACCAAATGAGGGATGATCCACGTAGGCATCCCCAGAAATATACACAAAATCCAACTGGTCTATATTAAGTTTTTCCATATCCTGCTTAGAAACAGGTAAAAAACCATTATCCATCAATATAATCTCTCATCTCTATAATCAACAATATAATAATCGGCTAACTCTCGCTTTTCATCGTCCACATCCTTGGAATAATCATCAGCCACCGCACAAGTTTTCATACCGGCATTAATTCCAGCCTGTAATCCAGGAATTATATCTTCAAACACCAGACATTCCTCTGGGGCAACCCCCAATTCATCAGCCACCGCTAAGTATATATCCGGAGCCGGCTTACCCCTTCCGACCTCATCACCAGTTTTAAAGCAATCAATATACTCTTCTAAATTCAAGGCAGCAGTCACCGCATTTAACAGTTCTCTAGAATTGCTTGTGGCAATACCTGTTTTTATGCCATTATTTTTTAAGTTATCAAGAAAATCTTTACAACCAATTTTAAAATCCACATCATAAGTATATGTATGTCTAGCCATATCATTCCAATCGGCCATCATCTCCTCAATAGAATGATTTATATGTAAATTTTCTTTGAAATAAACAGCTGTCTCTCGCATGCTCAATCCCTCTATCTCTTTTTGCAAATCCAAGGGCATGTCCACATTGCATTTCTTACAATAGTCAATATCTATCTGTTTCCACATCCACATAGAATCCACTAATGTGCCATCTAAATCAAATATTACCGCCTTTATATTTTTTAACATATTCTAATTCTCTTTCATTCATCCTTCTATATTTACCAAGAGGTAAATCATCTAATCCAAAATCACCCATGGATTCTCTTTTCAAGTATATAACTTTATTATCACAGGCTTCAAGCATTCTCTTAACCTGATGATAGCGTCCCTCTTTAATAATCAGATAAATCTCATTATCCTTATCAGTGGTTATTACCTTCGCAGGCAAAGTAGGCTTATCATCTTTTATATCAACACCATTTTCTAAATATGTAATATCATCTGATGATAGAGCTTTTTCACATCTGACAAAATACTTTTTCTCAACATGCTTTTTGGGACTTAATAAAGCATGGGACAATTCCCCGTCATTAGTTATTAAAAGCAAGCCTTCTGTATCCTTATCAAGTCGCCCCACACTAAACATATCCTTAATATTTTCACATTGAAAATATTCAAATATAGTCTTGTTCACATCATCTTTATTAGCGCACACACAACCTGCGGGCTTATGGAAAATATAATATTTATATTTTTCGTAAACAATAGGTTTTGAGTCAAAAAAAACTGTATCTGCAGATTCATCAACGCTTGCGCCTGAGTCTGTGATCACAGTTTCGTTAATTTTAATCCGATGCTGCTTTATAATCTTTTTTACCTCACTTCTAGTGCCAACCCCAACTTGAGATAAATATTTATCTAATCTCATATTCTGATTCCTTACTATAAACTAAAATATAAGCGGCACCATAAAGATGCCGCAATAAAATTTAATTAATCCTTATTAAAAAATGACTCTGGAATTTCTATTGAAGGAACATCATCATCTTGTTTTTTCGAATTAGACGCGGAGGCTGTGTTTGAAGTAGATGCTGAGCTTGAAGAAGCTGAAGCACTTGCGCTCTGCTTGTTCTCAGCAGCAACAGTCTTTGTCTTTGCCTGCGGCGTAGGTTCTACCGGAGGATTCAACTCCATTCTATTTGAAACAACGACATCTAAATACTCTTGCATAGTATTTAAATATGTCTCTGTTCTAGCCTGTGTTGTCTCCATTGAATTCGAAAGAACAATCTCAATATTTTTCAACAACTCATCAGTATATGCTATTGCACTCTGTCTGATATCGTTGGCATCTGCTGTTGCCTTATCAAGCATATCTTGAGCATTTTTTGTTGCAAGCATAACAACTTCATTCGCTTTTGCGTAAGCCTGCTGCATAATCTGATGTTCACTAACCAATTGATCTGTCTGAATCTGAGCTTGAGCAATAATCTGATCTGCTTTATTTTGAGCATCAGCTAAAATCGCTTCTTTATTGCTGATAATTTTTTGATATCTTCTGATTTCTTCAGGTGTCTTTGAACGAAGCTCAGCTAACAAACTATCTAACTCATCTCTGTTGACAGTTATTTTTGATTGGGAAAAAGTAGCTGGTTTACAGCTGTCAATATAATCCTCAATCTCGTCAATGATTTCCTCAATACCACTACTAGCCATTTTGATTTCTCCTTATTTTTTGTATTTGTCTTCTACTAAAGGTACAATCTCTGCAGGTACAAACCTACTTATATCTCCACCATAAGATGCAAATTCTCTTACAATTGTAGAACTTAAATATGAATATTGCAAAGATGTTGCCATAAATACCGTCTCTAACTTATCGTACTCAACTTTGTTTGTTTGAGCAATTTGAATTTCATAATCAAAATCTGTAACAGCTCTCAAGCCTCTCACAACAATGGTTGCATCAATCTTCTTTGCAAAATCGACCAATAATCCCTCAAAAGAAACAACTTTTACATTGTCATATTTTTCAGTCATCATCTCAATCATATTTACTCGTTCTTCTGTGGTAAATAATGATTTTTTTGCACTGTTACAAAGCACTCCAATAACTACTTCATCAAACATTTTGCTAGCACGATCTATAATATCCAAATGTCCAAATGTAACTGGGTCAAAACTCCCAGGATAAATAGCTTTACTCATTTTATCTTACTCTCAAAAAAACATGTTTATTAGTTTTGTAATTTTTTTCTTTTATTATATCGTATCCTAATTCAGATATAAAGTTAAAATCTGTTTTTAAATCCGCTTCAATTATTACATAACCATCTTCATTTAACAAATCATTTTCAATAATTGACTTTAATAAATCAGGTTCATATCCAGCTGCATAAGGTGGATCCGCATAAATAATATCAAATTTCTCACCTTTTAGAGAACTAAGCGCACTCAAAAAGTCCGCTTTTATAACCTTTGCATCTCCTTTTAACTTGGTAAAATCCAAATTTTCGTTAATGACCGAAAATGCTTTTTTATTGTTTTCAATAAAATATGCAACTGAAGCCCCACGACTTAACGCTTCTATTCCAATCTGACCGCTACCTGCAAAAATATCCAAAAATCTACAATCATAAATATCATCAGAAATGATATTAAATAGTGTTTCTTTTATTCTATCAGTAGTCGGTCTGGTATTTAAACCTTCAACAGTTTTTAAATTTAATCTTCTTTTTGTTCCAGCAATAACTCTCATATCACTCCGTAAATATGTTCATACAATCCCTGAGTAACTTCAAGGCATTTTCCGTGGCCTGAGTACGAACTTGGTATCTATTACCTTTTAAAGTACACTTAATCACTCTCACTTTATCTAAATAAGCGCAAGCTATAAAAACGCGACCAACTGGAGTTTTATTTGTGCCACCTCCTGGCCCGGCCACACCTGTAGTAGATAAGCCAAAACTCGAATTAGTAATTTCTTTTACATTGACAGCCATCTCACGTGCCACCTCTGCACTCACAACACCATATTTATCGATTGTTTCTGGTTTAACATGCAAGTTATTAATCTTGGCCTCTTCTGAATAAGTCACAAAGCCCTGATGAAAACATTCAGAAGCACCTGAAATATCCACAATAGAACTAGCTATCATTCCACCGGTACATGATTCGGCTGTGGCAACTGTAAAATGCATTTCTATTAATCTGTTTACAATATCCTGTTCTAAAAACATTATTTTTGTTCCTTTAAAACATCCTTATTCTTTACAAGATAATCAATTAATGAAACAACTGTTAAAACAAGAGCAACATACATCAAAACCTGTCCTAACATATAAAATACTGGATTAGGAATATTGGCAATCATGACAATAATCATAATCATCTGAAATACTGTCTTAAATTTGCCCCAATAACTTGCAGCAATTACCACACCATTATCAGATGCAACCAATCTAAATCCACTGATGATAAATTCTCTAGCAATAATAATAATTACTACCCAGGCTGGTACCTGTTTTGTCTCGATCAAACAAATTAAAGCAGAACATACTAATAATTTATCTGCCAATGGATCCATAAATTTTCCAAAATCTGTTATAAGATTATATTTTCTAGCAATCTTACCATCAAGCATATCTGTAAGACTAGCGATGATAAATATTGCATCAGCAATATATCTAAACATAGCATTTTCTGGATCAATCAATAAAAACACCACAAAAAATGGTATAAGTAAAATTCTAAAAATAGTTAATTTATTTGGTAAATTCATTTTATCTCTCCTACAAGATCGTATTCATGTGCGTCAGTAATAATAACTTTTTCAAAATCTCCCGATACAAGACGTCTATCAGAATTCACAAAAACAAAGCCATCCACATCTGGAGCATCTCTGTAACTTCTAGCTACATAAACGCCATCTTCCGGGATTTCTCCAACTACAAACACTTCTAATTCTTTGCCAATCAAAGAATCATTGATTTCATTGGAAATTCTTTGTTGCAACTTCATAACAGAGTCAACTCTAGCCAATTTAACTTCCTCATCAATCTGATTCTCAAAATCAGCTGCAGGTGTGTTTTCTTGTTGTGAATATGCAAAAGCACCTAATCTATCAAATCTCATATCCTCAACAAATTGTAGCAGGCTTTGATGTTGTTCTTCGGTCTCCCCTGGAAATCCACATATCAAAGTAGTT
Organism: Lachnospiraceae bacterium; assembly: GCA_024697595.1. Classification (GTDB taxonomy): domain Bacteria; phylum Bacillota; class Clostridia; order Lachnospirales; family Lachnospiraceae; genus JAILFK01. The sequence continues at coordinate 7,307 of JAILFK010000070.1, read as the reverse complement.
CTAATACAAATATCAGGCATTGCGGTTCTTAGTTTAGATACAATATTTCTTATATCTTCCTCTGATGTTTTTCTACCCATTCTACCCAAAATATTATCATTAGAATGCTGAATAGGCATATCAATATAGTGGCAAACCTTTGGGTTTTTGGCCATCATGTCAATCAATTCATCATTTATTTCCTCAGGATAACAATATTGTAATCTTATCCAACGAATACCTTGTATTTCGCTCAACTTATCAATCAGCAATGGCAAAGTCTTTTTCCCATAAATATCAATGCCGTACATACTTGTCTCTTGAGCTACTATAATCAATTCTTGCACGCCGCCATCAGCTAACTTTTTAGCCTCATCAAGAATCTCCTCCATGGGAACACTTCTATAATCTCCTCTAATTGACGGTATCACACAATATGTGCAATGCTTATCACAACCCTCAGCAATTTTTAAATGAGCATAATGACCGCCAGTGGACAAAAGTCTACCGCCGCTATTATCCGGAAGCCCCACGAGAGGTTTTAGATAAATATCATTATTCCCAGCCATGGAATTGGATATAGCTTCAACAATATCATCATAGGAATTTGTTCCTACAATGGCATCAACCTCTGGAATTTGTTCTTTGATATCATCGGCATATCTTTGAGCTAAGCATCCACATGCAACTAGATCTTTTAAATTACCTTCTGACTTTAGTCTGCCATATTCAATCAAAGTATTAATACTTTCTTCCATAGCATCATTGATAAAACAACAAGTATTTACAACAATTATATCTGCCTCATACTCATCATCAGTCAATACAAAGTCATTATTTATAAGCATACTTAGCATATGCTCTGAATCCACCAGGTTTTTATCACAGCCCAATGAAATATATAGTAATTTCATTAATATTCCTCTGTATCCATATCGAATGTATCGTCGTCTGAACCGTCTTCAGCATTAGCACGAGCTTCCTCTAAAGCCTTTTTAGCAGCCTCTTGCAAAGCCTCTGCTTCAGCAGCCTCCTCGTCAGATAAAATTCTAAGATTGCCGTTATATAATTCTGTAACAGCAGTAGAAAGTGGCTTATCGCCATGTTTTGTCTCAATAAGAGGATCGTTTCCATCAATAATCTGTCTAGCGCGCTTTGCTGTTGCAGTAACAATGCTATAACGACTATTAACAACTGGCTCCTCTCCAATTTCTACAGCTGAGTCATTTACAACTCTCATTAATTCAACATATGATGGATGTATCATTTTATATTAGCTCCTTTCAAACTTCTTTAAATCTTGTTTGATTTTTTCTATATTTTCAACATTTCTAGCAGTTCTTGAGTGTTCACTTGAAATGATTGAATACACTTGTTCTACAGCATTTTCCAAGATATCATTTACTATCAAATAATCATACTGTGGCATAAATTCCGCCTCTTTGTTGGATATTGCCAACCTCTCGGCAACCACATCCTCTGTCTCCGTACCTCTGCCTACCAGACGCTCTTTCAAGGCATCTGCTGATGGTGGCATAACAAATAACAGCACCGCCTCCGGGAAGATTTTTTTAACTTGTAGTGCACCTTGAATCTCAATCTCAAGAAGCACATCCTTGCCTTCATTCACCAATTTCTCAACATATGATTTTGGTGTGCCATAGGAATTATTATTGAAAGTGGCATATTCTAATAAATCACCATTTTCAATCATTGAATCAAATTCTTCTCTTGTCTTAAAGAAATAATCTCTGCCATCTACCTCGCCTTGACGTTTCTTTCTAGTCGTTGCAGAAATTGACAGATTAAACTCACCAGGATGATTCTGTAATAAATGCTTCATGATGGTGCCTTTGCCTGCTCCTGAAAAGCCAGACAATACGATTATTAATCCTGTTTGTTTCATAATGCGTCATCCTCCTTTTTATAATCTGCCTGCTTAGTTCTACTGGCAATTGTGTCAGGAACAAGTGAAGATAAAATCACGTGTGAATCAGTAATAATAACACCTCGTGTTCTTCTACCTTGAGTGGCATCAACCACATTTCCATTTTCCTTAGCCTTTTGAACTAATCTTTTTACAGGTGCCGAATCAGGGGTCACAATGGAAACCACCTTGTCGGTATTAATAATATTTCCAAAACCGATATTAATAAATGCCATATTTACTCCAAATTCTGAATTTGCTCTCGGATTTTTTCAATCAACGTCTTGAGAGAAATTCCGATATTAGCAATCTCAATATCTGTTGATTTTGATAAGATGGTATTGGATTCTCTATTCATCTCCTGCGCAATAAAATCTAATTTGCGGCCGGTCTCCTCATCTTCTTCCAAGACTTTCTTAGTCTCATTCACATGCGAACGAAGACGAACCATCTCCTCATCTATGCATACTTTATCAGCATAGATAACAATCTCTGAAGCAATTCTACTTTCATCAATTTTGTTATCCTCCAAAAGAAAGGCAACTTTTTCCCTGAGTTTCGCAGAATATTCTTCAACAATCTCAGGACTGCGTCTCTCTAAAATGTCCACATAAGAATCCATCTCTTCCACTTTAGAAATCAAATCTACTTTGAGACGTTCTCCCTCAGATTCTCTGTTGGCAATGAACTGATCTGTGGCAATCTCCAATGCTTTTTTTAGAATTTCAAGAAGATCATCCTCATTCTCTGGGACCTCTTCTAGTTCTAAGACTTCAGGGTATCTTGATAAATGACTAGTTTTTATGTCAAAATCTAAACCTGTCTCCTGAGACATTTGATTTAGATTATCCAAATACATCTTAGCTATCTCAGAATTATATTTTACAGAAGTGGAAGTTTCAGCAGACTCCTCTAAATTTATATAAACGTCCACCTTACCTCTATTCAATCGACTTTTTAAATAATTTCTAACATCACCTTCAAAAGCATTGAGCTTTCTTGGAAGTTTAATATTTAAATCAAGAAAACGATGATTTACTGATTTCATCTCGACAACAATCTTGTGAGATTCATCCTCAAACTCTCCGCGACCAAAACCGGTCATACTTCTAGCCATTATTAGCCTCCTAATAGATTTATTGCAATAAGACAAAAAAAAATCGCCTAGATATCCATCCTTATTGCATAGATAATGATATTATATAAAAGTGACTCTAAAAGGTCAAACAAATCTGAAGGGAAATATGATAAAATCCCCTATTTTTCTTTATATTTTCAAAATTATTGTTTATAATTTAAACCTGTATTAAAAAAATAAAATGGAGAACATATTTATGGCATTAGACGGTGTTACCATTGCAGCTTTAGTAGCTGAATGTAATGATATTTTATTAAATCAAAGAATAAGTAAGATTGCTCAACCTGAAAAGAATGAGATTTTATTTACATTTAAAGGTATTAAGGGAAACAATAGGCTTTTAATTTCAGCCAATCCCACTCTGCCTTTTATGTATATGACTGGCGAAAATAAAACTTCCCCTCAAGTTGCGCCAAATTTTTGTATGTTGCTTCGGAAACATATTGGAAATGGTCGAATAACGGAAATTTCTCAACCTTCTTTGGAAAGAGTAATCAAATTTAAAATCGAACATTTAGATGAATTAGGCGATCCTGCTGTCAAATATTTATATATTGAACTAATGGGAAAACACAGCAATATTATCTTTTGCAACAGCGATAATGTAATTATAGATAGCATAAAGCATATTTCAGCACAAGTAAGTTCTGTCAGAGAAGTATTGCCCAACAGAGAATATTTTATACCAACTCAAGAAGGCAAAATAAGTCTTTTAGATATGACCGAAGATGATTTCTATCAAATGATTGCGACAAAACCCACCTCTCTTTGTAAGGCTATATATCAAAATATAATTGGTATATCGCCTCTTATCGCCCAAGAAATTGCTTATAGAGCTGGTTTAGATGGAGATGTTGTAACAGCTTCTCTTGATGATTCACAAAAAGAAGCCTGGAAAAATGAACTATTTAATCTAATCCATATCATAAAAGAAAAACGTTTTCAGATGTATGTATACTATGACATGGAAAATGATAAACCTATTGATTTTGCGCCAATAAAATTAACCATGTACAATGATTACGAAGAGGTGGAAGCCCAATCAATTTCTCAGGTATTAATATCATTTTATGCACAGAAAAATAAATATACTAATATACATCAAAAATCTACAGATTTAAGAAAAATAATTGCTATACATTTAGATCGTGACAGAAAAAAATATCAGTTACAAAAAAAACAATTACAGGACACCAACAAAAAAGATAAATATAAAATATATGGTGAAATGTTGCACACCTATGGATACATGGCAAACCCTGGGGATAAATCCATAACAGTAACTAATTATTATGATGACTCAAAGCTTGATATTCCTCTTGACCCAACAATATCAGCCATGGATAATGCAAAAAAATATTTTGACAAATATAACAAACTAAAACGCACAAGCGAAGCCTTGTCTGAATATATTGTGGAGACCGAAAACGAGATTCAACTACTTGAATCAATTGAGACTTCTCTGACATTTGCTGAAAATGATGCAGATTTAAATGCCATCAAAGAAGAATTATCAAATTACGGCTTCATAAAGAAACACTATAACAAGAAAAAGCAAAGACAGGAAAAAAGTAACCCTCTTCACTTTGTGGATAAAAACGGCTTTCACATCTATGTGGGAAAAAACAATTATCAAAACGATCAATTGACTTTTAAATTTGCCAATGGTGGAGATTGGTGGTTTCATGCAAAGCAAGCGCCTGGTTCTCATGTCATTGTGAAGACAGAAGGCAAAGAATTACCTGATGACACCTACGAAATTGCTGCAGCTGTGGCCGCCTACTACTCTTCCCTCTCAGATAGCGAAAAGGTTGAGGTGGATTATCTGCAAAGAAAAAATGTAAAAAAACCAAATGGAGCAGCCTCAGGTTTCGTTGTTTATTACACCAACTATTCCATGATGGCCACTCCATCTATTGATAATTTAACAAGAATCGATTAATTATATTTTTACAATATCATATTGTTATCTTCCACAAAGGAATTTAAATGAAGCTTCAACTGCGTGTGATTTATCAGTGTGGGGTCCGCACTAATAATCTTATTCACCTCAGTTGAGGCTTTTTTTAGCATATCTGAATCACCTATAATATCTGCAATCTTAAAATTAAATTCTCCACTTTGACGCACTCCAAAGAAATCTCCTGGTCCTCTTAGTTTCAAATCCTGTTCTGCAATATAAAAACCATCTGTGGATTCACCTAGCACCTTTAATCTAGGAATAATCTCTTTGCCTTTGGATTTATCCATCAAAACACAATAAGACTGAGCATCTCCACGCCCTACTCTGCCTCGCAACTGGTGAAGCTGAGCAAGACCAAATCTATTGGCATCCTCAATCATGATAATTGTAGCATTGGGCACATTTATCCCCACCTCAACAACTGTGGTTGAAACTAATATATCAATTTCATGAGCGGCAAAGGCATTCATAATATCATTTTTCTCCTTCGGCTTCATCTTTCCATGGAGTGGACTTATTGTATATTTACCGCCATAATATTTATTAATTTTTTCAACATAATCAACTACATTTTCCGAGTCAGAGCTCTCGCTTGATTCCACCAGTGGACATATTATATAGGCTTGATGACCAGCTTCTATCTCCAAGGCTATTTTATTATATGCATTCTTTCTGAGGTTTTCTTTTATAATTGCAGTTTTAATCGGTAGTCTTTTTGCCGGCATATCTTTTATTACAGATATCTGCATATTTCCATAAAGTATCAAAGCCAAGGTTCTAGGAATAGGTGTAGCACTCATAACAACCATATGAGGCTTTTTGCCCTTTTGTCCTAGATACTCCCTTTGTTTAACACCAAATCTATGTTGCTCATCAGTTATAACAAGAGCCAAATCATTATATACAACTTTTTCTTGAATCAAGGCATGAGTACCAACAATTATAATTCCAGGAGTATGTTCAATAACCTCATAAGCCTCTCGCTTTTGTTTTGCAGTCATAGAGCCCGTCAAGCAAACAACTTGAATATCTAGTCCGAAGTCCTCTACCATCTTCTTAAAGCCCTCTTCATGCTGACGAGCAAGAACTTCTGTTGGCGCCATAATAGCAGATTGATATCCATTTTCTGCAGCCAAAACCATAGATAAAAATGCAACAACCGTTTTTCCCGAGCCCACATCTCCTTGAATTAATCTTTGGGATACATACTCTCCTTTTAAATCATTTTTAATTTCTTCAATTGCATTTTTCTGACCCTTGGTCAACTCAAAAGGCAAATTATCTAAAACTTTCTTGGCAAATGTATCTTTTTCAAACTTCCAACTGTTAATTTCTCCAATTTCTTTGGATTGTTGAAGAGCATTATTTAAAATAAAATAAAAGAATTCCTGAAAAACTAATCTGTCTCTTCCAGCTTTTAACTGTTTAAAATCAGATGGAAAATGCATTGCCTCCACTGCATCCATAAAATTCACAAAATCATATTTCGAGATTATCTCTGCTGGCAAATAATCATCCTTAAATCCATCGCTTCTGATCTTATCAATGGCATTGCGCAAATAGTTTCTCATATTTTGATTCTTTAAACCTTTTGTAAGATGATACACAGGCTGATATGAATATCTAAAACTATTATATTTATCCACTGTATAGATATTTGGTTGTTCAATTTTATATCTATAGCCGTCCGTTTTCAAAATACCATAAAGAACCACCACTTCATCCACTTTTACACTTGACATAATATAAGTATTGTTAAACCATACGCATTCTACAGCTTTTTCTGAAGAAAAATATGTTGCGGTTATCACAGTGACTCTTCTTGTCTTTCTTGCTGTTACAGGAGTCTTAGCTCTTCCTACCAATGCAACTTTCAACCCCGTGGCAGCTAAATTCACCTCGGATTCCTTGGCATAATCTAAGACTTCATCTAAATCCATAACCTCAGGATATTCTTCATAATCTCTAGGAAAATCATTTAACAAATCTCTCACCGTAAAAATCCCTAGTTTGTTAAATAGTTTTTCTGATTTTTCACCTATTCCTTTGACATTTGTAAGTGGCTCTTTTAATTCCATCTATAACCTCTATTAATAATTAAAATATTATTTTCTACCAGAATATACTAACAAATAAAAAAGACCGTCGCAATGCGACGGCCTCAGACTGAAGACAAAGGTCGTGTTATCACGGCCTTTTCTTTATGAAAAAAGTCGCAGAAAGCCCTTATTTTACAGGCAATTTAAGTCTATATTTGGTATAATTATAGTATCAAATAAGGCGGTGTTATATATGCTTAC
>JAILFK010000069.1 GCA_024697595.1 Lachnospiraceae bacterium | reverse complement strand
CATCTTCTAAAACCTCCTTTGATAATTCGATACTATATGTTTCGGCTAAGTTCTTATCTCTAAAAGATTTGCCGGATTCGATGTGTGTAAAGGTGATGTATTTTCTGTTGTCTTCCCACTTTACTTCATAGCCGTGTTCTTCCATCTGTGAGATAAATTCTTCTTTGCTTGTTGCAGTGGTCATGCAAGCAAGTACTGCACTGATGCAATCTGTCTTCAAGCTTTTCTTTCCATCTGTTGTCATAAGACGATAATCCCTCTTATCGTAGGAACGGATAGTTCCTTCTTCGATATCAGATCCATCAAAGTGCTTTCCTTTGACACAGACAGATAAGCCATGAGCTTCACAGATTTCATCATTAATCTTTTTCATCTGTTTAAAGTCTGCTTTGGACAGATGAACTTTACTTCCATCGATGCTGTTTACGGAATTTACTACTACATGGCAGTGACAATGATCGGAGTCGATGTGGCTCGCAAGAGCACAAGTAAATCCGGGGAAGCATCGCTCTGCCCATTCTTTACCGACCAGTAGAGTCTCTTCAGGAGTTATCTTTTCATCTGGATGAAAGGATATGACGAAGTGCTTATACTGTCGTCCTCCGGTCTTATTCCAAAACTTTTTTGTTTCTTTGAACTGCTGATACACAAGATCGGCAGTAACCTTTTCTTCAAAATAATCTCCAGTTACAAGCTTAAGTTCTTCAGTGACTTTCTTATCTTTGTAGATATAGTCAAGGGTGTTACTTAATGCTGCTGAAGATTTAGCTCTCGTATTAATAGCTTTAACGACTGACATAGTGGCAATACCTCCTTTCCGGTTTCATGTACATCGTTTGCAAGTTCTTTAAGTTCATTTTCATTTGCTGGCTGATTATATGTATTTGCAATCTTAGCCATCTGGTTACAATTGATGCCAATACCTTTGAACTGATTTAAAAGTTCCGTAAGCTCAGATAAGAGCTTCGGGATATCTTTTAAAGCTTCGGGATTGGCAAGCGTTGCTCCTAGTGTTGCGTTGATAAGGTAGGTCTGTTTATTCAGACCGGATTCTGTTACAAGTTTGGTTAACTTTCGATACTCTTCATCGTTCATATAGAAGTTAACCTGATGATTTCTAGTTCTGTGTTTCTTTGTTGCTTTTGTTCCCATGCGTATCATCTCCTTTCAAAATTGTGCGGAACAAATCGGTTACAAATGATTGGATTGATAGGATGGAAACATTCCATTTGTGAGCGACCGGGTTATCCAAAAGGGGCGGAGCTCCTTTGGCGGGATGCAAGGGCAGAGCCCTTAATTCTCTTAGTAGGGAATGGGATAAAACCGATGGGACAGTTTTCTGACTGTTATTAGGTCGGTTTTTCGTCCATTACCGGACAAGAGGATGTGCTCTAGGGGACGGGGGAATGAAAGTCCCCAGTGGGTTCCAAGGGCTAGCCCTGGCAAGCTACCGAAGTGAAACGAGGGTACCACGCGACTAGGAACGATAGTGACTAGTCAAAGTGGGTAGCTTGCCTATTATTCTGAAAATATATACAGGGCTGCAGATAATCTGCTGTGTAAATGCCCTGTGAGTAACAAATCAGAATAATGGTGGTTTGGTAGGCCGCTGTATTCGTTGAATAAGTGGAATTGGCACACGGATGTGTAGTCAAATTCCGCTGATAATTTCATTAAGCGGACTACATGTCGCAATCTCCAGTTGGATGAATATGATTATTAGAAAGACCAAAGTAGCTGATATCAGTTAGATATCTATAGGTGATATCACTTGGATATCAGTAGAGCTTCTTTGGCTTGAACAGAGTTCTTAAATAGATATTTGATATACACTGTAGAATCTGTGCGAGTGCTTTTCTTTCTTTACTTCCCTGGGGGACAGGGTAATTAATTGTGGTAATAGTAGGCATTATTTTCATTTTCAAGAAACAAATCACAAGCATAATAAATAGTATTTTCTCTTCTATAAAGGATCAGGTGAATGATATATAAAGATGAAAAATATGATTAGTTATAGAACTGAGGGATCCATAACGGTGATGATGTCTATGATTTTACTGATGCTGATGAGCTTATTTTTTTCCATGGTAGAGGGGATTAGGCTGTTTGACTATCATATGCAAGCTAAGATGATAGCTTCAAAGATATGTGCAGATGCATTTTCTGAATATGATGTTTACCTCTGGAATAATTATGGGGTTTTAGGGCTTGATGGAGGCTATGGATCTAGTGATGGGGATGTATCAAAAGTGGAGTCAAGAATGCTTGAGTTTGCTGGTAAAGTCAAAAATCAGGAAGTTTCAGGAGTTAATATCACAGAGTATGGATTGTTGACTGACAACAAGGGAAAACCATTTATAAAAGAATGCGCATTGGCAGCAGAAGCTATAGCCATAGAAGGTGCGGCGGCGAAGATAAGAGATGAGGTGGTTGCCATAGATGGTATGGCAGTTGAGGATTTAGATATAGATAGTGCAGTGGATCAAGGAAGTAAGGCCATCGAGGAGAGTAAGAAAAAAGCTGAAGAACTAAACAAACAAAAACTAGAATATGGCAATGAACAAACAATAGTTGGTGATAACAACAGCTCTCAAGGTGATAAGGGTGAAATTTTAGAGACCGCGGCAGAAATGCCCCAGGCGAGTGAGCCTGTCTCTAGAGAGAATAATCCATTTGAAATATATAAAAAGTATAAAGACAGTGGACTACTTGGACTTGTTATAGGAGATAGCGAGATTTCGCAAAAAGTGATGACCAAAGAAGGTTTAGTTTCAAAGAGAGAGTTAAGACAGGGAAACACTTCAGAAGTTGTTGAAACCAATATTATGGATGAAGCTTTGTATCTATGGTATCTAGGAGAAAAGTGCAATCGATATGGGGATATAAAAAGTGATCGTTGTTTAGATTATGAGATGGAATATATCGTTTCTGGAAAAGCAAGTGATAAAGAAAATCTTGAGGGAGTAGTTTGGAGACTTTTAGGAATCAGAGAAGTATGTAATTTGGCAACCATAATGTCAAATTCAAAGATGATGGAGGAAGCTTCGATTATGGCGGTGACTTTAGCAGGAGCTACGGCTATGCCGCCGGTGATCGAAGCGGTAAAAATAGCTATTATACTTATTTGGGCCTTGGTGGAAAGTGTATTGGATGTTAGAGCTCTGCTTAAAGGTGATAAGGTGGCATTTATTAAGACTGAGAGTCAATGGGAGAGTAGTTTGTCAAACTTAGGCGCAGCAGTATCTGGTAATTCCAAGGCGAAAAGCGCAGATAATGGTATGAGTTATAAACAGTATTTATATGCATTTATTTTTATGAATAGCGAGGAAAATAAAGCTTATAGACCTATGGATTTAATTGAGCTGGGAATTAATTCCAGAGAGGGTTACGAGGGAGTAAGAATGGATAATATGATTTATAAGATGAATATCGAAATTAATAGTGTAGGAAATCCAATGTTTGCATCCTTTATGACATTAGGAAACTTAGAAAATGATTTATATAAATCCAAGGCAGCAGGAGATATTAGTTATATTACAGCGATGATATGAATGGGTGAAAGGCGGGTGCATACAAGTGTCTCTTTTTTATATGCTGGTTAAAAAAATATGCCAGTATCTTGTAAACATATTAATTCAAATAAAAACTCTTCTTATAATGATAAATAAACGAAATCGAGACTGCAAAATAACAAATTTACAAAACGCCTTTAACAAACGAAAAAAATGTGGTATTTCAGAGACACTTGTATGGACTCGCTTTTCTGGTTCATATACGGTAGAAGCCGCTATGGTATTACCTTTGTTTGTATCATTTATGGTAGTTTGCATTTTTGTGATGAAGATATTTGTGATAAAAACCGGTGTGCAAAGAGCAATGGATATTACCACATCCCAGATGGCTTGCGTTGCAATTGATAAGGAGGAGGATTTAAATGTTTTGGCAGTTGCAGCAGTTTGCGATGCCAATATTTTACAGGAAGATATACCACTTAGATTTTTGTTAGGAGATATTGCGGGGATTAGTTATATAAACAGTGATACATCCGGAAATTATATCGACCTGGAAGTGGATTACTATGTGACATTTCCCCTAAAAATATTTGGAAGAAAAGGGGTGCATATAAATCAAGTGTCCTCGGCGAGAAAGTGGGTTGGTTATGATCCGACAGAAAAAGAATCTGGTGAGATTTATGTTTATGTAACAGAACATGGAGAGGTATATCACACAAGCTTATCTTGTCCATATCTCAATCCTTCGGTGCGAGCAATTGATGCCTCAACTATAAAAGATTGTAGAAGTAAAGGTGGAGGAAAATATGAGGCCTGCAAGTATTGTCGGCCTAAGAAGGGGGATTATTCGATTTATTACATAACAGATTATGGTGACGCATATCATTGCAGGCTGGATTGTGGGGCCCTAAAAAGAAATATAAAACGTGTGAAACTAGAGGATGTGGAAGGCATGGAGATGTGTAGTAAATGTGGAGGAAAGAATTAAAAGAGTATGAACGTACAATGGATTATGGTGATGATATTGCTTGGCATATGTACGATAGAAGATCTTATAACCAAGAAAATACATCTGATATGGCCTGTAATATGTTTTATTGGCGGTATCATTTTCCAAATTACATACATAAAAATGAATATAGTTGATGTGTTAGGTGGAATTTTTGTGGGATTAGTTTTGGTGATTATCAGTATATTGTCCCATCAGAATATAGGTTTAGGAGATGGTTTATTGCTGATGGCTTGTGGGATTTATCTTGGCTTTGAAAAGAATTTGATTCTATTTTGGATGGCTACAATGATGGCGGGATTATTGGGCATAGTACTGAGATTTATTTTTAAAAAAGGGAAAAAATATAAGATGGCTTTTGTGCCTATTTTGTCGGCGGCAAGTTTAATTTTATTTATGTTGACAGAGGTGTGAAAATGAATAAATGTGAAAGGCTAATAGCAGTTTTAAAAGAATATAAGCTTCAGGCAAGTATGACGGTAGAGGGGTCTTGGATTATATCTATATGCCTGATATATATTGGAATTGGTATTATGCTTGGTTACGGAGTCTATTGTGATTCAGCCAAGTTCATATTGACTGATGTCAACAAAGTGGAAGTGGTTAAATTATTTCGTGCAGCTGCATGTGTAAAGCAGTTTTTAGGAAAGTAAGTGGGGGAGTGAGCTATGGAATTATCATATAAGAGAACATTTAAAGAGAGCTATATGATCATTGAAAGTGAAATGGAAAACTATGGATATGAAGAGAGGATGTTGAAGGAAAATGAATTGAAGACATTACTTGCTTTTTATACATTACAGGTAAATGGAAAAATCCAGTTTTGGTATGATATATCCTCAAAACAGTCTATAAAGGATTATTTAGATCAAAATAGTCTGTCTTATGAATTATTGTTAGATTTGTTTGCCCATATGATGGTTGCTTTTAGCGAAGTGGCAAAATTTTTGTTGAGCAGCAGACATATTATTTTGTCGTGTGAAACTATATATATCAGTAGACAAAAGCCCTATGAGATATATTTGTGTTACTGCCCTGCTATCGAGGAAGAATCTGGGCTTACAGATCTGATGGAATATATTTTACAAGTGTTAGACCATGAAAATGAGGAGCTGACTAAATTGTGTTATACCCTCTATGAGATTACCCTAGATGAGCATTCTACCATTAGTGATTTATATGAGTATATTAGAGAAAATATGATAGGGGAACTACATAATGAGTTAATAGAGGATGACAAAATCGTTTATGAACGGGAAGAGGATGAACTACAAGAAACATATAATTATATGGAGGAAGAAGAACTAGATCAAGACATACAATCATCCTTTGATACGGTTTCAATGTTAGAGAAAATCAGACAAAAAGGACTTGAGATAATTGAGATGATAAAGGGATGGACCAAGAATAAAAATGAGCAGATTGTTCAAAAAGAAGATTTGGTAATTGATCCGGAACCAGTGGAGTGTAATCCTACGGTATTTCTTGGGAGCAAAAGCCAAAAGTGTTGCGGTAATTTGAGATATATTGGTTCAGAAGCAGAGTCCGATTATGTAATAAGTGGGAATATTTTTAGAATAGGAACCCATGGGGCTAATGATGCTTGCTTAACATCACAGACTGTCAGTCGTCATCATGCTAAAATTAATGAGATAAATAGTAGATATTATTTAGAAGATTTGAATTCTACAAATGGAACTTTTTTAAATGATATGATGCTTAATTATAATGAGAGATATGAACTAAATCCAGGGGATAGAATACGCTTTGCGGATGTGCCTTATATCTTTTCCTAACCTTGATTTTGCCCTCTAAAAAATTTATACTTGAGAGAGTAATATAAATAGATGAGGAACATATATGAAGGTTAATATATATTATGGTGGTCGAGGGGTTTTAGATGATCCGACCCAGTATGTTATTCAAAAAATGGAAAAGGTTTTGACTGAGCTCAGAGTTGAAGTTCATAGATATAATATTTATGAAAATAAGAGTATGATTTCTACTCTGCCACAGACTCTAAAGGATGTGGATGGAATAGTTCTTGCCACAACTGTAGAATGGCTGGGAATCGGCGGATATATGAATGAGTTTTTGGATGCCATGTGGTTGTATGGTGATAAGGAGAGAATCTCACAAATCTATATGCAGCCAGTGGTAATGTCCACAACTTATGGAGAGCGTGAAGGACTTCTTACTTTGGAAAATGCCTGGGAGATTTTAGGTGGTTTGCCTTGTTCTGGATTGTGCGGATATGTGGATGATCTTGTGGCATTTGAGATGAATAAAGAATATATCCATATTATTGAGAAAAAAGCTGAGAATTTGTATCGTACCATTTCGCAAAAATCAAAAGGGCTTCCAACAAGTAATCAAGCTGTCACAAGAACAGTGCTAAGAACACAGCAATTGGAATTGACACCACAGGAGAGTGAACAGTTGTCACAGTATGCTTCTGATGACAATTATGTGAAAAAGCAGAAGCGCGATATAGAGGAATTATCATCGATGTATCGTGGAATGATGGGGCAAGAAGTTGGTGATCAATCAGTAGAATATATTATGGAACTGCAATCTCATTTTGTTTCACAGACGGATTTTAAGGCTAGATATGCATTTATTATAACTGGCAAGAAGAAACCGCTGATTTTAGATATCAACAATGATGAGATATTGTGTCAATACGGGCAGGCGGAAGATGTTGATGTGTATATCAAGATTTCTGCTGAGACTATGACTCAGTATGTCAATGGTCAGATTACAATTCAGAGAGCTTTCAGTGTTGGAGACATAACAACAAGAGGTGATTTTCAAACATTGAGAAGGCTGGATGATATATTTGCTTTTAATAGATAAAGTATAGCTTGATTAAATATTTAAAAGAATGAAGCGGAGTAATAATTGTTTCATAGAATGGAGAGATCACGATGAGAGATGATAATTGTATTTTTTGTAAAATTATAAATGGAGATATACCTTCGAGAACAATATATGAAGATGATGATTTTAAGGTTATTATGGATGCAGATCCAGCCACCAAAGGTCACAGCTTGATTTTACCAAAGGAGCATTATGCAAATCTATTTGAGATGCCAGAGGATTTGGCAGCGAAAGTTTTGCCACTTGCCAAGAGATTAGGTGCAGATATGTGCGATAAACTTAAGTGTGAGGGAATGAATGTGGTGCAGAATAATGGTGAGGTTGCTGGTCAGACTGTACATCATTTTCACATGCATCTTATTCCAAGATATACAGATGGCTGCAAGACTGATGTCACATGGTCTCATGCAGGATTATCAGACGAGCAATTAGATGACATTTGTAATTTGCTGAAATAGGAAACATAAAATCATGGATAGACCGTATTATTATCTTAAGAAGTCATGGGTGACAATAAGTTTGGCGGTAATTAATGTCTTTATATTTTTGCTTCTAGAGATAAATGGAAGTACAACGGACGCTAATTATATGTTGGAACATGGTGCCATGAACCCCATGTTAGTTATATATTCACATCAGTGGTATAGATTGTTTACATCCATGTTTTTGCATTTTGGGATGGCGCATTTGTTAAATAATATGTTGCTACTTATAGTTCTAGGACAGTATTTAGAACCGGTTTTAGGAGCAGTTAGATATTTGGCGGTATATTTATTTTCAGGCATTATGGGATCGTTGATTTCAATGATTTATAATTTGGTATTATATCAGAATAATATTTCTGCAGGTGCATCTGGAGCGATTTTTGGAGTTACCGGTGGATTATTGGTGGTCGTTTTAGTAAACAAAGGACACTATAGGCGTTTTAATTTGAAAAGCATTTTGTTTATGATAGCCATATCATTATATGGTGGTTTTGTAAATGTAAGTACAGATAATGCAGCCCATGTGGGTGGGATAATTTCAGGAATAATCTTGACATTTTTGATATATGGCATTAAAACTATAATTACACTAAACAAATTAAAACAATATGATTTGGAAAATACATTTGAAGAAAATGTAAAATGATTTTTATGAGACGCAAAAGAAGAAGGTGTGAGATATGGCAAATGATAATGCTATGATTATAACTTGCCCGTGTTGTGGCAAGAAGTTTGAAATAAGCGAAGAAGAATTTGAGCGTAGAGTACAGCAAGTGGGGAGAATTGTGCCAATGTTTTGTACTAACGATTGTGCAATACGCTTTAGCAGCTAAAAATAATGCAAATTAGATTTGATAATTAGGCCTTGGGAAATGGTTGAGAGAATCATTTCACGGGGCTTTTTGTGTATAAAGGTATATTTAATTATGTTATAATTTTAGAGTGTTTATAGTGGATATATTTTATTTAAATGAGATAAAGGATTAAAAATGAGCATAGCAATTAATTGTATTCTATTAGTGTGTGCAACAACTTGTTGCATATGTGCGTTGAGTTTGTTTGTAAGAGAAAAAAATATACAAAAACTTAGGTGGATAATGCTGTTTATGGGGATGTATGTTATGACCTGGTGTGGCATGTATTCTTTCATAGGTTTTTCCACAAATGTAGATACAGCAAATATTTTGAGGATATTTGGTGTTATTGGTATAGTGGGATTTTTATGCAATGAAGTTGTTATGGCGGTGCAATTAGCACAGATAAAGAGTAGTACAAGAAATTTGTTGTATACAATTATTTTTGCGGTGGGGGTTTTAGACGGCTACTTTTATTCACGACCAGGCACAGTTTATTATGTGTTTGGTGGCAGGAGAACTGTATTTTATCAAATAGAAGGAGCCAAGGGGCTTGTTACCCATAATATTTTTCTAGTGGTCATTATCTCTATTCTTATAATCTGTGGTTTTTTGTGGGCTTCTAGAGTTAAGTATTCCAGAGAAAAACGTTTTGTAAAAGTTATGTTTGCGACCAATATAGCCATGGCAATATGTATATTGTTTGATACTTTTCTTCCTAGAGTCACATCTATATCAATACCGTTATCAGGAGTGGGAGCGGCTATTACATATGTGCTAATGTGGTATGCAATTACCCGTTATAATGCATTTAGTGCAACTGTTAATCATATGGCGGATTACATATATGATACGGTTGAATCAGGATTTTTGGTGTTTAATTTAGATGGTCAACTAGAACTTTGTAATCCATATGCAGAAAAGCTATTAGAGATAGATTTGTCTGAAAAGAAAACGGCTCGAGATGTCTTTGGTTGGGATGAAAATGAAGGGAATCTCATGATAGAAGAAATGCGAACCAAGGGGATGGCAAGCAGAAAATATATAAATGAAAAAAATGGTATTCATTGTGATTTAAAATTTGTGATTGCAAAGGATGTGAAGGAAGAGGAATTTGCCATTGTCTGTACACTCTATGATATAACTCGAGAAGAGAAGATGTTGATTGATCTTGAGGACGCAAATACAGCAAAAAAGAAGTTCTTGGCAAATGTATCCCATGAGATAAGAACACCATTGCATTCGGTATTGTCTTTTAATGAACTGATAATAAAAAGTGCTAAAGAGAATGATATGTTGGCTAATGCTGTTCAGACTCAATCTGCTGCAAGATCATTGCTAGCTATGATAGACAATATAATGGATTATATGAAGCTTGAAGACAATGCTTTGAGTATAGATGAAAACACATATCAAATCCAGTCATTGTTGCAAGATATTTTGTTGTATACAAGGGAGGAAGCTGGCAAGAAAAGTATTTTTTTAGATGTATCTATAGATCCAAATATTCCAGTTTCTCTGATGGGAGATGCTGTTAAAATTTCTCAAATTATAAATAATATAATAGCTAATGCTTTAAAATATACACATCAGGGAATGATTTTTATTAATGTTGGGTGGGAAGCCTCATCCACAGTGCGCGGAAAATTAAGTGTGGATGTGCGTGATACTGGGGTTGGAATTAGTAAATCCGAGTTGGCAAAAATCAAGGCAAGTATCAATAAAAATAACGTGGATAAACAACAGGATGCACCTTCTAATCTAGGATTGGGATTGACAGTTGTTGCCGGCTTGATAGATTTGATGGATGGACAATTCAATATTGATAGTGAATACGGAGAAGGAACCAGGGTTTCAATCTGTATAGAACAAGGTGTGATAGATGAGAGAGCAATTGGAAAATGGAATTGGGAGTCCGTAGAGGAGACTGTTTCCAACAAGAAAAATGCTGAGGTGTTTAAAGCGCCAAATGTCAGATTGCTTGCAGTTGACGATAATAAGATGAATCTTGATATTTTAGGGCGCTTTTTGATGGATACGCAAATCAAAATTGACTATGCTTCAAATGGAAAAGATGCTTTGGATAAGATAATTGCAAATCGTGATATGGGCGAGAAGTATGATATTATTTTGATGGATCACATGATGCCGGAGATGGATGGCCTGCAGACTATCAGGGAAATAAAAAGAAGAAAGTTATGTCCGGATACTAAAGTGATTGCTTTTACAGCAAATACTTTGGCAGATATGAGGGGAGAGTATATAGATGCTGGTTTTGATGATTATATAACAAAACCTATAAAGTCATCAGATTTACTTTCGGTTATAAAAAAGAACATTTCACAGGAAAGTATTAAAGAAATCCAAAATGGCAACGGTTTGATAGAAGATAAAAAAGAGAATCATAATGTTGATATTTTAGAGGCTTTGTCAGAGAAATTAGATGTTCAGACAGGACTATCTTACTCTATGGATGACAGAGATTTTTATTTAGAGATGCTTAATACATATCTGGATGAAGATAAAATTGCAGTGATGGAGGAGCAATATAGGAATGGTGATTGGGATAATTACCGAATAACGGTGCACTCCATAAAAAGTACATCATTGTCAATTGGCGCAATACAGTTATCCGAAGGTGCCAAGGCTTTGGAGTTTGCAGCGAGAGATAATGATGTAGAATACATTGAAGCGAATCATGAAAAAATCCTTGAACAATATAAAATAATATTGAGTTTTATCAGAGATACGCTTACTAATGATATAGAACAAGCAGAGATTGAAAATGACAATTCAAATATAAGAATTGAAACAGGTAATTTAGAGTTTGTAAATGATATTGTTCCGGATCTTGATGAAAGGTTAAAAGAATCCCAGATATTAGTGGTGGATGATACAGATATGTATCTTCAACTAATAGAAAAATTGCTTGCAGACAAATATAATGTTATAACTGCGAAGTCTGCTAAAGATGCTTCAAAGGTATTAGAGCAACAACATATAGATTTGATTTTACTTGATGTGCATATGCCTGAGATAAGTGGTTTGGAATTTTTAGATAGCATAAAACAAGATCCTGAGTATAGTGACTTGCCAGTTATCCTTCTGACATCTGATGAGGATGAGGAGACGGAAAATACAGGATTTAAAGAAGGGGCAATGGATTTTATAAGAAAACCATTTAACGGCAGTATAGCGCTACAAAGAATAAGCAGGGTATTAGAACTGGCTTATTTGCAAAAATATCTTACAGATGAAGTCGAGTTGCAAACCAAGAAGGCGGAAGATAGACGTATTAGAGTTGAAAAGATGACTACTCAGGTGGTGGCTGCATTGGCGGGAGCCATAGATGCAAAGGACAGATATACCAATGGTCATTCAGCAAGAGTTGCCAGATATTCCATTATGATTGGCAAACGATTGGGATATGATGATGAGTTGTTAAAACAACTTGAGTATGCGGCGCTTCTACATGATGTGGGTAAAATTGGTATTCCAGATGAAATTATAAGAAAGACATCTGGATTAACAGATGAGGAATATGAGATAGTTAAATCACATCCAGTTATAGGAGCGGGAATTTTGAATAAGATAACAGAAATTCCTAATATAGAGTTAGGCGCAAAATGGCATCATGAAAGATATGATGGAAGCGGTTATCCCGACGGATTGGTGGGAGAGGAGATCCCTGAGGTGGCACGTATTATTTGCGTGGCAGATACCTATGATGCAATGGCATCAAAACGTAGCTACAGAGATATTTTGCCTCAGGAAGTTGTAAAAGGTGAAATAGAAAAGGGGAAAAATTCCCAGTTTGATCCAGTGATAGCTGATATTATGGTTGATATAATAAATGACGATGTAAATTATGAATTAAAGGAATAATGTGGAGGAAAAATGGCTAAGGTATTGGTAGTAGATGATGATGCTATGGTTAGAAAGATGGCAGCATTTATATTGAATAAAGGTAATGTTGATAATGCTGGAGTTGGCTCGGGAGAAGAAGCTATAGAATTATTAAAGAAAGAAAACTTTGATCTGGTAGTTTTGGATATTGAAATGCCACAGATGGGCGGAATAGAAACCTTAGAGATTATCAGACAGGACGAGACCGTAAAAGATATAAAGGTTATATTTATGACAGGAACAATTGATGAAAAAACAAAAAGTGCTGCGGCTAGACTAGAAGCTGTGGGAGTTATAGAGAAACCATTAAAACCTGTGGAATTTATGGAAATTATAAACGAGAAGTTGTAGAGGTGTTAGTACATATATGATTATGAAAGTAGTAATTCAAGGAGTGGTATTGGTGGTCTATATGATAGAGTTGGCAATATTACTTTTTGTAGCGCATACCGAGTATAAAGATAAATATTATGTGCCTATAAAAATGCTCTGTAGTATAACTTTTGTTGGCGCTGGAATATTGTTTGGTGTGGTGAGCAAACACTTTATGTATTCGAAAATGTTGGTGCTACCTTTATTGTTTTGCGCCCTGGGAGATTTGTTCATGGGCTTGTATCAGGTTAAGCGAAAAAAGGGAAATCTGATTCTGGGAATAATATTTTTCCTTATTGCCCACATTGGGCTTATAGATTTACTTTTTAAATTAGACCCGGCATTTAATGCGTACAATGTAGTTATACCAATAGTGACAGTGCTAGTGTTTTTTATAGTAAAAAAATGGCGGCATATTCATCTGGGACGAATTATGCCGCTAGCTTGCGTATACTCTATTTTCCTATCCCTCATGTTATCCAAAGCTACACAGTATATGTTTATGCATCCTTCTATAGCAGGAGGGTGGATAGGTATAGCAGGTATTTTATTTTTTATATCTGACTTTAGTATTATTTTTCTATACTTTTATAAATTTAAAACAAAAGAAAATCGATTGAAGATACATACGTTAAATCTAGTGACCTACTATATGGCGATCATAGCATTTGATGTAAGTATATTATATATGGTTATGGTATAGAAAAAGCGTTGTGTTTCCAATTTAGGATTGTGATTTATAAGTATAGTTTTGAGGTAAAATGAGCTTTGGCGCTACAGCAGCTATAAGTCCCATGGCAATAGCGACAATAACAGTATCTGCAAGCATGTAAGAACCATTATAAATTAAGCTGTAAAGAGCTACATTCATTCCCTCTGGTGCATAGCTTCCCCAGAGAAGTACTCCTGAGAGAAAACTACATACAAATCTAAGTGCACATACTACAACTGAACCACATACAGCACCTACAATTTTGTTTTTTTTGTATCCGAAAGCAAATACAAAACCTAAACCAAGTACTGAGAAGGCGAGGATATAATCTAGTAGAATGCAGCCAATTTGCGATAATAATGTTGCACAGTACATTACATTTGCAAAACCGATAATCATTTGAAGTAATCCATGTACAAAGGCTGTAAATAATCCCCATTTAGGGCCGTTTCTAAATCCCATGACAATAATTGGAATCATTTCTAAAGTGATGGAACCACCAAAAGGCATGTCGCCAAATTTAAGAAATGATAACACAGTGGCAAGTGCAATAAGCATAGCGCCTTCCACCATAATGCGTGTTTTTGATGAAGTATTCATAACTAAAAATCTCCTTTTTAAATATTATTATATAAAAATTAATCTATGGTATTTTCTTCTTCTGAATCTGTTGCTTCTTCCGTAGGTGTTGAAGGAATATCAGCATCTTCAGTTTGCTCTAAAATAACATTTCCATCGTCATCTAAAAGTGGTAGATATACCTTACAAGTATTTGATTGCCTAAATATAGTGTTGCTGGAGCCGACTTGGCAAACCGTTATAACATCTCCAGTAGACAGGTCTGACAAATTGACTGTTAAGTATTGTCCACTTTTATAAGTGGTATCAAGTTGGTTTCCATTGAGATACACTTTGCTCCATTTGGTGAAATTCTTACCATATATGTGAAGCTTACCGTTAAAGGAGTAAGCTCTATCAATTACAACATCATCTATACCCATTTCCAAATCAGTTGCAGGATATGGGTCTTTGCCATTGTAGGCATAGCGTTTACCATATAACAAGTCATACTGAAGCATCTCTAGGTCATCAAAATATTCATGGGAACCTGGTGTGACACCATCGTGTATTTTAGACTGGTTGAAATCAATCAAAGTTCCGTCATGTATACCAAGACGATCAAAATATTCAGCAACGAGCTGATAGCTTGTGAGATCCATATCTTCTTTTTTCATACCAAAGTTATTCCAAGTGATATATTTAGTTTGATATAAATCCCCGGTTGCAACGTCATCTTCAGTGAGTCCCATTGTTGGTAAATGGTCACCGAACATAATTACAAGAGTATCTTCTCCGGTTGCATCAATTGCTTCTATATATTCTTTGATGAATTTATCTTCATCGTGAAGACGATTTATAAAGTAAGTCCATTTATTATTTTCTTCTTCAGTTTTTTCATAAGCTGTAACATTTATGGCGTTGTCATCCTCGTATTTAACTGCAGGATAATCGCCGTGAGTCTGTACTGTAATTGTGTATATGAAATCAGGTGAATCTGTAGATTTCATAGCATTTACAGTAGAGTCAATCAAAATTTCATCAGTAGGCCAAGAACCCATAGGTGTGTAGTCTGTTATATCAAGCATTTCCTTACTTTGGAAAGTGTCAAATCCCATCTTTGAAAATGCGTTGGCACGGCTGTAGAAATTACCACCATTATTGTGTACAACATGGCTGCCGTAACCGAGATTTCGCAAATCGCTGGCGTAACTTTCCACGCTAGGGCAGGAATCCTGTTTGAAGATTGTCTTCTGAGGATACTCGCCTGGTCCAAAGAAATTACAAGACATACCAGTCAAGATTTCAAACTCAGTATTACAGGTTCCAGCACCAACAACAGGGACAGTTAGATGTCCGGTTGAATAATTATCCTCCAGATAATGGAAATATGGCATTGGATCTTCAGAAGTCTCTATAAAGTTGCACTCTGATACATCGTAATATGACTCCAATAGGACCACAACTATATTTGGTGCTTTGTCTTTATCTATTGTGCTTGGACCCTGGTCTGTATCCTTGACGATTTTTTGGACTTTATCTTCTGAATATGTAAAAGGTGCCTTCATTCCTCGGTCGAATATAGATGTTGAAAAACCATATATATATCCATTGTCAGTGTAGCCTTGAGCAAGGTTCCCAAAATAAGATGAGATATAGCCTGTTTCTTGTAAGCCCTTTGTCACAAATGGAACACTTGTAAATGAAAGGACGATAAATAAAAGTCTTGCCCAAAATGGAAAACGTGATTCTACTTTTTTACCTTTTATAAATAGTATAACCATTAGGACCACATATCCTATTATAGCGGTAGCTGATAATATGAAATCTCTCACACTAAAATAGTTGGTGTTTTGCATTGTGAGCAAATCAGTAACCATAGAAAAATCTGTAAAACCTAAAGGTGTCACGCGATTTATTAAAATGATACAGTTGGCGATTCCTAATGTGACGAAAATCGCACTGATAACCATACGCATGAAAGTCTGCTTTTTGGTTATGTAACATAGGGTATAACATACAAAGATTAAAAAAGAATTGTAAAGATAAGCCCCGGTGTGATCGATTACAAATGAGCAAGCTGACAAAAAAGAGTGACGGCTTAGCCATTCTAGAACGAAGCACATAATCATAGAAAGTGGAATATGTGCAATTAATGAGTTTTTAATTAAAAAGTTCTTCATGATTCCTCCTAAAAGTAAGGACAATATTTATAATAAGTGATAAAATATTTTCATATTTAGCGTTTGCAATTATACCATTTTCAATATGTATATGCAATAAATCAAGGTTAGTAGGAGAGCAAATGGCAGTTCAGTTAAATTTTAGAGAAAAAGGAATTCCAAAACATATAAAAAATAGAATTCGTTTATTAGTAACAGTGTTCATTGTAGCACTAGTTTTTTTTCAAATTGTGACCAATAGAGGAAAATCTTCCACAGAGATCGAAATGGAAAGTGCAAAGTTGCCTATAGTTTCAATTTCGGCTTATGATAAGAATATGGCGGAGATTCATGGATATGTAAATGAGATGGACGCCTGTTATATGAGAGATGCTATCATACCTTTAGATGATAAGCGCCAAATGAATATCACTATTGATACATATGGATATGATATCGATTCAGCGTCTTATGAGATTCGCAGCCTGAATACGAAGCGGAAGATAGCAGACACAGAGTTGACAGATATAGATTTGAAGTCAGAGAAAATAAAAACCACAATAATGGTGGAGAACCTTGTTGATGATGGTGAGGAATATTTATTTATTTTAAAATTACATGCAAATGATCAAGATATTTATTATTATACAAGAATCCTTTTGCCGCAGGATATGCACATAAAGGAATGTATAGCATTTGCAGATGATTTTAGAGAGCTTGCTATGAGCCCTAAGTATTTAGAGTTGGCTAAGTATGTGGAGACATCTGATTATACGGATAAAGACACGTTGGCTGATGTAAGTATTCAGTCTAGTATTGACCAGATAGGTTGGAAAAATTTCAAGGGAACAGTTGTGTCTGACCCTGTAGTTGAATTGACAGATGTAAATGATACATATATTTCTTTGGTTTACAACTATCAAATGGTTGATGAAGAAAATAATTATTATAATGTAGCTGAGTATTTTAAATTGCGTTACACTGCAGAGCAAATATATCTATTGGATTATAAGCGCCAAATGGATGAAATTTTGACAGTTGGTAATGTGCATGTGGCGGACAATATCCTGTCCTTGGGTGTTGTGTCTGGAGATTTGGAATATTTGTCAAATGATACCGGAACGGTGGTTAGTTTTGTGCAGGCAGGCGAATTGTTTGAGTATGATCAAAATGCTAAAAAGCTAACTAAGGTGTACGGGTTTATCGAGGATCCGACAGATTTAAGAGAAAAATATGATCAACATAATATAAGAATTTTGAATATAGATGAAAATGGAAATATGGATTTTGTTGTCTATGGCTACATGAATAGAGGCGAACATGAGGGACAATGTGGAATTAATCTATATCACTATGACAGTGCTAAGACCAAAGCTGTGGAGCAGGTGTTTATAGCAACAACACATCCATATCAGATTTTAAATGCCAATTTCAGTGATTTATTATATGAAAATACTAGAGGTGACTTCTATATTATGTATGGTGGAACCTTGGCCAAAATTGGATTGGATAAATTAAATACTGAAGAATTGGTAACTAATCTAAAATCAGATCAGTATGCTGTATCTCAATCAGGTCAGTATGTGGCTTGGTCAGAGGGCGATAACATGAGCGATGAAATTAAGGTCATGAATCTTGAAAACGAGGAAGTAAGGACTATTAAAGCTTCAAATGGTTCACTTATAAAACCGTTGGCATTTATGACAGAAGATCTTGTGTATGGTGAAGCTAAACAAGCTGATATAAAGGTTGATGCGGCAGGTTCAACCATATATGCAATGTCAAATATAAAAATTGTAAGTACCACAGGTGACGATTTCAAGGTCTTAAAAGATTATAATGAGCCAGGTTATTTTGTGACGGAAGTAGATAAACAAGGATATACCTTGTATTTGGATAGAGTGATGCTTAAAGAAGATGGAAGTTATATCGAGGCCGCAAATGACACAATAAAAGATAGTGCAGGATTGCAAAATAAAGTGGTTGAGATTTCTCACAATGCAGATAAGAAGATGGGATTAGTGACAGCATTGGTTATGAAGCAACTTCCAGAAGATGTGCATATTACTACAATAGCTGGTGTTGATAGCGAATTGGCGAAATTAGAAAGTGCGAAGGATTTGACAATTGTGCCTACATCAACACAGGAAGCATACTTTGTCTATGTAGGTAATAATGTAGTACTCACAACACAAAATCTCACAAAGGCTGTAAATAGAGCTTATGATGAGATGGCAATTGTAATTGATAATCAGCAGAACTATATTTGGAAGAGAGGTAAGGCTTCATATGTAAATGCTTTCCAGGATATCGAGGTGGGAAGGCTAGATGCGGGAGCCAACACGTCTGCAGGGGCATTAAGTGCAATGCTTGCGCGAGAAGGTGTAAATATCGAGGTGCATTCTCTATTGGAAAGAGGAGAAAAGCCTATGGGCATTTTGAAAGAAAATTTGTCGGATGTGGTTGTACTAGATTTGACCGGATGTGATTTGACTAAGGTGCTTTATTATGTTAGTTCAGGAGTGCCTGTATATGGAAGAACAGGAGATAATTCAGCCGTGTTGATTATAGGTTATGATGCGTCAAATATTATATATTATAGGTCTGATTCAGATACCTATGCTAAAATGTCCATAGTAGAAGCGACAAAGATGTTTGAGAGCGCAGGAAATGTATTTGTGACTTATGTAAAATAAAATATTAACATAAATATATTTATAAGAAATGTTTATGCAATAAAAAACGGATTTCAAAAATTTATTTGAAATCCGTTTTATAATGCAAAATATTTAATATCAAACGTTATATATCTTAGTACTCGCCGTTTTTATACTTTGTAACAATCTTTTGGATTCTGTCATAAGGATCTAACAATCCGCTGATAGAAGCGTCGTGATTTAAAGTGTCGATGATATAAGCGATATATTTACTCATATCACAGCTGATGTAGTAATCTTTAGAGAGAAGCTCTGGTGTCTGGTATACAAGGTTTGTTGTAACAACCTTGTAGAGGATTCCCTCCTCAACAGCTTTGTCAAAACTCTCCATTCCGTTTGTGAATAATCCGAAAGTAGAAACAGCAAAAATTCTATTAGCTTTGCGCTTCTTTAATTCCTTGGCAACATCAATCATACTCTCGCCAGAAGAAATCATATCATCAACGATGATTACGTCCTTGCCTTCAACTGAAGAACCGAGGAACTCATGTGCAACGATAGGATTACGTCCATCTACAATTTTGCTGTAGTCACGTCTCTTGTAGAACATTCCCATATCAACACCGAGGACACCAGCCATATAAACTGCACGGCTAGTACCACCTTCGTCAGGACTGATAATCATTAGGTGATCATTATCGATCTTTAAGTCTTTAACATTCTTTAAAATGTTTTTGATGAACTGATATGCAGGCTGTACTGTCTCAAAACCGTGAAGAGGAATCGCATTTTGCACACGTGGGTCATGAGCATCAAATGTGATGATGTTATCTACTCCCATTTTAACTAATTCCTGTAATGCGATTGCGCAGTCAAGAGATTCTCTTGAAGAACGCTTGTGCTGACGGCTCTCGTAAAGGAATGGCATAATAACTGTGATTCTCTTGGCCTTACCTTCGATGGCAGCAATGATTCTCTTAAGATCAGAATAGTGATCGTCTGGAGACATATGGTTGATTTGACCAGCCATTTTATAAGTCATACTGTAATTTGTTACATCGACGATGATGTATACATCCAATCCACGTACAGATTGAAGTACAGTTCCCTTTGCCTCTCCGGAACCAAATCTAGGAACGGAGGTTTTTACAATGTAAGAATCACTTCTGTATGCAGCTAAAGAAATGCTATCTAAGTGATTAGCTTCTCTTTCGTGTCTCCACTGTACAAGATAGCTATTTACCTTGCCTCCTAGTTCTTTGCAACTTTCAAGTGGGATTACACCAAGTTTTCCAACTGGAAAGCTGTCTGTTAACATGATTTCTTCGTTTGCCATGATGAATTTTTTCTCCTTTTGGGTGTGTTATATTTTTTTAAGACGAATATCTTCGCCTAATAATGTTACTAACTTATAATTGCTGGTTATTCTAGAGGATATACGCTCTGAATATATGTCTCTAAAATCTCGCATATTGTAATTTGTAGAAATTACAGTTGATTTATTTTTTAAAAGTCTATCGTTAAGACATTGATATAGCTGGCTTACTGTAAAGGAATTTGTAAATTCGGTTCCCAAGTCATCTATTATAAGTAAATCGCAGTTGGCAATTCGTTCTTTTGAAGCATTTGACTGCTCATCATGTTCAAAGGTTGCTTTTTCAAAAACATTAAAAAACTGGTCCGCTGTAAAATATATTACAGAGAAACCTTTATCTAAAAGCGCTTTGGCAATACAATTTGATAAAAAAGTTTTGCCAGTGCCCGTAGTACCGGACAATAGTAGATTACCACCTTTTTTTTCAAAATTTTGCACAAAATCTAAACAGGTATTATATGCTTTATTGGCAATTTGAAGCGATGTGTCACCTGTCAAAGGATCAATTATTTCGTTGCTATAGTATTCAAAGGAAAAAGTGTCGAAATTTTCTTTTTCAAGAATATCGCCTAGATGTGATTGTGAGTGCACTAAATCTATAATTTTTTGCACGAAACAATGACATTTTTTCCCGTCAATAAATCCAGTATCTTTGCAGTCAGGACATTCATATATTGAGTCTAGATAGTTAGAAGGATAATTAGCCTCTCTCATTAAGCGCATTTTCTTTGTTTTTATCTCTTCCAATCTAGAATGTAGAGATTCAGCGGAAAAATCAGATGAATCTTTATCAAGTTGTTTTTTTACTGCTTCAACAGAAATAGAAGCGGCCTGGGCATCTAAGTCCTTTATCTCCGGAATATGTAAATATAATTCCTCTTGACGACGTCTCATTTCTTGATGATTCTGAAATTGTTTTTGATCATACTCTTGTATAAGAGCATCATATTGTGAGTTGGTTAATGACATGATATATATCCTTTATCAATTAATTTTTTGCACGAAGTCTACGCTCTAAATCTTCGTAAAATTCGTCTGAGTATTCGCGTTGTTGAAAATTATTAAAACGATTATTGGATGCACGATTTTTGGTCGCAGCCTTTTGAGCATTGGCTTTGCTGGTGGCTACAGCTTTTTCGTGCTGACTATCCAATTTAGCAATGTCTTCTAAATGTTTTACTCCGCTTTCATGCCATTTAGATAATATGCTATCTACATATTGAAAGTTTGGTTTATTTATTGCAGTTATTGTTCTAGTGCAAGCCTCATTGATAATGTCTAAGGAAAATCCATAACTATCCGTCCATTTGTTGATGAATGCAATCTCGTTTTGTATGAGATTTCTACCGGATATTCCCAGTGCTTTCATAACAGAGTAGTGACTCTGAGAATGGATGGTGGTGCTTAGCTTGGCAGCATCGAGAGTGGTTATACCCTCAGCAACCCAATTAAAAGCAACCTTATTCATATAATATATACTAGAATGTCCTTTTTCTACACAGTACTCAACTAAGTACTCTATTAACTCTGCTGAAAAATGAAGTTCGTCATACCACACATAAAGTTTTTCGATTTCGTTAAAGCTCAATGGATGGCCCATGTATTTTTCAGATATAAACATAATCTCTTTTCCATCTTCAGTGCTTTTGAAATTAGCCAATTTTTCAAAATTAATTTCGTGAGTATCAGCTGGCACTTTATGATTGGCTACTGATGTTTCAGTGGTTGTTTCAAAAGATGCATTGTCCTGAATATACGGCTGAGAGGTTGTTGTATTTATCTTTACTTCATTTTGAACCACAGGGGTAGGGCCTGTGCTATCAACAGAAGAATTGTTTTCATCTGGAGATATTAGCTGAATGCATGAGATTACACCATTTTCATTGTAATCTAAATGCAATAGATTTTTTTTCTCCCAATATAGCAAACTGCGTCTGACATCATTTTCTGTCATTTCAAGCTTGTCTGCAATAAGGGAGATGCTGATATTTTGATTGGCTTGAGTTAAAGCGCGCAACAAATATAGATATATCTTTACAAATTCCCCGTTGGCATTGTGCATATACCGATCTATAAAAATGTTTGGAACACAAGTAAATTTTGTTTCCTGTGATGTACAAATTTTAATATCATTCATTTCCAATTTCTCCTTTAAGCACAATGGATTATAGCATAAGAAAACTTCTTTGAGAAGAGTGGAATAATCCCCAAAAGCCCATAAAATCAAGGGTTTGAAGGGGGCCGTTTATGTGGATAAAACTACAAAAACGCTGAAAAATAAGGCATAAAAAATCCACAATCTCAAGTGGATAATACTCTCCTTAAAATTGTGGATAATGTGGACAACTACTTATTTATCAAATCAGTTCCAATATTTACAACATCTCCTGCGCCCATAGTTATCAACAGGTCGTCGTTCATACATTTTTTTGAAAGAAATTCTTCTATTTCAGAAAAAGATGGGAAGTAATAACTTTCCACTCCTTTATCTTGAAGTAATTTTAAAATATCCTGAGAACTTACACCATAGATGTCTTTCTCACGAGCAGCATAGATATCAGCTAATACAACAATATCTGCCAGAGCAAGAGATTTACTGAAGTCATTTAAAAATGCCTTGGTTCGTGTGTAAGTATGAGGCTGAAACACACATATAATCCTATTGTGAGGATAGTTTTTAGCAGCTTTTAAAGTGGCAGCTATTTCTGTTGGATGGTGTGCATAGTCATCGACTACGGTTGCACCCTGGAATGTTCCTTTTAATTGGAATCGTCTGTCTGCTCCACCAAAGTTTTGTAATCCAGATACAATGTGTTCGTTTGAAATATTCATCTTTGTGGTAACGGCTACAGCTGCTAAAGCGTTAAAGATGTTGTGCTCTCCTGGAATCTGAAGAGTTATTTGTGGAAGTTTGTCTCCGAAGGCAACAGGAGTGAAACAAGCACAACCATGATCGTTATAACTTATATCTGTTGCATAAACATCATAATTTTTATTAAGGCCAAATGTTATGATAGTTTGTGGTAAACCAGAAACTATTTCTTCAAGATTATCAATGTCTCCATTTATTATAATGAAACCGTCCTCTGCGGTATTTCCAGCAAAGGTGTGAAAACTTTGGCGGATTTCATTTAAATCTTTAAAGAAATCCATGTGGTCTTCTTCGATATTTAAGATGACACAATATCTAGGATAAAATGCGTGGAAACTATTGGTGTATTCGCAGGCTTCTGTGACAAATGTATCTGACTGACCAACGCGAATGTTGCTTCCGATAGTTTTAAATATTCCACCAATGGAAATTGTTGGATCGGTTTTGGCCTCAAGTAAAATTTGGCTTACCATAGATGTGGTGGAAGTTTTGCCGTGAGTTCCTGCTATTGCTATAGACTGATTATAGTTTTCCATAATTTGTCCGAGAAGTTGCGCTCTAGAAAGCATAGGCTTTTGGGTGGCAACTGCGGCCTTAAATTCAGGATTGTCCTGAGAAATGGCTGCGGTATAAACGAACAAGTCGATATCCTCAGATACATTATCAGCGGATTGCGGATAAGAAACCTTAGCGCCTATGGCTTCAAGATGTTTTGTC
Organism: Lachnospiraceae bacterium; assembly: GCA_024697595.1. Taxonomy (GTDB): domain Bacteria; phylum Bacillota; class Clostridia; order Lachnospirales; family Lachnospiraceae; genus JAILFK01. Next base: position 39,071 of record JAILFK010000069.1, on the reverse strand, counting down.
AAATCACTGGTTTTATTGTCTGATCCAGAGATGACAAAACCTTTATCTATTAATATTTCTGCCAATCCACTCATGCTTACACCGCCGATGCCGATGAAATGAACATGAATAGGATTTTTATAATTAATCTTGTACATAGAATTACCTCTTATTTAATATATCTTTGCGTAACTAATATTATAACTTTATTATAATAATTTTCAAGGACTCCGTGGACGCTAGATGTCTAAAATCTAGTAATTTTAAACCACAATATAAAATTTTTTGAAAATTAAGAAGAAATGTCCAATTTGTTGCACAACAAAACTTTTGTATGTTATAATTTTTTTATCAGAAATGGGGAAGAAGAAAAATGTATGTGGGGAGATTTTATCTTCGTAATTAGTCTTTCTCATTGGGGTTTACTTGTAAATGTATAGCTAGAAAAAGAGGTGACGGGATTATGATGCATAAAGAAATGATTGCCATGCTACTGGCTGGGGGACAAGGCAGTAGATTAGGAGTTTTAACATCTGACGTGGCAAAACCAGCAGTGTCTTTCGGCGGAAAATATAGAATAATTGATTTTCCGTTGAGCAATTGTATTAATTCAGGTATTGATACAGTGGGGGTTTTAACACAGTATCAACCATTAGTTTTAAACAGTCATATTGGTATAGGAATACCATGGGATTTGGATCGCAATAGTGGCGGCGTGACAATATTGCCTCCATATGAGCGAAGCGATAATAGTGAGTGGTATTCTGGTACAGCCAATGCAATCTATCAGAATCTAAAGTATATGGAGAGCTATAATCCAGAATACGTATTGATTTTGTCTGGAGATCATATCTACAAGATGGATTATGAATCTATGTTAGAATTCCACAAGCTAAAGGGTGCAGATGTGACAATAGCTGCTATTCCTGTTCCGATGGAAGAAGCTAGTCGATTTGGAATAGTTGTTGCAGATGATAATAGAAAAATTCTAGAGTTTGAGGAAAAACCGGAAAATCCAAGTAGTAATTTGGCTTCTATGGGTATCTATATATTCAGTTGGGAAGTGTTGAAAAATGCATTGCTTGCATTGAAAGATCAATCCAATTGTGATTTTGGAAAACATATAATCCCTTATTGCTTTAACAATAACAAACAACTTTATGCATATGAGTTTAATGATTATTGGAAGGATGTTGGTACACTTGGTTCATATTGGGAAGCCAATATGGAACTGATAGATTTGATTCCGGAATTTAATTTATATGAAGAGTTTTGGAAGATATATACCAAGCAAAGTACGATAGAACCTCAGTATTTATGTCCTGACTCCAATATAGAGAGGGCTATTATCGGTGCTGGTTCGCAAATATGTGGTTCTCTAAAGAATTGTGTGGTGGGTTCTTGTGTCGATGTTGGAAAAGGAACTGTCATTAATGATTCTATCATTATGGAGGGGACTAAAATAGGTGCCAATTGTCATATAGAAAAAGCTATTATAGCAGAGGGGTGCGTGATTGGCGACAATGTGGAAATGGGATGCATGGAGGAGGCAGTCAGCGAATTGAATCCATCTATATATGCGTTTGGTTTGGCGACAATTGGAGCTAATTCTGTTATACCTTCAGATGTGAAAATTGGTAAAAATACAGCCATAAAAGGAGAGACAACAAAGGATGATTATCCACAGGGTGAATTGCCTAGTGGTGGATTCATCGTGAAGGGCGGTGATGTAGAATGAAGGCTATAGGTATAGTATTAGCAGGTGGCGATAGTAAGAGAATGCAGGCTTTATCTGAAAAGAGAGCGGTTCCGGCTATGGAGATTGGTTGTAGTTATCGTTGTATAGATTTTGTGCTGAGTAACATGTCCAATTCAAATATTCAGACGGTAGCAGTGCTGAGCCAGTTCAATGCATTATCCTTGAATACTCATCTTAATTCTTCTAAATGGTGGAATTTTGGTAGAAAACATGGCGGTTTGTTTTTATTTACACCTACCATCACACCGGATAATAGTTGGTGGTACAGAGGTACAGCCGATGCTATGTGGCAAAACGTTGAGTTTTTAAAAAGTAGACATGAGCCTTACGTGATTATTGCAAGTGGTGATTGTGTATATAAAATGGATTTCAATGATATGCTGGATTATCACATTGCAAAACAGGCGGATGTGACAATAGCCTGCGCTAAACTTCCTGAGTGGGATGTTGGTTCGAGATACGGTGTGGTTCAGATGGACAAAGATGGTTTGGTGGCTGAGTTTGAGGAAAAACCGCTAGAACCAAAATCAGATATAGTATCTGCAGGAGTTTATATTCTTCGCAGACGAGTCTTGATTGAACTGTTGGAGCAATGTAACGAAGAAGGCAGATATAATTTTGTTACAGATGTATTTATGAGAATGACTGGCTCTAAAAGGATTGCGGGGTATATGATTCCAGGTTATTGGAGTAATATAGCTAGTTTAGAGGGTTATTATAGAACGAATATGGATTTTTTGAAGAAGGATGTAAGAGAATTCTTCTTTAAGGAAGATCCGCCGATATATTCGAAATCACACGATTTGCCGCCGGCTAAATACAACAATGGTGCCGATGTGAAAAATAGTTTGGTGGCGAGCGGATGTATTATAAATGGAAAAGTTGAAGATTCTTTATTGTTTGAGAAGGTGTTTGTGGGTACCAACTGTGTGATAAAGAATTCAATAATACTAAATAGTACATATATAGGTGATGATGTATATATAGAAAATTGTATTATAGATAGCGGCGAGACGTTGGTAAATGGCAGTCGTTATGTCGGCGAAAATGGCAAGATAAAGGTCATCGCCGAAAGACGAGACAGATTTGAGCAAATTATAAACGACAATAAATCTTAGGGGGACTGAATTATGCAAATTACAGACATTCGTATACGAAGAATTGACAAAGAAGGAAAAATGAAGGCAGTTGTATCTGTCACTATTGACGGTGAGTTTGTAGTACATGATATTAAAGTTATTGAAGGAGAAAAGGGCATGTTCATTGCGATGCCTAGTCGAAAAACTGCAGAAGGTGAATATAAGGATATTGCGCATCCGATAAAATCTGAAACTAGAGAGCGATTACAGAATATGATTTTAGAAGCCTTTGAAAAGCAGGTAAATGAAGAAGATGGTCAATAGAATATACAATTCATAATTCATATATACGTCAATAAAAATGGCACAAAAAAACCAACCAATTTTTTATTGGTTGGTTTTTATTTTGGGTTGGGCTGTTATATATATTTAAAATTATTATAACCTGATTTTGATTTAAGCGTTTTTCTTAGCTACCTTGCCATACTTAAACTCTAAATCTTCTGGTCTTAAACCAACAGTTCCATCTGAATGTTCAAATGCAGCAAGCTCTGGGTTTTCAACTTTTTCAATAGTGTAGTTCTGGTAACCTGCCTTAAGATGCTTCTGGTTTGCCCAGATTCTATCAGCAACTGGACCCCACTCAGCAGAGTAGTTATCACACTTACCGCATAGATGTTCAACTGATTCGTCACTCTCTGCGTTTGTTCCATGAGCGCCTGTCTTTTCAACAATCTCTCTAAGTAATTGAGGATTCTCAAGCATTGGGCATGGGCGAAGGTGATTTCTGTTAAATGGCTGTCCTTCGTGATATGCCTTGAAAAGTGGGCTCTGTAACATCTCAAGAATTGAGTTGTCACGGATGTTTGTATTTGAGAAGTGAATAAATACACATGGCTCTGCATCACCTTGAGCATTGATATGGAAGTAGTTACGTCCACCGGCGATACATCCACCAACGAATTCTCCGTCGTTCTGGAAATCCATAGGGAAGAATCCGATATCGTTGTCTCCTGTGCGGACCCAACGGATTTTCTCGATGATCTTTTCTCTCTGCTCAACTGTAGGCATAAGCTCAGGTACAGCATTCTGTCCTACTGGCATATAGTGGAAGTAGAATCCGAATCTTGCTCCCTTGTCAGCGATAAATCTGATAAACTTCTCATCTGTAACAGCTTCGATATTCTGTCTTGTGTAGCAGATTGAAGTTCCATAAACGATACCATACTTCTTGAGAAGGTCCATAGCGTGCATAACTGCATCATAATGTCCCTCGCCACGACGAGCGTCGTTGGTATCTGGAGAACCTTCGATTGAAAGCATAAATGTAATATTACCTAATTCAACTACCTTCTCGCAGAGCTCTTCATCAATAAGTGTAGAGTTATCAAAGATAGCAAACATACAATCATTGTGTTCCTCAGCAAGACGTAAAATATCTTTCTTTCTTACAAGTGGCTCGCCACCGGTCATCATATATAAGTATGTTCCTAATTCCTTACCTTGTGTAACGATCTTGTCCATATGCTCATAAGACATGTTGTTTTTATGTCCATATGTTCCTGACCAACATCCTACGCAGTGCATGTTACAAGCATCTGTAGGGTCAAAAAGGATTAACCAAGGAATGTTGCAATCGTATTTCTTTCTGTTTTCACGGATAAGTTTTGTTCCTTTAAAGAAAGCTTCATATCCTAAATTTAATAAGAATTTCTTAGCGTACTGTGGATTTGTCTCATCCAATACTTTATTTATAAATTTAACCCAACGATTCTCTGGGTTTTTTACATATTCTCTTACAAAGTCAAATTTTGAAGTTCCATCTGGTGATGAGCCCCAGAATTTCTCTGCCATATCAATAAGTTGCAAATAAATTTTTGTTCGTTCTTCGTCACTATCAGCACCTTGAAGTTTTCCAACGAGTCCATTGATTAGTTTCTCAAAAACTTTTCTTTCAGCTGCGTGTTTTGTTTTTTCGATCATAGAAGCCATATTACTTCCTCCTGTTTTCGCATAAATTTACATTTTCATCTCATTTAACACCTGTCAGTATATGAAAATCTAGTCTTGTTTAAAATATACAATAAAAAAATTCTGTAGAATACGATTATACATTTCAGCCATTTTGTATAAATTGTACAAGAAAAGGAACCAAAATTTTACATAAACATAGTTCCGTGGGATGATTCTATATGTGTTAGGTAAATCTTGTGTAAACTAAAAAATATAGATTAAACTAAGTGCAGATGTGATATACTGAAATTGTTAAAGTTTTTTCAATACTTTATATAATGAGACGATAGAAACTTATGAGATTGCGACTTTTGAAAGGGGCTTTACAGTATGAATATAGAGGATTTGATAGGCACATATTCATATGCTGGCGATGTCGCTGCGGTAATTACTTGTTTTGTGTTATTGGTTATTATCAGGCAGGCATTATTTTTTACAACTGAAAATGATTTTAAGCAAGTTGCAAAAGCCATACGATTGGTTATGGTGGCTGCGTTGGCAAATATTGCATTTGCCCTTGTTATCACATACACACCACAATTAACAGTGTTGCTATATTTATATAGGGATATTTATCATGCTTTTTTGTTGTGGGCGTTGTATTTATTTACCATGTATTTGACGCGATTGGTGGGCTTTCCAGAGAATAAATATAAGATGCTTATAAATGTTGTGGGTGCAGTTGTTAATTTGGGAATTTTTGCTGATATATTGAGCCCGATTACAAAAGTGGGATTTTATGAAGAAAACGGGCTCTGGTACGACAGTACATACATAAAACCGTTTACGGTGACTTATATATTCTGTATGTTGGCAATGGCATATATGTTGTTAGCCTACAGAAAAAGGTTAATACGTCAGCTTAGGGTTACATTTATTGCAATGGAGGCAATTATGGCCCTGGTTATGATCCTTGAAAATACTCAGGATTCAAATACCTATACCACATTTACATTTGTTGTACCTATTATAACGATATTGATTTTGGTTCATTCAAAACCTTTTGATTTGCTTACGGGGTCAATGGATCAGGTTGCATTTGCCAGTTTTATAGAGCATGTTAACAGGAGAAAATTATCTGTTGACTATATAATATTGGAGATAAAACTAGAGGGAATGAAAGAACTTCCTGAGGGGCTGGGGAGAGTGCTGTTTACTACCTGGCAGACCCATTTTAGGAAAGCTATGCTTTTTAATCTGGAAAAAGGGGTTTATGTATTAGCTTTGAGTCAAAAAGACAGCATAGAGAGTATGAGGGAAAATATTTACACATTGATTCAGGAGGAGTTGCCGGTTCATTACAGGGCATACATGCTGGATTATAAAATGCTGGCTTTGCAGAATATTGATTTTATAAAGGGCGTTGAACAGATGAAGGATTTAGTTTCCTTTGCCCTGATGAAAATGGATTACAACACCTCAAGAATATCCACAGAGGATGAGATATATAGATACTCCAAAATGGAATATATTGGAGAACAATTGCAAGATATTTATGAGAAGGGTGATTTGAATGACAATAGAGTGAAGGTATATTGTCAGCCTGTAAAAAATGTAAAGCAAGATGTTTTTGATACGGCGGAAGCGCTGATGAGAATAGAGTTAGATGAATATGGCATGATTTACCCAGATGTGTTTATTCCTATTGCAGAGAGAAGAATGGTTATTCATGGCTTGAGCAAGATCATTTTAAATAAGACGTGTGCTGCTATCCATCAAATCATGGAGGATGGATTTGAAATAGAGAGAGTGTCGGTGAATTTTGCGGTAGAGGAACTTCGAGATCCTCAATTTTGCAGCGAGGTTGTGGATATAATAAAGCAAAATAATATTTCTGTAGAGAAGCTGGCGATAGAATTGACAGAGACTCAAAATGATAGTGATTACGAGATGGTTCGAGATCGAATCAATGAACTTAGAAGGCACGGTATCAAATTTTATTTAGATGATTTCGGAACGGGATATTCTAATTTTGATAGAGTTATGAAACTAGGTATGGATGTGGTTAAGTTTGACAGATCCCTACTACTGTATTCAGTGGAAGATGATAGAGCACGCTATACAATGAAACATTTTTCTCAATCTCTCAAGGGGTTAAATTACAAAATTCTATTTGAGGGTGTGGAAAATGAAGAGCATGAGATGCTATGTGACGAGTGCGGCGCAGATTATTTACAGGGATTTAAATATTCAAGGCCTATTCCGATTGAAGACTTAGAGGAATTTCTTGAATATAACGATTGAAAATGGATAATTCAACGAGTATAATCGTAGCGGTGGATAGAAAAGGCGAATAGGAGGAATTTAACAAATGACAAATTGGAATAATCTAGACAAATTGGTTTCTTATAATAGGGTTAAAACTCTTGGAGGCAATTTTGACTTGGCAAAGTCTATGTCAGGAGAAAGTGGCGCTGCACGAGTTAATAAATATTCTGTAAAAATGGCAGCAGGTTTAAATTATAACTATGCTGCAAAAGAAGTGGATGATGAAGTTATAGCTGCTCTGGGCGAGTTGGCAAACGAAGCGGAGTTGGTTGAAAAATATAAAGCCCTCTACGAGGGTGAAGTAATCAACACTGGTGAGAAGAGAATGGTTCTTCATCAACTTACTCGCGGTCAACTTGGCAAGGATGTTGTAGCTGACGGTGTAAACAAGAGAGAGTTCTACTTGGCGCAGCAAAATAGAATTGCTGATTTTGCCAACAAGGTTCACGCTGGTGAAATCGTAAACGAGGCGGGGGAAAAATTTACAACTGTTGTGCAGATTGGTATCGGTGGAAGTGATTTGGGACCGCGTGCCATGTATCTCGCTTTGGAGAATTGGGCCAAAGTGAACAATTCATTTAAAATGAATGCCGAATTCATCAGCAATGTTGATCCGGATGATGCATCAGCTGTTTTAAATAAAGTGGATGTGGCACATTCTATTTTCATCTTGGTTTCTAAATCAGGAACTACATTGGAGACATTAACTAATGAGTCTTTTGTAAAGGATGCGTTGGCAAAGGCTGGATTGGATGCATCAAAGCATATGATTGCAGTTACTAGTGAGACATCACCTTTAGCTAAAAGTGATGATTATTTAGATGCATTTTATATGGATGATTATATTGGAGGTAGATATTCATCCACATCAGCAGTAGGCGGAGCAGTTTTATCTCTTGCCTTTGGCCCAGAGATTTTTGCTAGATTTTTAAATGGAGCAGCAGAGGAAGATAAATTATCTGCTAATGCAGTGATTACAGAAAACCCTGCAATGCTTGATGCTCTTATTGGAGTTTACGAGAGAAATGTTAAGGGATATGAGAGTACTGCGGTTCTTCCTTATTCTCAGGCTTTAAGCAGATTCCCTGCTCATCTTCAGCAGCTTGATATGGAGTCAAACGGTAAGCAGGTAAATAGATTTGGTGAGGATATTGATTACAAGACTGGTCCGGTTATTTTTGGTGAGCCAGGAACTAATGGTCAGCATTCTTTCTATCAGTTACTTCACCAGGGTACAGATATTATTCCATTACAATTTATAGGGTTTAAAAATTCTCAAATTGGAAATGATGTTGTGATTCAGGAGAGCACAAGTCAGCAGAAATTATGTGCCAACGTGGCTGCTCAGATTGTGGCATTTGCCTGTGGAAAAGATGATGAAAACAAGAATAAAAAGTTCGAGGGAGGACGTCCTTCTTCTATTATAATAGGTGAAGAGTTAACTCCGGAAGCTCTCGGAGCTTTGCTTGCACATTTCGAGAACAAGGTTATGTTCCAAGGCTTTGTTTGGAATATCAATAGCTTTGATCAAGAGGGAGTTCAGCTTGGTAAAGTTTTGGCTAAAAAAGTTTTGGCGCACGAGACAGAGGGCGCTTTGAAAATGTATAGTGATTTATTAAATATTTAATCAAATAAAACCCTTTTGCATGTAGCTGACATGTATCTGAAAGCGTGGATACATGTGGGCTTGGCAAAGGGGTTATTTTTTGAACATTTTCCATATAAAACCAAGAATTAAGGTTGTTATCAATCCAAGGATGATGGCTCCGAGAATTAGGAGTATGATTTGGCCGACAAATAATAATGGCTGGTTTATCATATAGAACAGACCTGTACCGTTTTTATAAGATATATATTGCGAAAGAATAATTGCTATTATTGATAGAGAATATGAAAAGGTATATATCTTGTCTGGGATGGAGGCTAAAAATATTGCCACCTTATTGCTGTCGCTGCCGGAGTTATTTGGTTGTGTTAAATCTTCTTTGGGATTATTGCTTCTTTTATTCATGAAATGAAAGTAGCATTTTTTTTGGAAAAAGTAAATGATATAGTTTATAATTAGTTAGATTAAATATAAAAATACTTTTCAGGATACGTTGAAAAGTGTGGAGGATTAAAATGATTAGAACACTGTTGGCGCTAATATATGTTGTTTTATATTTGGTGGTGGGATTGCCAGTGCTTGGAATTTTGACATTATATAGAAAGAAAAATAAGCAAAAGGCAGAGGCCGTGGCTACTAAAATTGTCAGATGGGGATTTAACTGTGTGGCAGCTATAAGTGGAGCTAGGGTAAATGCCATTGGATTAGAAAATATACCGGAGGATGTGCCGGTTGCCTATATAGGAAATCATAGATCTATATTTGATGTGATTTTATCTTTTAAATACACCAAGGGCGTAACGGGATATATTGCCAAGGATAATTTGAAAAAAGTTCCGATTCTTCCAATGTGGATGGAGTTTATTCATTGTCTTTTCTTGGATAGAAAAAATCCAAGAGACGGACTTAGAGTGGTTATTTCGGCGATTGATAATATTAAATCAGGAGTGTCAGTTTTTGTATTTCCTGAGGGTACAAGATCGAAGGATGGTTCAGTGGGAGAGTTCAAGGAAGGAACATTTAAGATTGCAACCAAGACAAAATGCCCGATTATTCCGGTGGCTATATCTGGTACGGAAAATATTTTTGAGAAACATGTACCTTTTATCAAAGCCTGTGACGTGACAATGCATTTTGGCAAGCCTATTATGCCTGACGATATAGTTGATAGTAAAAAGGTTGGGGCTCAGGTGCGAGAGGCTATTGTCACAATGCTAGAAGAGGATTCTAAAGAGTAATTTTTAGATAAATAATAGTAGATTTTCGATACATAATATGGAACTTGTGTAAAAATTGTGTTTATGGTATACTACCTAAGATGCGTCGGCGCGACCGGCAGCACTAGGAGGTATATTGTTCATGGAACATTCAGAAGTAAATAAGGTACGTGCATCAGTACAACAACAGTGTGGCAGCAAGGTGGTTATTCAGCTGGACAAAGGTCGTAATAAGATCGACATCCAAGAGGGTGTAATCCAGGAGGCATATCCAAGTGTATTTACTATTTTGACAGAAGATACAGAGGAAAGACCTGCGCAGCTTCTTTCTTTTAGCTACACGGACATTATTACCAAAGAAATTCGCATGAAATTGTGCGAGGCATAAAATTGAATATAATTATAGTTTCGCTATCTTCGATAAACGGGGATAGCGATTTTATTTTGAAAAAATACAAAAAAGCACAATATATAGATTTTTTGATAAAAAAATTGTATTTTTTTGCAAGAAAAGGTAAAGTTTTATATATGAGTATCCGATACTAAATCTATAAATATATTTATGCCCTTTTTTAGGGCGAAAATCGTTTGATTATCAGGGAACAAGCGAAAGGAAAAAGGTGTGTCTATGAGACGTAAAATGAGTTTAAAAAATAGAATTGAGGCATTGGTGTTGGCTGCGCTTTTAGTAGTTACAACATTATTTGCGGGGCAAAAAATCCAAGCTAATTATGAGGGGGTGGGAAGTGATGCTTCTTCATATGTATCAACAGGTGGATCGATTGCTCAGGTTATTAAATCCTCAGCGACGAATTACGAGACGGTTAATGGAGGAAGCTTCAAGTTACATCTTGACGAGAACCAGACTGTCAACTACAAGGTTGCTTTCTATCAAAATTTAACAGATGAATTAAATCCTGAAAGCGGAGAGAGGGTATGCGAGATAAATAGTGCTTCACCTGTGACGGGCACAGGAGAGACAACTATTGATTTTAGCGCGCCTTCTACTATTACAGTCGCAAATGGAGAAACTTTTTCTGTAGTAATTACCCTGACTAGCGCTACAGGAAGAATTATCTATTACAAGAATCCAGGATCAGGAGTTGGAACTGGATATTCAAAGGAGGCTTCCGGCGGATGGAGCCCAATGGGAGGAAGCTTATTTAACATAACTACAACTGCAACAGATTCTGCATCAGACATTACATCAATTTCCTTGAACGAGACAAATATATATTTGGATAGTGACGATGATGAAACAGAGACTCTTGTGGCTACACTTAAGCCTGCTTATCTTAGAACGGTGACATTTAGCAGTGATAATGAAAATGTGGCTACAGTTGATACCACAAGTGGCGTGGTTCAAAAGTCCAATTCGACAGGTAAGGCTACTATTACAGCAACGGCAGGAGGAAAGAGTGCTACTGCCAATGCGTATGTTATCAAGTCGCAATTGGCATCTAATGCATATACATATGATGGCACAGCGAAAGAGCCGGCAGTCACAGTGACTTGCGGCAGTGCTTTGACACTAGGAAACGATTATACAGTATCTTATGAAGATAATGTGGATGTGGGAACTGCCAAGGCGATAATAACTGGAAAAGGTATTTACGCAGGCTATTCAAAGACATTGGAATATAGTATTTCTGCAGCAACATTTGATCAGACTACAGTTGATGCGGCAATTTTTGGAATTGATATCTCAACAGGCACTGTGACAACCGCTACAGTGGGAAGTCTTGTGATGGGGGTTGACTTCGTTGTAAGTGCCATTCAAACTGGGGCAGCGGCAAACGGTAATCCAATCTACACAGTGACAGTAACAGGAATAGGCAACTACGCAGGAACAGAAGTTACCAGAGAGAACTATGAGGTTACAGCAAGTGCGTCAAGCGCAATAGATATCTCGAGCGTGGTGGATGTAAAACTTCCATATACAAATGTGGCGTTTGACGGAAGCCAGAAAAAGCCTGAGGTGACATACATTTCAAAATATGATGGTGAAACAGAACTTGCTAGTTTCAAAGACAATGTAAAGATTTCTTACGGCGAAAATATAAAAGCTGGTAAGGGAACTGTTGTGATAACTGGCGATTCAACAAAGGGATACACTGGAAGTATCACAAAAGAATTTACAATTGATAAGAGAAAAATTAGCACAGTTACTGCGAATATAACAGATGCAGATGGGAATATTGTGGCAAGCGATGGCTCAGGAATCTTTGTTCATACAGGCAGCGCGATTGAACCAGTTGCAACTTTGAGCATAGACAATAGCGATGGAACAGCTTATAACCTTACAAAGGGTACAGATTACGAAGTTGAATATGTAAATAACAAAAATATAAATAATAGAATGGAAATGGTTATTACCGGAAAAGGTAATTTTAAGGGCACCAATGAAATCTACTTTAAGATTATTGGAGATTTTGAGAAGGACCCTATTGTTTCTGTTGGTGGAACAAGCGCTGTCACAGTGAAAGACAAAGTGGCTGCGTCTACTTATAGTACAGTTTATACTGGCGCTTCACAGACTCCTTCAGTTGTTATTGAGATGGGAGATGTGGAACTTTCGGTTGGCGATGATTACTCCTTGGAGTATACTTCGAACAAAGATGCTGGAACGGCCAATATAGTAGTGACTGGATTGGGTAAGTATGAAGGAAAAAGCTTTAATATAACATATGCTATAACTCCAAAAACTCTAGCTGGATCTATTTCAGTAGTGAGGGCTAAAAGATATTTCACAGGGGCTGAGATTACATTGCCTGCAAATGAGATGACGGTTGTATCTGGCGGCAAAAAATTAACTGCAGGCACGGATTATGAGATTTCATATGCTGATAATGTGGATGCAGGTGACGCTACGGTTACAGCAACTGGTGTAGGTAATTACAAGGGCACATTAAGCACAACATTTACCATTTCTCCAGTTGATATTACCGGAAATGAAGATTTGACAATTGAGCTGGATAAATATCAGTTTGAATATACCGGCAATCAAATTAAACCGGAGGTTACAGTTAAGTATAAGGGAAACACTTTAAGAGAAGGTACAGACTACAGCCTTGAGTGGACTGACAATATCATGGTGGGCCAGGCTACAGTGACTGTTAATGGCGCTGGCAACTTAACTGGTAGCAAGTCTGAAAACTTTGATATTACGCCAAAGGGATTTGGGGGCTTGACATTTACTATCGGTGGAGAGCCGGTAACATTTGACGGAACAAACTGGAGTACAACATATTCTGCAACATACACTGGTTTTGATATTAAACCAGAAATTGTGGCAATGGATGGAAACAAGAAAGTATATGCTCTTCAGAGTTATTTGGTATCATATTCAAATAATGTGAATGCAGGTACAGCTACAGTTTCAATTGATGGTGTTGGAGTTTATAAAGATGCTCAGGCTACAATCAATTTTACAATTAATCCAAAGGATATTAACGATGAGACGGTAGAACTTACATCTGGCGGCACAGAAAAGAGAACAATTAACGAGAAGACATATACATTTCCAAAGGTGTCTTTGAAGGATGATTCTCTTGTGGTAAAGGGGTTAAAAGAAAAGACTGAGGATTATCCAAGCGGTGCATACACTATCACGGTTACAGATGATAGTCTTGAATCAGGAGAGAATAAAATTGCAACAATTGAGGGTGTTGGAAATTATACTGGTACTCGCGAAGTGGAGTATACAATCGGTAGTTCAATCACCAATGCTCAATATACAGTAGCTGATCCATATACACATGAAACTTATTCTGCTGCAAAAGATGGCGGTCAGTATTATATTGATTATATAGGAAATAAGCGTCCGGAAATTAAGCTGACACTATCTAGTGGAACAGTTACTCTTGAGGAGGGCGTTGATTATGATATCAGTTACTATTCAGATACATATCAAAGTGCTGAAGATGCTGATACATATAATACCAAGGGGTCAATAAATAAAATCCTGGCAACAGTTACTGGTAAGGGTGACTATTATGGCAGTTTTGTAATAGACTATAGAATTCAGCCGGTTGATTTTAATAATGAATCCAAGACTTTTGACGTGACAGACGCCAATAATTTCACAAAGGTGTATGACGGTGAAAATATAGTGCCTGCACTTACTATCAAGTACAATACAATGACTTTGATAGAAGGTACGGATTATACTCTTGACGTAAAGACCGCGGGACCAAATGTAGGCAGATATGTTGTGACGGTTACCGGTATAGGTAATTATTACGGAACTATGGTGAAGCAGTATCAGATAACAGAGGCAAATCTGTCTGATTATACTATTGCTGATATTGAAGACCAAATTTATACGGGTAAAAAGATTGCTCCAAGCGTAGTGGTATCCAAAGATGGAGTGGCGCTTACTTTGGATAAAGACTATGAAGTGTCTTATAGCAATAATATAAATGTTGGTGAGGATACTGCTACTGTAACAGTTACTGGAAAGGGAAATTATGCTGGTACAATCACTAAGAATTTCAGTATTGTCACACGTGATATTACAGGAAATGCCAACTTAACATTTAGCTCAATTGAGGATCAGACTTATACAGGCTATGCTTTGACACCAGAGTTCAATGTATATTATGACGGAAAGCAGCTTGTTAAGGGTGTAGATTACGAAATTACAACCTGGGATAATAATACAAAACTTGGTGAAGCTACAGTTAACATCAAGGGAATAGGAACATTTAGTGGAACTAATAGTACCAAGTTTAAAATTGTAGGTGACATAACAAATGGCTCCTTATTTACAGTTAAGTCATCCACAGATAAATTTAATGCCACATTGACATCGGCAGGAAAGCTTGATGTGACCGGACTTGAGAAAGCGAAGTTTAAGGTGTATTACAATGATGTTACTTCAGGAGAGCTGACTACTGCCACAGTACCTGCTTCTAACTATAGCATCGCGTACATTTGCGAATATCCTGGAAATTGCTCTGTTTCAGTTATAGGAAATGATTACCTGACAGGTACAACAAGTGTAAATGTAGCAGTAGTGGGTAACCTAAATGATGTTCAGGTAGTTGGATTAAGAGACTATTATGATTATACTGGTTCGGCTATTAAGCCTACGAACTTTGTGGTTACATATAATGGAAATGTTCTTACAAATGGTACGGATTATGAGATAGCATATGGAGAGAACAATAGTATAGGAGATACATCCGGTACAATTGTTATCAAGAACATAAATAGTAACCCTTACTTTACAGGATCAAAGGCGGTGACATTCCCAATAAAGTATGATTTGGCTAATGTTACAGTAAGCGGTGTTGAACCAAGTTATCCATATACAGGAACTCAGTATAAGCCGGCAGTAACAGTAACAGGTGCTGATGGAAACCCTGTTCCTTCAGACAAATACAAGATTGAATACGGTGAGAATATAAATGCGGGAAAGGGAAGTGTAACAGTTTCTCCAGCTGCAGGACAGGAAAATGCTGTAACAGGAAGCAAGACAGTGGAGTTTGATATTGTTGGTCTTGATATTTCCGCAGCAACAATAAGTGATGTGTCACCAAGTTATGAATATACAGGCGAATTGATAACACCAAGTCCAAAGGTTGTGCTTGGAAGCAAGACTTTGACAGAAGGTACAGATTATACAGTAAATTACGCCAACAACATGAATGCAGGAGATGCATCGCTCACAATTATAGGTTGTGGAAATTACTATGGTACAAAGTCACAGTCATTTGCGATATCGGCTGTTGATTTTGCTAAGGTTACATTTACAGTAAATGATGTTGGATATGCCGGTGGCAAAAATGTAACACCAAATGTAAATGTATCATATAAGGGACGCACATTGACAAATGATGTGGA
This sequence comes from Lachnospiraceae bacterium, assembly GCA_024697595.1. Taxonomy (GTDB): domain Bacteria; phylum Bacillota; class Clostridia; order Lachnospirales; family Lachnospiraceae; genus JAILFK01. The sequence continues at coordinate 23,303 of JAILFK010000069.1, read as the reverse complement.
TTACACAGTTGCATTTTCAAATAATACGGTTGTAACAGATCACGCGTTGGCTGTATTTACTGCAAAGGGTGGAAATTACACAGGAAATAAGACTGTTGAATTTAAAGTAACACAGGTTAATCTACTTGGAGGAACTGTAAGTCTGGAGAATTCGTCTGAGACATATACAGGTTCTGCAATAGTTCCAAAGGTTACAGTTACATGCCCGATAGGTGGAAGTAATGAGACATATACTTTGACAGAAGGCAATGATTATGAGATTACATATAATGGCTCAGGAACAATCAAGGATGCAGGCAACTATAATATTATCGTAACTGGTAAGGGAGGATTTTATAATTCTCTTAATACAACATTTGTTGTGGAACCTAGAAGTGTAGATGATGCTGAGTGGATATCTGCAGAGGTTGTTGAGGATAATGATTATACAGGACAGGCTGTTGAACCAAAGGTTACAGTCAAGAACATTAAGCTCACTGGAACTGCTCAGACTCTTGTTGAGGGTACTGATTATACAGTGGTATATTCTAATAATGTAAGTTCTGCTGGTAAGGATGAAGAAAATGCGCCTACAGCTACAATTACAGGTATTGGAAATTATGGAGGAACACTGACAAAGACATTTAATATAGGAAAGTCTATAGCAGATGCAACAGTTAATATTTCTCCAACTAAATTTACTTATGATGGAAAGAAACATATACCAAGCTCATATAGCGTTTACCTTGGATCTAATCTATTAAAAGAGGGCGTTGATTATGAACTTGTTGATGTTGAAGATCCAATAAATGCAGGAACTAAGACATTTGCAGTAAAGGGTATTGGGAATTACTATGGAACTCCTTCCAAGGAATATACAATTGCGCAAAAGTCAGCGAACCTGAATAAGATACGTATTGTGTTAGATGGCTTGCAGCAGGATTCAGATGGTAAGTATTATGAGATATATAATGGAAAAGATTTCGAGCCAGGTGTGACTGTATATGATGATGAAATTTCAACAACTACACCGATTGCAGAGGAAAACTATTCATTTGAATATGTCAATAATCATGATGTGAGCACTGGTGGAAGTAAGGCTAATGTAATTGTTCACTTAAAGGGCAATTATGCAGTAGGTGCTGACACAAAGGTTGTAGAGTTTGAAATTCGTCAAAAGGATATAACTGAAGGATTTGAAATCAACTTTGAAGAGGATCGAATTCCTTATACAGGAAATGAAATCACACCAGTATTTACAGTTGATTATAATGACGGAATGAATCCAACGGTTACACTTACTCCTGATGATTATGACTTAGAACTTACTGATAATATTAATGCAGGAACTGCTACAGCAACAGTCAATGCCAAGGGAAATTATACTGGAACAGTTTCAAAAGAATTTATTATATATGGAAACCTTGAAGATGCTCAGGTAAATGTGCCAACACAGTTCTATACAGGCGAGGCGATTAATCCACCAGTAGAAGTGATATGTGGTGGAAATACATTGGTTCAGGGTGAGGACTTTGATGTAATATATAATGAAAGTGAGACTCAGGGCGTTGCGACAATTACACCACTTAGTCAGTTCTATACTGGAACAGTATCTGTGGCATATGATATCAAGTTTGATCCTACCCTTCTCAAAGTTGAAGGATATGCAAATGAGATGGTGTATACAGGTTCAGAGATTAAGCCTGATTTCAAGATTTTGATGCCAAATGATCAAGAGATTGAATATGATGCAGATAGTGTTGTTTACACAGATGCCAACGGAGGCACTGATTTGACAAATGTTGGTGAGATAACCGCTGAGATTCCATTAGAAATAAATGGTCAGGATGAAACATTAACAGTAACTTACAAGATTATTCCAAAGAATATCAATTCTTGCACAGTTACTCAATTGATAAACAACACATATGTGGCTTCGGCATTGAATCCACCAGTGACTATTGTGTATAATAATGAAGAATTGGAATCAGGAAAGGACTATACAGCTACATATAGCAATAATACTTTCCCGGGAACTGCAACAGTAGAGATTGTCGGAACAGGTAACTTTACTGGAACAAAATCAATGCATTTTAGTATTATTAGTCCGGCGGTTGTATCACTTACTGCCAAGGCACAGTCAACATCTGCAATTAACTTGAGTTGGACAATCTTTGGTAAGCCTACGGGATATCAGATTTACTCACAGGATTGTAAGGTGTTATATGGAACTACTACAGGAAATAGTTATGTTGTAAGTGGATTAAATCCACAGACATCATATACATTTAAGGTAAGATCCTATGTAGTGCAGGGCGGCAAGACAACATTTGGAGCATGGAGAGAAATTACTGCTTCTACTCAGGTTTCAAAGACAACAGCTACAGGAGCAACTTCTTCGTCATCGAAGAAGGCGACAATTTCTTGGAATGCATCTTCCGAGGTTGGCGGATACGAAATTTATAGAAGTGAAACTTCAAATGGCAATTATACCAAGATTGCAGTTATGCCAAGTTCTGTAACTTCATACACTAACACTGGATTGACAAGCGGTAAGACATATTACTATATTGTTAGAGCATATAAAAAGGTGGATGGAGTATATGTATATGGTTCCTATTCAGATGTGATGTCGATAACAGTGAAATAGGATGATATTGCGAGATGACTGATAATCAAGAAAAAGAGGTTAAAGAATCTAAATATACAATCGGAGAATATTCTTTTGATACATTTCATGAATATAGAGATGGTCTTGAGGATGTCAAAAAGATTGAGGTGATTAATAAACAATTAAATATTCAAGATCCGGAGGTGGCTGTACGATTATACAATGATATTCGTGAAGGCAAGATAGCTTTCAAGTCACCTATCGGTGATGAGTTTTATACTCATTTAGCAGATATAGTAGCCGATAAATCGGTGGATTTGCTGGAGGATAAAGCGACAGTAGAAGAGGCAGAGGACAAGATGAAATACCAGAAATATATAGGGCTGGCATTTATGATTGTGGCAGTTGTCTCTTTTGCTGTGTTCGGAATTGCTGAGGTTAGAGATATTATTACCACAAGGCAAGCTGCGAAGATGGCAGAGCAAGTGCAGCAGGAACAAGCACAAAAGGTACAAGAAAATGCAGGCAAAAGAGATGAGGCTGCTCAGCAGAATAGTACTGAACTTCAGGACGAACAGGGAGTCTCTCAAGTAAAATCGCTTGATATTTTGCCAGAATATGTGGAGCTACATAATCAAAATCCTGATATGGTCGGCTGGTTAAAGGTTGAAGGGACTGATATTGACTATGTGGTTGTTCAAAAACCAAAGGACAATGAATTTTATTTAAATCATGCATTTGATGGAAGCGAAAATGCCAATGGTTCAATTTTTATGGATTATAGAAGCGACATAGTTACGCCTACAACCAACACAATTATTTATGGCCATAATATGAAGAGCGGTATGATGTTTGGTGGATTGAAAAAATATTTATCGCCCGGTTATTTGGATGAGCATAAATATATTAATTTAAATACTTTATACGAATACAAACAGTATGAAATTGTAGCGGTATGTTTGGCACAAGTTCAATATCAGGATGATGCCAATTCGTATAGATATTATGATTTTATATCAGCTGGAACTAATGAAGAATTTGAAATGTTCAAGCAAAATGTGAATTCGTTGGCTGTAGTTGGAAGCGCAGATGGTTTGGCATACAATGATAAATTGTTGACTTTATCAACATGTAATAGTTATACAGAAGATGGTCGGCTATTTGTAGTAGCCAAACAGATTAAATAGGTGTATAATGTACTATATATTGTAGAATTCTATACGGAGATATATAAATGAGAAGAGGAACAAAAATAGGTTGGCTATTGGTAGCCGTATCATTAATTCTTTCTGTTTGGGTCATTTCAAGTCAGTCTACAAGTGCTGAGACATTAGAGGGAGGCTTTGAGGTAAGTGATTCTGATTCATCAGTTTTAACTGGATATTCAGGAGCAGGAGGAGCTTTGACAATTCCTGGCACTATTACTTCAATAAATGCGGGAGCTTTTGCAAATAATAGTTCCATCACATCAGTTGTAGTACCTGATTCTGTTGTATCTATTGGCTCAGGAGCTTTTCAGGGGGATTCAAATTTACAAAGTGTGACTTTGGGAAATGGAATTACATCTATAGCTAGTAATTTGTTTAGAGAATGTACAAGTCTATCTAGTGTAAATATTCCTAGCGGTGTTACATCTATAGGTAGTGCTGCATTTTATCAGACACCGATATCATCGATCTCAATACCTGCAGCGACAACATCAATTTCTTTAGACGCATTTGGTCAGGCAAAAAACTTGACTGCTATTAATGTGGCGGGAGGAAATTCGGCATATTCTTCAAGTGGAGGATGTTTATATAATGCTTCAGGCTCGAGATTGCTTCTGGTACCTGAAGGTAAAACTAGTGTTTCCATTGCGGCGGGAACTACAACAATTGCTTCAGGAGCATTTAGCGATTGTACTAATATTTCATCCTTAACTGTACCTGATAGCGTTACTACAATAGAAAGTAATGCATTTACTGGATCGGGAATTGCTTCTATTACAATTCCGGCCACTACAACGAGTATTGGTTCGCAAAGCGGGTGGACTCCATCGACTATTTATGGATATGCAAATTCTGCTGCAGAAACATATGCTATGGATAATAATATCCCATTTATTGTAGTTGGAGAAAATGCTACAGACGATTCTGATGATTCCGAAAGCGGTGGATCTACTGATAACGGTTCAACAGACAATGGTTCTTCCGGCGGAAGCGGTTCTGGAGAAACACCTGTAGATGAGAATGGTAATCCGATTCCACCAGCAGTAGATGAAAATGGTAATCCGATTCCAATGGTGGATGCCAATGGTAATCCGATTCCACAGGGATCTTCGGCATCAGGCGTGGCCAATGGTACAGCAAATGGAGCAGGTGGACATACGCTGGATAACACACCAACAACAGCAGATGGAGTCGATACAAGATACTTCCTTTGCATTGCCATATTTGCAGGTGGTGTTGGAGTGATTATGTACTCTAGATTTAGCAAGTTTAAATACTTGAGTGATAAGAAGAAATAAATTTTATAAAAAGTAATTAATAGCCCCTTAGGTATAGCCTAAGGGGTTTTATTTATGGCATAATAGTATTGTTGTAAATGTTAATAAAATATCGATGTCGAGGATTGATAAAGATAATAGTTAAAAATGATTAGATAATGAGAGGTATAAATAAATGTTGGATACAAATATAGAACAATTTACAGAAAAACTTGCGTCTAAAACTTCAGTGCCAGGCGGCGGTGGTGCCAGTGCATTGGTTGGAGCAGTTGGAATTGCCTTGGGAGATATGGTTGGTGAATTTACCGTAGGCAAGAAAAAGTACGCCGATGTGGAGGAAGATGTTAAAGCCTTGATGGATGAGGCGCAAAAGCTTAGAGTTCAATTATTAGAGTGTATAAATAAAGATGCTATTGCATTTGAACCTTTATCAAAAGCCTACGGAATTCCAAAAGATGATCCAACTCGTGATGAGGTGATGGAAAAATGTCTAAAAGATGCGGCACAGGTACCATATGAGATTATGAAATTATCCGCTAGAGCAATAGAGTTACAAGGGGAATTCGCCCAAAAAGGGTCTAGGATTGTAATCAGTGATGCTGCCACAGGTGTGGCTATATGCAAGGCTGCATTACAGGGGGCTGCGGTAAATGTGAAGATTAATACCAAATCAATGAAAGATAGAGAATATGCAGCTAAGCTAAATGACAGTGTCAATGAAATGCTTGATAAATATTCTGCTGTGGCAGATGAAATATTTAATAGTGTGGTTATAAATTTTGAGAACTAGAGTTAAAAAGGAAGTGTATTATGTCAGATATTTTAAAAGGAAAACCAGTGGCAGATGCCATAAATGAGAGAAGTAAATCAGGTGTGGAGGAGTTGGCCCAAAAAGGAATAGAACCCACATTGGCAATTCTTCGAGTGGGAGAACGAGATGATGATTTATCATATGAAAGAGGCGCTGTTAAAAGATGTGAGGCAGTGGGGGTAAAGGTGAAGTCAGTGGTTTTACCAGCCGATGTGTCTCAGGAGGAAGTTTTTGAAAATATAACAGCGCTAAATGAAGATTCAAATGTTCATGGAATTTTGATGTTTAGACCAATGCCTAATCATATTGACGGTGAGAAGGCTAGATGTATGATAGCACCAGAAAAGGATGTGGATGGTTGTACAGATGGTTCTCTGGCGGGAGTGTTCACAAATCAGAAACTGGGATTTCCTCCTTGTACAGCACAGGCTGCAATGGAAATTTTAAAATTTTATGATATAGATGTGACGGGTAAAAAAGTCGCCGTGGTAGGTAGATCTCTAGTTATAGGACGACCTGTGGCTATGATGCTTATGCATGCCAATGCCACAGTTACCATTTGTCATACAAAAACAGTGGATGTGCCAAAGATTACAAGGGAGGCGGATGTTATTATTGCGGCCTCTGGTCAGATGGAAAGTCTGGATGGAAATTATATTTCAGATAATAAGAATCAGGTGATTATAGATGTGGGAATCGGATGGAATGAATCCAAGGGAAAGCTCTGTGGAGATGTACTCTTTGAAGAAGTTGAGCCTAAAGTAAAATCCATAACACCAGTGCCAGGTGGTGTTGGCAGTGTGACCACATCAGTTTTGGTAAATCATGTAGTGGAAGCTGCTATGAGAGGCTAGATTAATAAATCAATAAGTAGATAAATTTATGTCATAAATATGATATACCGCAAAAAATTACATTATTATAATACAATTATAGTGATGCAAGGAGGTAAGGAAATGAACAAGACACTATGGGGAAAAGATAAAAATGGAAATGACATCCATACATATGAAATAAAAAATACTAAAGGTATGATGGCGAAAGTCATGGACTTTGGTGCAACGGTTTTGGAGTTGCATGTATTAGATGCAAATGGACAGGATTTAGATGTGGTTTTAGGATATAAGAACCTGGAGGATTATTTTACTAACAACACATATTTTGGATGCTGCGTCGTTCCGTTTGCCAACAGAATTGGAAATGCAAAATTTACACTAAATGGCAAGGAATACGCTGTTGATGTAAATGATAATGAGAACAACTTACACAGTGGATTTAATCCAATCTGTCGTAGAATGTGGCAACTTATTGAAGATGGAGAAAATAGTATTACTTTCCAATACGATATGGAAGATATGGACTCAGGTTTTCCAGGAAATATGTCTATGAAGGTGACATATACATTAACTGAAGACAATGAGTTTAAAATTGATTACTGGGCCAAGAGCGACAAGGATACATTGTTTAACCCAACAAATCATAGCTACTTTAATCTTGGCGGACATGATAGTGAAAATGCCATGGATCAGCTCGTGTGGATTGATGCGGATAGCTTTACAGAGACTGATCCACATTCTATTCCAAATGGCAATTTAATCAAGGTTGCAGGAACACCTCTTGATTTCACAAAGGAAAAAGCTCTTGCGCCTGAAATTGATGATGAATATGAACAACTTAAATGGGCAGCAGGTTATGACCATAATTTTGTGCTAAATGGCAAAGAGGGCGAGATTAAGTTGGCTGCCACAATGCGAGATGCAAATAGTAAAATCAAAATGGAGGTTTATACTGATTTGCCTGGAATGCAGTTGTATGCAGGAAACTATATTCCGGACAAGGAATTGGTGGGCAAGACAGGTGAAAAATATGCTAGAAGATCAGGGGTGTGCTTTGAGAGTCAATATTTCCCGAATGCAATAAATATTCCTTCATTTTCACAACCTGTTATAAAGGCGGGAGAAGAAAAGGAAACATCTACTTTGTACAAATTTTTGATATCTTAGCAAATAATTGATGGATGAATAATAAAATTTAAGGTTAAAATATTATTTGAGGGAAGTATGTATTAGGAATATATAATGTGATGGAGGTACTTATATGAAATATTTTTGCAATCCTATCAATGTTGATTACAGATATCAATTTAATGTGGATCAGAGAAAAGGTGGAATTTTACAGATTTGTCGTGAGGCGGCAGATCCTTCTATGATTGAATTCAAGGGTAAATATTATATATTTGCTTCTATGAATTTAAAAGTGTGGGTATCTGAGGACATGGTAAATTGGGAGAGCTACTTCTTGCCAGAAAATTTACCATTATATGATTACGCACCTGATGTTAGAGTGATTGGAGATTACGTATATTTCTCGGCATCAAAAAAAGGAGAAATCTGTAATTTCTATAGAACAAAAGATGTGATAAATGGACCATACGAGGAGATACCGGGAACGTTTGAATTCTGGGATCCAAATATTTTCTGCGATGATGACGGGAAACTATATTTCTACTGGGGCTGCAGTAGTATGGAGCCTATCTATGGTGTTGAATTAGACCCGGAGACATTAGAGCAGATAGGTGAACCAACACAGTTGATTTGGGGTAAACCTCTAGAGATGGGATACGAGAGATTTGGTGAAAATAACTCCTTACCACCTGCAAGTGATGCGGAAATCGAAGCCAAGTTCAAAGGATTTTTGACATCCCAAGGTATGGATCCAGAGAATCCTCCAGCTCAGGTTACACAGATGGCCAGTGCTATAAAGGGAATGTTTGCCAACAGACCTTATATTGAGGGTGCGTGGATGACAAAGTATAATGGCAAATATTATTTGCAGTATGCTTGCCCAGGAACTCAGTTTAATAGCTATGGAGATGGATATTATGTATCTGATTCCCCTCTTGGACCTTTTAAATTGGGGGCAAATGCACCATATTCATATAATCCAGGTGGATTTATGACAGGGGCAGGACATGGTTCAACAATGAAAGATTTAAAGGGTAATTGGTGGCACACAGCTACCATGAGAATCAGCATGAATCATGATTTTGAGCGTAGAGTTGGAATTTGGCCTGCTGGATTTGATGCAGACGGCGAGCTTGTTTGTAATCAGAGATATGCCACATGGCCGGTGGAAGTAACAGGAGATAAGCAGGATATCTGGGCTAATCCAAAGTGGAATTTACTAAGCTTCGGAAAGAAGATGAGCGCTTCATCAGCTGAGGGAGATAACACTCCTGATAAGGCATGTGATGAAAATTGTAGAACTTGGTGGAAGGCTGATACCAAGGAACCTGGACAGTGGTTATTGATGGATCTAGGAGAAAATATGGATGTGAGAGCAATCCAAGTCAATTTTGGAGATGATAAACTTGATTTAACAGAGGCTCCAGGAGAGATTAGACCGGGCACTCAGGCTAGATTTATCGATGATAGGATTTATAAAACGAGATGGTTGTTAGAGTGCTCTACAGATGGAGAAACCTTTGAAGTCTTAGAGGACAAGAGTGAGGCTGATACAGATTTGCCACATGATCTGGTGGTGAAGGAAGATGGCGTAAAAGCTAGATATATCAGATTGACAGTGTTGGAAGTGCCATATAATCAGCCTGCTACAATCTCTGGCCTTAGAGTCTTTGGTATGGGAAATGGAGATGCTCCTGAGGCTCCTAAGTTTGAGGCCGTAAGAGATGACAACAAGATTGACATGAATGTAAAGATTTCTGGCAGCGGTGCTGAGGGTTATAATATTTTGTGGGGTGAGAGCCCTGAAAAGTTGTATCACAGCTTTATGGTATTTGGCGATGAGCAGAGAGTTGGCGCTTTGGTGGCTGACAGAGAATACTATGTGAGAGTGGATGCTTTCAATGAAAATGGTATTACTGAAGGCGAGATAAAGAAGCTTTAGTAGTAATTAGAGTAGAATAATTTATAAAAAAGGTGTATTATAACAATGCTTTGTCTTTTTAGGCATAAGTTATAATACATCTTTTTATGTGTTATAAATATTTAATCAATCGTGAAAAATATAAATATTTTTTATAGTTTTCTAGGAGGATAAGTAATGAAAATTATTATTGCGGGGGCAGGAAAAGTCGGAACAATGCTAACCCGTTGGCTGGTTTCAGAAGGTCATGAGATTATTTTGGTTGACAGGCAAAAGGAAGTTTTAGAGACTTGCTCAGAGAAATTTGATATATTAGCAGTTCAAGGTAACTGCGCTGCTGTTGGTACTCTAAAGCAAACAGGGGTGGAAGACTCAGAGGTGATTATTGCTGTTACAGGTAGTGATGAATTTAATTTGCTCTGCTGTTTGACTGCACATTCTCTAAATCCTGATATCCATACTATCGCAAGAATTAGAAATCCTGAATACACTGAACAGGTGTACAATATGCAAGAGACTTTTGCATCTTCACTGGCAGTTAATCCGGAGAAGGATGTGGCAAGAGAGATTGATAAACTTCTAAAATATCCTGGCTTTTTGCGACGTGATACCTTCGCCAAAGGAAGAGCAGAAATCGTAGAGTTAAAGGTTAAGCCGGGAAGTCCTTTGGAAAATATTTCCCTTATGGATTTAAATAATATAGTAAAGAGTAAGGTTTTAGTTTGTGCTATCAATAGAGGCGGAGTGGTTTCTGCACCATCAGGTGAGTTTGTATTGCAGACAGGAGACCATTTATTTGTAACAGGTTCAAGAGACGAACTTACCAAGATGCTTAAGCATATTGGTGTTATCACTCGAAAAGTGAAAAGTGTTATGCTCTGTGGCGGTGGTAAAGTAGGTTACTATTTGGCCAAGATTTTGTCCGAGTCAGGTGTAGAGGTTGAACTTATCGAGAGAGATTTAGACAGATGCGAGCATTTGGCAGAAGTTTTGCCGGGAGTGTCTGTGGTAAATGGTGATGCCAGCAGTCAGGGCTTCTTGGAGAGTGAAGGAATACAAAATTGTGATGCGGTGGTTGCCATAACAAGTTTTGATGAGATGAATATGATTATCTCTTTATATGCCAAGAATTATGGTGTAAACCAAGTGGTTACCAAGGTGGATCATGTGGATAACCATAGCATTCAGGACGCTATAGGTCTTGAGAGTGTGGTGTGTCCAAAAGATTTATGCTGCAATCACATTGTGAGATATATCAGAGCCATGGAAAATAAAAGTGGAGCGGCTCTTTCAATACATACTTTTGCGGATGGACAGATGGAAGCTTTGGAGTTCAAGGTGGATGCTGATACCAAGAATATCGATGTGCCACTTCGCGATATGCAGCTGAAAAAAGGCGTGCTTATCGCTTGTATTACAAGGGGTGGAAAGTTGATTATTCCTGATGGTTCTTCATCTTATAAGGTTAATGATGGTATTGTTGTGGTCAAGAGCGGCGATGAAAATATCGGAAAGATTAATGACATCTTTGTTTAGTACTAGAAACTTTGTGAAATGGGAGAGTACATTAAATTATGAACTATAAAATGATTGGACGAATTTTGTCCATGATAGCTATTGCAGAGCTTATTTTTATGATTCCGGCTTTGCTTATTAGCGTCGCTCATAACAATCAGGAAGCAGTACATGCTTTTGCGGTTACAATGATTAGCGTAGGCATAATTGCTGCCCTTGTGTATTTGTTGTGCAGAAAATGCGAGTCGAGATTTTATGCCAGAGAGGGCTTGGTGAGTGTTGGTATCGGATGGATTGTGTTGAGTCTGATTGGATGTTTGCCTTTTTATATATCAGGTGAGATTCCAACTTTTATCGATGCTTTTTTTGAGAGCGTATCTGGGTTTACAACCACAGGATCATCCATTTTAAGTGATGTGGAAAGTATGTCCGAGGGCATGCTTTACTGGAGAAGTTTCACACATTGGTTAGGTGGAATGGGAGTGCTGGTGTTTATTCTTGCAGTTATTCCAGCTTCAGGAAAGGGCAGCGGTTTTACCATGCACTTGCTTAGAGCTGAAAGCCCTGGACCGGACGTGGGAAAACTTGTTCCTAGAATGAGAAAGACTGCAGTAATTTTGTATGCGCTTTATATAGTGCTTACTGTGTTGGATTTTATTTTCCTCATGTTTGGAGGAATGAACGTATTGGAGGCTGTATGTACAGCTTTTGGTACAGCTGGTACAGGTGGATTTGGTGTGAGAAATGATTCCATCGCCAGCTATAGTCCTTATATTCAAAATGTATGTACCGTATTTATGATTTTATTCGGTGTGAATTTCACCTGTTATTATTTCTTACTACTAGGTAAGATAAAAGATGTATTTAAGGATGAAGAGTTGAGACTTTATTTAGGAGTAATCTTTTCATCTGTAGTATTGATTACCTTTAATGTGTCACATATGTATGGAAGTATAGGAGAGGCTCTTCGTCACTCTGCATTTCAGGTTGCTACGGTGATTACAACCACTGGATTTGCCACCACGGATTTTGATCTATGGCCCACATTTTCTAAGATGATAATGGTGATGCTTATGTTTGTGGGAGCCAGTGCGGGAAGTACCGGTGGTGGATTCAAATGTGGACGACTACTATTATTATTTAAGACTTTGAGGAGAAACCTTGAGAAGACCTTGAATCCTCAAAAAGTGTCTGTTGTGAGAAATAATGGCAGACCGGTTAATGAGAAAGTTTTAAATGGTTTATATACATATTTGATAGCTTATGTATTTATAATGATAGCTAGCGTGCTTGTGGTCAGTTTAGATGGAGAGTCGATGACTACAACAGTTACAGCAGTCATTGCATGTTTTAACAATATTGGACCAGGTTTAGATGGAGTTGGACCAACCTGTAATTATGGTGATTTAAGTGTTTTGTCCAAGGCTACATTGATGTTTGATATGTTGGCAGGACGATTGGAGATTTTCCCTATCTTGCTTTTGATAACTAGAAAGACTTGGAAGAAGATTGTATAGGAGTTTTATAAATGGACAAGCTAACGGCCCATTATAATAAATTTAACGAGGATAAGAGGTTAGATAGACGTCATGGACATGTGGAGTTCGTGACGTCTATAAAGTATATAAAAAAATATTTATCAAAATTTAGTCATCGAGATAATAGTCAGGTTAGAATTCTTGACATAGGTGCGGGCACAGGAAAATATTCTATCGCTCTCGCTGGGGAAGGCTATGATGTCACCTCTGTGGAGTATGTGAAATATAATCTGGGGAGATTGAAGCAAAATGCTGATAAAGCTGGGGTTACATTAAAAGCGTACCAGGGTGATGCAAGAAAATTGAAAAAATGTCCGGACGATTATTATGATATGACTCTTCTTTTTGGACCGATGTATCATCTTTATACGAAGGAGGATAAGTTGGCTGCCTTGGCTGAGGCTAAAAGAGTTACAAAGCCAGGGGGATATATATTGGTTGCGTACCTGATGAATGAGTACAGTGTGCTTGTTTATGGTTTTAGAGAAGGCAATGTAAATGCATGTTTAGAAGACGGCAGATTAGACAAAGATTTTCACTGCCACAGCAGCGAGGATGAATTGTATGAATATGTGAGACTTGAGGATATTGATGAGCTTGATGTTTTATCTGGATTAAATAGGATTCAAATTATTTCTGCAGACGGGCCTGCGGATTATATGAGAAGAGAGCTTAATGCTATGGATGATTTGACTTATAGTAGATTTATAGAATATCATCTTGCTACCTGTGAGAGGCCTGAACTTTTAGGGGCAGCAGCGCATACTCTAGATATTTTACAAAAAGAAAGAGTGGATTGATTTAAAAAATAAAAGGGTAAAAATTTAAAGGGTATAAAAATAACACCAGTGATTATTGGATGTGCAGTCTATGTATAAGATGCATCAAAGAATAACCACTGGTGTTTTAAATTATCTAAGTCGAACTGTCATAACCAAAGGGTTGTGATCTGAGTTTTTAAATTGTAAATTCTGAGTGCTTACATTTTGTACCATAATGTTGTCGGATACAATGAAGCCATCGATTATATAGTACTGGAACTTGTTGGCGGCTGAATCATTGCCTGCAAGTGGTTTATCAAGGGAACGGCAGGATGGAACCTGGTCATCCATGACAAATTTATATTCATCTGAAAAATCGTTTATATCAATATATCCAGGCTTCCATAAGTCCTCTGAAATCTGAGGATAAGCGCTAGAATCTATATTTGAAAAGATTTGGTTGAAATCTCCTCCTGCGATGACATAATTTCCTTTTTCTACTTCCTGATCAAGATATTCTTTTAAAACTGCAGTCTGAGTAGCTTTTTCTTCATCGGAGGCATAGGCTTCTAAATGAAGATTTATAAGAACTAATTCCTTGTCGGAATCCTCGATAGGAACTCTGTTTACCACTAGACATCTCTTTAGATTTCCCAGTCTTTCAGGATAGGCGAAGGGACAAGGAAGTTGGACTCTTGTGGATTCGCTTATCTCGTATTTAGAGTAGGTAGCGATACCTGCATTTACCTTTCCTATAGGAGGAAATGGATATGGAATAAATAGAGATTTATAATTTGTAGCAAAGGTGTTGGAATAACCATCAAGAGCTTCGGTAAAAGCATCATACTGGTTAATGTGGTAGGATCTTCTGGAATTTACATCCACTTCCTGCAAAAAGACCACGTCAGGATTTAGGGCTGCAGTGGTTTCTGCAATACTTGATAGGTTATCTTTTACTGTGGCTTTATTGGAACTTCGCACATTTTCTCCTCCATCAAGGAAAAAATCTGCTTCCTCTCCTAATCCGCAGTAGCCCACATTCCAGGTGACAAGATTTATGGTGTCTCCTCTGGATAGGGTCTTGCTGGCTTCGCCAGATACTTCAAGGCTTTCAGTGTCTTTTGGCTTATACTCAGTTATTGTTAACAGGCCAAATAAGATGGCTATCAAACCGATTATTACAGCTAGTACAAGTGCAATGATTTTAATTACTTTTTTCTTGGAAATATTCATATGAAAAACCCCGCTTAATCTACAATAAATTTACATACATTTTACCATATAAATAAAGGATATGATATAATATACATTAAAAGTGAGAAAATAGATTTATAAGGCGAGAGGAGATAAAAATGCTTGGTAATACACATTTTTCAGATGCTATAAAATACATTGGGGTGGATGATAAAACATTAGATTTATTCGAGAGTCAGTATATTGTTCCAAATGGAGTGTCGTACAATTCATATCTCATTATGGATGAGAAAATTGCAATTATGGATTCGGTTGATCCTAGGGGCACAAAAGAGTGGGAGGCAAATTTGGCGGAAGCTTTAGGAGATAAAAAGCCGGATTATCTTGTGATACAGCATATGGAGCCGGATCACTCTGGAAGTATTGGCAGATTAATTGAGCTATATCCAGATATCACATTGGTTGGAAATGTCAAGACATTTAATATGTTGGGACAATTTTTTGAAAATGTGCCAGAGGCAAAACAGCTGGTGGTAAAAGAGGGAGATACCCTTGAGTTGGGAGAACATACATTAACATTTTACATGGCACCAATGGTGCATTGGCCAGAGGTTATGGTTACTTATGAGTCCAAAGAAAAGGTTCTTTTTACCGCAGATGGATTTGGAAAGTTCGGCACTTTGGATGTGGATGAGGATTGGGCTTGTGAGGCTCGTAGATATTATTTCAATATCGTTGGAAAATATGGAGCGCCGGTTCAAACACTTCTCAAGAAAGTTGCAAATTTAGATGTGGCAACAATCGCGCCGCTTCACGGACCAGTATTGGTTGAAAATTTAGAATATCATATCGGTTTGTATGATACATGGTCTTCATATGAGCCGGAGACCAAGGGCGTGTTTATTCCAGTGGCATCTATTCATGGAAATACCATGGCGGCTGCTGAAAAATTCGCTGAGATTTTAAGAGAAAAAGGCGAAGAAAGAGTAGTAGTAGCTGATTTGACAAGAGAGGATATGGCTGAGTGTGTAGAGGATGCATTCAGACACGACATGATTGTTTTTGCTGCATCTAGTTACGATGGAGGAATATTTGCGCCTATGAATGATTTTATACATCATTTGGGAGCGAAGACATTCCAAAATCGCAAGGTTGCCTTTATTGAAAATGGAACTTGGGCACCATGCTCAGGAAGACTTATGAGAGAAGAACTTGAAGCTATGAAAAATATTACAGTAGTTGGTGATACTGTCACTATCAAATCAACAATGAAGAGTGATAATGTTGAAGCAATGAAAGATTTGGCGGATGCGATTGTCTCAAGATAGTTGCACCTGAAAGGATATAATAGATGGAATCAATAACGATTGTATTAAAAATACTTAGCGGAGTGGCACTCTTTTTATTTGGAATGTCTCTTATGGGAGATGGATTGCAGAGAGTGGCAGGAAAAAGTTTGGAGAGGACGCTGTATAAGCTTACAAGTACACCTCTCAAGGGCGTACTTCTTGGAACGATTGTGACAGCGGTAATTCAGTCCTCATCAGCAACAACAGTTATGGTTGTTGGATTTGTAAATTCAGGAATGATGAAGGTGGCCCAAGCCATAGGAGTGATTATGGGGGCCAATATTGGAACATCCATAACTGGTTGGGTTCTTTGTCTATCATATATAGATAGTTCTAGTGGTATAGCAACACTTCTATCAACTGCCACAATTTCAGCGGTGGTAGCTATTATTGGTATAGTACTCAAGAAATTTACAAAAAGGAGCATGTATCACAATGTAGGCGATATAATGCTTGGGTTTGCTATTTTAATGATTGGAATGCAGACCATGAGTGGTGCTGTGGCGCCATTAAAGGAAAATCCTGCTTTTGTAAACTTGCTTACAATGTTTAAAAATCCAATAGTTGGAATTGTTGTAGGTATTGCAATAACAGCTGTGCTTCAAAGTGCATCTGCTTCCATTGGTATTTTACAGGCGTTATCCATGACTGGTGCAATCACATTTGCATCGGCATATCCTATAACATTGGGTATTGGTATAGGAGCGGCTGTTCCTGTACTTTTATCAGCAATCGGTACCAACAATAACGGTAAGAGGACAGCGTTGGTATATCTATTAAACGACCTTTTGGGAATGATTATATGGGGATCCATATTCTATGGAGCCAATGCAATTTTTAAATTCGGTTTTATGAATATGACTATGGGACCGGTTTCGGTGGCACTTTTAAATACTATTTACCGTATGCTTACCGTGTTGGCCTTGTTCCCGTTTGTGAAAAAAATCGAGAAAATGGTTTTTGGTATCGTAAAGGATACGGAGGAAGATATTGCGGAACAAGCTGATTTCAATTTGCTTGAAGAGAGATTCTTGGATTATCCGGAACTTGCTATCAGTCAGACAGGCAAGGCTATGGATGGCATGGCCAATAATGCCAAGGAAAACTTAGAGACAGCATTTTCTATGTTGGCGAGTTATGATTTGGATTTACTTGCCAAGGTGGAGAAGAAAGAACAGTTGTTGGATAAATATGAAGATAAATTGGGCGAGTACATAATGCGTGTTAGCAGACAAAGTCTCAATAGCAGCGAGGCGTCAAAGACTGCGAAATATTTACACGTGATTACTGATTATGAGAGACTTGGAGATCATGCTTTAAATATTGCATATATAGCAAGGCAGATAGACGAAGAAAAAATTGATTTATCACAGAGTGCGAGAAGTGAGATTCGCATCATGTCTGAAGCTGTGCAAGAGATGGTTTCAGTGGCAGTGGAGGCATTTGAGACAAGTGACATAGATTTGGCGCATAAGGTTGAGCCAGCATGTGAATACATAAGGGATTTATGCGACAAGATGAAGACCAATCATGTGAGAAGACTTCAGGGGGATATCTGTGTTACAGACAATGGATTAATCTTTAATGATTTGCTTAATAACTTTGACAGAATAGCAGCTCACTGTTCAAATATTGGAATAGCAGTTGTGGAAGCAGAGGATGCAGAGATTGAAGCTCATGACTATAAGCATGAATACAAGAAGAAAAATGCCGAAGTCTATATGAGTGATTACGAAGAGTTCGCGAAGAAGTATCATATAGATATTTTTGATGGGGAGAAGATAAAGAAGAAGGAATCTGATTCTGCTGATAAGAAGAAAAAAGATTCGGCAAAAAAAGACAAGAAGGATAAAAAAGACAAGAAGCATAAAAAAGATAAAAAAGACAAGAAAACAAAGAAAGACAAAAAGACTACGGACAAGAAAATAGAAGAATAATATAAATATAACGTAGCAGGTGGATGTAAATATGAGTAATAGGAGAAGGTATACAATAGCAGTATTGATCGGTCAAAATAAATCGGCATATTTAAATGATTTAATTTGCGGATTGCAAATGAATGCTGTAGAAGAAAATGTTAATTTGGTATTTGTGAGTGAAGCAAAGGTTCCAAAGTATTGTGGGGAAATTTTGACAGAGGAATTCGGGGCTTTAAATGATTATCATTTTCACAGCATTCATGAGTACTTGAGATATATAAAACCAGATGCAATAATCTTGGCTTATGGTTCAATGACTGGTTTTAGATATGTGAGATCAAAAGAGGAATATTATCAAATGTTTGGTGGGATCCCATGCATAATGATTGAAGATATGCCAGGGGATGAGAAGGTGCCTTATCTTATATCTGACAACTACGGTGGTATGCGTGCGATTGTAGAGCATTTAGTGGAACATCATGGATATAAAAAAATAGTATTTATGGCCGGA
This sequence comes from Lachnospiraceae bacterium, assembly GCA_024697595.1. GTDB lineage: Bacteria > Bacillota > Clostridia > Lachnospirales > Lachnospiraceae > JAILFK01. The sequence continues at coordinate 4,745 of JAILFK010000069.1, read as the reverse complement.
CCAGAATTGAATTATGATTCCAATGAGAGATTGAGTGCTTATAGAGATGTCATGGCTGAAAATGGAATCGAGATCAAGGATTCCATGATTGAACATGGTGATTATTCCAGCGAAGTCAAAGAGCAAATCAATGCTTTGATCGACAACAATCCAGGCCTTGAAGCAATAGTGTGTGCTAATGATAACATGGCTCAATGTGCCTATATTGAGTGTGAGAGAAGAGGCTTATATCCTGGAGATAAAATTGCAATCACAGGTTATGATGATTCAGATACATGCAAGAAGTTAAGCCCGGCGCTTACTTCTGTCTCCCATTCAGGAACGATTTATGCATATAATGCAATAAAAGAAGCTATAAATTTATGCGAGGGAAAGGAAGTTAAATCTAAAAAGATTGCTGCAAACATCGCAGTTAGAGGTTCATGTGGTTGCGATACAATCAAAAGTTTCAATCCAGGTGAGGAAGTTCAGGTTGATACCGCAAGAAAATATACTGTTTCAAGATTGCGTGATATAACCAATGAGGTTTATAAAAACATACCTTACAAGAAAAAGGAAATTCAGTTGTATTATCTGTTGCAGGAATTGGTGGATTATATTCTTTTTACAATTTTTGAGCCAGATAATGTTCAGGTTTCAACGGATGCTTTATCAAGATATTTAAGGAAGGTATATAAGTATCCATATATATCTGGAAATACAGTGCTAGAAAATATAATTTCTCTGCTTAGTGAATTGTCCAATGGTTTACAAAAGCATGGTGAGAGCAATAAATTATTAGGTGTTATAACTTATATCAGAGAATATATGGCGGCGGCAACAGTAAAAATTGAGAGAATCAAGACTGAGCAAGCTGAGAAACAAGCTTGGTTTTTATCGTCTTTTACAAGAGATTTAATCGCGGCAGATTTGCCATATGAGAGAAATGTTAGATGTTTATTCCAAAGAATGAAAGATATGGGGATTTCTAGCTCATACTTATATTTTTTCCAGGATGAATATATTTATGATCAGGGAAAAGGTCTACCAGATGATATTTACTTATCTGGCTTTTATAATGAAGATGCAATGGAAACTGTAAAATATGGCAAGGGCAAGAAGGTTCGAGAGGGTTCTTTTTTTACAGACGTAATGCCCAAAGATAGAGCGAGATGTTATTATGCATACGTACTATTTGCAGGAAATAGACATTATGGAGTTATGATGTGTGAGAATACTCAAGAGCAATATGATTTCGTTTTGGCTTGCAGTCTTCAGTTGGGCAGTATGTTCCACTTTATGACATTACAGGGGGAGAGAAATGATGCGCAAAAGGCCCTGAGAGATTCTATGAAGCAGTTAAAGGCCCAAAATAAGGTTTTAAATTTTGTTTCTAAACAGGATGAACTGACAGGTCTTTTAAACAGAAGAGGAATGATGGAAGAAATAATGGCTGAAATGTCTGCAAATCAAGGGGAGCGAGCAGTGCTCTTTTTCGCAGATTTAGATCATTTAAAGGAGATAAATGATTGTTTTGGCCATTCAGCAGGTGACTCAGCTATTGATATGGCTGCAGAATTTTTACGGTTAAACGCTCCAAAGGGATCTGTTATAAGTAGAATAGGTGGAGACGAATTTGTTGTATTTACCACCGATATCGAGCCTGACAAGGTGAAGGAAAAGATTCAAAAATCTATGAATTATTATAACAATCACAGTGGCGAACCATATTATGTGGAAATGTCTATCGGATATAGTGAGTTCGTATGTTATGATAGTGTAGATATTGAAGAGGAAATATCAAAGTCAGACAAACTTTTATATGAAGAGAAAAAACATCGTAGGAAAAGTGTAAAGAAAGAAGTTAAAGAGTAATACTTGAATATACGTAAGGAGAATTATTAAAAAATGAGCTTTATTGAAAAAATATTTGGTACACATAGTGAGCATGAGTTGAAACGCATAAATCCAATTGTGGATCAAGTGGAAGCATTGAGTGGAGACATGGCTAAGCTCTCAGACGAAGAGTTGAAAGCTCAAACAGACAAATTCAAAAAGAGATTAGCTGAGGGTGAAACCTTAGATGATTTGTTGCCAGAAGCCTATGCGACCGTTAGAGAAGCGGCTAAGAGAGTGCTTCAGATGGAGCATTTTAGAGTGCAGATTATTGGTGGTGTCATCTTGCACCAGGGAAGAATTGCAGAGATGAAAACTGGTGAGGGAAAGACACTTGTGTCCACTTTGCCAGCATATTTAAATGCTCTTGAGGGTAAAGGTGTTCACATTGTCACAGTCAATGATTATTTGGCAAAGCGTGATGCAGAGTGGATGGGCCAGGTGCATGAGTTTTTAGGACTCAAGGTTGGCTGCGTACTCAATAGCATGTCTCGTGAGGAGAGACAGGAAGCATATAATTGTGATATCACATATATCACCAACAATGAGTTGGGATTTGATTATTTGAGAGATAATATGGTAGTTCGTCAAGAGGATTTGGTTCAGCGCGGATTACATTATTGTATTATTGATGAGGTGGATTCGGTTTTGGTTGACGAGGCTAGAACACCACTTATCATCTCTGGACAGAGCGGTAAATCCACAAAGCTATATGAACTCTGTGACAACTTGGCTCGTCAAATGAAGCGTGGCGAGGATGTGCCGGAGTTTTCGAAGATGGATGCCATGATGGGTGTGGAGAGAGAAGAGACAGGTGATTTTATCGTAAATGAAAAGGATAAGATAGTTACCTTGACTCAGCAAGGTACTGACAAGGTAGAGGCTTTCTTCCATATTGATAATTTATCCGATCCAGAAAATCTTGAAATTCAGCACAATGTCATCTTGGCATTGCGCGCGCATAATTTGATGTTTAGAGACCAGGATTATGTAGTAAAAGATGATCAGGTATTGATAGTTGATAGTTTTACAGGACGTATAATGCCTGGTAGAAGATATTCTGATGGTTTACATCAGGCTATTGAGGCCAAGGAGCATGTAAAGGTTAAGCGCGAGAGCATGACTTTGGCTAATATTACATTCCAGAACTTCTTTAATAAATATGAAAAGAAGGCAGGTATGACAGGTACCGCTTTGACTGAGGAGCAGGAGTTTAGAGATATTTATGGTATGGATGTTATTGAGATACCAACTAACAAGCCTATCCTTAGAAAAGATTTAAATGATGCAGTATACAAGACGAAGAAAGAGAAGTATCATGCAGTGGTTGAGGCTGTAAAAGAGGCTCATGCCAAGGGACAACCAGTACTTGTAGGTACTATTACAATAGATATTTCTGAGGAGATTTCTCGTTTGCTTAACAGGGAGGGAATTAAGCACAATGTATTGAATGCGAAATTCCATGAGAAGGAAGCTCAGATAGTTGCTGATGCAGGTATTCACGGTGCGGTTACAATTGCCACAAATATGGCTGGTCGTGGTACTGATATTAAGTTAGATGATGAGGCCAAGGCAGCAGGTGGACTAAAGATTATCGGTACAGAGAGACATGAGTCACGTCGTATTGATAATCAGCTTAGAGGACGTGCAGGTCGTCAGGGAGATCCTGGTGAATCACAATTTTATATTTCTCTAGAAGATGATTTGATGAGACTTTTTGGCTCTGAGAAGCTTATATCTATGTTTAATAGTTTGGGCGTTCCAGAAAATGAGCAGATCCAGCACAAGATGCTTTCGGATGCCATTGAAAAAGCTCAGACCAAAATCGAGAGTAATAACTTCGGAATTAGAAAGAATTTGCTTGAGTACGATCAGGTAATGAATGAGCAAAGAGAACTTATCTATGCTCAGAGAAGACGAGTGCTTGAAGGCGAGAATATGAGAGATCAGATTCTTGGTATGGTTGAGGATAAAATTAGAGAGTCTGTCCAGATGTGTTGCTCGGATGAGTTGGCTTCTGAAGATTGGGATTTAAACGAATTGAATCGTACGCTGATTCCAATTATTCCTGTTAAGCCTGTTACAGCTGATGCAGTAAAAGATGTTAAAAAGACTTCAGATTTGGAGGACATGCTTATTGAGGAAGCTGATGAATTATACAGCAAGAAAGAACAGGAGTTCCCTGATGAGGATTCATTTAGAGAGGTTGAGCGAGTTATTCTACTTCGTGTCATCGACAGAAAATGGATGGAAGAGATTGATGATATGGAACAGCTTAGACAGGGGATTGGAATGCAAGCGTTTGCTCAGAGAAATCCTATTGATGAGTACAAGGCTGCAAGTTATGACATGTTAGATGCCATGAATGAGGCCATTAAAACTGACACTATTCAGATGCTCTATAGAATTAGAATAGAGAAGAAGCCAGAGAGAGAGGAAGTTGCTCAGGTTACAGGAACTAACAAGGATGAGTCTTCAAATGGCGCTACCAAGAAAAGAGCAAACAAAAAGGTTTATCCAAACGATCCATGTCCATGTGGAAGCGGAAAGAAGTATAAAAATTGTTGTGGAAGAATTTCATAAGGATTATCAAGGGGGAATGGAATGAACACCGTTGAATATATACAGGTTACATTTGAAGCCTGTGGCGTGTTATTTGGATTATTTATATTAGCGTGTTTACATTTTCGCGGGATGATAGACAGAATAAGGACCGTATATATACGGTCCCTCAGACTGAAGACAAAGGTCGTGTTATCACGGCCTTTTCTTTATGAAAAAAGTCGCAGAAAGCCCTTATTTTACAGGCAATTTAAGTCTATATTTGGTATAATTATAGTATCAAATAAGGCGGTGTTATATATGCTTAC
>JAILFK010000049.1 GCA_024697595.1 Lachnospiraceae bacterium | reverse complement strand
AATCCCTTTGCTTTTTCTTATTTGTGCAAGCATATATTTAATAGTAATTGTATTTTTGAAAAGAAAAGGAAGACATATACCTCATGCACTTTGTATGTTGGGAAGTGGTTGGTATATGATAGCTGTTTTGGTGCTGGGAATTTTGGGAGCTTTCTTTCCTAATGTAGAAAAAGAGGGGCTGGTTGTTTTCATTACAGCAATGCTTATATCTACTTCATTTATGATTATGCCAAAGCAGTTTGTTGGAAGTGTTTTGTTGATTTCTGACATTCTGGTTTTTGGCATTTTGTATTTTGACAAGGAAGTATTATGGGATTGGCGAGTTGATACTTTTTATGTATGGGTTTCAATAATGTTTTTTTGTATATCAGATTCTCGTTATAAACAATTATATGCTTTGGCGAAGGAAAAATTTTATTTAGAAGAGCGTATAAAGGAACTTAATTTGGTGTCTCGTTATGATGAGTTAACTGGTATTAAGAACCGATATGCACTGATAAATGACGTGGGTAGTTATGTAGGAAAAGTATTATTAGTTGCTATGATTGATATGGATAATTTTAAAGCGGTTAATGATACATATGGTCATGATGCAGGCGATGATATTTTGAAGTTATTCGCTAAGCTTATGAAAAATACTTTTGGTGCAGATTGTTGTTATCGTGTTGGAGGAGATGAATTCCTGGTTGCTTTAGCAGAGTATTCTGAAGTTATATTCAAGAGAAACATGCTTATGCTCAACTTGGAATTGAAGGAATATGCTCAGGAAAAATATCAACTGGAAGTAGGCTGTAGCATAGGTGTTGCTTGTGGCAAAGTAGAAGATTTTGATACTTTCTTAAAAATGATGAAAGAAGCAGATGTAAAAGTATATGAAGCAAAAGCTGCAGGAAAGGGTCGCATTATGTAATTATACATTTATTTCAAAATAATCCTTACGATATTCAGTAGGGGTTTTTTTTGTGTGTTTTTTAAATACAGAAGCAAAATGACTGGCAGATGAAAATGCAAGATATTCTGCAATTTCAGATATTTCGTAATCAGAATGCTTCAATAGATTTCTTGCACGATTAATTCGTTCTTCTAATATATATTCTTTTATAGATATTCCTTCAACATGGTGAAAGGTTCTTGATAAATGTTCTGGACTTACTCCAATAGAATCTGCAATATCTGTTACATGGATTCGAAAATGTAGGTTCTTGTATATGTAATCCTTGGCATATTGTACGATAGGATTATATTCCTTTTCCTTATATTCTGCTATTAAATTGCTGATTATGATTAATGCTGAATAAGTGTTTTTTACTAATTCATCTTTGCTTTTGGATTCATCACACAATAGGATACAAACGTCTGCAACAGTTAATATGGTTTCATTATCAATGATGCGATCATGTGCAGCCCAGTTTACTATTACAAATATTAGTCCGATTGAAAGGTATTTTTTTGATTGAAGCTCGTTGGAAGATAGTGTTCCAGGGGTATATTTTTTTTCTACGCTGGAAACGGCGTTAATAATTTCATCAATATCATTATTCTTAATACATTCATAAATCCAGTTTCCCCATTCAACTGTATTGTGCAACTTTGAGTATTCCTGTCGATCGAAAACGAGTTGCTCGTATACTTTATTATATTGTTTTAAGTATGTATTTAAATATGATTTCATAGGCATTCATCCAATCTGCGCATTTAATATTTATAAAAATATAATATCAAAAAAATAATAATAAGGTCAATTATTTGATTGCATAATAATGATTTGGAAGGCATGATTATAAAATAAATGTATGGAATGAGGGGAAGGTAATCATGACAACTAAATTGCAAAATGATGAATCAATTGAGTTGGTTTTAAATGAAATGAGTTTAAAAGAAAAAGCGACATTGGTGATAGGAGGTTCACCAATGAGCTCGGCAGAAATAAAAAAATATGGGATACCACGTATTTGGACAAGTGATTGTTGCAATGGATTGAATACGTTTCAGTATACTGTTGAAAAAACATATAGAGAATTAGAATCCCAAGTACAAGAAGGAAATGAACTTTTAGATAGAGAAAAATTAGGTATTATGGGAGGTCTTTTGTATGCTGTTGGTGCAATGCAAAATAAAGCAAAAGAAACCATAGAAAAGGGTGGAAAAATACAGGAAACCTTTGATGTGATTAGTTACCCAACAGGTATTTCACAGGCTAGTACATGGAATCCTGAAATTGCAAAAGAGTGCGCAAGGAGTGTTGCGAAGGAATTTGTGAAGTATGGAATAGATTTGATTTTATCACCCAATATTAATATTCATAGAGACCCTTTATGTGGCAGACTTTCAGAAAGTTATTCGGAAGATCCTTACTTAGTTAGCAGGATAGCAGAAGCTGTGGTGAGAGGCTTACAAGAGGAGGGTGTGATTTCAAATCCTAAACATTTTGCGGCCAATTCTCAGGAAAAAGACCGCCTGTGTATTGACGAAAAAATACCAGAAAGAGCATTAAGAGAGATATATTTACCGGGATTTAAGGCTTGCATTGACGCTGGTGCACTTACTGTTATGAGTGCTTATAACAAGATTAATGGAGTGTCATGCGCCATGAATAGGTGGTTGTTAAAAGATGTTTTGAAGGATGAGTGGGGCTTTGAAGGATGCGTTATTTCTGATTGGGGAGCATCTTATGAGCAGATTCCTGCTTTAGTAGCTGGAACAGATTTAACTATGCCGGGCCCACGAGGGATTCAATGCATAATAGATGCAGTGAATAATGGGGATTTGGCAGAAGAGGATTTAAACGATTCATGTCGTAGGATTCTTAGAACAATTATTAAGGGAGGATTATTAGAAGATAAAGCGGACACTTTTGAAATAAATGAAGCAAAAGATGTGGTAGAACGAGCTGCCAGGGAGGGCATGATTTTATTGAAAAATAATGGCGCTTTACCTGTCAATAAGTCTGGTGCAAATATATGCTTCTATGGACAAAGAGCAAAGAAATTTGCTGCCAATTCCAATGAAAGTGGAAGAGTTCCGTCTAATTTTATAACAAATCCTTTTGATTGTGCTGTTGAGTTATTAGGTGAGGAAAATGTGACCTACGAGGAACCTAGCAGCAAAACAAATTTATTTGTTGCTGTTGTTGGTGCTGATGGTCAAGAAGGATCAGATCGTTTGACAATGGATATGGATGAATGTGATAAAGAATCACTGGAAAAGGCTATAGAAGATGCAAAGAATTTTAATGGAAATCTAATTTTGGTTTGTAATTCCTCTGGCCCAATCACATTGTTAGATTATATTGAGCATTGCGATGCAATTCTTTGCCCTTATTTCCCAGGGCAGGCTGGTGGTAAGGTGGTTATCGATGCAATATTTGGAGCATTTAATCCATCTGGAAAATTAACAGATACATGGCCAAGGGAATATCGTGATACACCTGCCTTTAAAAATTTTGGCGGCGAAAATAAAGAGGTATGGTATGGAGAAGGAATTTATGTGGGTTATCGATGGTATGACACTAGAAGAATTGAACCATTATTTCCATTTGGGTTCGGGCTATCTTACACCACATTTAAAATATATGATTTAGAGGTGGAAGATACAGACATTGAACAATCGGCATTAAAGGTAAAGGTTAATGTAAAAAAT
>JAILFK010000064.1 GCA_024697595.1 Lachnospiraceae bacterium | reverse complement strand
TGGGTTGTAACGGAAGTTGAACCAGTATCCTGACTCAACAGCAAGCTTCTCTTCTGTCTGAGCCTTGCTCATTCCCTTCTTGATACCATGGTTGATACATGGAGCGTATGCAATGATAAGTGATGGTCCTGGATAAGCCTCTGCCTCTGCAAGAGCCTTCACTGTCTGATTCATGTCAGCACCCATTGAAATGTGAGCTACATATACATAACCATAAGACATTGCTATACCAGCAAGATCCTTCTTCTTAGTCTCTTTACCACCAGCAGCGAACTGAGCAATAGCACCAACTGGAGTAGCCTTAGAAGACTGTCCACCTGTGTTAGAGTAAACCTCTGTATCGAATACCATTACGTTGACATCCTTACCAGATGCAAGTACGTGGTCAACACCACCGAATCCGATATCGTAAGCCCATCCGTCACCACCGAAGATCCACTGTGACTTCTTAGCAAGATAATCCTTATCCTTAAGGATAGCCTTTGAAGCATCGCATCCGCATGACTCTAATGCAGCAACAAGCTTATCTGTAGCAGCACCATTTGTCACACCTGAATCAAATGTATCTTTCCAATCAGCGATAGCAGCCTTAACATCAGCATTATCTGTTGTATTGTTAAGGTCATCTAACTGCTCAGCAAGACGATCTCTGATAGCTCTCTGAGCAAGTAACATACCATAACCAAACTCAGCAGCATCCTCGAATAATGAGTTAGACCAAGCAGGACCCTGTCCCTTCTTGTTTACTGTGTATGGTGTAGATGGTGATGAGTTACCCCAAATTGAAGAACATCCTGTAGCATTTGCAATGTACATTCTATCACCGAATAACTGTGTAATTAACTTAGCATATGGAGTCTCTCCACATCCACCACAAGCTCCTGAGAACTCAAGAAGTGGCTGACGGAACTGAGATCCCTTAACTGATGTAAGCTTGAACTTCTCAACAACATCTTCCTTCTCTGGAAGAGATACTGCATAATCGAAGTATTCCTGCTCACCTTCATTTTCCTCAAATGACTTCATTGAAATAGCCTGAACCTTGTCTGGACATACGTTTACACAAGATCCACAACCTGTACAGTCGAATGCTGAAACAACAATAGCGAACTTGTACTCTGGCATCATGTTGAGTGGCTTTGTCTCCATACCTGCTGGCTTAGCAGCATCCTCAGCCTCTGTAAGAGCAACTGGTCTGATAGCTGCATGAGGACAAACGTATGAACACTGGTTACACTCGATACACTTTGTAGAATCCCAAACTGGAACATCTGTAGCAACACCACGCTTCTCGAAAGCAGCTGTTCCTGAAGGTGTATTACCAATCTCATAAGTCTTAACAACTGATACAGGAATTGTGTTACCCTGCTGAGCGTTAACCTTTGACTGAATATTCTTAACGAAATCAACGGCATCCTGACGGTCACCCTTAACTTCTACGCTGTAATCATCATCTGTGCAATTCTTCCATGACTCTGGAACATCAACCTTAATATAAGCTGTAGCACCAGCATCGATAGCATCATGGTTCATCTTAACGATGTCATCACCCTTGGCAGCATATGACTTTGTAGCCGCATCCTTCATTAACTGAAGAACCTGCTCCTCTGGGATAAGCTTTGTAAGAGAGAAGAATGCTGACTGAAGTACAGTATTAATTCTCTTTCCAAGTCCGATTTCCTTACCGATCTTAACACCATCAATGATGTAGAACTGGATATCGTTCTCAGCGATATATCTCTTAACCTGTCCTGGTAACTTCTCATCTAACTCATCAACTGACCACTGTGTGTTGAAAAGGAATGTACCGCCTGGTACCAAATCCTGAACCATGTTGTACTTGTAGATGTATGCTGTACAGTGACATGCTACGAAGTTAGCCTGTGAAATAAGGTATGTAGAACGAATTGGTGTATGACCAAATCTCAAGTGAGAAATTGTAACACCACCAGACTTCTTAGAGTCATAATCGAAGTAAGCCTGAGCGTACATATCTGTGTTATCACCGATAATCTTGATAGAGTTCTTGTTAGCACCTACAGTACCATCAGCACCGAGTCCCCAGAACTTACAGTTTGTAGTTCCTTCTGGAGTAGTAACAGGATTCTCCTTAATCTCAAGTGAAAGATTTGTAACATCATCGATAATACCGATTGTGAAACGATCCTTCTCTTCGTTGTTAAATACAGAAATAATCTGTCCTGGAGTTGTATCCTTTGATCCAAGACCATAACGTCCGCTTCTGATCTTAACTGAATCAAACTTAGATCCCTTAAGAGCTGCAACTACATCTAAGTAAAGTGGCTCACCAAGTGATCCTGGCTCCTTTGTTCTATCTAATACAGAGATTCTCTTAACTGAATCTGGGATAGCTTCGATAAGGGCTTCCTTTACAAATGGTCTGTAAAGACGTACCTTTACAACACCGACCTTCTGTCCCTTAGCTACCAAGTAATCGATTGTCTCATCGATTGTGTCACATACAGAACCCATAGCAATGATTACGCTCTCTGCATCTGCAGCTCCGTAGTAGTTGAATAACTTGTAGTCTGTACCAAGCTTATCATTTACCTTGTCCATGTACTTCTGTACGATTGCAGGCATCTCATCATAAGCTGTGTTACAAGCCTCTCTTGACTGGAAGAAAAGATCTGGGTTCTGTGCAGAACCTAACTCCTGAGGATGGTTAGGATTCAATGCGTTAGCACGGAATGCTTCGATTGCATCCATATTTACCATGTCCTTAAGATCTTCATAATCCCAAGTCTCAATCTTCTGAATCTCGTGTGATGTTCTAAATCCATCAAAGAAGTTAATGAATGGAAGTCTACCTTCGATAGCAGCCATATGAGCTACTGGTGTCAAATCCATAACTTCCTGTACTGATGACTCACAAAGCATTGCCATACCTGTCTGACGACAAGCGTAAACATCTGAGTGGTCACCAAAAATGTTGAGCGCGTGTGTAGCTACACAACGTGCTGATACGTTAACAACTCCTGGTAATCTCTCACCAGCCATCTTATAAAGGTTAGGAATCATAAGTAATAATCCCTGTGATGCTGTATAAGTTGTTGTTAAAGCTCCTGCTGTCAATGAACCGTGTACTGTACCAGCAGCACCAGCCTCTGACTGCATTTCAGTGATCTGAACAGGTTGTCCAAAAATGTTCTTACGACCAGCTGTTGCCCATTCATCTGTAGCCTCAGCCATAACAGATGAAGGAGTGATTGGATAAATAGCCGCTACTTCAGTAAATGCATAAGAAGCATGTGCTGCAGCATGGTTACCATCCATGGTTTTCATAGATCTCTTCATATTCTTTTTCCTCCTAATATAGAATCCTTTTTCTAAAAAACACAAAAAATATGATGTCTTATACACAATGATAGTTATTAAATATGAAAAAATCAATATATCAGTCTGTTCTAAATCAAGTACATTTTGTTGTGGATATTTTACAAGAAGTGATATGTCTTTTTAATAATGCTTTGTTAAATATTTCTCAATGTACTTTTTTGTATTCGTTAATGTGTTGAATTGTATTTTTGTGTATGGATTAGCGATTTTTGAGGGGAGTTATATGGTTTAGGCGGACTACATCTGTCATTTCTCTGTTTAGTCCGCCTTTTTTATTTTTCTTGCTTCCGTTTTAGTTCTTTGGGCGGACTAAACTCTTATTTTTTCGTGTTAGTCCGCCTTTTAATCGATTCCGGCGGTGCTTTTACTCATTTTCGGGTATTTGCACCGCCACTTGTCTAGTCTCACCTCTCGATAGCGAACTCGGTGGCAGTGCCAGGGAATGTCATTTCTTATAGCACCGCCACTCAAGGATCGCAGGAATTGGTTTTAAGCGATTCCGGCGGTGCTTTTACTCATTTTCGGGTATTTGCACCGCCACTTCCAAGGTCTCGCCCTTCGATAGCGAACTCGGTGGCAGTGCCAGGGAATGTCATTTCTTATAGCACCGCCACTCAAGAGTCGTGGGAATTGGTTTTTAGCGAATCTGGCGGTGCTTTTACCCAAATTTAAGTCTATGCACTGCTTTTCTCTAGTCTCACCCCTCGATAGCGAACTCGGTGGCAGTGCTAAGAATTGTCATTTCTTATAGCACCGCCATTCAAGAGTTGCAGGGATTTATTTTAATCAATACAGGCGGTGCTTTCACCCAAATTTAAGTCTATGCACTGCTTTTCTCTAGTCTCACCCCTCGATTGCGAACTTAAAAGCAGTGCAAGATATGTCATTTCTCTTTTTGCACCGCCACTCAAGAGTCGTGGGAATTGGTTTTTAGCGAATATGGCGGTTCTTTCATTTTTCACCACAAAAAAACCCGTGTCTTTCGACACGGGCCATTTGTTCAAAGAGTATTTTTTATATTTAAGGGTTTTACTTAATTCAACGTATTCAATATTTGACAGATGTCAATTAATTAGCATTTTACAATGCTCTGGTCAGCCTTTACCTTGTCGCCATCCTTTACAAAATGGATGAACTGCATTGTATCAGCTGGAGACTTTTCGCCTGTTGCCTTGTCTGTAACTGCCATACGGTAGTGGATAGCAGCCCACTCACCACTGATCAAGAAGCTGTCGAAGCAAACTCTCTTAACATCATTTGCATCCAACTCATCCTTGATGTATGACTTGTACTCATCAAGACTTAATTCCTTCTTATCCATGATGTGCTTGTAATCCGCTGTGTAAAGATCACTTGTTGCTGCGTTCCAAGCATCAAATCCCTGGTTGTAAGCATCGAAATCTTTCAAGATTGCATCCTGGATTAACTCACCAATTTCAGAACGCATTGGTGTTGGGTAAACAACTGGGTATTTCTCAACAAGATTGTCTGTGTCAGGAATAACTGCATTTACTACTGAAGCAAATACCTTCTCCTGCTCTTCCAATAAATCTGGTCCCTGAATTCTAGAAAGCATTGCAAAATCGCTTCCCTTTGTACCAGCCCATCCTTCAATAACTCTACATCCAAGCTCGTCTCCCATTTCTCCGAAATGTACGAATTCCATAACTGATCCGTCTGAAACATTTCCTGTCTCTCTATTAATTGTAGCAATCTTATAATGAATTGCTGTCCAATCGCCACACACTACCATGTTTAGGAAGTCTCCCATCTGGATGTCATTAGCCTTAAGTGTTGCCATCATAGCCATCTGGTACTGTGAAAGTGATAACTTAACTGAGTGTACATTGTAAAGTGATTCTGGTGTATATAAAATATTTCCCCACTCCTTCCAAGCGTCGAAACCTCTGTTCCAGTTTTCGAAACCTGTGAGAAGTCTATTCTGGATTCTCTTTTCCATCTCTGACTCTACTGGTGTCTCATTTATTATAGGAAATTTCTGAAGTAATTCTTCTGTATTGTTGTAATCGTTAACTATTGTGCTTGCCATTTTTTTCGGCCTCCTTTTCTTTGATGAGCTTATATTATCTTCGCAAAGTAATTTTAAGGTAAACGAAAAGTAACTTGAAAGTAAACTTGTAAAATTATGAATATAGTGTAAAATGGTAGCGATGCGTATGCCTTTTATTTATATAAGAAGAAACATGTACAACATTTTTATATGTGATGGAAAATATTTTCCAGAAAATATGCGTCATATCATTAACAAGAAACAAAAATAATGAGGTGAAAAATGATTCAAGCAAGTAATATTGCACTTCGTTTTGGAAAGAAAGCCCTTTTCGAAGATGTAAACGTAAAATTTACTGAAGGAAACTGCTACGGACTTATCGGTGCAAATGGTGCCGGTAAATCAACATTTTTAAAAATATTATCAGGAGCTATCGAGCCAACAAACGGTGAAGTTATTATCACACCAGGTCAGAGACTTTCAGTGTTGGAGCAGGACCATTTTAAATATGATGACTGCACTGTATTAGACACTGTCATCATGGGTAACAAAAAACTTTACGACATAATGAAAGAAAAAGACGCTATTTATATGAAGGAAGATTTCTCAGATGAGGATGGTGTTCGCGCTGCTGAGCTAGAGGCTGAGTTCGCTGAGATGGACGGATGGAACGCTGAGTCTGATGCCGCTACTATGTTAAATGGTCTTGGAATCGACACATCAATCCACTACTCTCTCATGGGTGACCTCACTGGTGCTGAAAAGGTCAAAGTTCTTCTTGCAAGAGCGCTTTTTGGAAATCCTGACATCCTTCTTCTCGATGAGCCTACAAACCATTTGGATTTGGATGCCATCGCTTGGTTGGAGGAATTCCTTATCAACTTTGAAAATACTGTTATCGTAGTATCCCATGATAGATATTTCTTAAATAAAGTTTGTACTCAGATTGCTGATATTGACTACGGTAAGATTCAGCTCTTCGCTGGAAACTATGATTTCTGGTATGAGTCAAGTCAGTTGATCATCAAGCAGCGTAAGGAAGCTAACAAAAAGAAGGAAGAGCAGATTAAGGAATTGCAGGACTTCATCCAACGTTTCTCTGCCAATGCTTCAAAGTCAAAGCAGGCTACTTCCAGAAAACGTGCTTTGGAGAAAATCGAGCTCGACGACATCAAGCCATCAAGCCGTAAATATCCTTACATCGACTTCAGACCAAACCGTGATATCGGAAATGAAGTACTTACTGTTGAAGGCCTTTCAAAGACAATTGATGGTGAGAAAATATTAGATAACATCAGCTTCACTTTAAATCATGATGACAAGGTTGCATTTGTCGGTGCAAATGAAGCTGCCAAGACTGTATTATTCCAGATTCTTGCTGGTGAGATGGAACCTGATGAAGGTGAATATAAATGGGGTGTCACAACATCTCAGTCATATTTTCCAAAGGATAATACCAAGATATTCGATAATGATTTAATAATTGTTGATTGGTTAACTCAGTTCTCTGAGATCAAGGATGCTACTTATGTTCGTGGATTCTTGGGACGTATGCTTTTCGCAGGTGAGGACGGCGTCAAGAAAATGAAGGTCTTGTCCGGAGGAGAAAAGGTCCGTGTACTTCTCTCTCGTATGATGATTGAAGGATCAAATGTATTGATTCTAGACGAGCCTACTGACCACTTAGATATGGAGTCAATCACAGCCCTCAACAACGGACTTATCAAGTTCCCTGGCGTGCTTCTCTTCTCTTCAAGAGATCACCAGATTGTTGAAACTACTGCAAATAGAATTATTGAGATTCTTCCAAATGGAACAATCGTCGATAAGATGTCTACTTATGATGAATATCTCGAGAGTGATGAAATGGCAAGAAAGAGAACTGTATATGATGTAAAGAGTGATGATGAGGACTAAGAATCATAATCATTAAAAAATCTTTTAAAATAAAAGCAGGAGTCCACTTTTGATATGTCCTCTCCTTACTGGTTGTCCAGTAAAGAGAGTACATATCACTTTCGGACTCCTTTAACTTTACAAAATATTTCAAATTATAATATCTGTATTAATTCTTAAATGAATGAATTGGTGCTGGAATTCTACCCTCGCGATTGATGAAATCAGCACAAGAATATTTGTTGACAGGCATGATTGGTGCATATCCAAACAATCCACCAAACTCAACCTTTTCGCCTACACCCTTGCCAATTACAGGGATAAGTCTAGCTGCAGTAGTCTTTTGATTTACCATACCAAGAGCCATCTCATCAGCAATCATTCCAGAGATTGTTGTTGCTGGTGTGTCGCCAGGAATTGCAATCATATCAAGTCCTACAGAGCATACACATGTCATAGCCTCAAGCTTTTCAAGTGTGATTGCTCCAGCCTCAACTGAATTGATCATTCCCTGATCCTCTGATACTGGGATAAATGCTCCTGAAAGTCCACCTACATAAGATGAAGCCATAACTCCACCCTTTTTAACCTGATCATTTAACATAGCAAGAGCTGCTGTTGTTCCAGGTGCTCCCGCATATTCAAGACCGATCTCACACAAGATATCAGCAACTGAATCTCCAATTGCTGGAGTAGGTGCAAGTGATAAATCAATAATTCCAAATGGAATTCCAAGTCTCTTTGAAGCTTCCTGAGCTACGAGCTGACCAACACGAGTTACTTTAAATGCTGTCTTTTTGATAGTCTCACAAAGAACCTCAAAGTTCTCGCCGCGAACAGACTCCAAAGCAGTCTTTACAACTCCTGGACCAGATACACCAACATTTATGATAGCATCTGCCTCTGTAACTCCGTGAAATGCTCCTGCCATAAATGGATTATCATCTGGTGCATTACAAAATACTACCAACTTCATACAATCAACTGAATCTCTATCCTTTGATGCCTCTGCCAACTCAAGTAAAATCTCTCCCATAAGTCGAACAGCATCCATATTTATTCCAGTTTTTGTAGAAGCAAGATTTACTGAACTACATACTCTCTCTGTCTGAGTCAAGGCCATTGGAATAGAACGAATAAGCATCTCATCTCCTGTTGTCATTCCCTTTGACACTAGAGCTGAGTAACCACCAATCAGGTTTGCCCCAACCTTTTCTGCTGCTCTATCCATTGTCTTGGCAAGAGTCACATAATCCTCTGGGCTCTTACAAGCAGAAGCTCCAATCATTGCCATCGGTGTGACTGAAATTCTCTTGTTTACAATAGGGATGCAGTAATCTGCCTCAATCTCTGCACCTACCTTGGCCAAATCCTTGGCTACTGTTGTGATTTTGTTATATACCTTCTCATTTAACTTATCTAAATCAGAATCAATACAATCCAACAAGCTAATTCCGATGGTGATTGTACGAACATCTAAATTCTCCTGCTCCACCATCTTATTTGTCTCATTTACTTCAAATATATTTACCATTTCAAATCCTCATTACTGACGTATTAATATACTAATGTTTTTATAAATTTATTACTTATGAATTCAATCACTGATAAACTTAATTACTCATGATTTTATCACTTATGAATTTGTCACCAAATATTACTAATATCATCATCAATCAATTCTAATGTCTTAATTAATCTAATTGTGATGAAATATTTCTACCAATTAGATACGGTGCATTTTCTCGAAAATTTCCTCGCGCTGGCACTTGATATCCACGCCGATTTCCTCACCAAGCTTATCAAGATCTCTCTGGCAATCTCCCAAAGTCTTATCTGATCCACTGAAATCTACTATCATCATCATATTGAAGAAATCCTGCACGATAGTCTGTGAAATATCTAATACATTGATCTTTTGATCAGAAAGATATGTACAAACCTTTGCTATGATTCCAACTGTGTCTTTTCCTACAACAGTAATAACTGCCTTTTGCTTTTTATCCATTTTTTAAATCTCCTTTTATTTTTTATACCGTTATAAGATGGGATACCTCTTTTCTAGGTGCCACCTCTATTGGGAAATCTCCGCCATTGTATGGGCAATCTCCCATTGTTATTCCCACTCGAACTGTCTCGTAAGCCAGCTCAGGGTAATTATTTTCGTTACTTAAATGTCCTAGCAATACATGTTTTGTATCATCATGCAACACTTCGTTTAAAAATCTAGCACATGTATCATTTGATAAATGTCCCTGTTCTCCAAGAATTCTTTGTTTTAAATTATATGGATAAGGACCAACCTCCAGCATGTGCACATCATGATTTGCCTCTATAAGCATGGCATCTAGCCCCATTGAGTGTAAAATAATATTTTCATCAAAATATCCAAGGTCTGTTATAACGCCTATCTTCTTCTTTCCCGAAGAAACTATATATGCCACAGGATCAGCAGCGTCATGTGAAATGTGCATTGGATGAATATCTAAACTGCCTATTTTAAAATTAACTCCAGCTTTAATTTCGCAAAATAAACCCGGATCTATTTTACCAACACTATTACAATTTTTAATCGCCTCTATGGTTCCAGCTGTCCCATATATTGGCAATCCATATCTTCTTGCAATGACACCCAAACCACTGATGTGGTCCACGTGCTCATGAGTGACGAGCAATCCTTCCATATCAGAGGTGGTATATCCATAGGTGTTCATCCCTTCTTCAATACGTTTACCACTGATTCCTGCATCTATCATCACATGTGTGTTATCATCTCCCACACAGATACAGTTACCACTACTGCCACTTGCTATACTAAATAATTCCATTATCAACCACTTGCCATTCTAGTCCTCCCAGTAGACATCAGCCTTGTCCCCATCTTTAAGAGGGGCTGTGTATCCACAAGGTTCACCATTTATCTTGGTGATTACATTTCTTCCGCCACCTGCATGGATGTCAAAATCAATCACCATAAATATATCTACAAACATATACTCTGTCTTGCCAGAGAGAGTGATTTCCTCACCATTGGCAATAACATGAATAACTCTACCTGTAAGCATCTTGTCGGCGGGATTTCCTGAGCTAGCATTGCCGCCTGCCGCTGATCCATTTCCTGATCCAGCATTACCACCTGCAGCTGATTCACTTCCTGAACCATCGCCAGATACATAACCATTTTCTGAAGTTCCATCTGAGCCTAAGCCGTCAATCGAATTAGCATTACCATTCGCACCAAAACCATCTGCCGAACCAACCGAGCCATCCGCTTCTGCCGAACCAACCGAGCCATCCGCTTCTGCCGAACCATCTGCGCCCTCGCCATTAACTGAGCCATCTTCAGAACCTGAAGCCTCACTAGCCTCTCCGGCTTTTTCAACATCTGCAGCTCCAAAACCAAGTGTAGTCCATTGAATATCAAAGTTCTCATAAATCAATGAGTCCAATGTGGCCTCTCTATTATTTACCAAAATAGCTCTATCGCTATCTAATTCCACATCCATAAACTCAGCCAACTGGCCAACTGTATAATAACCACGAGTCTCAATATCGTCACCTTCTTGGATTTGATAAGAACCTGGCTCAAGGCTACCATTTACCTCGACGAATTTTGGACATGTGACACGCGTATTATTTACCACAAAGGTCACAGTGCTTGTTGTGTACTCCTCCAACTGCTCAATTGTGTAAACCGCCTGATTTCCAACTGTTGAAGGCTCGATCTCAATAAAACAATTTGGCTCAAGTGGTGTATTCATACCAACCTGGTTGCCATTCATCTTCACAACAGCTGACTCACCCTCGCTTCCGCGGGCCATTCTAGAAGTACCATTTACTGTGAAATGTATCTCTTTGCCGCGGCGTGGGAACAATTCCTCTGTTGTAAATCCAACCTGCATAGCAGCGTCTACTACTGTCAAGTGTCCGTTGTCATATAGCTTAATCATCTCATCATTGAAATGAACCATCACAAAATTATTCTTCTGCTCATAGTAGTTCAAGCAAATTCCAATAGGTGTAACAAGAAGCGGATCCTTCTTGATTTCCGGCTGATCGAAGGTAATATTTTTCATAACCTCCTCGCCACGAAGGGCTACACGCTCTGGTGAAATATCAAGTTTCTCAGCCATTGAATCAGTGTACCCGTGAATCTTACCACCGCCACCTACTACGAAGCATGCGCTTACTGATTTATCACCATTTAACTCAATAATCTTGTTAGCCACATCCGTAGTCATCTTTTCACGAATTGGCTCTGTAAGTTTCCAAACATCCTCAGACTTGATTTCATGGGAAATACCCATAATATCTTCGTAAGTAATTGTATCTAAAGATGAGGAATCAAGCTTGATTTGCTCAGCTGTAGCAAAGTCAACCAAATATTCCTGCACAATAACCTCTGTCAACTCATCTCCCGCACAAGGAATCATACCGTAAGCAGTAATACTTCCGTCCCTTGTGATACAGATATCGGATGTACCTGCTCCAACATCCACAAGAGCAATATTTAACATACGGAAATTCTCTGGAATTGCAATATTAATAGCGGCTATAGGCTCCAATGTAAGGTTGGCAACCTTGAGTCCTGCTCGCTCCACTGCTGAGTACAAACCGTCAACTACGTCCTCTGGGAGAAATGTTACAATAATTACTTCCTCAATGAAATCAGCTTTGTGTCCCTCAAGACTTTGGAACAAATCGCCGTTCAAGTAATATTTCATAACAGAATAACCAACACAATAGAACTTATATTTCTTGGCAGCTTCCTCGTCTTCGCCCATAAGTTCCTTTTGCGCCTGATCAATTCCCATCAAATCTAGGGTGTGCAAATCTTCTGCAGTAACCACAGTTTCCTCTGGATATTCATATTTCACACGAGTTGTCACAGTCTTTAACACACGACCAGCGGCAGCTATACAAACTTCAGAAAGTGGTGCGTTAAGCTGCGCTTCCAAAGTCTCCTTCACCTGTCGGATTGTCTCAGACACACGCCCGATATCATGGATTTGTCCATCAAGCATGGCTCTTGTCTGATGTTCTTCATTATGTGTTGCTAAAACTCTAAATCCGTCATCGGTTTTAACACCAACCGTACCTACTACGTTTCTGGTTCCGATATCAAGGCCAAATACCATATTTTCTGTTTGAGTTAAATCTATCATGTGCCCTCTCCCTCTTGTCAGCATATTCATCGCGAGCTTTCAGCCCACCTGTTATGTCAAATGTTTATCGTCAAATATTCATCAATCTGCTCAAATGACTCCTGGGGTGAAAAATTGTTATCCACCACAAATTTGCATCTACTTCTAAATTCTTCTTCTGTCAATTGACTGGCAAATATATTGTCCACTTTATCATCAGAATAACCCCGATTTTCTTTTAATCTAGCGCGACGATTTTCTTCTGAGGTAAATATATACCAAACCTCATCACAAACCTTGTCATAATCACACTCAAGCATAAGCGCCGCCTCAAAAAAATAGTAATCTATCTCTCCTTTTTTGCGCTCATGTTCCACATCACACAAGACCCAATCCTTTACAGCAGGATGAACAATAGCATTTACCATGGCTCGTCCTTCATCTGAAGCAAATACTACCTGAGACATGACCGACTTGTCGAGATTACCATTTGAATCTAAAAGCTCACTTTCTGATTTAACAAAACCATTTGACACAAGTTTTGATACAATCTGCGAAAAGCACTGAGTTTCTGGCTCCATCAAGTTTTTTGCCAAGTCATCTGCCATAATTATTTTACAATTATACTTTTGTGATAAATGTGATAAAATCGCGCTTTTACCAGCACCGACTCCACCTGTTATTCCAATAAATTTCATAATCCCTTATATTTTATCATTTATAACCTTTAAATAAAAGTTTATTTGATACTATCTTGTACCAATTTTGTATACGCCCTTCTACCCGTATCATTGAGGTGAATGCCATCATTAAAGAAGTATTCTTCGTGGTCTTTTGAAGCTGCATCCCAATCAATGAGATGAACATTTTCATTATCTTCTACTATCTTGTTTATAATCTCATTTGAAGAATCTTTCCAGTCAACTCCATGACAATTAACCCAATAAATCTGACGCTTATTTCCAATATTATCGACCAGTCTTTGATACTCTGACATCTTTGAAACACCATTAGTTCCAAGATGAACAACAACAATCCCGCCCAAGGTGCCTTCATCCTTTAACTGTTTAGCCAGATCAGCTCCATCTCCAACCTGACGGCTAACCTTGGCATCCACATAAGCGCCTAGATTTTGTTGTAAATACTCGGCAGATCCCAGCATAACGGAATCACCAATACAAGTAATCTGATTAATATTATTATCATTCAACTTCTCATTTTGCATCTGAATCGCTTCCTGCTGAGCCAGCAACTCTCGCTGCATTCTTTCAGCATCGCTCGCCTTATTGTGGCCTATGTGAGTCTGTATTAAACTAATTCCAATACAGAGAAAAACCAGGGCTAGTGTAGCAAAATTAATTTTATATTTAACAAACTTCTTTTGCTCTATCAATTGCAAGACGTATTTAGAAATCTTTTTCAAACCATATGCACATGCCATAATAAGCACAAAGCATAAAACTGCATAAACTAAACGATTTTGACCTGCGATTTCTCTCTTTTGCACCACAAAAATCACTGGGTACATAACCAAATATATTTCATATGAATATTTTCCTACAAGTCTAAGTGGTCGCCACTCAAGCACTTTTCCGAGGAAGTCCTGATCTATCAAAACGCAAAGTACTATAAGTGCAAATACGGCACTGATAGACTGCATCATAAATCTAAAATTGAATGCTGATGAACCGTCCACTAAAATGTATGATCCCATAACCACTGCCATAAGAATCACACAGGCTATTCTCGCCATTATTTTCTTTTTCTTAGAACTATCACCATCGATGGAAATCATTCCTATGAACATTCCTAATAAGATGGAAAATGCTCTTGTGTCAGTACCATAGTAAAGTCTTGAAGGGTCAAGTTCAGGATTGTAAAGAAGACTCATTTCCAATCCAGAAACAATTGCCAAAAGCAAAACACTCACCATCAATACATGTTTTTTATAAGTTGCTGTTTTAGCTCCTAGTTTGTCATAAATGCGATCAGCCACCCATATCATAAATGGCCATAAAATGTAGTACTGAACCGTTAGTCCAATATACCATAAATGGGTAAATGGTGAGGAATTAGACATTCTCTCAAAATATGAGGTGTTTTGAAAAATTTGCCACCAGTTGTTATATCCAAGTATTACACTTGTAACCTCTTTAAAAGAACCATTTGAATATTTTGGAACCGCGATCAATACCACCAAAAGCACAACTATTATTGTGATTAATAAAGCAGGATAGATGCGCTTAATTTTTTTCTTATAATAATTCCAAGCATATCCAAAATTAATATCTATATCCGCATCAGTATTTTTATTTAAAAATATATCCTTTTTCACGGAATAAACCATCAAGTATCCCATTAATACAAAAAATAATACGACACCTAACAGTCCTCCAGGGAAAACCTCCGGCAACATATGGTATGCAACTACGCCCATTATTGCGACGGCTCTCAATCCATCTAATCCTTTAATCCTAACTCTATCCATAACTATAACAATAAATCTTTCTAAATAATTCTTTTTTAATATTTTTAAGAAAACAAATTTTTAAACCAATTGAAAAGTCTAACCCACCAAGGTTCATCTTTTGAACTAATAATTAACTCTTTAGACCATTTTCCATCAACAACCTGCTTTCCGATAGTCTTAAATACACGTGCTCTAACTTTTACTTCTTTGTCTTCAGTCTTAAAACTTACATTTAAGGAAGAAGTTTTTAACACATTTTGCCATTTCCCATCCTTGTATTGTTGGATTTGAAATTGTGGGTTTTTAACATTTTCAGGAGCAGTCAATTCAAAACTGACTGTGCCCTTTTTTGAATCAATTTCAGCCGACTTGATTTTCGTTTTAAATGATTCAATAATCTCAGCATCTTCATCATTACCCTCTATCATTTCCATAATAGTGTCATAAATTAATTGACAATCTTCTTTGTAATAATGTAATCCATCAGAAGAATTAAGCTTTCCTTTTAACACAGAATAAGTGTCTAGATAATTCACATTATCTGAAATATTCTCTTGAATTGTCTCATTCCACGCCTCTATTTTTGCATTGGTTATAGCACCGCTACCTACAGAAGATTTTGTAATCGGATTGACAGAAACAAAATAAACTTCTGCACCAATTTCCTTCCATTCTTCTGCTTTTTCATTTAAATAGTCAGCATATTTTTCAGCTAATTTAGTGCTATAAGCATCATTTACACCCATCATAATCACGACCGCTGAGCCCTCTTCTATTTTATCCTCAACAGCTGGAACTCCCGTGCTTTTCATCCAGGATAAACCAGAACTACTTTTAGCAGACCAAATATAATCGTTGTCCTCCACATAGGTGCACATTCCTACAGTTCTTGAATCACCGATAAATATATATGAGGGATCAGTACCTTGATTTACAGTATTCCCACTTTTAGCATAGGAAGTCGCCTCATCAAGTTGGCTTTCTTCAGCCATATCAAGACTTTCTTCTTCCTCTATCAACTCATCTTCATTATTCAAATCTTTATCCACTGTCGCATCTGCATTATTCTGACTTCGATTAGACGAAGACTCATCACTGTCAGTTGTAGTACCATTTGCTGTTGAAGTATTATCAGATATGGCACTATTTCCTCCTGTCGCACTTCCGGAAGACGCCCCGCTATTAGTAGTTTCAGCTGTTCCATCAGTGTCTATTCCTGTTGTTCCATCATTTGCTGACGAATCCCCCGAGGCCACATCTCCTGTTGAAGAATTACCTTGGGAAGAACCACCATTTGTTGTGGTAGAAGACGCAGCATCATTAGCTGCAGTTTTAATAGTTATGCTACCACTGTTCCCAGTGCTATACGGGAAATAATCAGACGACTCCTCAGCCTGAACACTTAATGGTTTAATTGATGAAAAATTCATAAATGAAATTGTAAGCGCCATAATAACGCAGGTATTTCTAACAAATCTATTGTTCATACCAACCTCTCTTCGCTTCATATTTATCCAGTTACACTAAAAATATATTTTAAACGAAATAAAATGTTATTTCGCTTCATACCAATCTAAACCTGTATGCATATCAACTTCGAGTTCAACAGAAAGCTTCGCTGCATGTGTCATCTCTTCAACCAACAAGGTCTTAACTTTTTCCAGTTCTGATTCCTTGGCCTCTATAAGAAGTTCATCATGAACCTGTAACAAAAGTCTAGACTCTAAATTTTCAGCTTTTAGTCTATCGTGAACTTTTACCATGGCAATCTTGATAATATCAGCTGCCGTTCCCTGAATCGGAGAATTTTTTGCAACTCTCTCACCAAACTGTTTTTGCATATGATTGCTGGCAGATAATTCTGGAATAGGACGAATTCTGCCATACATGGTCTTTACATTCCCCGTCTCATAAGCTCCTGACACAAGAGAATCAATAAATTCCTTCATCTGTGGATAGGCTACAAAATATCCATCGATATAAGCCTTTGCCTCACTTCTATCAACACCTATATCCTGTGCTAAGCCAAAGGCACTGATACCGTATACGATTCCAAAGTTTACAGCTTTAGCCGCACGTCTCTGCTGGTCTGTCACCTCATCAAACGGTGTGTTAAAAACTAGTGATGCAGTAGATTTATGAATATCTTTACCGTTGTTAAATGCTGATATAAGATTCTCGTCGCCAGACATATGAGCCAAAACTCTAAGCTCAATCTGTGAATAATCCGCATCTACAAAGACATAGCCCTTCTTTGGATGAAATACTTTTCTAATCAATTTGCCAAGTTCCATTCTAACTGGAATATTTTGTAAATTAGGCTCTGTGCTACTGATTCGTCCAGTTGCTGTAACCGTCTGCTGGAATGAAGAATGAATTCTGCCATCGTCGGAAATGCATTTTGCAAGCCCATCCGCATAAGTCGATTTTAGCTTCGCCAACTGACGATATTCTAATATATCATTTACGATAGGATTAGCAGGTGCCAACTTTTCTAAAACATCCACCGCGGTGGAATATCCTGTCTTAGTCTTCTTGCCTCCTTCAATTCCCATTTCCTCAAATAAAATCACGCCCAATTGTTTTGGTGAATTGATATTGAATTCATGACCAGCAGCCTCGTAAATAGATTTCTCAAGTTCTGCGATTCTCACAGCCAACTTATCGCCATATTCCTTTAATGCCACAGCATCAATTGCCATTCCAGCCAATTCCATATCCGCTAGGGTAAATACTAGTGGCAACTCGATATCTGTGTACAAATGATCCATACCAGCATTTATTAATTCAGCTTTTAATTTATCAACAACTAATACAAAAGCAAATGATTGATAGCAAGCATACTTTGTCATCTCCTCATCCATGTCCACAGCCTCATGGAATTTGGTTTTGTTAAATATCTCCGCATAAGAAGGAATAACCAAATCAAGATATTCATTGGCCATGTCCTCCGCCTTGTACTCTTTGTTGAGGGGGTGAATCAAATAATCAGCCACCACCACATCATACAAATTGTCATAGTTTAACCGTCGAGCATCCTGTGAAGGATAAACCATTTTTATCAAATCTTTGCCTGAACCTGTGGCAATCTTCTTTCCGGATGAGACTATTGTCTTAATAACCTCTATGGCCTTTTCTTTGGTAAATGTTGTTGTGGTTTTATCGTCGCCATCCGCACCCGCTCCGTCACCAGCACCAAACAAGGACATCTGGCTTCCGTCACAATCTTCACCAAACAAGGACATCTGGCCGTCCGCCTCCTGAGCCTCTTCGCATCGCGCCCAGAGAGATTTTTTGCCATCGCTTACAGATATTCCATATAACTGTTCCTGCTCCACGGCAAGGTATAAACCTATGTATTCTGATTTTGCAGAAGTTATAAATTGATTTAACTTCTCAATATCGGATGCTTTCTCGAATGATTCCTCAAGCCTAGTATCAACCACTGCCGAAGCGGCTTTAGTAACATCAAATCTTGATAACAATTTTTTTAATTCAAATTGCTTACAAAGCTCATAGGCTTCTGGAGTAAATAAATCCCCTATAACCGCATCATCTATATCCCAATCAAAATCAGCATTTACCTCTATTGTGGCAAGTTCCTTTGATAGAACTCCTTGATCGTAAAACTCTTTTAATTTATTACATTTAGCCTTACCAAATTCCTTAGAAAATTCTTCCTCATTTTCCACGGCATTCTTGTAAGCATTTTCCAGAGAATGATACTTGGCAATAATCTTAGGAGCCACCTTCTCTCCAATCATAGGAATTCCCGGAATATTGTCCGATGAATCGCCCTGAAGGGACTTCACATCTATAAACTCTGTAGGTGTCACCAGATATCGCTCCATGACATCAGCAGGATAATAATTTTCCACCTCTGTTCCGCCGCCCTTGGTTTTTGGAATCGAAATCTTGATATGATCTGTGGCAAGCTGCAACAAATCCCTATCACCAGAGACGATTGTAACTTCATATCCCGCAGCTTCAGCTCGACGAGACATAGTTCCAAGCAAATCGTCAGCCTCCAATCCCGCCTTTGAGATAACAGGAATATTCATTGCACGAAGCACGTCCTTGGTATATGGCACCTGCTCGTGAAGCTCGTCAGGCATACCTTTTCTGGTACCCTTATAAGCCTCATACATCTTGTGTCGAAATGTTGGAGCTTTTTCATCAAAGGCCACTGTCAAATGGTCCGGCTGCTCCACATCTATAAATCGAAACATCATATTCAAAAATCCATAGACGCCATTGGTGTGCTGCCCTTTGGAATTGGTAAGAGGTGGCACTCCGTAAAACGCTCTATTTAAAATACTGTGTCCATCAATCAATAATAACTTTTTGCTCATAGTTATCCTTTCACGTTGTGTAAAATGTTCGAATAGTCCCATCGCCTTTTAACATGAAACTAATCTTGTCACCCTCTGGCAAATGTTAGACGGGCTGGGTCACTTCCTCCAACCAAGCTAAAGTCGCCCCCGTCAAATGTGGCGCGATATTTTCGCGCACCTGCCTGTGATAATCATTAATCCAAGACTTTTCCTGTTTACTTAGCATGTCTAAATCCACTGGCTCTAAATCTATAGGAACCATTGTAAGTGGCTTGAAACTGAAAAATTGACCATAATCATTTTTCATATCTTCCTGGCACAAAATCACATTTTCAATTCTGATACCATATTTATCGTCTTCATAATATCCCGGCTCGTCACTAGTAATCATTCCCGGCAACATTTCCTGAACCGAAGATAAATCTGTAATTCTCCATCTAAAACTATTTGGCCCTTCATGAACATTTAAAATATGCCCAACACCGTGACCTGTTCCATGTTTGAAATCCTTACCCACTTCCCAGTAAGGTTCTCTGGCCAAAATATCAAGCTGAACCGCCGCTGTACCCTGAATAAACTTGGCGTACTCAAGACGAAGATGTGACTGCAATGTTCTAGTATACATTTCTCTCTCTTCATCTGAAACCGGCCCAACCGCTGTAGTTCTAGTGATGTCCGTTGTGCCCCTCTTATAGTGACCACCTGAATCCACCAAGAGAAATCCTCTAGGCTTAACATCACTATAATTTTCTGGCGTTGCACTATAGTGCGCCATGGCTGCATTTGGCCCATATGCACTGATGGTAGAAAAGCTCAAATCAAGATAATCGTCAATCTCACTTCTCAACTTATCAAGGTAGGTAGCCGCTGAAAGTTCTGTCAAAGGCTCCTCATATGCCATCTCCTGATAATCTTCTGGACCTTTTGATTTGGCAACATTTTCCACATCCTCAGAAAGCAGCCCCATCTTCTTTTTTATCTGGTAAATGAACTTCGTCATCGCCACGCCATCGTCAATATGAGCCGCGATAGTGTTTGCTATCTCAACATCATTTTTCAAAGCTCGCATCAAAGTCTCAGGCTCCGGCTGATTTAATACATTTACCGCATCAGGCAGACTGTTACAAATTCTATAATTTGAAAATCTCTCATCCAGCAAAATACTGCCATCTATATTTTCCAAAGTATGATAAATGTCATTGTAAGGCTTGATAGAAATTTTTCGCTCTGATAAATATTTTTGGGCCTCTGGAGTCAAACGATTACATCCACTAGCTAAATCTGCAGCATTCTCGTCATCCGTAACACCAAGAGAATCATTCCAGTTCTCTTCATCTTCCCCAATAAACAGCGTCGCCTCGTCCTGTGAAATTAACATGTATGACATAAAAACTGGAACATGTGAAATGTCTTCGCCTCGCATATTTAAAAGCCAGGCCACATTACACAAATCAGAAATCAAATGATATTTTGCATCAACATTTTTCATAAATGAACGCACATCAGATAATTTTTGTGCGGTATCGACGCCTGAATATTCTTCTGTCAAAATCCAAGGCTTTGAATTCACAAGCTCAGGTCTCTCGCTCCAAAGTTCACCTATCAAATCCAAGTCAGTCTTGAGTTCTCCACCGAATTTATTTACCATTTCCAAATATCTATATCCATTGACTGCAGTCATGCAACGACCATCAAATCCAATGACAGGTTTCTTACCATTTTCCGCAAGAATCTCCAGCTGATTTTGTATATATTGAGAAACGGTCAAAACACCATCATTTCCCATCTTGTAAAGAATTGTCTGATTATCAGCCAACTGCTTTTCAGCCTGAACAAAATAACGGCCGTCAGTCCAAAGCCCCGACTCGTTCGCTGTAATAATTGCGGTGCCGGCAGAGCCCGTAAAACCTGTTATGTATTCTCTTGTCTTGAAATAATCACCGACATACTCTGAAGAATGATCGTCGGAAGTTGGCACGATATAAATATCAATCCCTTTTTCCGCCATCAAAGTTCTAAGAGCAGCCTGTCTATCGTCAATACTTTTTATCATAATTTATGCCTATCTAACATTTTAAATTCTTGTCAAAATTCATGCTTCTAGTGTAAGAAATCACACTATATAATAATATAACAAAACCGCTTTATTTTAAAGGAAAAACAAGGAGAAATCCTACGGGAAATATGATAAAATTATGGTCAGATTTACGTATGGAGATTTAATATGAATTTTACTTTTCTATTAATCGGGATTGGAACTATCGGATTAATATGGTTTTTACTCCCGTTTTTTACAAAGAAAATATTGAATATTGGAAACGTGACAGGAATTATTACGAGCATTTTGATGATTCTGTCCGCCTTTGGTATTATGATTGTTGATTCCAATTCAAGGCTTAACAGCTCTCCGCTGTTGAATAGCATATCATTTGGTTTATCAGATATTTGTTGCAGTAATATAATTATGATTTTATTTTTAATAATTGCTATTGTTATAGCTGTCGTCATGATAATATCAGTCTGTATGTATGTAGCAGCCAACAAAAAACCAGCATCAAATTCCACAGTGGTTGTGCTGGGTTGCAGGGTCTATGGGACCAAAGCTTCATTGATGCTTGAAGAAAGATTGTATGCTGCCTTGAAATATCTAAATGAAAATCCATCATCCAAAGTAATCGTCTCTGGAGGCCAGGGACATGATGAGGGAATTTCAGAAGCTGAGTGCATGTATAACTGGTTGATAGATAAGGGACTCGAGCCCAGTCGAATTATCCTAGAAAACAAATCCACAACCACCTATGAGAATATTTTGTACTCCTTTGAGATTATTGAAAATCGTAAATTGAATCCGCAAATAGCTCTTGTATCCAATGAATTTCATCTGTATCGTGGGATGAAATTGGCAGAAATATGCATTAATTCTATTGAGCAAAATAAGAATATAACCTGTGGTGCAATCAAGGCTAAAACGGCGTGGTGGCTTTTCCCTACCTTTTATGTCCGTGAATTATACGCCATTATGGCGCTTTGGCTCAGGTTAAAGAAATGATTAGTTCAATAGCTAGGTATAATTATTTTTCCAACAAATCAAAAGGCTGGCAACACAAAACTCTGGAAAACTTAATCACTGTCTCGGCACTGGCCTTATTAATATTTTTCTGTCCTTGCTCATACTGACGTATTGTTTTGACTGGGACCTCTGTCAAATCGGCAAGTTGCTGCTGAGTATATCCAGCCTTCTGGCGAAAATATTTCAAATATGTCATCGCTCTTATATCCGATCGACGCCGATTAATCTCATCAACAAATTGGCTCTCATCCATCTCATGATATGGCATATACATATCCTCAATATCCTTTGCAGTAACAGTCTTATATATTTCCAAAAATGAAATTGCCGTATACCACTGATAATAGCACAGGATCCACCCCGCCCAATATTGAGGGCTTCTTGACCAGATATCTATGTCTTCTTGCTGGATATCACGGTATTTATCACCACGCTCATCCAAGACATCATATAACATCTCAATCCCCGACTTGCCTGCCAAAACAGATGAATCACCATACTCTATTTTCTTAGCAATTGTACTATTAATAAATATTTCATTAAATTCATTGATATCATAATGCAGGACATTTACAGCGAGATCAAACACCAATCCCATATCCTCTTGCATTTCTTCCAAATATAATTCACTGTAAGCGTGG
>JAILFK010000054.1 GCA_024697595.1 Lachnospiraceae bacterium | reverse complement strand
TGGTGGGCGTATTATGAAGCTACTGAAGCGGTTTGGATGTTTGTTTCCGTGCCGCGGAGGGAATGTCAAATAACAAACTACACTCGTAGAAGTACAGGGGATTGATTTTTGGACACGGGTTCGACTCCCGTCTAGTCCACTATATGAAAAAGGAGAGCAGAGGGAGGATTAATCTCTCTGCTCTTTATTCATAAGTGTAACAAAAAGAAAATCTGTTAAAATAGTTTATATTGAAACAGCACCCAAAGGAGCATAAGATGGCGAATGTGATTGATTACGTTTTGTGGCGTGGAGATTATACATTTGAAGATGAAAGATGTAATCTGATTGATAATTTTATTTTCTGTCAGTTGAGCTATATTGATATGACAGAAATCTTTGATGAAACTAAGAGGCTGACGATTAAACAGCTTTGGGAAAAGATTGGAGCAGAGGCAAAGTTTCGTCTGTTGACAGATTCTGACCAAAACAGTCGATTGCTTCAAGTATGCGCCCATTCCAAAAGATTTCAAAATGTTTTGATTTCCGATTACGTGGATAACACTGAAGTACAGGAAAATAAGCAGTTTGCTGCGATGACCTTCCATTTAAATGATGAGGATGTTTTTTTGGCATTTCGAGGAACGGATGAAACCATAGTTGGTTGGAAAGAAGATTTTATGCTTAGTTATTGCAGAGTGCCGGCGCAACAACAGGCATTGGAGTATACCGAAAAAATGCTGGAAAAATACAAGAATTGTTTTCTGGGAGGCCATTCAAAAGGTGCAAACCTGGCATTATACGCAGCAGCACATTTAGATAACCAACGATACCAAAAGGTTAAAAAAATATTTTTAAATGATGGACCTGGATTCTGTCCAGATGTTTTAAATACAGAATTAATCCATCGAATCAATGATAAATGTATCCGGGTGACACCAGAGTATTGCATTGTGGGAGCAATTTTTGAACCGGATATCTCCCAAAGCTATATCGTAAAAAGTGATGAAAATCAGATGTTCCAACACAGTATGATGAGCTGGCAGGTTTTGGGAAAAGAAATTGAAACGGTACCACATCACGATATCTACAGTGAAGCAATCAATCGGGTGTTTGATAAATTTATCGAAAAGATGGATGCTCTGGAAGACCGTCAGGCTTTTGTGAATTCCATCTTTGATACTATGGCAGAAAATGGTGCCTATACCATAGCGGAGTTTATGAAAGAGGGACCAAACGCTCTGGAAAACCTTTTGGTAACAGTGCTGGGAGAAAATGAGGAAGGCCTTAATCCATTAAATAGTGTATTCGAGAATGTGAAACTGGATATTAAGAAAACAAAGGGATGGAGGCTTTGGAAGGAAGCTACGGAAGGAAAAGCAATTGTACGTATTGTATTATCGATTATTGCAGCGGCTCTTTGCTATCTAATTCCCAAAAGTTTAATTGAAACGCTGTTTGCAGTTCTAATTGCAGCGGGAATGTTTTATCAAATATCGCAGACCATCTATCATCTATGGAAATCTAAATGGGACTTTGAAAAAGAAAGACTTCGGATAAGTATTAGCCTGGTACTGATAGTTGCTTACACTACTTTGATGATTAAAGAACATGCACTGTTTTTGGTGTCTACTATCATTTTAGGATTTTTCTTTATCTATAGTGCATATCGGTGTTTGTTAAGAATTCGAGCTCATAAAAAGGACAAATTAAAAAAAGTTCGTTACGGTTTAGAAATGGTCTTATCAGCGCTTTGCGGAGGATATTTGATTCTATCGTCTTCTGTTAGTATTCAGTGGTATACACTGTCTATGGGATTTTTGATTATTACAGATGCAATTTTTGAAATCATCGCCCTTTATCGCCGAAGGTGCATTTCTTCATAGGCACAAAATTTATCAGCAATGCAAACGAGCCAGGCTTCACGTGAGCGTGGAAGAGGTGCACCTGGAATGGGCCACATATGACTGCGGATAATATTGCGCTCTTTTTTGGACAGAATGAAATATTTTTCTGCATTTTTCTCTGCCAGTTTGGGATGAATCAGAGAATGTTGATAGTCTGAGTAAGGCATAGTTTCCGTGTCATAAAGATAGAAGTCATGGAGTACGGCGCCATGAATGAGACTAACGGTATCTATGGGGATTTTCCATTTTACGGCCAAATCAAAGGCGCGTTTTGCAACACCGATGCTATGAGCAAAAGTGGTATTACCTTTATGCTGTGGAATAGTTTTTAAAATCTGAATCTTAGGATGAGAAGCAAACTCTTGTAAATCATTTTGAAATTTGGTTACATCCGAACTGGTATATGTTTTCATTTTATTTCATCCGTTTCTTTTTCTACGATAGGTATGAACTGCTCTACGAAGCTTTCAGTACCTGTGTCTCTGGCTTTTACGTAGAAGTAGCCAAAAGTACTAAAGATCAAAGCCCCGATAAAGTTCACCATTAAGTCTTTCATGGTATCGATAATACCAATGTCCAGATATCCATTTGGTATGGTAAAAGATTCGTTATCACCATAGTAAATAATGGTTTCTTTAATATGATCAAATACTACAGGAATATTCTCCTTGGTAGGGTTAATGAGAATACTGTTAAAGGCAGAAACAATGGTATCTTTTTGCATATCTACTGTGAAAAACTGATCTCCAAAAAATTCAATAAATTCCCAAACCACACCTACGGTCATGGAAAAGCAAAAGGCAGTAATTGCCAGATACAGTGGAGATAGATTCATATTTTTGGAATTTCGGTTTAATAAATCCACCAAAGCAAAGCCGATGGCTGCACATAAGAATCCGTTTAGGGTATGAAGCATAGTATCCCATCCGGGGATTAATCCGTAGAAGTTATTGATTTCTCCCAAAACTTCTGCTGCGAAAATAAAGCAGTAAATAATAACTTCTAAAGTGGTAGGAAAACGCACCGCAAAAGATTGCTGGACGATGTCCGGCAAGGTAAAAAGTATTAAAGTAAAAAGACATAAGAGAAAGTTACTGTATTCTTTCTGGAAAAGCATAGCTACGGCACAGGCTACCGTTAACACACGGAGTGTAATATAAATGGTCTTAACAACGGTACCGCGTTTGTTCACGGAGGCTTCACGCAAAGAACAAAATCGATCGTATTTTGGGAATCTCTTTCGCAAACGACGGTGAATTCGTACCGGCCATTCCCTCATTTTTAAAATAAGGACAATCAATCCATAAAAGGCGTAAAGAAATGCCAGCACAGCCATCATGGAAGATGGATTGAAATACTTTAAAGCATAAACATTAAGGGTTAATGAAGTGATAATAATAATGATTGCCTGAATGTCACCAAGACGGAATATTTTCTTTAAGATTATTTTCATATGCTAAAATCCTTTTTTATGATATTATCTTTGTTTTCAACATTTGTACTCAAGTATAACAATAGATAATACACATTTCAATGAACTTACATATTTACAAAATCTTAAACACAAGATACAATAACTATTGGTTTGAGAAGAAGCCGCAAGTATATGAATTTGCAAGGGCCGATTATATATCTGAAGAGATATGTGATTGGCTCTTTATTTTTTAGAAAATATTATAAGCAATATTTGGTTTGAGTTGTGGTTTGAAAGTATATTGTAAATGTTAGGAGTAAATCGTATATGGGAATCTGGAGTGGTGGAGAGCACCGAATAATTACTAAAATGCGAATGAAGGACGCCATGCTGATATTTATTGGAACAACACTTGTATCCATTGCAGTTCAGTATATATTTGATCCGGCGCGAATGGTTACCGGAGGTGTGTCAGGTCTTTCTATCGTTTTGAAAAATCTTTCTGAAAATATTTATCCAGGTGGCGTGCCACTT
>JAILFK010000043.1 GCA_024697595.1 Lachnospiraceae bacterium | reverse complement strand
ACTATGAGGTTGATAGGGCAGAGGTGGAAGTGCAGTAATGTACGTAGCTGACTGTTACTAATAGATCGAAGGCTTAACCAAGAATGGTTTATCGGAATTATCGAGAGGAAATCAAATATTTGCTTGCAAGAATGCTTGCTTCGCAAAATTTGATGTGGAAAATCACTTCGTGATTTCCTCACTGTATGAAATTTTGAAGGTGTTATTTGGCCTAGTGGCTCAGTTGGTTAGAGCGCCGCCCTGTCACGGCGGAGGTCGCGGGTTCGAGTCCCGCCTAGGTCGTTTTTTATTTTGATTATGCGGGATCTTAGCTCAGCTGGGAGAGCATCTGCCTTACAAGCAGAGGGTCACAGGTTCGAGCCCTGTAGGTCCCATTTATTGATATTTCACGCCGATGTGGCTCAATTGGCAGAGCAGCTGATTTGTAATCAGCAGGTTGAGGGTTCGAGTCCCCCCATCGGCTTTCTGACAATTTAATATTGTTAGTATGGGTGGTTTCCCGAGTGGCCAAAGGGGACAGACTGTAAATCTGCTGCACATTGCTTCGGTGGTTCGAATCCACCACCACCCATTACCTACGGGTATACAAAAATTAATATCGCGGGGTGGAGCAGTCTGGAAGCTCGCCGGGCTCATAACCCGGAGGTCATAGGTTCAAATCCTATTCCCGCAACTCACATGCCCAGTTAGCTCAGTTGGTAGAGCAGAGGACTGAAAATCCTCGTGTCTCTGGTTCGATTCCGGAACTGGGCATTTTTAATTTTTAGGGATAATTATTACAACACTTCGGTGTTGTTTTTTTTATGATAAATTTTGTCTGTTTTTTAACAATATTATGTCATGTTTTTGCTATCGCCTTTTTTAAATCCATATTATAATGTTTTGGCGTTATTTAAAAATGAGTAAGTTAGATAAAAAGGGTATTAAGATGAAAGATATTGATTATGTTGTAGATTTTACATCTCTGCTGGGAAGAAGCATGTTGGAGTGTGGTGCTGAAGTAGAGAGAGTAAACGAAACTATTGATAATATATGCAGAGCATATAATTTAAGTGATATAAGTGTATATTCCACAAGTGCGTATATTTTTGTCAGTGCGAGAAATGGTATGGATTCTCCATCTATACGTCAAACCAATATAGCTGTGAGTACAATTCATCTTGCTCGATTAAAAAAACTGGATAGATTAGTTAAATGTATATTAGAAAAAAAGCCTGATCCAAGTGAATTAAAGGATAAATTATACGAGGCAATGTTTGTTCCAAGTTATCCGGCCAGTGTGGTTTTAATAGGCTATTTGATTGCTATGTCTAGTTTATGTGTGATTTTTGGTGGTGGATTGTTTGAGGTTTTATCTGTATGCATAAATACAGCTTTGATTTACTTTATGTCTAATCATTTTAATAAACACCAGTTTAACCATATATTAATAGACTTTGTGTGTATGTTTATAGTGGCATCAGTGACAATATTTCTCATAATTTTAGGACTAAATATTGATTTTTATATTGTGATGATTACAAATGCATTCTTCTTGATCCCGGGAATTCCTATGGTAAATGCTGTCAGAAATTTACTTTGCGGCAATGAGATGAATGGATTAGTAGAATTGTTTAAGGTGGGACTAGAAGTGGCTGCCATTGTGGCAGGACTTTATTGTTCACTTTGTATTTTTGGTAGATTTTATAATTAATATTAGAAGTTAAGAAAGAAGAGAAATTATATGTTGGCAAATATAGAGTTGGTGGTGCTATCTTTTACGGCATCAATAGGTTTTGGAATTGTTTTTCAAATACATAAAAAGGATTTAATTTTTGCAGGAATCGGCGGAGCAATAACAAGAATATTTTACATATTCTTTATGTCATTTATCTCCCATAGATTGCTTTACGCGGCAGCGTCAGCTTTTATTGCTGCCCTCTATGCAGAGATAATTGCAAAACATAGAAACAGTCCGTCAACCTTGTTTTTGTATCCAGCTATTATTCCATTAATTCCTGGAGATTTGTTCTATTACACAATGTATGGAATGGTTGAGAGCAACAGAAATAAATTTGAGTATTATATGAGTGAGAGTTTATTATCACTTGTTGGAATAAGTATTGGTTTTGTTTTGGTATCTAGTGTAACTTTATATTTGAGAAGAAGAAAAGTGGCTACAAACAGACAAAATTAAACCAGTTTATATCAATTTTTTATCTTTTGATTAGTTTGATGTTGTTTTATTAAAAAAATAAAATACAATTATTTTAGAGACATATTGTAAAGTGATTTAAATATTTAAGGAGGCATTAAATTGAAAATATTTGTTGATACAGGAAAAATTGAAGAGATCAAAAAAGCAAATGATATGGGAGTGATTTCTGGTGTTACAACCAATCCTTCTCTTATTGCAAAAGAAGGCGGAAAGAGCCAGGAAGAAATTTTAAAGGAAATCGCTTCTATCGTTGATGGTCCTATCTCAGGAGAGGTTAAGGCTACAACTGTTGACGCTGAAGGAATGATAAAAGAGGGAAGAGAGATTGCTGCTCTTCATCCAAACATGATCGTAAAAATTCCAATGACAATGGAAGGACTTAAGGCTGTTAAGGTTTTAACAGCAGAGGGCATCAAGACAAACGTAACTCTTATCTTTTCAGCAAATCAGGCATTGCTTGCTGCTGAAGCAGGAGCTACATATGTATCACCATTCCTTGGTAGATTAGATGACATTAATCAGCCAGGCATTGAGTTGATTCAGGATATTGCAGAAATCTTTGATATCTATGGATATGAGACAGAAATTATCGCAGCATCTGTTAGAAATCCAATTCATGCACATGATTGTGCTTTGGCTGGAGCTGATATTGCTACAATTCCATATAAGGTAATTGAGCAGATGACGAAGCATCCTCTTACAGATCAGGGTATTGAGAAGTTTCAGAAGGATTATATCGCAGTATTTGGCGAGTAATTAAGGGAGTATTTAACAATCCATAAATTATAACAGGGAAAGTGTTTTCAAATATTGAGGACACTTTCCTTTTTCTATATAATTTAATTATGTAAATATTTGGAGGAACAATATGAAGATAGTATTTTTAGATAGAAAATCTATAGGAGATGACTTGGACCTAAGTTATTTCAAGGAGTTAGGGGAGGTAATATTTTACGATTTTACCAAGGAAGAGGAGATAGCTCCTAGGGTGCAAGACGCGGATATTATCGTTTTAAATAAAGCCCAGATAAACGAAAAGACTATAGGAAATGCAAAAAATCTAAAGCTTGTGTGCGTGACAGCCACAGGTACCAATAACCTAGATAAAGATTATCTTGATTCAAGAAATATACAGTGGAGAAATGTGGCAGGATACTCCACAGATTCTGTAGCTCAACATACCTTTGCTATATTATTCTATATATTGGAGAAGCTTTCTTACTATGATAAATATGTAAAGGATGAGAAATATGTAAACGATAAGCTTTTTACTCATTTTGAAAAATCATTTTATGAGTTAAATGGCAAGAGATGGGGGATAATAGGTCTGGGAAATATTGGAAGAAAGGTTGCCCAAATTGCCACAGCTTACGGTTGCGAGGTGGTATATTATTCACCATCAGGTTCTAAGCGTAAAGAAAATTATAAGCAGGTTGAATTAGATGAAATTTTGGAGACATCAGATATATTGTCAATCCATGCACCCCTTACTGACGACACTTATCATCTGATTGATAAATCCAAATTAAAGAAGATGAAAAGTAATGCTATTTTGGTTAATGTTGCAAGAGGCCCAATTATTGTGGAGCAGGATTTGGTGGACGCACTTAATGAAAATATAATAGCGGGAGCAGCGCTTGATGTGCTAGACAAGGAACCTATGAGCGAAGATTCGCCATTAAGGCAGGTGAAGGATTCCACAAAATTGATAATTACACCGCATATTGCATGGGCCTGCGTTGAGGCGAGAAATCGTTTGATGAGAATTATATATGACCAAATTAAAGAATATGAAGATGAAATGAAATAGATTATTTAGAAAATTTAGATTTAAAAAAGTGATAAAAGGTTAAAAAGACGGGGAAATGTAGATACTTTTTCCGCGATATGCTAAAATGATTTTAATTGTGAGATTTACGAGGAACGAGTAATGGAAAAGGAAACAAGTAAGGTAGGCGGACTGCTTTCTGTATTGATTATCGCTGTGGTGACGATAGTTGTGTGGTATCAATTCTTTGGATATGCAATCATAAAACCAAAGCTTACAAATATAGAAAATGAATTGTTTGGCGAGGCGCAAGCAGAGCCGGTTTTATTGGATATACAGTCTGCAGAGGAAGCATATGATGCTATCTTAAATAAGAGCACCAAGGAATTTATTGGAAATTATACTATTGATGATAATTTTCTTTCTTGGTTTGCGTCAAAATATGGAGTTGAAACTTTAGAGGCTATAGCATCTTATGCAGAGTTAAGCGATGCCGAGATCTGGTACGATATGACAGGGGCGAGCATACATGTATTATGGAATAATTATTGCCAGGAAACTGGATATGAAATAGTATCAACTCAGGATACATATTCTAGAGATGCTCAGTCCTCATACGAGACAGTGTTGGATTTTACAGGAGATTTTTCTCTGGCAGATGGCACTGGAGTCGGTGAGTTTTATAAAGAAAATGTGAAAAGTGATGTTACAGATTTCTTTTCACCGGAGCTTGTAAGCGAGCTGCACAGGGCAGATATATTGACAATAAACAATGAGACTACATATACCACTCGTGGCGAGGCGTTAGAGGGAAAACCATATACATTTAGGACAAATCCGGATTATACTTCTCAGTTAAATGTTCTTGGATGTGATGTGGCTGGCTTGGCCAATAATCATGTATATGATTTTGGCGAGATTGGCCTGTTAGATACTTTGGATAATTTAGAAGCCAATAGCATTCCTTATGCTGGAGCAGGCAAAAATATTGATGAGGCAGATGATCCTATTTACTATATTGTAAATGGTAGAAAGATTGCTATTGTAGCTGCCACTCAGATAGAGCGTTATTACAATTATACCAAGGAAGCTACTTCAACCTCAGCGGGAGTTTTAAAGACGAAAGATCCAGCAAGATATGTTGCAAGTATCCGTGAGGCAAAAAAGAATGCTGATTATGTAATATGTTTTGTGCACTGGGGGACAGAGGGTATAAATCATCAGGCTGCAGATCAAAAGGCTTTAGCAGATGCATTTATCGCAGCAGGTGCAGACGCAATAATCGGAGGACATACCCATTGCCTGCAAGGAATTGAGGTAAAAGATGGTGTTCCAATATTTTACAGTTTAGGTAATTTCTATTTTACAGAACAGACAGAATTGCCACATGAGTATGATACTGCAATTGCGCAACTTGTGATAAAAAAAGATGGATCAATTGAGTCGAGACTTATTCCATGTCAGTTTAAAGATGGATATTTGACTATGTTGACTGACGGTGAAGATTATCGACGTATTTTAGATGATGTTCAAAGTTATTCATCAGGAATTCGAATCGATAATGATGGCCGAATTATATCTGATAAATGATGATTTATTTAAAGTAGAATTATAAAAACCGAATAAATCAGTAAAATAATAAACTGAATGTCAAGTAGATACCCAAAATTCTTATGAATTTTGGGTATTGTGTCCATTGCATACTTTTAGGGTTATATATAGAATGTATATGTAATTTGGGCAAGTAGCTGTCTAAATGAAATGTGTATAGTTTTAGTAAGTAGAAATAAATATTTTAAAGAAAGAGGAATATAAAAATGAGCAAGAAGCCAGTTGTATTAATGGTACTAGACGGATATGGTCTCAACGAGAAGACAGAGGGCAACGCAATTGCAATGGCCAAAACTCCAGTGATGGATGAGTTGATGGCCAATTGTCCATATGTAGAAGGACAGGCATCAGGTCTTTCTGTTGGACTTCCAGATGGTCAGATGGGTAACTCAGAGGTTGGTCATATGAACATTGGAGCAGGAAGAATCATATATCAGGATTTGACAAGAATCACAAAAGAGATTGATGATGGTACATTTTTTGAAAATGCAGCATTAAAGACAGCAATGGAAAATTGCAAGAAGAACGGTTCAGACCTTCATATGTGGGGACTTTTATCAGACGGTGGAGTTCACAGTCACATTTCACATATCTATGGTCTTTTGGAGATGGCCAAGAAAAATGGTGTGGAAAATGTATATGTTCACGCATTCTTAGATGGTCGTGATACACCTCCAGCATCTGGAAAAGATTATGTGGAAACTCTTCAGAACAAGATGAACGAGATTGGTGTAGGTAAGATTGCTTCCCTTGCAGGTCGTTACTATGCAATGGATCGCGATAACAACTGGGATAGAGTGGAAAAGGCATACAACTCACTTGTAACAGGTGAGGGCGTACATGCCACAGATGCTGTACAGGCAATGGCAGATTCTTATGCCAAGGATGTGACAGACGAATTCGTTGAGCCAACAGTAATCGTAGACGAAAACGACAAGCCACTTTCACTTGTAAAGGATGGAGATTCAGTAATCTTTTTCAACTTCCGTCCTGATAGAGCTCGTGAGATGACAAGAGCTTTTTGTGATGATAAATTCGAGGGATTTGACAGAACATTTTTAAAGACTACATTTGTATGTTTCAAGGATTATGACGAGACAATTCCAAACAAGATAATTGCATTTGCCAAGGAAGAAATCAAAAATACATTTGGTCAGTTTCTTGCAGACAATAATCTTAAGCAGCTTCGTCTTGCGGAGACAGAGAAGTATGCTCATGTAACATTCTTCTTCAACGGCGGTGTTGAGGAGCCAAACAAGGATGAGGACAGAATTTTAGTAAACTCTCCAAAGGATGTTGCAACATATGACTTAAAGCCACAGATGAGCGCTCCAGAAGTTGGCGAGAAATTAGTTGATGCTATTAAGTCTGATAAGTATGATGTTATAGTAATCAACTTTGCTAACCCTGATATGGTGGGACATACTGGAGTCATTCCAGCTGCAGTAAAAGCAGTAGAGACAGTGGACGGACTTATCGGAGATGCGGTTAAGGCATTGAAGGAAGTGGACGGCGTGATGTTTATCTGTGCTGATCACGGTAATGCAGAGAAGATGATTGATTATGAGACAGGAGCACCTCATACTGCTCATACAACAAATCCTGTTCCATTTATCTTGGTAAATGGTGAGGCTAATTGGTCTCTTAAGGAGGGCGGACGTCTCGCAGATATCGCTCCAACACTTATCGAGATTATGGGAATGACAAAGCCAGTTGAAATGACAGGTGAGTCATTGTTGGTTGTAAAATAAAATAAGTTAAATATAAAGCTGGCAGATCTGATTTTTCAGGTCTGCTACTGCTGATTAAAAATACATATTATATAATGGAGGATCTACACATGAAACCAATTAAGGAAGGAAAAGTACGCGAGGTATATGACAATGGAGATAGCATAATTATGGTTGCAACAGACCGTATTTCTGCATTTGATGTTATCTTGAAGAACAAGATTGTGGACAAGGGAGCAGTTTTGACACAGATGTCAAAGTTCTGGTTCGACTTTACAAAGGATATCGTGCCAAACCACATGATTTCCGTTGATACAAAGGATATGCCTGAGTATTTCCAGACACCTGAGTACGAAGGTAAGTCAATGATGGTAAAGAAGCTTGAGATGCTTCCAATTGAGTGTATCGTTAGAGGATATATCACAGGAAGTGGCTGGGCTAGCTACAAGGAAAATGGTACAGTTTGCGGAATTAAGCTTCCAGAGGGACTTGTTGAGTCTGAGAAGTTACCTGAGCCTATTTATACACCTTCAACCAAGGCTGAGATTGGTCTTCATGATGAAAATATTTCATTTGAGCAGTCGGTGGAAGTTCTTGAGAAGGAATTCCCTGGAAAGGGACTTGAGTATGCTAC
Source organism: Lachnospiraceae bacterium (assembly GCA_024697595.1). Lineage (GTDB taxonomy): Bacteria > Bacillota > Clostridia > Lachnospirales > Lachnospiraceae > JAILFK01. The sequence goes on along the minus strand of JAILFK010000043.1, from coordinate 96,638 downwards.
AAAGATTAAAGAGGCAACTATCGCTCTTTACAAGAAATGCGCTGACTATGCTCTTACAAAGGGTATCATTATCGCAGATACAAAGTTTGAGTTTGGTTTAGATGAGAACGGTAATGTGGTACTAGCAGATGAGATGCTTACACCAGACAGCTCAAGATTCTGGCCTTCAGAGGGTTACAAGGCAGGACAGGGACAGCCATCATTTGACAAGCAGTTCGTTCGTGACTGGTTAAAGGCTAACCCAGATAGCGACTACCTTCTTCCTCAGGATGTAATTGACAAGACAATTGCAAAATACAAGGAAGCTTATGAAATGTTGACAGGCAAAAAATTCGGAGAGTAATCCATGGAAAAAATATCATCACAGAAAGATATGTTGGGGTGTGAGAATAAATCTGAGGACACAGGCCTCCATGAGGAGTGCGGTGTCTTCGGTATGTATGATTTCGATGGTAAGGATGTGGCATCTTCTATATATTATGGATTGTTCGCATTACAGCATCGTGGACAGGAGAGCTGCGGTATAGCAGTAAGTGAGACTGATGGCCCGAAGGGCAAGGTTTCCTCATACAAGGGAATGGGCCTTGTAAATGAAGTTTTTGAGGGAGAGCATCTAGAAAATCTAAAGGGAGATATCGGTGTGGGACATGTTCGATATTCTACAGCGGGAGCTTCCACAAGAGAGAATGCTCAGCCATTAGTTCTCAATTATGTCAAGGGAACTCTTGCTATGGCTCACAATGGAAATTTGATAAATGCTAAAGAGTTAAAGCATGAGCTTGAGTATTCTGGAGCCATTTTCCAGACTACTATTGATTCCGAGGTTATCGCTTATCATATTGCCAGAGAGAGATTGAATACCAACACTGCCGAGGAGGCGGTGAGACAGGCTTGCAAGAAGTTAAAGGGAGCTTATGCATTGGTGGTTGCCAGTCCTCGAAAACTTATTGGAGCTAGAGATCCTTATGGATTTAAACCTCTATGTATCGGTAAGAGAGACAATGCTTATATTTTGGCATCTGAGACATGTGCTCTTGATACTATTGGTGCAGAGTTTGTAAGAGACGTAGAGCCAGGAGAGGTGGTAACTATCTCACCAAATGAGGGGATTAAATCAGACAAGACCTTGTGTTTACCAAAGGATCAGGAAGCTAGATGTATATTTGAGTATATTTATTTTGCAAGACCAGATAGCCGTATCGATGGAGTAAGTGTGTATGGAAGCCGTATAAAAGCTGGAAAATTTTTGGCCAAGGATTCCTATGTGGAAGCGGATCTTGTAACAGGAGTGCCTGAGTCAGGAAATGCGGCGGCACTTGGTTATTCTTTGGAGTCTGGAATCCCATATGGCACAGCCTTTGTGAAAAATGGTTATGTTGGAAGAACATTTATCAAGCCAAAGCAAAGCAGTCGAGAGTCAAGCGTACAGGTCAAACTAAATGTGCTTAAAGAAGCGGTACAGGGCAAGAGAGTCATAATGATTGATGACTCAATTGTACGTGGTACCACATCTGATAGAATTGTGCGCATGCTTCGAGATGCAGGAGCCACAGAGGTTCATGTGAGAATTTCCTCACCACCATTTTTATGGCCATGCTACTTTGGTACAGACATACCAGAGAGAGAGCAACTTATTGCTTACAATAGAACAATTGAGGAAGTTCGCCAGATAATTGGTGCGGATTCTTTGGCTTACTTAAATGAGGATAGATTGATAGAATTATCGGAAGGTCTTCCTATATGCAAGGGATGTTTCAATGGTAAATATCCAATGGAGCCTCCAAAGGATGATATCAGAGGCGAGTACTTTGATAAGGAAAATGATTTAGCTAAAAAATTCGACAGAATGTAGATATTCATATTATAATTGTATATGTGCCCAAAGCACGAAGATGATAATAAAAATTAAAGGTAAAAGGAGTCAAAATGAGTACAGATAGATATTCAAGCCCACTTTCTGAGAGATATGCCAGCAAGGAGATGCAGTATATTTTCTCACAGGACAAGAAGTTCTCTACTTGGAGAAAACTATGGATTGCACTTGCAGAGACAGAGATGGAATTAGGTCTCGAGGAAAATGGCAAGCCGGTAATTACACAGGATATGATCGATGAGATGAAAGAGCATATCTATGACATCAACTATGATGTTGCCAAGGCTAGAGAGAAGGAAGTTCGTCATGATGTAATGAGTCATGTTTATGCCTATGGTCAGCAATGTCCAAAGGCAGCAGGTATCATTCACCTTGGAGCTACAAGCTGTTATGTAGGTGACAATACTGATATGATTATCATGAGAGATGGTCTTTTGCTTGTTAGAAAGAAGTTGGTAAATGTTATTGCTGCTCTTGCGAAATTCGCTGATGAGTATAAGGATATGCCAACACTTGCATTTACACATTTCCAGCCAGCTCAGCCTACAACAGTAGGAAAGAGAGCCACACTTTGGATCAATGAGTTTATGATGGATCTTGAGGATTTAGATTATGTTCTCTCAACTATGAAGCTATTAGGTTCTAAGGGAACAACAGGTACTCAAGCTTCATTCCTTGAGCTTTTCAACGGTGATCACGAGACAATCGACAAGATTGATCCAACAATCGCCAAGAAGATGGGCTTTGAAAAATGTATGCCGGTTTCTGGTCAGACATATTCAAGAAAGGTTGATACTAGAGTATGTAATGTGCTTGCAGGTATCGCAGCTTCAGCTCACAAGATGAGTAACGATATCAGATTGTTACAGCACTTAAAGGAGATTGAGGAGCCATTCGAGAAGAATCAGATCGGTTCATCAGCTATGGCTTACAAGAGAAATCCAATGCGTTCAGAGAGAATTGCATCTCTTTCACGCTATGTTATGATTGATGCACTAAATCCAGCAATCACATCAGCTACTCAGTGGTTTGAGAGAACACTTGATGACTCTGCAAACAAGAGATTATCAGTGGCAGAAGGCTTCCTTGCAACAGATGGAGTCTTAGATCTCTGCCTCAATGTAACAGATGGATTGAAGGTTTACGACAAGGTTATCACCAAGAGACTTATGTCTGAACTTCCATTTATGGCAACAGAGAACATTATGATGGATGCTGTGAAAAATGGTGGAAATCGTCAGGAGATGCACGAGGAAATCAGACAGCTTTCTATGCAGGCTGGTGCCAACGTTAAGGAAAATGGTGGTGATAATAACCTCTTAGAGCTTATTGCAGCGGATCCTAAGTTTGGTTTGTCACTTGATGATCTCAAGGAGACAATGGATCCTAGCAAATATGTGGGACGTTCACCACGTCAGGTTGAGGTATATCTACGCGATGAAGTTCAACCAGTTCTTGATGCAAATAAAGATTTATTAGGTCTTTCAGCAGAGATAAATGTATAAATAATATGTATAAACTCAGGTCTTGTCCGAAAAGATTTTTCGGATGAGACCTTTTGTATTTAGAAAAATGCAATTTTAAAAATGTTTGATAAAAGTAGTAAAAAAAAGAAAGAGATAATGCAAAATTTTTAAAAAGACTTCAATTTTTTGTGGAAAAAACCTATATACATAGGCGGAAATGCAAGGAATAGAAGTAAAACTTGCAAAAAACACATTTTTAACAATGTAAAATGGGATAAAAATGAATATTTTGCAACTTTTATTTTAAAAAATTCATTGCGTCATACAAAAAATAAGTATATAATGCTAAACATAAGTTTTGTTATGGAGTACAAAGCTGTGTTATAAGTTAAGATTTGGGAAGGAGAACACAAATGAAATTCAATAGTAGTTATTTACAGAGCGTTTATGATGGTTTAGAGTCACGTAACGCTGAGCAGAAGGAATTCTTACAGGCAGTTGCAGAGGTTTTAGAGTCATTAGAGCCAGTTGTTGCAGCTAATCCAAAGTTAGAGGAATTAGGAATCATCGAGAGAATCGTTGAGCCAGAGAGAATTATTCAATTCAGAGTATCATGGGTAGATGATAATGGTAAGGTACAGGTTAACCGTGGTTATAGAGTACAGTTCAATTCAGCAATTGGACCATACAAGGGAGGACTTAGACTTCATCCTTCTGTAAACCTTTCAGTAATCAAATTCTTAGGTTTCGAGCAGATCTTCAAGAATTCACTTACAACACTTCCAATCGGTGGTGGTAAGGGTGGTTCTGACTTCGATCCAAAGGGCAAGTCAGACATGGAAATCATGAGATTCTGCCAGGCATTTATGACAGAGCTTTCAAAGCACATTGGTGCTGATACAGACGTTCCAGCTGGAGATATCGGTGTAGGCGGACGTGAGATCGGATTTATGTACGGACAGTACAAGAGACTTCGCAATGAGTTTACAGGAGTTCTTACAGGTAAGGGACTTACATACGGTGGTTCACTTGCTCGTACAGAGGCTACAGGATATGGTGTATGCTACTTCACACAGGAGATGCTTAAGTCTACAAAGAATACTTCATTCGAAGGTAAGACTGTAGCAGTTTCAGGTGCTGGTAACGTTGCTATTTACGCTATTCAGAAGGCTTACCAGTTGGGAGCTAAGCCTGTTACATGTTCTGATTCAACTGGATGGATTTATGATCCAGAAGGAATCGATGTAGATCTTCTTAAGGAGATTAAGGAAGTTAAGCGTGCTCGTCTTTCTGAGTATGCTGCAGCTAGACCAAGTGCTGAGTACCATGAGAAGAAGAATGGTGAGCATGGTGTATGGCAGTACAAGGTAGACATCGCTTTGCCATGTGCTACACAGAATGAGCTTAACGAAGAAGATGCTAAGATGCTTATCGACAACGGCGTTATCGCTGTTTCAGAAGGTGCTAACATGCCTTCTACTCCAGAAGCTGTTGCTGCATTCCAGAAGGCAGGAGTTTTATTTGGACCAGCTAAGGCTGCTAATGCAGGTGGTGTTGCTACATCAGCTCTTGAGATGTCACAGAACTCTGAGAGACTTCACTGGACATTCGAGGAGGTTGACTCTAAGCTCGAGGGTATCATGAAGGGTATCTTCCACGCTTGTGATGACGCTTCTAAGAAGTACGGTATGGAAGGAAACTTCGTAGCAGGTGCTAACATCGCTGGATTTGAGAAGGTAGCTGAGGCTATGATCGCACAGGGTGTTGCATACTAAGATAGTTTTATAAATGATTTTAGAATCCGGTTCACTTTAAGTGGGCCGGATTTTTTTGTAAAAAATGTTAGTTGATTATCAAAAAGGTTGTAAAAAATCTTAGGAAATATTGAAAAACTTGAAAAAGGTGCACTGCTGTGGTATATTAAGTAAGCTGTAAAACTTTATGGCAGACATTTATCGATGAATTGACTAGCGAATGAGGATTCGCGATTTTAAGTCGGAGGTTATTATGGAAACATTAAAGACAGTATTAATGATTTTATTTATAATAGTAAGTATAGTGATTACAATAATCATTTTATCTCAGGAAGGTAAGTCAGCAGGACTTGGTTCTCTTGGTGGACAGACAACAGAAACTTATTACACTAAGAATAAGGGAAGAACAAAAGAAGGATTTCTTGTTAAGTTGACAAGTTGTCTAGTTATCGTATTCTTTGTCTTAGCTGCAATTCTTAATATTGGAAGTTTCTAAGGTTTAGATAATGAGATTATGGGCCATCGCTATATGCGGTGGCTTTTTTTGTAAAGGATAGACATATAATATGAAGAAGAATTCAAAAAAGGGATATAAAAATAAATATTCCAAAAACAAAATACCAAAGAAGAAGGTAGTTAGGAATAAAAAAGCTTTGTTCCAGGAGAGAAAGAACAAGGTTTATGGTCTTATGTGCGATGATTTGTATGTACCTATGAAGGTAAAAGAACTTGCTACTATTTTACATGTAGGCAAAGCAGAGCGAGAAGAGTTAGATGCCATACTAGAACAGTTGGTCTTTGAGGGCAAGATTGAGATAAATAAGCGAGGCAAATATCAAAAGGTTGAAAAGCCATCTCAAGAATCAAGCGGTTTGGAAGGAAAATTTATCAGTCATCCAAAGGGATTTGGCTTTGTGGAGATAGAAGGTCGAGAGGAAGATTTGTATATTCCAGAGAGTCAGGTAAAAACAGCTCTTCATGGCGACGTGGTAAAGGTTGAACTTTTGCCGCCGAGAAAAGGTGGTAAGCGCCAGGAGGCCAAGGTTGTTGAGATAGTAGAGCACGAAATTGACACTGTGGTAGGTCAGTATCAGAAGCAGAAGAATTTCGGCTTTGTGGTTGCTGACAATGTGCGTATCAACCAGGATATATTTATCCCACAGGGCAAGGATTTAGGTGCAGTAGACGGTCATATTGTAGTGTGCCAGATTACAAAATATGGCAAGGCTGGTAAGAATCCAGAGGGTGTTATAACTGAAATTCTAGGACATAGAAATGATCCGGGAGTGGACATTATGTCTATTATAAAAGCCTATGGAATTCCAACTGAGTTTGAGGACAAGGTGCTCAAGCAGGCTACAAATGTGGCCAAGGATGTAACAGATGCAGATATGGCGGGTAGGCTTGATTTGCGCCATGTGAAAATGGTTACCATAGACGGTGAGGATTCCAAGGATTTAGATGATGCCATATCCCTGGAAAAGGATGGAGATAATTATATACTTGGAGTGCATATTGCTGATGTGACCAATTATGTTCAGGAGGGAAGTGCTCTTGATGTGGAGGCAAAGAAGCGCGGAACTAGTGTGTATCTAGTGGATCGAGTGATTCCTATGTTGCCGCATACACTTTCCAACGGAATCTGTTCTCTAAATCAAGGTGAGGATCGTTTGGCTCTTAGTTGTATCATGACTATTGATAAGCACGGCAAGATTATTGATCATGAGATAGCAGAGACTGTGGTAAATATTGATCGAAGAATGACTTATACTGCAGTGGCTACAATACTTGATTATGTAAATGGAACTGATGAAGCCTGTGATGAAATAAAAGCGGCGGATACATCAAAATCAAAGGCTGCAAATAGACCGGCTGAGATGGATATTTACGCGGATTTTGTAGATATGTTTATCATGATGGGACAGCTGTCAGAGATAATTAGAAAGAGACGCCAGAAGCGTGGTTCTATTGATTTTGATTTTCCAGAGGCCAAGATTATTGTGGATGAGGAAGGCCATCTAACAGATATTTCCATCAGAGAGAGAAATATGGCCACCAAGATAATAGAGGATTTTATGCTTTCGGCAAATGAGACCGTGGCAAAACATTTCTATGATTTAGAAGTTCCTTTCTTGTACAGAACTCATGGTGTGCCAGATGGGGACAAGATTGAGAAACTATCAATCTTTCTCGGCAATTTTGGATATCATCTCAATGGAGACCGAGATGATTTAGAGCCAAAGGAATTACAAAAACTGCTAAAACAGGTGGAGGGAAAGCCAGAGGCGGAGCTTATTTCCAAGGTGGCACTTCGCTCCATGCAACAGGCCAGATATACAGTGGATGATCCAAGTCACTTCGGTTTAGCAGCAGATTTTTATTGCCATTTTACATCCCCAATCAGAAGATATCCTGATTTGCAGATCCATCGAATTATCAAGGAGAATCTGAGAAATAGATATAATGCCAAGAGAAAAGAGCATTATGAATCACTGCTTCCAATGGTTGCCAATGAGACAAGTAAGCTAGAGCGTCGGGCCGAGGAAGTGGAACGCGAGGTTGATAAGCTTAAAAAGGTAGAATATCTAAGCGACTATATTGGAGAACATTTTACAGGAACCATATCGGGAGTGACTCAATGGGGAATCTATGTGGAACTTCCAAATACTATTGAGGGTATGATTCCAGTTGCAAGCCTAAAGGATGACTATTATAATTTCCTAGAGGAAACCTACGAGTTGGTGGGTGAAAAGTTCAATAAGCACTATACCCTAGGCCAGGTCTTAGACATTGAGGTGGTAGAGTGCAACAGGGACACAAGAACAATAGACTTTAAGTTAATTGACGATAAATAGAGAAGTAAGAACAATAGATAAGAAGTTAGTTGATGATTAAAAGCACTAGAGAGGAAATGATATGGGTAAGGACAGTAAAGGATTTAAGTTGATAGCCAACAACAAAAAAGCATATCATGAATATTTTATAGAGGATAAATACGAGGCAGGAGTTGAACTTCACGGCACAGAGGTGAAGTCTCTTCGCATGGGTAAATGCAGTTTAAAGGAAGCCTTTGTGCGTATTGATAACGGTGAGGTCTATGTATATCAGATGCATATTTCTCCTTATGAGAAGGGAAATATATTTAATAGAGATCCACTTCGTCCTAAGAAGTTGTTGTTGCACAAGTCGGAGATTCGTAAGCTTGAGCAGGGCATTAAGGAGACGGGATATACCATCATGCCTCTTCAGGTTTATCTAAAAGGTGGACTGGTGAAAATGGAAATTGGTCTTGCCAAAGGTAAGAAGTTGTATGACAAGAGAGCTGATATTGCTAAAAAGGACATGCGCCGAGAGGCCGAGAGAGATTTCAAGGTGCGAATGAGATAGAATTGAACTACTAGTTTAGTGAAATAGATGTAAAATCCATTTAAAATAATATAGAAAGCAGTGATAATTACACTTATATTTGACAGTAGATGTGTCGATAAGTTATGTGAGAAATATTTGTAAAATATTTAAATGTGCATGTGGGTCATATAGAAAAGAAAATAGATATATGATAAGATATGACATGTTTAAATGTAAGCTTGTAGTGTTAACTGCAAAAAAATTGAATATGGGCTAGTAATGGTTTCGACAGGGATTGTGAAGCTGGAGAAGCGAGTCGCATGCGATGCGTTAAATGGCAAACTTAAAATTAAACGCTGAAGATAATAATTTAGCATACGCTGCCTAATTTGGCAGTAGTCTGACCTAGTGCACCTACACATTAGGACCCAGGCTTCAAACATGTAGGAAACGACATCATCAAAGCTTTGAGATGGTGGGCGTATTATGAAGCTACTGAAATGGTTTGGATGTTTGTTTCCGGGCCATGGAGGGAATGTCTAAGAACAAACTACACTCGTAGAAGTACAGGGGATTGATTTTTGGACACGGGTTCGACTCCCGTCTAGTCCACTTTTAGAGAAGGCTTAAAAATCGCGATAATGCTTGAAAAATCGGGGTTTGTAAGCCTTTTTTATATGAGTTTAGAAAATATGATTTTCGAGTGAAACTTATAGTGGCAAACCACTCAAATAAGATAAATTGCCAAGATCTGATAGTAAAGCATCAACGGATGATGGGTCTATTTTAACATTTGTAATCGCATCAGGATGTGCAGAAATCATGTCGCCATATAACCCGATTCTTCGAAGAAAATTCTTGGCGGCGATATCCACAAGGTCAAAGAAGTTCTCGTTTCTTATTTTCTCTTCGTCCCATGGGTTGTACCAATCATTATGTTTTTCATTACAGCAATCATCATAGAGAGTGATAGTGTCGCTTGGTACCATAGATGATAGAAAGCTGTGCTTGAAAAAAAGCTGTTCAAAGGAGCGCATAATTTTTTTCTTGGTGCCAGATTTATCTTTCATCCAATTATTTTCAATTCGCATACTACGGATGGAATTTCTAATTCGCATGGCAGATATAAAATGATCTGGGTATGTTTTATGTATTGCCTGATAGATTACATTCGATATTACTTTTAGCTCATTGCTGCCAATATCTATAGTCTCACCAGGACTAAAATCCGTCGGCTTTTTATCTAGATAGGTTCGAAGCATCGTTTTGTCAATATCCGTTTCTAAGGATACATGATTTCCAAAGTCCTTGAGCTTGGCATCCTTATTTTCCATATAGTTACTTTTGTGATAAATGTAAGGATGGCAAATGGTATCTAGAGAATAATGGCCTATGAACCCAAGAATATATGCATCAGCCATTTCCTGTTGTTCAGGACTTGATAATTCATTTCTAGCTGAAATTAAATTTTGAAAATATTCATGAGTGGTGGTGTCATGCATTACATTTCCAATATTTCTATTTGAATCTAGATGTGCCGGAACATAGTAAAAGAAAATATCAGGTCCTTGAAGTCCAATATTGAAGGATTTCTCATATTTATTAATGATTGTGAGAATATCTTTGTTGTCGATCTCTTCTTTTGTATTTTTCCCAAATAGATAATGTGTAGTAAAACCAGGCATAACGCACCCTCCATAAAAAACTATATAAAATATATCATATGTAAAAATAAAACACCATTTGTCACCGATTTGAATTAGGTAAAATCTCTGTAAAATATTAATTAAACCCCCCATAATTATTGATAATTTCAAGGTTTTTATATAAACTATAGTTACAGTTTAATCTAATGACACGAGATTTATGAGGTGACTAGATATGAAGAGAAAATTAGTATATATAATGATGGCAATGATTTTGACCACAGGAGTATTTGCCGGATGTTCAAATGCGGATAATGAGGGATCAACCAATGTGGTTTCAGGAAGTGATAGCGGCGAATACCGTGTGGCCATTGTGACTGATTGTGGCGAGATTACTGATGGTGGATATAATCAGGCGGCATATGACGTGGCAAATGAATTTTGTCAAAAGAATAAACTCGAGTTTGAATATTTCCAACCGACAGAAGATACAACAGCGGCGCGTGATGCAGCGGTGGAGACAGCCATTGAGAATAGATATAACGTAATTATCATGCCGGGACACTCTTTTGCGGGAACAATAATTGATTTGTCAAAAGTATATACTGATGTTAAATTTATTGCCTTGGATTGTTCGGAGAGCGACTTGCGTGAAGCGGTTGCAGCACTGGATGATAGTCAAGAGATTGAGGATGAGAAAATTTCTGACATCGTTTACATGGAAAATGTATACTGTGCAGATTATCAAGAAGAATTGGTGGGATATTTAGGTGGCTATGCAGCTGTGAAAATGGGATATACAAATCTTGGCTTTGCTTATGATGCTGACACAAATGATGCCAAAAAATATTTCTATGGCCTTGCTCAAGGAGCAGAGATTGCTGCTAGAGAGGTAAATGTTGATGTTACCATACAGTGTGCTGACGAAGAAAATGTAAAGAATTCAGGTATGACAATGGAGACTGCCTGTGATGCTATGTATGCGGAGGGTGTGGATATTATCTTCGCTTATGGCAATGGAGTTCTTGATCAGGTATGTGAGGCTGCTGACGATAACAATAAAAATGTTGTAGCTGTGGATGGCAATCAAGCAGTTGTACTCGATGAAGAAGACAGGGAAGTAGTGGCAGCAGTTGTTGAGAAGAAATATGATTTGGCGGTGAAGGATGTTTTGCAAAAAGCTGTGGCCAAGGGAAAATGGGATAAATATCTTGGAAAGGTTGTCACGCTTGGAATCGCATCGGCTGACAAGCCAGAGGTAAATTATATTCAACTTTCATCAACAACACAGTATACTGATGGATTTACAGAAGATAACTATAAAGCCCTATTATCTTCGATTTATAATAAGGAGCAAAATATATCAACTGATCCATCTGAAAATATACCTTGGGAAAAGATTTCAGATATCAAGGTGTGGGGATTGAATCGATAATCATAAGCTATATGATTTTGATGGGCTTTAACGAGCAAATATTGCACCATATATTGTGGTGAAAAAATTAATAAATACTAGTTTTTAAAATTGAATAAAAAGTAATTGAATCTATAGTTGAATCGTATTACAATAAACCTTGTCGCACCCTCAATGAGGACTAGGGGGGAGGTGTGAGACAAGGAGAGAATTATGAATTGTGGAAGAAAAAAAGAATTAGAATTGTTAAACGGTTTTTACGATGGAGAACAGTGTAAAGTGGCATGTCTTAGAGGCTCATTAGGAATGGGTAAGACTAGCTTGGCGAGAGAGTTTGCCAAGGACAAAGCCACTTTATTTTTTACGGCTTACGAGACCACTGGCAAACAGGAAATATCTATGCTTGGTCAGCAACTAGTGTCTGAAACAATCAGAGCCAATGGAAATAAATCGGTAAATAAGAAAAATGTAAGTAAGCCTTCTTCAATGACAGAGATAAATCAGTTATTAGATGAGATAACTAAGAGAGCTGAGTCTGGGAAAATATTGGTGGTAATTGATAGATATACCAATTTTGCCAAGGCGGATTCAACATTTAACAAGACATTGTGCGAGTATGTAAAATCTCAGTGGAAAAATTTGCCAGTAAAGCTTCTTTTGATTGGTGACGCTTACATCTTAATGGATAAGTATGTAATGTCAAAAAAAGCACCATGGAAGGGCATGATTGATACGGATATTGAGCTAAAAGCCATGGATTTTGAAGATGCCAAAACATTTTTTGATTTTGCAAATCCTGATGATCAGGCAATACTTTATGGTATGACAGGCGGTATTCCAGGACAGATGGCCAAGGTAAGAGATGCCAAGGCGTCACCTTGTGAGGCTCTCAAAGTTGTTTTTGGAGGGGATCCTCAGCAGGCTACTTTGCTACCAGAGCAGATTATGGGAAGTGAGTTGAGAGAATTATCTTATTATAACTGCTTGCTTACTGCGATGGCCAAAGGGATGAATAGAGTTAACCAACTCTCGGCGGAGGTGGAAAAGCCTAAGGATGTGGTTGTTCCATATCTCAATGCACTTATATCCATTGGAATTGTAAGAAAGCAAAACGCCATAACCGAGGAGAACAACAGAAAGAAGACTCGTTATTTGATTGTAAATAGTAATGTGGTTTTCTGGTTTAAATATATTGTCCCTCATATGGACCTTTATATGGAAGGAAGATACGAGGAGCTTTGGGATGGATATATTAAAGATGATTTGTGGGATTTCATGCAACGAGTATTTACCACAATAAGTCGTCAGTATCTTGAGTCCGAGAGCGAGAAAGGTCAGATGCCATTTATCATAGAGAGATCAGGCAACTGGTGGGTAAATGATGATGAGGCAGGAACAACAGATGGCTTTGATGTGGTTTCTCTTGGTAAGACCGAGGGAAAGAGTGCAACTATATTTACACTTTGCTTCTATGATGAGAATCCTGTGGAAATTGCAGAAATCAAAGGCTTGATCGATAAAACCAAGCAGTTAAACCGAGACGGTGAAGTGTTCTATGTGGCATGTAGCAATAATGGATTTAATGAGACGGCGGAAACTGTGGCATCCACAATAAAGAATATTATCCTTATTGAAATGGAAGAAATGTGTGGATAGTATCAAATTTTAGACATTTAAATTGACAAGTGCTGTATTGTAAAAAGCATTTTGAAATAGTAGAATGATTAAGGTTGTTAGGAAATCCTAGCAATTGTAGTAATTGAGAGTTGAATTTTCAAAAGAAAGGGCTATCAAAAATGACAAATCTTGAACTTCAAAAAATGGCTGTCAAGGTGCGTAAAGGTATTGTTGATGGTGTGCATGCAGCCAAGGCTGGACATCCAGGCGGATCTTTATCGGCAGCAGAGGTATTTACCTACTTATATTTCGAAGAGATGAATATCGATCCAAAAAATCCTAAGAAAGCAGACAGAGATCGCTTTGTATTATCAAAGGGTCACACTGCGCCAGGTTTGTATGCTGCGCTTGCAAACAGAGGATATTTTCCAGTGGAGGATTTATTGACACTTCGTCATATCGGATCACATTTACAGGGACATCCATGTATCCAGCACACACCAGGAGTTGATGCTTCTAGTGGTTCTCTTGGACAAGGAATATCTGTTGCTACAGGTATGGCGCTCTCTGCAAAACTTTCAAATGAAGATTATAGAGTATATACACTTCTTGGAGATGGAGAGATTCAGGAAGGACAGGTATGGGAGGCTGCAATGTTTGCTGGTTCTCATAACTTGGATAATTTTGTTGTTATTGTGGACAACAACAACTTACAGATTGATGGAACAATTGAGGAAGTAAACTCACCATATCCAATCACAGATAAGTTCGCAGCATTTAACTTCCATGTAATTGCTGTGGAGGATGGAAATGATTTTGATCAGCTTCGCGCAGCATTTGACGAGGCTAGAAATACAAAAGGTAAGCCAACAGCTATCATTATGAAGACTGTAAAAGGTAAGGGCGTATCTTATATGGAGAACTCAGTGGGATGGCATGGAAAGGCTCCAAATGACGAGGAGTATGCTATTGCTGTAGAAGAATTAAAGAAAGCGGAGGAAGCATTATGTCAGAAGTAAAGAAGATTGCTACAAGAGAAAGCTATGGTAATGCCCTCGCTGAATTAGGCGCTGAGCATGAGGATTTAGTGGTTTTAGATGCTGATTTGGCAGCAGCTACAAAGACGGGAATATTTAAAAAAGCATTTCCAGAAAGACATATTGATTGTGGTATTGCCGAGTCAAATATGGTTGGAATTGCAACTGGTTTAGCTCTTACAGGAAAGGTTCCATTTTGCTCATCATTTGCTATGTTTGCAGCAGGACGTACATTTGAGCAGATTAGAAACTCTGTTGGTTATCCACATGCCAATGTAAAAATTGGTGCAACACATGCTGGTATTTCAGTAGGTGAGGATGGAGCAACTCATCAGTGTAACGAGGATATTGCACTGATGCGTACAATCCCAGGAATGACAATTATCAATCCTTCAGATGATATTGAGGCCAAGGCAGCAGTAAAGGCTGCATATGAGATGGATGGTCCTGTATATCTTCGTTTTGGACGCTTGGCAGTTCCTGTATTTAATGACAATGCTGATTACAAGTTTGAGATTGGTAAAGGTATTGTATTAAAAGAAGGTACAGATGTTACCCTTATTGCCACAGGACTTGAGGTAAATGAGTCTCTTGAGGCAGCTAAGATGCTTGAGGCAGATGGAGTGTCTGTAGAGGTTATCAATATGCATACAATCAAACCTTTAGATGTTGATTTGGTTGTAAAGACTGCAGCCAAGACTGGTAAGGTTGTAACAGTTGAGGAGCATTCAATCATCGGCGGACTTGGATCTGCTGTTGCTGAAGTTTTGGCGGAGAAGCAGCCTGCTAAACTTCTTAGAATCGGTGTGGAAGATCGCTTTGGCGAGTCTGGTCCAGCTGTAAAGTTACTTGAGAAGTATGAACTTGATGCTGCTGGAATCTACAAGAAGGTAAAAGCTTTCTTATAGAAATTATAGGTGAAATTGTATAATATTACGACATTTATATAATGAATTATCATAAGAGTTGCTGGAATTATTGTATTTCAGCAGCTCTTTTTTGGTAAAAAGTTAAGAAGATGTTACGATGATTTGACAGTGTGGTAGGGGCATGCTATAATCTGTTCGTAACAAAGTTGTAACAAATGTAACAATTTATAAATAAAAGAGGTAGAGTATGATGACAACATGGAATAAGCGTCTGATGCAGACAGGAGCTACAGCTGTGGCTCTTACATTATTTATTTCTGTAGCAGCAGTAAATAATAATTCAGATGCCAATGCCGTTGAAGTTGGTAGTTTAGGAACTGCCGGTATTGTTAGTACAGTAAATGCTATGGAAGTAGAAGCCTTTGCTTCAGCAGATGTAAAAGCGTCTGATGTGACTATAGTTGCAGCAAATGAAGCTGATAGTACAAATAGCGAGTGGTCTAATAAACTTATGGCCAATGTATCTGATTATCTTTCAGTTAGAGAAAGTGCAAGTACTGATGCAGCAGTAGTTGGAAAGATGTATCAGGGCGATGTGGCTGATATCAATTCTTCTGCAAATGGTTGGTATGAGATAACTTCGGGCGATGTTCATGGATATGTAAGTGCTGATTATTGTGTCACAGGAGATGCGGCATATGAGTTGGCAAATACTGTTTGTAAAACATATGCAACAGCCAATGAAGGTGGAATCAGAGTTAGATCTGAGGCCAACACAGAGGCAAGCATTGTCACAACAATGGCTGTTGGAGATAAATTAGAAGTTAATAAAGAAGTTGCTGAAGTAAGCGGCTGGGTTGCTGTTTCTTCAAGTCACGGCAATGGATATGTAAGCGCTGATTTCGTTACAGTTGAGCAGGAATTGGGTGAGGCTATCACTATAGAGGCTGAACAGGCTGCTATCAAGGCTGCTGAGGAAGCTGCTGCAGCAGAGGCTGCTGCTCAGGCTGCAAAATATCAATCAGCTCAGACTGTAGTTAATTCTGCAGTGTCAGCATCTTATGATGATCAGACATTGCTTGCTGCACTTATTCAGTGTGAGGCAGGAAATGAATGTTACGAAGGTCAGGTTGCAGTTGGTGCTGTAGTTATCAATAGACTTAGAAGTGGAGCATACGGTGGATCAATTTATGATGTTATCTATGCGAGAGGTCAGTTTACTCCTGCAGGAAGAGGTAGTGTTGCATCTGTTGCAGCATCAGGACCAAAGGGTTCATGTATGCAGGCAGCAGCAGAAGCATTGGCTGGAGTGGATAACACAGGCGGTGCAAGAGGTTTCGCGCCAGTAAGTTCTGGTAGAGGCGGAGTTGCAATTGGAAACCACGTGTTCTACTAAAATATTTATCCGAGAATAATATAGAAGAATATAAAGTGT
The DNA here is from genome assembly GCA_024697595.1 of Lachnospiraceae bacterium. Taxonomy (GTDB): domain Bacteria; phylum Bacillota; class Clostridia; order Lachnospirales; family Lachnospiraceae; genus JAILFK01. The sequence continues at coordinate 80,179 of JAILFK010000043.1, read as the reverse complement.
ATCGACGCATGAGAGTGTGGAGATACACTTTTTTATTGTAATGTCGCATTTTCAAGTAAAGAATGGTAATATAAAAATAACCGGGATTATTTTGAGACAGATATAATTTGTCTAAATTTTATAGAAAACGAGGTATGTATTAATGAGTTTAAAAGGAAAAAATTTCCTTAGAATGATGGATTTGTCGGCAGATGAGATTTTAGAGCTTATAGATTTATCAGCAGAATTGAAGGACAAGAAGAAAAAAGGTGTCTCACACAAAGTGTTAGAGGGTAAAAATATTGCTTTAATATTTGAAAAGACAAGTACTAGGACTCGTTGTGCTTTTGAGGTGGCGGCATCAGATTTGGGAATGGGATGCACCTACTTAGATCCAAGTGGTTCTCAGATTGGAAAGAAGGAGAGCATCAAGGATACAGCTAGAGTTCTCGGAAGAATGTTTGACGGAATAGAATATAGAGGTTTCGAGCAGACTATTGTAAAAGAGTTGGCTGAGTATGCAGGAGTTCCAGTGTGGAATGGATTGACCAATGAGTCTCATCCTACACAGATGATAGCAGATATGCTTACTATCAAGGAGCATAAAGGCAAATTAAAGGGACTTAAATTTGTATACATGGGAGATGCCAGATATAACATGGGCAATTCTCTTATGGTGACATGTGCAAAGCTTGGAATAGATTTTGTGGCTTGTACCAACAAAGACTATTTTCCAGAGCCATGGTTGGTGGAGTATGCGAGGGAGTGCGCTGCTGAGGCAGGATCAACTGTTACATTGACTGAGAGCGTAGAAAAAGGATGCAAAGATGCAGATGTGATTTATACAGATGTGTGGGTTTCTATGGGAGAGCCTGAGGAGGTATGGTCTGAGAGAATCAAGGAACTTAGTCCATATCAGGTAAATAAAAAGGCTATGTCTTATGCCAAGGAGGATGCTATATTTATGCACTGTCTCCCAGCATTCCATGATTTAGATACTGGAATAGGAAAGCAGATCTATGCTAAGTTTGGCTTGGAGGAGATGGAAGTGACAGATGAGGTATTTGAAGGTCCTCAATCTGTTGTCTTTGATGAGGCTGAAAATAGAATGCATTCTATAAAGGCTATAATGTATGCGACATTAGTATAATAATTACCGTATTGTAACGCTTAAGTAAAGCGTATATTGGGGGTGGGCTTATGATTAGAATCAAGCAAGAATATAATGATGTGGTAAGTTCTGTTAATGAGGAAGCAAAAAAAAGAGCTAGGGCAGGGGCTCCGGAGGGTACTGTCATAGTGGCTGGTTTTCAGAGAAGGGGGCAAACTCATAGTGGACAATTATGGTATACCACAGTGGGAGAAGGTGTCAATGCGTCTGTTATATTGCGCCCGGATTGTGATGATAGCGAGCTCTATCTAATTGGAATGGCGGCGGCGATGGCTACCCAAAGGGCTATTGCTGGTCTGTATAGATTGGAAAAAAATATTTCTTGGCCGGACGATATTTATGGCGATGGCAAGAAATTGGGAGAGATACAGATAGATTATGAAAATGATGCCTCAGGTCAGGTGGAGTATGCAGTTATAAGTATATATATCAATGTGCATATGAAGGAATTTCCGGCTGAAATCGCAGACAGTGCCACATCTATAGATTTGTTATTGGACGCTGCTGTTGAGGAGCTGGGTGAAAAATATGATGAGATTATGACATCAGATACCTTGACATTTGGCAGAAGCGTAAGAGGTGTAGAATTTCCTAGAAGAGGAAGCTGCCGTGCTTTGGCTGAGAGAATCTTACAAGAGTTTACTTATATGTATGAGATATACAAGGTGAGCGGTAGTTTGGCATTATTTTTAGATGAGTATAACAAGTGTCTACTGCAAAGAAATAAAGAAGTGGAATATGACACAGAAGACGGCAAGGTTAAAGGATATGCCAGAGGAATAGACGAGAAGGGAAATCTATTAGTAGAGATTGGGGATGGAGTTGATATTAAATCCGTGGAGGTTCCTGAGAGTAGATGGATGAAATAGTATTATGTGGCGCCAGCGCCTACACAAAGAAATATTACTTGGATAAACAGTTTGAAAATCTTCCAAAGAGTATATTGGATGAGTTGCATGTAATGTGCGTACTTTTTACAGCTGAGATAGGTGGTACTATTCAGTTGGTTTATGGTGAAGAAGGAGACTTATACGTTCGTACCGATTACAATGAAAATGATTTTGGTTATGATGAGATTGGAAGTGGCCTAAAAGTGAAGCAGCTACAGCGTGAGCATGCAGAACTTTTTGAATCCTTAGAAATGTATTACAAAGTGGTAGTTCTAAAAAAACCTTTTGAAGAATAATATTATGGCTAGAAAGTTAGAGAGGTAAAGCCTTATGTTAATGGCAATGGATGTGGGAAACACTAATATTACTATTGGTGTTTTTAAATATGAAAAATTACTTGGAAGTTTTCGAATGACAACCAAGATGCAGCGTACATCTGATGAGTTCGGTGTAACCATCAGAGACATATTGGATAGAAATGATATATCAATAAATGATATAGAGGATGTGATTATAGCAAGCGTAGTTCCTGCAGTAATGCATTCTTTGGTCAGTGCAATTATAAAATATATGGATATCAATCCGATTTTGGTTGAGCCTGGTATAAAGACGGGAATCAAGATAATGACAGAAAACCCAGCACAAATAGGTGCCGATAGAATCGTGGATGCAGCCGGCGCTTTTGAATTGTATGGCGGTCCAGTGCTTGTTCTTGATTTTGGTACAGCCACAACTTACGATTTGGTGGATGAAAATGGTGGTTTTGTGGCCGGTGTTACAGCTCCTGGTGTCAGAATTTCTGCCAAGGCTTTGTGGGAGGATGCAGCCAAGCTTCCAGAAATTGAGATTAAAAAGCCAAAGAATATTTTGGCCAGAGAGACCATATCTTCTATGCAAGCAGGTCTGGTATATGGCCAGATTGGTCAGACAGAATACATCGTAAAAAATATGATACAAGAGTCTGGGTATGAAAACGTCAAGGTGGTTGCCACTGGCGGTCTTGGAAGCATGATTGCCCAAAATACTGATTGTATAGATGTCTATGATCCAAATCTCACATTGCAGGGCATGAGATTTATTTATAATAAACAGACTCGAAAAAGAAAGAAATAAAAGTATATTTTATATACAAGTAGGAGAGTAATAGATGAATCCAGAATATAAAGGCTTAAGGATTGGTGATGTGACTTTGGACAATAACCTGGTCTTGGCACCAATGGCGGGAGTGACGGATTTACCTTTTAGAATATTGTGCAAAGAGCAGGGTGCTGGTCTCATATGTATGGAGATGGTCAGTGCCAAGGCGATACAGTTTAATAACAAAAACACTTATAAACTTCTAGAGATAGATGAAAGCGAGAGGCCGGTTTCATTGCAACTATTTGGCTCAGATCCAGATTGTATCAGTGAGATGGCAAAAAAGATTGAAGAAAAACCATTTGACATATTGGACATCAACATGGGATGTCCTGTGCCAAAGGTGGTAAATAATGGTGATGGCTCAGCTCTTATGAAAAATCCCAAGTTAGCAGGAGAGATTATGGCCAAGACTGTTAAGGCCATAGAAAAACCTGTGACAGTAAAAATCAGAAAAGGGTTTGATGAGGAGCATGTAAATGCTGTGGAGATGGCTAAGATTGCTGAGGATGCGGGAGTTGCTGCCATTGCAGTTCACGGTCGAACTAGGGAGCAGTATTATTCAGGTAAGGCAGATTGGGATATCATAGCTGCCGTAAAGGATGCGGTGAGTATTCCTGTTATAGGAAATGGTGATATATTTAGCCCTGAGGACGTGGTGGCAATGAAGAACCACACCAACTGCGACGGGTTTATGATAGGCCGTGGTGCCCAGGGAAATCCTTGGATCTTTTCTCAAATTTTGCATTATTTCGAGACGGGTGAGATAATTGGAAAACCGCCTATAGATGAGATGGTGGATTTGATGTTGAGACATGCAGCCATGCAGATAGAGTGGAAGGAAGATGAACTGGCTGGAATCAGAGAGTTCAGAAAACATGCCGCTTGGTACACCGGGGGATACCACAATGCCTCAAAGCTTAGAGGTATGATAAATGAGGTGGAAACCTATCAGGAGCTAAAAGAGCTTTTTGAGAAATTTATGAGTTAGGAAATTATTTCTCTCAATAAAAAATAATATAAGAAAAATATTTTATACCGACGGGTAATGGCTAGACTAAATATAGGCCGTTTGAGTCGGTATTTTTTGTTGATAAATGTTGATAAAATGGGGGCTCACCTTGACAATATAGGGGTATATAGATATAATATTTTTTACTGTGTGAAACTAGGCTAATTAGGCCATTAATTAAGAAAGGACGTATATTCCATGGAAAAGAAAACTGTCTTAACAATTGAAGGAAAAGAGAAGTTAGAAGCAGAGCTTGAAGAGCTTAAAGTAGAGCGCCGTGATGAGGTTGCTGAGAAGTTAAAAGAGGCAAGAGCTCAGGGAGATTTATCAGAGAACGCTGAGTACGATGCGGCTAAGGAAGAGCAGGCTGAGATCGAGGCTAGAATCGAGGAGATCGAGGAGATTTTAAAGAATGCTGAGATTCATGATGAGAAGAATGCAGATACTACCAAGGCTGGTATCGGTGCAACAGTTAAGATTTTAGATGTTGAATTTGGTGATGAGTACGAGTACAAGATCGTTGGTTCTACAGAGGCAAGTAGTTTGAATAATAGAATTTCAAATGAGTCACCTGTAGGAAGTGCAATTATTGGGCATTCTGAGGGAGATGTTGTAACTGTTGAGACTCCAGACGGAGAGGCAGCAGAGTTCAAGATTCTCTCTATCAAACATTCATAAACTTATAGTTGGTGAAAATTTGATTATTAAATATAGATAGAAGAGGTAACAAAAATAATGGCAAATGGACAGGAGCAGGATTTAAATCAGCTTCTAAAGGTTCGCCGCGAGAAGTTGGCTAACCTACAGGAGGCAGGTTGTGATCCTTTTGAGATAACAAAATATGATGTGACACATCACAGCGATGAGGTCAAGGCTTTATACTGCGCTCACGAGGACGAGTTATTGGCAGGAAGAGCACCTGTTAATTTAGATGGTCTTGATGAGCAGGCTGCAAGAGAAGCCAAAAAAGCTGATTATAATGAGCGCAGAGCGATTATGGATGCAAAGCCAATCGAGGTTTGTATAGCAGGTCGTATGATGTTCAAGCGTGTGATGGGAAAAGCATCATTTGCAAATATTCAGGATTTAAAGGGGACTGTACAGATTTATGCTTCCAAGGATGCTCTTGGAGATGAGTTGTACGCTACCTTTAAGAAGTCAGATATAGGTGATATTTGGGGCGTGAAGGGATATGCTTTCCGTACAATGACAGGAGAGGTGTCTATTCATGCAGAGGAAATGACATTACTTTCAAAGTCATTGCAGGTATTGCCAGAGAAATTCCATGGTTTAACAGATACAGATACAAAATATAGACAGAGATACGTAGACTTGATTATGAATCAGGACAGCAAGGATGTATTTATCAAGAGATCTCAGATTATCAGAGAGATTAGAAACTTCCTGGCTGACCGTGACTTTATGGAGGTTGAGACACCTATGCTTGTGTCAAATGCAGGTGGTGCGGCAGCGCGTCCATTTGAGACACATTACAATGCTTTGAATGAGGATGTAAAACTTCGTATTTCTTTGGAGCTTTACTTAAAGAGATTGATTGTCGGCGGTTTGGAGAGAGTTTTCGAAATCGGCCGTGTGTTTAGAAATGAGGGTGTTGACACACGTCATAATCCTGAGTTTACATTGATGGAGTTGTACCAGGCATACACTGATTACGAGGGTATGATGGAGCTTACAGAGTCAATGTTTAGATATTTAGCAGAAAAGGTATGTGGTTCTACTAAGATCTCATACCAGGGTACAGAGATTGATTTAGGAAAGCCTTTTGAGAGACTTACAATGACAGATGCCGTAAAGAAGTATGCTGGAGTAGACTTTGATACATTAGATGATGAGTCTGCCAAGGCTTTAGCTGATGAGAAGGGTCTTGAGTATGAGGACTTCCACAAGAAGGGTGATATTTTAAATATCTTCTTTGAGGAGTATTGCGAGAAGAACCTCATTCAGCCTACATTTATCATGGATCATCCAATTGAGATTTCTCCACTTACAAAGAAGAAACCAAGTGATCCAAGCAAGGTAGAGAGATTCGAATTATTTATCAATACATGGGAAATGTGTAATGCTTATTCAGAGCTTAATGATCCAATTGATCAAAGAGAGCGTTTTGCAGCACAGGATGCCAACGCGGCAGCAGGTGATGATGAGGCTGAGCATACAGATGAGGATTTCTTGAATGCTCTTGAGATTGGTATGCCTCCAACAGGTGGTATCGGATACGGTATCGATAGATTGGTAATGTTGCTTACAGATTCAGCAGCTATCAGAGATGTACTTCTCTTCCCGACTATGAAGTCACTAGATGCTGACAAGAAGGCTAAGAGCGAGACATCAGGAGATAATAATGGATTCTTTACACCAAATTCCAAGATAGACTTTTCGAATGTAAAGGTTGAGCCACTCTTTGAGGAGCAGGTGGATTTTGATACATTTAGCAAGTCGGACTTCAGAGCTGTAAAGGTTAAGAAGTGTGAGGCTGTTCCAAAGTCTAAGAAGTTATTACAGTTTACTTTGGACGATGGAACAGGTACAGATAGAATCATTCTCTCAGGAATTCATGAGTTCTATGAGCCAGAGGAATTGGTTGGAAAGACACTTGTGGCAATCACAAATCTTCCACCACGAGCTATGATGGGAATTGAGTCTTGTGGAATGTTGCTTAGTGCAGTAAATAACCTTAAGGATTCAGATGGAGAAGAGTTGCATCTTCTTATGGTGGATAACCACATTCCAGCTGGTGCGAAGTTATACTAATTTAATAAAGATATTATGTATAGTTGAGAGCTCATCAAATTTTGGTGGGCTCTTTTAATTATAAAGCAGAAAAATTCATACTACGATAGAAAACCATTATTTGCTAGAATAGTAGTATGACAAAAAGGTTTTGCTAGAAGTAGGAGGGTTTGAAAATACATTTAAATACCTTATTAGATCAAATATAAGAGATGGCTAGTGAAAACTCTCCACATTTATCATGGGAAGAAAATATTATAGAAGTATTTATGCGAGGATGGTAATTGTGAATAAGAAATACATTTATATTATTGAGGATGATCATGCAATAAATCAAGGGATTGAGTTGACTCTGGGAACAGAGAATTACTGCTTTAAATCATTTTATTGTCTTAATGAAGTAGAGCAAATTGATAATGCTGATCTTATTATTTTGGATATAAATCTGCCGGATGGAAGCGGTCTGGATTTGTTAAAGAGTATTCGACGGAAATCAGATGTTCCGATTTTAATTATTACAGCAAACGATTCTGAGATGGATGAAATTGCAGGCTTGAGTCTGGGTGCTGATGATTATGTGAAGAAGCCTTTTTCATTAATGGCTTTACGACTTCGCGTGCAGAAGTTATTAGATAAGAACTCTGTGCAGACTTTATATAAGCAAAATGGACTGAAGCTTGATTTTGATAATCTGAAATTCTATAAGAATGGTCAGGAAATTGATTTTAGTAAGACTGAGATTCGTCTGCTGAGATATCTGGTGGAAAATGCCGGGGCAACAATTACACGAGATAAGCTGATAGAATATGTATGGCAGAATCAACAGTTTGTTGATGAAAATGCTCTTACCGTGTCCGTTAAAAGGTTGCGTGATAAGATAGAAAGTGATGATTTAAAACTTATACATACAGTATATGGAATTGGATATGTGTTCAGGTGGGAGTAAGAAAATGCTGAGAAGAAGCGAATATAAATTGCTGAATCAGATGTTGGATGAAGCAATAAGTGGAGAGTTTGAGGAATATAAATTCGATGAATCAGAATTATCAAAACTTCAGACGAAGTTATACCAGTATTTGAATCAACAGACTATAGCCGCAGAGAAGGTCAGTGAGGAGAAATCCAGAATAGAAGAGTTGGTCACCAACATTTCTCATCAGGTGAAAACTCCCTTGACCAATATTATGATGTATTCAGAACTTCTGGAGGAAAGTGCAAGAGATGATCAGCAGGAATATGTGAGTCAGATATATAATCAGAGCAGGAAACTAAATGAATTGATGCAGGCCTTGGTGAAAGTGTCCAGATTGGAGACTGGAATATTTGTCTTTGAGCAGAGAACTGATTCATTGGCTGAGGTTGCAGAAGAGGCTATTAGAGGAAATATTTCCAAAGCCACTGGAAAGCATATTGTTATCAGAAAGATGTGGGATGCTTCTGATGACAGCACTATACTGGCGTGTATTGATAAGAAGTGGGCCATAGAGGCTGCAAGTAATATTATTGATAACGCAATTAAATATTCTCCGGAGAATTCAGAGATTGAAGTTGACATGCTTGAACATGAGATGTTTGCAGGAATTAAAATAACAGATCATGGTATTGGAATTTCTGAGCATGAAAGCCCGAAAGTTTTTAGCAGATTTTACAGAAGCAGTAGTGTTCATGACGAGAAAGGAATCGGTGTTGGACTATTTCTTGCTCGTCAGATTGTAGAGGAGCAAGGTGGATACATTAGACTGAAGTCAGAATTGGGAAAAGGTAGTTGCTTTGAAATATATTTCCCAAAGAGAATGTAAATGTGACAGAATTGTTATATTTTGGAAAGAATATGGAAAGATATTGATGATATGCTAGGTACATAAAAGTTGTACTTAGCATTTTTTATGAGGAGATTATCAGATGGAAATATTAAGAACAGAAGAATTGAAGAAATATTATAATCAGACTAGTGTAACAGTCAAAGCAATTGATGGGGTGGATATCTCAGTTTCCCGGGGAGAGTTTGTTGCCGTTGTGGGTACAAGCGGAAGCGGAAAATCAACATTGCTTCATATGTTGGGTGGATTGGACAGACCGACAGAGGGCAAGGTGTATATTGATGGTAAGGATATATTTTCATTGAAAGACGAAGAGCTTACCATATTTCGCAGAAGGAAAATCGGATTTGTATTCCAGGCCTATAATCTTGTGCCGGTGTTGAATGTGTATGAGAATATTGTGTTGCCGATTCAGCTGGATGGTAATGAGATTGAAGAGGATTATGTAAATGAGATTATCGATATTCTAGGTTTGACGGAGAAGAAAAACAGCATGCCTAATCAATTGTCTGGAGGGCAACAGCAGCGAGTGGCAATTGCCAGAGCTCTTGCAACAAAACCAGCTATCATACTTGCGGATGAACCAACTGGTAATTTGGATTCCAAGACAAGTCTAGATGTCATGGGACTACTGAAAACAACAAGCAATAAGCTTAATCAGACTATGATTTTAATTACTCACAATGAGGAAATTGCACAGATGGCAGATCGTATTATTAGGATTGAGGATGGTGTTTTATATGAGAAATGTTAGTAACAAGAGATGCCTTTATAATTTATGTATCAAAAATATGAAGGCGAATTTACGTCGAAATATAATGATTATCTTTGCAATTATTCTCACAACAATTATGATGACAACACTTTTCTCAATAGGAGGAAGTGTTGTGATTGAATATCAGAAAAATACCATGTATCAGGTCGGAACAAGTTCCATGGCTGGTTTTAAGTTTATGACCGAGGAGGAGTATCAGAAACTTGAATCTGATTCTAAAATCTCCAATCTGAGTTACAGTATCTATGTGGGCACAGCCAGCAATGCAGAGTTATATGAAGATTATAGTGAAGTGAGATATGTATTGCCCCTGGAGGCACAAACTTCATTTTGTAAGCCTACTACAGGACATTTGCCGGAAAAGGAAAACGAGATTGCTACCTGTACCAAGGTGTTGGATGATTTGGGCGTAAAGCATGAGCTTGGGTCGACGGTACATTTGACAATTGATACTGGTGAAGAAGAACTTGAAGGGGACTTTATTTTATCAGGATACTGGGATAAGCCTGCGGATATTTTAGTAAATCAGATTTATTTGTCCAAGGAGTATCAGGAGAAGTATGCGCCGGTCTGGAAGACAGAGGCTGATAAGAAGACAAATCTAGATAAAGGAATATATTCTGGATGTCTAAATCCCAATTTTGATTTTGCAACTTCTATTAACTTAGAGAAGCAGATGGCTGATTTGAAAAGCAGATTAGGATTTGGTGATGATGTAAATGATGGAATTAACTGGGCATTTGCAGGAAGTACGATTGATTTTAATACAGTTGCCATGATAGTGCTGATTTTGGCGTTGATTATAGGATCAGGGTATCTTATTATTTTCAACATTTTTTATATAGCGGTGTCATCAGAGGTTCAGTATTATGGCCTGTTGAAGACTATTGGATTGACCAATAAGCAGTTGAAGAAGATGGTTGTATTGCAAGCAGATATTTTAAGTATAGTTGGAATTCCGTTAGGTCTATTAATGGGATATATTATTTCAATCGAATTGTTTCCAATGGTTGCAGAAACCTTGCAAGGTATTTCAGGAGTTGTATATCCGGATGCCCGTATATTCTTGTTTAGTGCGATCTTCTCGTGGATTACTGTAAGGATGAGTTGTAGAAAACCGGGGAAAGTTATAAGTCAAATATCACCGGTTGAAGCGGTTCGTTATAGTGAATATAAGGGTGAGAAACTGGCAGCTAAGAGAAAGACTAGAAAAGTCACTCCATGGACTATGGCCCAGGAGAATTTAAAGAGAAATTTCAAAAAGACTGCTGTAGTTGTATTGTCTCTGGCTCTCAGTATTATTTTGATAAATGCAACAGTGTCTGTGACAGAAGGATTTGATGCCAAGAAATATCTGGCAGGCTCGATTAACTCTGATTTTATGATTACTAATGCTTCTATTCTTAACCCAAGTGACTTAAATGATGATTATGAAGGAGTAAATCAGGATACTGTCGATTATATTAGCTCGTTAGACGGAGTGACTGAAACGGGGCTGGCATATATGTCAACTTGTGTGCAACACATGAATGATGTGACCCTTGGACGGGTTGAGAAGTTCTATGATGAAAATGGTACTTATATGATGCCACAGGAAAAATATGATGCGATGGTTACTAAGGGTAAAATGATTTCGGCTAAAATATTTGGAATTGATGAATTGCCTTTTAATGAGTTGGAGATATGTCATGGTCAGGTTGATTGGGAAAAATTTCAATCAGGAGATTATGTAATTGTGACCCACCCTGACATGTACGAAGGTAAAGGTATCTGCTCCTTTTATAATGTGGGAGAAAAAGCATTGGTAGAATTTCCCAATGGGAATAAGAAGGAATATGAAGTTCTGGCAATAGGTGAATTGCCAATTCCAATGGGACCAGAATATAGTGATAGTATTGGCTTTGGCTATATATTGCCAAGGGATGAGTATTTGATACAGGTTCCTGATGCTGCTGGTGCTATGAAATTATTTGTTAATGTGGATGAGGCGAAGACAGAAACTATTGAAAATGAAATAAGCAAATATTGTGAGACAGATGTGCCTGAGTTGGCATATACTTCCAGAGCATATTATATGAGGGATTTTGAAAATATGATAAAGACCTATCTGCTGGTTGGAGGAGTGTTGAGTTTTATACTGGGGTTAATTGGTGTATTAAATTGGATTAATCTGACTGTCACATCTATTAATGAGAGAAAGATGGAATTGAAAACTCTTCATGCCATTGGAATGACAAGAAAGCAGATCAAAGCTATGCTCATGGGTGAAAGCCTGTATAGAGTTGGTATTACATGTATATTTGTGCTGACAGTGGGGTGGTTGCTAAACTATTTATTCATACAGGTTATTGCTGGTGGAATGTGGATGTTTACTTTTAAACTTGTAATCTGGCCGATGCTCTTATGTATTCTGGCATATATAGTAATTGGTGTATTAATACCTTTGATGATAAAAGAAAGTTATGTGGACAATTATACTTCAGCTGATGCAAAGTTGTACTAAAAAACAATTAAATCAGATATAATTATTAACGGGAACCTTAGCCATGGGGTTCCCGTTTTTTACATGCATAGCCGGATAACTTATTATAATTATTGTTGTGGGAATAATGATAACAAAATAGTATAATGAAACCATAATTTCAAAAAATTTGATAATTATAATAAAGAAGATGGAGGTAGTAAAAATGTTTGAACAGTACAAATTGCCTTATAGCTATGATGCTCTTGAGCCGGTGATTGATGCGGAAACTATGGAGACACATCATTCTAAGCATCATGCCACATATACGGCAACATTAAATACGCTAGCCGAAAAAGCTGGGGTGGATGATGTAGAGATAACAAAGCTGTTGGCAAATCTATCAGATATTTCTGATGAGACATTGCGAAATGGAATTCGCAATAATGGTGGGGGATATTATAATCATAATCTATACTTCAAGATTATGTCGCCAAATGGTGGCGGTGAACCGACAGGTGCGTTAAAGGAGAAGATGGATGCTACATTTGGTAGCTATGAGGAATTTAAGGAAAAAATAACAGCTTTAGCCACAGGACAGTTTGGCTCAGGATGGGCTTGGATGTCTGTTACTCCAAGTGGAGATTTAGTTTTGTCTAATAGCGGAAATCAAGATAACCCTATCAGTTTAGGTACTGGCAATACACCGATTTTTGCGTTGGATGTATGGGAGCATGCTTATTATCTTAAATATAAGAATCTACGAGCTGCTTATGTAAAAGAGTTTTTCAATGTAGTTGATTGGGATGCAGTTGCAGCCCTTTATGAAGCTAGAAAATAATTTAAAAATTTTAAAAAAACACTTTACATCAACGGATATTCGTGATATTATAATCTGACGCCCTAAAATTACAAAACAAGCTAAAGTTTTGTTTTTAGGTGACGATAATAGTATTGTAAACATATAGCCTTGCATCCCCCGAAAGGCAGAGGTGTCTGATAGCCAGTGGCAGAGGATGTTGTAATTAGTAAGTAAATTTAAATTTGCATTTACACAAAGGAGGCACACATATGGAATATCCAGTATTGGACACCAAGGCAACCGGAGCAAGAATTAAGGCGCTTCGAAAAGCACACAATTTAACGGTGGAAGAAGTGGCAAGGTACATGGGTTTTGAATCCGAGCAAGCCGTATACAAATGGCAAAGAGGTGATAGCCTGCCAACCGTCGATAACTTGTACGCGTTGAGTCAGTTGTTTGATACATCAATAGATGACATATTGATTGGAGATAGAGAGAGGGACGAAGATCCCTCTCTTCCGTTTTTTATAGAGAAATTTATTTTACCTTAGACAAATCCATATATCCTATTAAAGAGCCCATAAAAAGTTTACTCATTTCTTCTGGAGATTCTTTAAATCCATAACTGATCCAGGCTCTGATAACCCCCACAGTTGCACCACAGAAAAAATGCGGTTGATATTTGTTGTTAAACACACCCAGTTCCTCGATTTGTGATAACACACTTTCATACATATATTTATTTAAACCATCTAGTAGATTATTTTTTTCAAGTAGAGATAATTCCTTTTTGTTTTTTAATAATTCTTTATAAAATAGTGACATATTTTCTCGCATATTAGTTGTGGTGACAGGATATTTTTCAGAAATATTTCCAAAGAGGCTAGCTAAATATTCATCTACCACAGAATTAATATCCAGATAATTTCTGTAAAATGAAGCTCTCGATACTCCGGCCGTTGTCACCAATTCCGATATAGATATTTTTTCTATATTTTTTTCTTTTAATAAACGAAAAAGCGCTTCGGTAATATATTCCTTTGTAAAATGTTTTCTCATGAGCCAATCTCCCTATTTTTGTTTCATTAAGTACATACTCTCTTGAAATGTGAAAAGATATATGAGACAAATGTATCATTAAGTATATTATATAAAAGTGAGGGTGTAAAATGAAGGAATACTTTGGATATGAAGGAAAAAATTGCGTAGTTACAGGTGCTAGCTCAGGAATGGGCAAGGCAGTATGTGAAATGTTGGTGGACTTGGGAGCCAAGGTTTATGGTCTTGATAGAAATCCAAGTGACAATGAAAATATTACATTTATCCAGACAGATTTATCGGATAAGAGTAGTATTGATGCGGCCTTTGAGAAATTGCCAGAGAGGATCAACTGTTTCTTTGGTGTTGCTGGTTTATCCGGTGCCAAGACAAGTTACTGGGTTACATTTACAGTAAACTTTATTGCCAATAAATATATTACAGATTGCTATTTGGATAAGCGAATGGAAGCAGGTGATAGCATTTGCTATGTCACATCATGTGGTGGACTTATGTGGGAGAAATGGCAGAAGGAATACAAAAAGATTATGGATTGCAACACTTGGGAAGAGATGGAAGCATTTATGAAAAAGGTTGCTCCAAAGGATGGCGTTGGAATCATGGCATACACTTTGTCCAAGAGAGCTATGAATTACTATACAACTTTAAAAGCTGTGGAATACGGTAAGAGAGGTATTAGAGTAAATGCTGTATTGCCTGGATCTACAGATACGGGAATGAAGGCTGAGTTTGAGAAGATGGCCGGAGGAAGCGAGAAGCTTATGAAGGAAAATGGTGCTATTGGAAGATTGGCTACAAGCGAGGAGATGGCAGAGCCAATCGTATTTATGAATTCCAATATGGCAAGATTTGTATCAGGCGAACTCTTTATTGTGGACATGGGACACAATGGCGAGAAGACCTTAGGATTTGCAAAGAATCAGCTAGATGTACCAGCAGCAATGAAATTATATAACACAAAATTTATGCAAAATATGTTTAAGAAACAGATTTAAAAATTATTTATCTGTGTCCTTGGCGTGCTGCAAAAATTCTCTGGCTCTTGCTTGGAGTGCAGCGCGTTCTTCCTGGGACATCTCAGCAACATTTTCAAGTTCTTTTAGCAGATCTCTGGTGTCATCGCCGGATTTTTGTTTCATATATTCAATGAATAAATCAGTTATCATAGCAGTCAATATGGCAAATACAATCACAGAATAAATGGATAAAATAAGGTGTGAAATCTTAAATTAATTAGTGAGAAAATAAAAAGAGTTGACATATATTTTTTTTTGTAATAATATTTCAACAGTATTTAGTTAAAATGTTTTTAGATAAAAAGGAGGCAACTAAAATGACATTTGATGAATTAAAAGAGATTATTGTAGAAATTCTTGGGGTAGAGGCTGATGATGTAAAGCCAGAGGCTAACTTGATCGAGGATCTTGATGCTGACTCACTTTCAATTACAGAGTTACATATGGAGATTGAAGAGAAGACTGGTATCACAATTCCTGAGGAATCAATTGTAGATTTACATACAGTTCAGGATGTAATGGATGCTATTGAGGCTAATAAATAATAGGAGTGACCTATGGGATCAATATTGAAAACAGCTTCTTTTTCTTTTTCAAAAAAACGTGAAATTAGTGAAGAAGTAGATCAAAAAGATGGAGAGACACTATTTGTCACATGTAAAAAGTGTCAGAGACGCTCCATGAAAAGATTGTGGAAAGAAAACTATTATGTATGTCCCATATGTGGAAAGTATCAAAGTATAAGTGCACATTATAGAATGTCACTTATCTTTGATCCTGGACAATATAAAGAGTTATATGCGGATATGAAAGCATCAGATCCGATGAATTTCCCAGAATATGCACAAAAGGTTGCGAAACAAAAGGAAGCCACTGGGTTGGAGGAAGCTGCAGTTGCTGCAGTTGGTAGAATCGGTGGACACAAGGCTACTGTTATCGTTTTAGATAGCAGATTTTTTATGGGTAGCATGAGTTCCGTTGTTGGAGAAAAGGTTACCAAGGCCATTGAATACGCAACGAAGAAAAAGACACCTCTCATTATTTTCTCTGCCAGCGGTGGAGCTAGAATGCAGGAGGGTATATATAGTTTGATGCAGATGGCAAAGACTTCAGCAGCTGTTGAGGAGTTCAATGCATCAGGCGGACTTTATATCAGTTATCTCACTCATCCAACAACAGGTGGTGTTACAGCAAGTTTTGCCACATTGGGTGATATTACATTGGCAGAGCCTGGAGCCTTGATTGGTTTCGCGGGACCTCGAGTAATTGAGCAGACAATTCACAAGAAATTGCCAAAGGGATTCCAAAAGAGTGAGTACCTAGAGGCTCATGGATTTGTTGACAAGATTGTGCCAAGAAACGAGATGAGACAGACAATAATTCAGCTATTGGAATTGCATGAAAAGAAATAAAACAAAAATCATATTATGAGATTTGTTTGAGGTAGAAAAATGATAGATAAAATTTTGGAAAAAGTGGAAGAGCTTGATGCCCAAATTGAAGAGGTTGAAGGTAGAGCCACAGAAGTAACTCAGGATTTGGTGGAAGTTGTAGAATATTCCGAGGAAGTTATGGAAGATACTTTTGAGGAGCGAATCTCATTGGAGGAGCATGATAAGGAGATTATCAAGTTAAAATCCATGAGAGAATATTTCCTATCAGAATGTCAGACATTGACACCTGAGGATAGAGTGTTCTTGGCTAGACATAGTCAAAGACCTCATGTTGATGATTTTATTGATGGAATATTTACTGATTTCTTTGAGCAAAAAGGTGACCATTTATATGATGAAGATCAAAGTATCTACGGTGGAATTGCAAGATTCCACGGAATACCAGTTACAGTTTTAGGTCATCGCAAGGGTCATACCATGGAGGATAACATGAAGTATAACTTCGGTATGCCATGTCCAGAAGGATATAGAAAAGCTCTTAGATTGATGAATCAGGCAGAGAAGTTTAAACGCCCTATTATCACTTTTATTGATACTCCAGGAGCATATCCTGGTATGGAGGCTGAGGAACATGGTCAGGGTGAAGCTATTGCTACAAACCTTGCCAAGATGAGTCAGTTCCATGTACCTGTTATCTCAGTGGTAACTGGAGAGGGAAACTCAGGTGGTGCTTTGGCCATCGGTGTTGCAAATAGAATTTTGATGCTTGAAAATGCTGTATATTCTATTCTTAGCCCAGAAGGATTTGCAAGTATCCTTTGGAAGGATGCAAATCGTAAGAAGGAAGCCTGCGAGATAATGAAGCTTACTGCAGCTGATTTGAAAGAAGCCAAGGTATGCGATGAAGTTATCAAGGAACCTCTTGGTGGCGCCCAGAGAAATTATGACGAGGTTATGAGAAATCTTGACGCTGTTCTTTGGAAGCATTTACAGGAGCTTATGAAGCTTTCACCAAATGACGTTAAGAGTGATAGACAGATGAAATATAGAAAGATCGGTTAACATAATGAAAAATATTGAAATCATCGGAACAGGAATGGCAGAGGCAAAGCGCCAGATTACCAATGATGATTTGGCAAATATTGTTGAGACCAGTGATGAATGGATCACATCAAGAACCGGCATCAAGACACGTCGCTTCTGCGGCGAGGATGAGGATGCCACTAGTTTAGCAATCGAAGCGGCAAAAAATGCCATTGCTTCAGCAGGAGTAAAACCTGAGGAAATCGATTGCGTTGTGTGTGGAACATTGTCTGGTGAATATGTTGTTCCTGCCCTGGCTTGCCTTGTACAAAGGGAGTTGGGATTTAGAGAAGATATCCCTGTTTTAGATGTAAATGCGGCTTGTAGTGGATTCATTTATGGATTGGAAGTAGCTAGAGGCTTATTGAATTCTACAGACGGTCATATTGGACTTGTCATAGGATGTGAGCATTTATCAAGATTGTTGGATATGGAAGACAGAAACACCTGTGTTCTCTTTGGAGACGGAGCAGGAGCTGCTATTATACAGACTACAGATTCAGGAGTATATGAGTCAGTTCTTGGAGCCAGAGGTGGTTATGAGATAGCAGTGGAAGGTCCTGGAGAGGTTCGAAGCACTATCAAAATGGATGGAAAAGCTGTATTTAAATTTGCAGTGGAAGCCATTCCAAAATGTGTAACAACTTTGGAGGACAAAGCTGAGATAACTCTCGATGATGTGGATATGGTGGTTTGCCATCAGGCCAATTCGAGAATTATAGATCACTGCGTGAGAAAGATGCATGCAGATTCAGAAAAATTTTATAAGAATATGGATCGTTTTGGAAATACCAGTGCTGCATCTGTGCCAATGGCCTTAGATGAGGTTTGTAAAAATGGTCTTGCAAAAGTCGGCGACACTCTAATGTTAGTTGGATTTGGAGGCGGACTGACTTGGGCAGGTGTTTTGATAAGAATTGGAGAAAAGAAATGAAACGATTGGATGAAATACTAGGAACTGAATTTCCAATTATTCAAGGTGGTATGGCAAATATTGCCACAGGCTCATTTGCGGCAGCTTGTTCCAATGCTGGTGCACTTGGATTGATCGGCGTAGGAGGAATGAATCCTCAGATGCTAAGAGAGGAAATTCGTATTTGTAAATCAAAGACTGATAAGCCTTTTGGTGTAAATATTATGCTTATGCATCCAGATGCGGATGAGTTTGCAGATATTGTTGTAGAGGAAGGCGTAAAGGTTGTTACTACTGGTGCTGGAAATCCTGGAAAATATATGCAGAAGTGGAAAGAGGCTGGAATAACAGTTATCCCTGTTGTTGCGGCACCAATTTTGGCTAAGCTTTTAGAGCGAGCTGGCGCTGATGCAATAATCGCCGAGGGAAGTGAGAGTGGTGGACATATCGGTGAGATGAGTACCATGACACTTGTTCCTCAGACAGTTGATACAGTTTCAATTCCAGTTATTGCAGCTGGAGGAATTGCAGATTCAAGACAGGTCAAGGCAGCATTTGCCCTTGGTGCCTGCGGAATCCAGGTGGGAACATGTCTTCTTGCCAGCGAGGAGTGCCCTATTCACGATAACTACAAGCAGGCGGTTATTAAGGCCAAGGGAACAGATGCGGTTGTAACAGGAAGAATCGGTGGAACACCGGTTAGAATTTTGAAAAATAAAATGACCAAGGAATATATCAGACAGGAGAAGGCAGGAGCATCTGTTGAGGAACTTGAGAAATATACTTTGGGAAGCTTGAGAAAAGCTGTCTTTGATGGAGACACAGAAAGAGGAAGCCTAATGGCAGGTCAGACCTGCGGACAGGTGAAAGAGATTAGACCAGTTAGAGAGATTTTTGAGGAGCTAATGAAGTAATGAAAACAGCATTTTTATATGCGGGCCAGGGAAGCCAGCATAAGGGAATGGGAGCTGATTTATACAATGACTTCAAGGAGTTCAAGGAAGTGTATGACAATGCTAGCCTTGATTTCGATTTGAAGGAAATGTGTTTTGAAGATCCTGAAGAAAAATTAAATTTAACAAAATACACCCAGCCTTGTATGGTGGCATTTGCCTGTGGTGTGACTAATATTTTAAAGAACAATGGATTTAAGCCAGATATGGTTGCAGGACTTTCCCTTGGAGAGTACTCAGCTTTAGAGGCTGCCGGCGTATGGGATGCTTCTGAGGCTATCAAGATGGTGGCATTTAGAGGAGAGGCGATGACCAAGGCTGCTGAGGGTGTCGAGGCAGCAATGACTGCAATTATTGGTATGTCCAAAGAAGATTTGGCGGTTTGTGTTGAAAAAGCAGCAGATGCAGGTGTTGTATCGATATGTAATGATAACTGCCCAGGGCAGATTGTAATTGGTGGTGAGAAGCCAGCCGTTGACGCGGCAGCAGCACTGGCCAAGGAAGCCGGAGCCAAGAGATGTATGCCACTTAATGTAAGTGGACCATTTCACACAGCATTTATGAAGGCAGCAGGCGATGACTTGGCTAAATATTTTGAGACAGTTGAGTTTAATCAGCCACAGATTCCAGTTGTTTACAACGTGGTTGGTAGAGAAAAAACTGCTGATGAGACAATTCAAAAGCTTCTTGAGATGCAGGTGCAAAATGGTGTACAGATGACAGATTCCATCAATTATATGTTGGATGCTGGAGTCAGAAACTTCGTGGAGATTGGTCCTGGAAAAGCATTGACTGGTTTTGTAAAACGTTGTGCTAAGGCCAAGGATATCGCTGATATCAACTGTACAGTTTTAGAGACATCTGAAGATATCAAGGCTTTTATTGAGAGCGATAAATAAATTGAGTCGAGAGATTTTTTGAGGGAAGTATAAGATAATCTGTAAACTGTGATTTTTATTATAAAGGATTAAATTATGGAAAATACTAGAAAGACAGCCCTTATTACTGGTGCTGGACGTGGAATCGGTAGAGCCATTGCAGTGGCATTTTACGAAGCTGGCTACAATGTAGTTATAGGATTTGCTGGAAATGAAGCTGCAGCCACTGAGACCAAAAAGCTTTGCGAGGAAAAGGGCAAGCTTGGAGAAATCGCCCTTGTAAAGGGAGATGTATCTCTTTCAGAGATAGCTGACAAATTGATTGAGACTGCAATGTCCTTTACAGGAAAAGTTGAAGTGCTGGTAAATAATGCTGGAATTACTAGAGATAATTTGTTGTTAAAGATGTCTGAGGAAGATTTCGATCAGGTTATAGCAGCAAATTTAAAGGGAACATATTTGTTATGTCAGAAGGTGACAAAACCTATGATGCGACAGAAGTTTGGTAGAATCATCAACATCTCAAGTGTTGTGGGAGTACACGGCAACGCTGGTCAGGTTAACTATTCCGCAAGTAAAGCTGGAATTATCGGTTTGACCAAGAGTGTGGCCAAGGAGTTGGCTTCGAGAAATGTCACAGCCAATGCAATTGCTCCAGGAATGATTGCCACAGAGATGACTGAAGTCTTGAGCGATAAGGTGAAGGAACAAATCAACGCTTCCATTCCTGCAAAGAGAATGGGAACACCAGAGGATATCGCCAATGCAGTACTATTTTTAGCTGATGAGAGAAGCGGTTATATCACAGGACAGGTATTAGGCGTTGACGGCGGCATGGGTATGTAAACCTAAAAAGGAAGGAATAAGATGAAGCAAAATAGAAGAGTTGTAGTAACAGGACTTGGAACAATTAATCCAACAGGAAAAACTGTGGATGAAAGTTGGGAAAATGTAAAAAACGGTGTCAGTGGAATTGACTTTATAAGCTCTTTTGATGCTACTGACTATAAAGTAAAAGTGGCAGGAGAGGTAAAAGATTTCACTCCTGAAGATCGTTTGGAAAAAAGAGAACTTCGTCATATGGGTAGATTTACAAAGCTTGCCCTTTATGCTGCGGAGGAGGCCATTGCAGATTCAGGATTATGCGCTGGAGATGAGGAATTCAATTGCAATTCTAAGGTCACAGAGATCGATCCAAAGAGAATCGGTGTGATTGTATCCAGCGGAATCGGTGGACTTGATGTAATCGAGCAACAGCATGGTAGATTGGAAAGCATGGGAAATGATAAGGTAAATCCTTTCTTCGTTCCAATGTCCATCTCAAATATGGCTGCTGCAAGAATTGCCATTATGCATGGTTTAAAGGGTATGTGCACTTGCCCGGTTACAGCTTGTGCTGGTGGAAGTAATGCTATTGGAGATGCATTTATCAGAATCAGAGATGGCTATGAGGATGCATTTGTATGCGGTGGATGTGAGAGTAGCATCTCGCCACTAGGAGTGTCAGGTTTCCAGAACATGAAAGCCCTTACACAGTCTGAGGATCCAAAGAGAGCAAGTATTCCTTTTGATAAGGATAGAAATGGATTCGTTATCGGCGAGGGTAGTGGAATTATCGTCCTCGAAGAGTACGAGCATGCCAAGAGCCGCGGGGCGCACATCTATGCTGAGATCGTAGGATACGGTAGCAACTGTGATGCTTTCCATATTACATCACCAGCACCAGACGGTTCTGGCGGAGCTGATTGTATGCGTCTTGCAATCGAGGATGCAGAGATCAACAAGGAAGATGTGGAGTATATTAATGCTCATGGTACATCAACACCTTTAAATGATAGATTTGAGACAATGGCTATCAAGGCTGTATTTGAGGATCACGCCAAGGATTTGTATGTATCAAGTACCAAGTCTATGACAGGTCACCTCTTAGGCGGAGCAGGTGGTGTGGAGGCGA
The DNA here is from genome assembly GCA_024697595.1 of Lachnospiraceae bacterium. GTDB lineage: Bacteria > Bacillota > Clostridia > Lachnospirales > Lachnospiraceae > JAILFK01. Next base: position 58,131 of record JAILFK010000043.1, on the reverse strand, counting down.
TTTATTCCATCAAAGCTTTAGAGGAAGGATTTATCCCTCCTACAGTTGGACTTCAAGAGACTGAGGAAGAGATGGATCTCAATTATGTGCCAAATGAGGGTATCGAAAAAGATATAAAGTACGCCCTTAGTAACAGTCTTGGATTTGGTGGACATAATGCCTGCTTGATCTTTAAAAAGATGGACTAGGAGGATGAGATATGATATTAGAGGAAACATTAGCACAAAGAGAAGAGCACAATACATTAAGCAGCGCAGAAATCGCAGAGATTTTGCCACATAGATATCCATTTGCCCTAGTTGATAGAGTTATGGATTTCGAGCCAGGTGCTTGGGCTGTTGGTAGAAAATGCGTCAGTGTGGATGAGCCATTTTTCCAGGGACATTTTCCAGGGCAGCCTATAATGCCAGGTGTTTTGATTATAGAAGCCCTTGCTCAGACAGGTGCTATTGCAGCTCTTAGTCTGGAGGAAAACAAAGGCAAGATAGTGCTTTTTGGTGGAATAAAAAATGCTAGATTTAAGAGACCTGTTGTTCCGGGAGATGTACTTGATTTGCGCTGTCAGGTTATTAGGCAAAAAGGGCCTGTGGGAGTTGCGGAGGCTGAAGCAATAGTAGATGGAAAAATTGTTGCCAAAGCAGAGATTACTTTTTCAATCGTTTAGTGGTATTATATATAGTGAGGATAGATTCTAGTAATATGAGTGAATTAGTAAAGGGAATTGAAATGGTTAATAATGCAATCAGTCAGATTTATGACAAACTTCGACTTCATTTTTATATGAAAGTATATTCTAGATTTGAGAGTAGAGAGGCTACTTTAACTACTGTTGAGTCATTTAGTATGGAAGTTATTATGGATATGGGAGAGCCTACAGTGGCAGAGTTTGCCAGGGTGTTAAATATTTCATCTCCAAATGCTGCCCATCGTATTAAGAGCATGCTCAACAAAGGTTATCTAGAGAAGGTTCAGTCTGAGACTGATGCGAGAGAGTATCATTTGAGACCTACAAAAAAATATTTAAGTTTCAAGAGAATCAATGAAAATTATATTGATGTGTTAATGGAGCGTTGTAAGAAGCGTTTCTCTAAGGAGGATTATGATAAGCTAAATGAGATGCTTACCATAATTAACGAGGAACTGATGCCAGAGATAGATGTGAAAGATTACAGATTTTTCGACAAAGTATAGATGAAGTAGTTTTATGATGTTTTATTTGCCGTGGTTTTGCCACGGCATTTTTTGAAACTGATAATGTATAATATTGCTGTAGTTATATAAAATATAAAAAAGAAATCAGGCGGGAGAATAGGTTGTTATGAATATAAAAAAACATCTGAAAATATTACCGGGATATGCTTATGTGCCCTTGTTGTTTGGAGTATTATTTAATTTTATAGGATATTTTGGAATACAAAAAATCATGGAGGATTTACCCCAACATTCCCTGGCAATTTCACTGGATTATAAAATCCCTTTTGTGCCAGAGTTTGTATATATTTATATAGGAGCTTATGCGCAATGGATAATTGGATTTATAATGTGTGGCCGGGAGAGTAAAGAATTTTGTTATAGATATATGAGTGGAGAATTTTGGGCAAAACTTATATCATTTATAATATTTATTATTTTGCCGACAACAATAGTCAGACCGGAGGTGACAGAGGGTGGAGTCACAGGCTTTTTGATGAATTTCGTGTACAATTCAGATGCACCAATTAATCTGTTTCCGTCTATTCACTGTTTAGAAAGCTGGTTTTGTTTTAGAGCTGCCATGTCTCAAAAGAGATGTAATGGCATTTATCGTGTCATAATGGGTATTTCTAGTATTTTGGTTTTTATGTCTGTAGTTTTGGTAAAACAGCATGTGTTTGTTGATATTATTGGCGGAATACTTATACTAGAGATAGGTTTGCTTATTTCTAATAGGCTTAACTTGTCTAGATTTTATGAAATGATTCACAAGATAATTTGTAAGATCATACGGGTGAAAAATGATTAATAAAAAGAAATTTGTTTGGATTATTATTTCAGTTGTTTTAGCAGTATTAACTATAATTACTGTTTTGTCACAAGCTGAGGATATGTCTATAGAAAGCATGAAGGAAGTTCTGAGAAATGCTGATTTTAGATGGATTGTGGCTGCAGTTGCAGCGATGCTTGGGTTTATATTTTTTGAAGGTGAAGCCATAAGAAGCATTTTAAGAAGTTTGGGATATAGACGAGGTGCTGGTTCAGGGTTATTGTTTGCATCAGCGGATGTATATTTTTCAGCAATTACACCATCAGCCTCCGGCGGTCAGCCTGCCAGTGCGTATTTTATGATGAAAAGTAATATTCCGGGACCTATAACGACAGCTGTACTGATTTTAAATCTTATAATGTATACTATGGCGATTATTACAATTGGATTTATTTGTATTATTACTGCGCCGCATATTTTTACAAATTTTAGTTTCCTTTCTAAAATATTGATTGCTGCCGGATACATAATATTGATAGTCCTTTTGGTAATATTTATAACATTGTTGACTAGAGCAGAGATTTTAGAGGGTATATGTATAAAAGTTATCAACTTAGGCGGTAAATTGAGATTGGTCAGAAGGCATGAACATTTTATTGAAGTTCTTCGATCCAAGATGAGTGATTATGCTGAATGTGTAACACAACTTAAGGGGAATTATAGAGCTATTATATGTTCATATTTTTGGAATTTGGCTCAAAGAATTTCACAGATTTGTGTTTCTGTGTTTATCTATATGGCATTAGGTGGTAAAATAGAGCGAGCATATGATATTTGGGTGACGCAAAGTATGGTTGCAATAGGATCCAATTGTGTTCCAATACCAGGTGGTATGGGTGTTGCGGATTATCTTATGCTAGATGGTTTTAAGGGGATTATGGATAGGGCTTCGGCCTTTCAACTGGAATTGTTTAGTAGAAGTTTATCATTTTATGTATGCATCCTGATCAGTGCAGTGGTGGTGATTATAGGATATATAATTATCAAGAAAAAAGATAAGAGAGAAATGGAAAAATGTTAGGGTTTTATGATTATTCAGTGTGGCTTACATACATGTCACTCATTTCAGCAACAATAGGGATAGGAATGACAATACATGGGGCGGGACATCCTTATTGGGGCGTTTTTTTTCTGATGATAAGTGGTTTTTGTGATGCATTTGATGGTCGTGTTGCAAGAACAAAAAAGGACAGAACAGAAACTCAAAAAAAATTTGGAATACAGATAGATTCTCTATCGGATTTGGTGGCTTTTGGAGTGCTTCCGGTTTGTATCGGATATGCCTTGGTAGGATTTGGACGTGATATAGAGGGAATATATCGAATAGAAATAACCAATCCTGTTCTCAGTAAATTGGCTATAGGTTTTGCAATAGTTATCTTAATAGTTTACGTGTTGGCGGCAATGATCAGGCTGGCATATTTCAATGTTATTGAGGAAGAACGTCAGGAAACTGAGGTGGGATGTAGAAAAACATATATAGGTCTTCCGGTCACATCGGCAGCGTTAATTTTTCCGACTATTCTTTTGATGCAATATGTAATTCCTATTGATATTTCTATAGTTTATTATTGGGGCCTTTTAATTACAGCGTGCCTGTTTTTGTCAAGGATAAAAGTTGCTAAGCCGGGGCTACGAGGAATTTTTGTAATGGTCGGAGTCGGAGTGGTGATTGCAATATTGCTTTTGGCAGGAATGCTTGCCATGAGTCATTTACGATAGGATATGGAGAATGATATATGAGCATGGGACTCAATTTTTTGTATAACACTGTTTTGGGAAGAGTGATATTGAAGGGATTGACTGCTCCCTGTTTGTCTATAGCGGTTGGTAAATTTATGGACAGCAGATTATCCTATCCGATTATAGGCCCTTTTGTTAAAAAGAATAATATTGATTTAGATGAATGTGTGTCGACAGATTTTAAATCTTTTAATGACTGTTTTACAAGGCAGTTAAAATCGCAGTTACGGCCTATTGATATGGAAAAAGAAAATCTTATTGCACCTTGTGATGGTTTTTTGAGCGTGTGGCCGATTTCCAAGGATACTGTGTTGCCAATAAAACAAAGTTCATATACAGTATCTGATTTGTTGGGAGATGCTGATTTAGCGAAAAAGTTTTATGATGGTACTTGCCTGGTATACAGGCTGTGCGTAAATCACTATCACCGTTATTGTTATTTTGATTCAGGTGTCAAGGGTGATAATATATTTATCCCGGGGAAACTGCATACCGTCAGACCCATTGCGCTGAGAAATATCCAGGTGTTTTGTGAAAACAGCAGAGAGTATACCGTAATGGAAACTGAAAATTTTGGTGCGGTTGCACAGGTGGAGGTTGGTGCATTGCTGGTGGGAAAGATTGCTAATCACCATCAGACATACACCTATAAAAGAGGCGAAGAAAAAGGTATGTTTCTGTATGGAGGATCTACCATTGTGGTTTTGCTTGAAAAAGATGCAGCAATAGTCGATTCAGATATTTTAAAAATGTCTCAGCAGGGTGAAGAATACCCTGTGAGAATGGGAGAGGTAATTGGACATAAATGTTAAACATTTCTAATAAATAGCTATTAATTCGAAGGGTCGTAACAAGTTACTTGGTTACGGCCTTTTTCTTTTGATTTATACAAAGCCTGGTCAGCGCCGGATAATACATTGGTGTACTGGTTATCTTCGATTTCATCAACCACATCAATTCCCACACTGACAGTTACATATTGATTTACAGAAGTGTCAGGTGCAGGCATTTCGAGAGCGAGTACAGATTGTCTGATTTTCTCAGCATAGCGCATGGTTTCTTCTTTGTCTGCATCTACTAATATGACAACAAATTCTTCGCCGCCGTGTCTTATGACAACCTCAGAGCGACCAAGAACGGCATGTTTGATGGCGGTTGCTACGGACTCAAGACATATATCTCCCTGATCATGGCCAAAGGTGTCATTATATTTTTTGAAAAAATCAATATCCAGCATAATGATGCCATAGGTGAATTCTGATATTGGTTTTTGGCGGATTTTTGAAAATTTATATGAGCATTTATCCAATTGAGATGCAGCACCCTTTCTATTCAATAGATGGGTGAGTTTGTCATAGAAAGTGTTTTCTTGAATATAATCACGCAGTACAATCATGGCATAGTTGAACTTTTGAGTAAGGGCTACAATTATAATCAAGGCTATGGTTACATGGGCTGTGTTTGATAAACCATGGCTGTCGGATGTAAATACAAGAACTAATAGCAGGATTACTTCACATAGGCTTTCAAAATCATTTAACAGAGGGATAAGGGCGATAAATAAAGCCATAAATACAGCCCAAATACCTGAGTAAAAAGAGTGGTTGAAAATGACGATGCCTGTGCGGAAAAACAATAAGTAAGTCATCCAAAAATATAAATATAAGAACCTACATAAAACAGGACGATGTTTTAAATCTTTTACAAGTTTTGTTATCAATCCTAAAATCAAGGCAAAGATAGTGAGAAAAGATAGAAAAATGTAAAAGAATCTGATTTTATCTGAGCTATGGTGAAAAGCACCTGCGTAGAGAGATATTAAAAAATTAATAATGAACATAATGGGCATAGCTGCCAATAGTCTTTGGCAATTTAGATAGTACATTTTAGAGTGTAGTTTTTTTCGCACTTCACGACTGTCCAGATTTATATAGTCATTTAGACCTGGAAATCCAAAAGCCTCTAAAAAATAGTTTCTTATTCTGTTAAGTATAGATGAAATATTCTCTCTCATAGTCCATTACCCCTCATAAATATAAGCCTCATATATAATATTTATAACATATAAACTTACTTGACCGGTAGTAGAAAATGTATGAAAATAATTGTATGTATTTATGTGTAAAATGACGTGGAGAAAGTGATGACAAATAAAAAAGAAGAGAAAAATATTAAACTAGAAATATTTAACATTTTACAGATCGGGGACAAGAGCAATCGTATAAGTCGTGCTTTTGATGTGTTTATAACCATAGTGATTTTTGCAAATATTGCAGTTACTTTTCTTTTGACCTTTCAGGAACTAGAGTGTTTATATGGACTTTTTCGCATAATAGAGTGGGTGACACTTATAATATTTTCCATAGAATACCTACTTCGAATATGGACGGCGACATATCTATATCCTGATAAGTCAGAGGCCAAATCTAGACTTCGATTTTTGGTATCCTTTGATGGAATTGTGGATTTGCTCACGATTATTCCAGCATTCTTCCTATCAGGAATGGTTATATTTAGAATGCTTAGGGTGGCGAGAATTTTCCATCTGTTTAGACTAAATGCTAAGTATGATTCTTTCAATGTTATAACAACAGTCTTATATGAAAAGAAAAATCAGATAATGTCCTCGGTTTTTATAGTGCTTATACTTATGCTGGCCAGCAGCATGTGCATGTACAGCGTGGAGCACAAGGCTCAGCCTGATGTTTTTGAAAATGCTTTCAGTGGAATGTGGTGGAGCATGAGCACCCTGCTTACCATCGGTTACGGAGATATATATCCAGTAACCACCATCGGTAGAATGATGGCAATCTGTATAAGCTTTTTGGGAGTGGGAGTCGTGGCCATACCAACAGGTATTATCAGTGCTGGCTTTGTAGAACAATATCAGAGAAAGAGCTCCATTTCCAATTGGAAAAGGGATGACATCAGAGACATCGTAGAGATTTTGGTGGATGGCCGATGGGCTGGTAAATATATTGAAGATGTGGAAAAAGACGGGGATACCAAGGTGTATCTTCTTGTTAGAGATGATCTATCCATCCTGCCCCAGGATGATATTGAATTAAAGATGGGTGATGTACTTATTTTGAGAAACAAAAATAATGGAGGTAAATAAAATGGAATTTAATGAATTAGTAGAACTTAGAAGAAGCGTTAGAGCTTTTGAAGATGGTGTCAATATCTCTCAGGATGAGATCGAGGAGATGATTGAGTGTGCTCTTCAGGCGCCGACTTGGAAGAATTCTGAGACAGGTAGATATTATGTGGCCAACACCAAGGAGACAGTGGAGCGAGTAAGAATGGAGGCTTTGCCAGAGTTTAACAGAAATAGTACTGCTGGGGTGTCTACATATATTGTCACTACCTTTGAGGCCAATAGATCAGGCTTTGAGAGAGATGGCAGCGCCAACAATGAGCTTGGTAACGAGTGGGGCGCCTATGATTTGGGCTTGCAGAATCAGCTTATGATTTTAAAAGCTAGAGAGTTGGGATACGACACTTTGATTATGGGAATTAGAGATGAGGCGGCTTTGAGAAATATTTTTGATATTCCTTCATCTCAACATGTGGTTGCAGTTATTGCAGTTGGAAAACGAGCAGCGGAGGTTAGCAAGCCACCAAGAAAAGAAATTGAGAAGGTAGCTAGCTTTAAGTAGAGCAAATATTTATGATAAAAATTGATTTGATAACTGGCTTTTTGGGAGCGGGCAAAACCACCTTCCTAAAAAGATATGCAAAATATTATATAGATAGAAACCAAAAGGTTGGGATTCTTGAAAATGATCTTGGCGCGGTAAATGTTGATATGCTACTGCTTCAGGATTTGAGAGGCGAAAACTGCGAGATAGAGATGGTTATAGGCGGAGATCGAGACTGTAGATACAGGCGGCTTAAGACCAAGCTTATATCCATGAGCATGACAGGCTATGACAGAATCATCATGGAGCCCTCTGGAATATTTGACATGGATGATTTCTATGATGTGCTCAGGGAGGAACCCCTTGATAAATGGTATGAGATAGGAAGTATAATCGCCATTATGGATGCCAGAGTGCCGCAGGATATGTCCAGGGCTCAGGAGTATGTGATGGCTTCTCAGATAGCCAACGCTGGCACAATTGTCTTTAGTAAATTGGACAAGGTAAATGAGATGGATATCAAAAATGCCTATGCTTATTTAGATCAGGTGACCAAGGAGTACAATACTCGCAAGAATTTGCGGGATATAGTGGTTGAGATTCCTGTGAAGGATATGAGTGATGAGGATATAGAAAATATTTCTTCATCCGGATATCAGCTTTCAAATTATGTAAAGAAAGTTCTTTTGGCAGAGCGCGCCTATATGACTATCTATCTATTAGAACATGGTTTGACAGAGGCGGAATTAAAAGATAAAATAAACCAACTTTTTAATTCTGATAAATATGGTGAAATATATAGAATAAAAGGATTTTTTGGAGATGATGCCAAGGGTTGGTGTCAGCTCAATGCAACCAAAGATGAGTTTACCATCTCGCCTATAAACAAGGGGCAAGAGGTAATTATAATAATTGGAAATGATTTGGCAGAAGAAGATATTAAGAGTTTTATGGGATGTGATTCCCAGTAGGGAGGCAGTATGAAGCAGACACAAGATATACCAGCAAACATTGTAGATGAGGCGGCAAGCAGAAATAAAGAGATCGTCAAGGTGAGCATATATGGAATTATTTCAAATGTTGTTTTGGCGGTATTTAAAGCAATAGTGGGTGTGGTATCTAATTCCATTGCAGTTACACTTGATGCCCTAAATAATTTATCAGATGCCTTGGCTTCAGTTATCACAATTGTGGCAACAGTTTTATCAGGAAAGCAACCAGATAAGAAGCATCCTTTAGGATATGGCCGAATTGAATATTTAAGTGGAATGATTGTGGCAGCTCTTGTGCTTTACGCTGGAATCACAGCGGCTGTGGAATCTGTAAAAAAGATTATGCATCCGGAGGCGGCTGAGTATAGTATTGTGTCACTAGTTATTATTGCAGTAGCAGTAGTGGTGAAATTTGTCATGGGCAAACTCATATCTGCAAAAGGTAAAAAGCTCAATTCAAGTTCATTGGTTGCAACGGGTGCGGACGCATCCTTTGATTCTATTTTGTCTCTGTCAGTATTTATCACAGCTTTGATTTATATAAAGTTTGGCGTATCACTAGAGGCTTATGTGGGTGTGATTATTGCCGTTATAATTATCAAGTCTGGAATCGATATGATGAGAGATACTGTGGACGAGATACTAGGACAGCGTGTGGAAAAAGATATGGCTCTTAAAATCAAATCCATTTTAAGTGAGGAAGAAGTGGTTCGAGGGGCATATGATTTGTTTATTAACAACTATGGCCCAAACAAAAACTACGCTTCGGTTCATATAGAGTTGCCGGATACTATGACTGTGGATGAGGTGGATGTGCTCACTAGAAAATTGCAGGTGAAAGTATATAAGGAGACTGGAGTTATACTTACAGGAGTGGGTGTGTATTCATACAACACCACAGATGACGAGGTGGCTCAGTTGAGAAATGATATCGCCCATATGGTTATGGCTCATGACTGGGCTTTGCAGATGCATGGTTTCTATGCTGATATGGAAAAGAAACAGATTAGATTTGATGTGGTATTCAGTTTTGATATACCTTCCTATGAGGGAGTGGAGATACTGAAAAAAGAGTTGGAGGATACATTTACCGACTACACCATACAGATATCTCCGGATATTGATGTGGCGGATTAATAGTGGATATGTAGTAGTTTGAAAACTCGCTTCTAAAATAGATTTTTTTGGAGGACTACAAGATGTACGTGATAGCAGGGCTGGGAAATCCTGGCTTGAAATACAGACACACTAGACACAATGCAGGATTTGATGTGATAGATGTGTTGGCGGATAAATATGGAATAGCTGTTAAAGACAGCAAGCACAAGGCGTTGATTGGCAAGGGCGTCATTGAGGGGCAGCAGGTTATGCTTGTAAAACCCCAGACCTTTATGAATCTAAGCGGCGAGAGCGTTATAGACATTATCAATTTTTATAAGCTTGATCCCACGGAGGATTTCATAGTTATATCAGATGATGTGACCTTGGATCCGGGAAATATTAGAGTTAGAAGAAGAGGAAGTGCTGGCGGTCACAATGGTTTGAAAAATATTATCGAGCATTTCCACACGGAAGATTTTGTGAGAGTTCGAGTGGGCGTGGGAAAACTTCCCACAGGCGGGGATATGATTGCCCATGTGCTAGGGCGCCCGCCAAAGGATGATAGAATAGAGATTGATAAAGCTTATGACATGGCAGCAGATGCAGTGGTTGCCATAATGAATGATGGTGTTGAAGCCGCCATGAATCAGTTTAATGGAAAGAAAGCCTGAGGTTTTTAAATGAAAAGTTTTTTGATTCCTTTTGCTGATATGCCCAATGTTGAGGAGATCAGAGAGGGATTGGCCAAAAAGAAAAATATATATGAGATAGTTGGAGTTTTTGATAATTTCAAACCTCATCTCATATATGGAATCGGCCACGATATTTCTACAAAATTAATAATAACTTACGATGAAAATAGAGCAAAGAGCTTGATGGAGAATTATGCCTTTTTTGAGGAGGAGGTATTGTATTATCCATCTCGCGATTTGCTCTTTTACCAGTCCGATATTCACAGCAATGCTCTCACCCGAGAGAGGATTGAGGTGGTTAGGGCTCTTCTTGAGAATCGAGACGTGACAGTGGTTACCACTGTTGATGCTTTGATGACCAAGGTTATGCCTATAGATTTTTATAAGAAGGGAATATTTACCATATCTTTGGAGGAGGAGATAGACACCGATTTTATTCGCAAGCACTTGGTGATGCTGGGATACGAGGCTGTCAGTCAGGTGGAGCATCCGGGCGAGTTTGCAATTAGGGGAGGGATCATAGATGTCTATTCTCTAACTGAGGACAATCCTGTACGAATTGAATTGTGGGGAGACGAGGTTGACTCCCTGCGCTTTTTTGATGCAATGACTCAGAAATCTGTGGAGGAGATAAGTGAGGTCACTATTTATCCTGCAGTGGAGCTGGTTGTAGATTCTGATGAGGTTGAAAAGGGTCTGAAATTAATAGAGCAGGAGGCCCAGGACTTATATCAGAAATATAGACAGGAGATGAAGACTGAGGAGGCCCACAGAGTAAAGGTCAATGCCTCTCGTCTTATTGAGGAGACCAGAGAGTGGGGAATGAGCGGCAATTTAGAGACCCATATCAATTACTTTGTTGACAATCCTGTCAGCTTGCTTTCTTATTTTCCAGAGGATACCTTGATTGTCTATGATGAACTCAATCATATAAGTCAAAAGATCAAGGACACAGAGGAAGAGTTTGTCTCTAGTATGACATCAAGGCTTGAAAATGGTTATTGCTTGCCAAGACAGTTAGAGATGCTCATAGACACTTCTAGCCTAAAGGGCTTGTTGTCGGATTATAAGGGTATAATTTTATCCACGTTAGAGACCAAAAAGGGAATGCTTAAAATCGCAGACAGAGCTGGAATTCAGGCTGTGTCAGTATCAAGCTATAATGGTCAGTTTGAGCTTCTTATAAAAGATTTGCGTAAATATTTGAATAAACATTATAGAATAATACTTCTATCCCCATCGAGAACCAGAGCTAAGCATTTATCGGAGATGCTTATGGATGAGGGGGTTATGTGCTTTTACACGGAGGACTATGACCACGATATTCATCCGGGTGAGATTATGGTAGCTCCGGGAAATATTTCTAGAGGATATGAGCTGTCTGAGGTGGCCTTTGCCATCTTAAGTGAGCAGGATATATTTGGCGCCAGGCCAAAGAAGAAAAAGAAGAAGTTTAAGTACGAGGGTGAGGCTATAGCTCACTTTAGTGATCTCAATGTGGGAGATTACGTGGTTCATGTTAATCATGGACTAGGTGTATATCAAGGTTTTGAAAAGCTTGAAGTGGACAAGGTTGTAAAGGACTATATCAAGATATCCTATGCCAAGGGCGGTAACTTATATATTCCTGTAAACCAGATGGATTCCATACAAAAATACAGCAGTGCTGAGGGCAAAAAGCCTAAGTTAAACACCTTGGGTACTCAAGATTGGACCAATACCAAAAAGAGAGTGCAGCAGGCAGTTGGCATGGTGGCCAAGGAACTGGTGGATTTATATGCTCTTCGTCAGCAGGACAATGGATTTGTCTATGGGGAGGATACGGTATGGCAAAAGGAATTTGAGGAGGCCTTTCCATATCAGGAGACTGAGGGTCAGCTTCAGGCCATTGAGGATGTGAAACGAGATATGATGAGTCCGAAGATAATGGATAGACTTATCTGCGGTGATGTGGGTTACGGCAAGACCGAGGTGGCGATTCGTGCGGCCTTTAAAGCGGTTCAGGAGGGTAAGCAGGTGGCTTACCTAGCCCCTACCACAATTCTTGCAGGGCAGCAGTACAATACTTTCAAGCAGAGAATGGCGGGATATCCTATAAACATCGGTCTGTTAAATAGATTTGTATCGGCAGCAGAGCAGAAAAAAGTCGTCGAGGGTGTAAAATCCGGTCAGATTGATATTGTTATTGGGACTCATAGAATTTTATCTGCCGATGTTAAATTCAAGGATTTAGGTCTTCTTATTGTGGATGAGGAGCAGAGGTTTGGTGTAAAGCAAAAGGAAAAAATCAAGATGCTAAAGAAGGATATAGATGTGCTTTCCATGTCTGCAACTCCGATTCCAAGATCTCTGCATATGAGTCTCATTGGAATCAGAGATATGAGTGTCTTGGAGGAGGCGCCAATGGAGAGGCGGCCTATTCAGACTTTTGTCTTTGAGTACAATGAGGAGATGGTGCGCGAGGCCATACTTCGGGAGATGACCAGAGGTGGTCAGGTATATTATGTATATAATCGTGTGAAAAATATTGCTGAGGTTACAGCCAGGATACAACAGCTTGTCCCTGAGGCCAATGTGGAATATGCCCATGGCAAGATGACGGAAAGCCGTATGGAACAGGTGATGTATGACTTTATCAACGGTGATATAGATGTGCTTGTATCCACAACAATCATTGAGATTGGAATAGATATATCCAATGTAAATACCATAATAATCCACGATTCGGATCAGCTGGGATTGTCCCAGTTGTATCAGTTGCGAGGTCGAGTGGGACGAAGCAACAGAAGTGCCTATGCATTTCTCATGTACAAAAGAGACAAGATGCTTAAAGAGGTTGCGGAGAAGAGACTGGCAGCTATCAAGGAATTTACAGATTTGGGCAGCGGATTCAAAATTGCCATGCGAGATTTAGAGATAAGAGGTGCAGGCAACCTGCTTGGAAAAGAACAGCATGGTCATATGGAAGCTGTGGGCTATGATTTGTACTGTAAAATGTTAAATGAAGCTGTAAAACGTGAAAAAGGTATGGTGGTGGAAGAAAGTTTTGAAACCACAGTGGATTTAGAGATAGATGCATATCTCCCGGAAAATTATGTTAGCAGTGAGGCTCAGCGCCTTGATTTATACAAGAGAATAGCTGCTATTGACAGTCAGGAAGCCAGAGATGACATGCTTGATGAGTTGATAGATAGATTTGGTGAGCCAAACAAGGCGGTTATGAATTTGCTATATGTGGCAATGCTTCGACTTGCGGCACACAAAGCATATATTATAGACATTTCTCAAAAAAATGATGAGATAATATTTACCATGTATGACAGAGCGCCTATCGATGTGTCAGCGCTGCCGGAGTTTATACAAAGAAATCAACCATATATCAAGTTTGCTGCGGACTCAAAACAGCCGGCATTTCATTTCTTTTATAAGAAAAACAGTTTGATAAAGGCCAAGGATTTGCCGGAGAAAATCATGGATATTGTGGCGGAAATTGATGGCCTAAAGAGTGAGTCTATGGTGGACAATAACATATCAAAATGAGTATAATGGTACTTGTGATGAAAAATGTACAAGGAGTATTTCAAGAGGATGAAGGCAGGAAAAAAATTAGGAATTATTTTGACAAGTTTATTTATGTGCGTGACGCTCTTAGGAGGCTGCGGAATAAACAAGGATGAGTCTTTAGTTACCATCAAAACTGCAGATGGAACAGATACAATAAGTTTGGCATATGGAAATTTTGTGGCTAGATTTACACAGTCAAGTTATGACTCTGTATATGCGCAAGCCTACGGAAATGGATATTGGGTAGATGAGATGCAAGAGGGCGTGACTTTTTCTGACCAGGTGAAGGATGGCGTATTAGAAAGTTTGGAAAATGAGTACTTGATGAAAAAGCATGCTGCAGATTATGGAATCACCCTTTCAGAGGAAGAACAAAAGAAGATAGATGAGGTTGCCAAGGCTTTTATAGAAGCCAATGACAAGGAAGTGCTAGAAGAGATCAGCGCTGATGAGGAAGTGGTGAAGCAATATTTGACAAATCAGTACTATTCTTATAAGGTTTCTGAGGCAATTGCTGCAGAGGCGGAGGCTACTATCGAGGATGAAACAGCTAGAAGCGAATACCAGACTAAAAAGTTGGAAGAGTGGAAGGCTGAGATAACATGGACTGTAGATGAAAAGGCTTGGGAAAAGGTTAGATTTGATACTCTTTTCGAGATGCCGGAAGTTGAAGATTCTGCTACGGCAGAATAAAATGTGCTCAAATTAGAATACATAAGTAGTAGATGCTACCCAAAATAGAAAACCTGTGTTATAATGTTGAAGATTATGGATAACATAAGAGGTATTATTGATATGGAACAATTTGTTGTACATGGAGGTAATCCACTCGTAGGTGAAGTTGAGATCAGTGGAGCTAAAAATGCTGCCCTTGCAATATTGGCGGCTGCAGTAATGTCTGATGAGACAGTATTGATTGAAAATTTGCCAGATGTGCGTGACATTAATATTATGCTTGATGCCATAAGCGATATTGGTGCTCATGTTGATAGAATTGATAGACATACAGCCAAGATTAATGGAAGTACTATCAAGACCTTGAGCGTGGATTACGAATATATTAGAAAGATTCGAGCTTCTTACTATTTGTTGGGAGCTTTACTTGGTAAATTTAAGGAGGCTGAGGTGGCACTTCCAGGAGGATGTGTGATCGGAAGCCGACCTATCGATTTGCATGTGAAAGGATTTAAATCACTAGGTGCCAGCGTGGAGACCAGCTTTGGTTTGATTTCTGCAAAGGCTACAAGATTGATGGGTAGTCATATTTATATGGACAAAGTATCTGTTGGAGCTACTATCAATGTAATGATGGCAGCAGCATTGGCAGAGGGTAAGACTATAATTGAGAATGCAGCCAAGGAACCACATGTGGTTGACGTGGCCAATTTCTTGAATGCAATGGGTGCCAACATCAGAGGTGCAGGAACAGACGTTATTCGTATTGTTGGAGTTGAGAAACTTCACAAGGCTGAGTACTCTGTAATTCCAGATCAGATTGAGGCTGGAACCTTTATGTGTGCAGCAGCTGCCACTAAGGGAGATGTGCTTATAAAAAATGTTATTCCTAAGCATTTGGAGGCAACTAGTGCGAAGTTGATCGAGGCCGGATGTACCGTTGAGGAGTTTGATGACGCGGTTAGAATAGTGGCCAATAAACCACTTGTGTCAACATCGGTTACAACCTTGCCATATCCAGGTTATCCTACAGATATGCAACCTCAGATGACAGCGGTTTTGGCCATTGCCAAGGGAACTAGTGTGGTTACTGAGAGCATCTTTGAAAACAGATTTAAATACATCGATGAATTGAATCGTATGGGTTCTAATATCCAGGTAGAGGGCAATGTTGCCATTGTTCGCGGTGTTGATAAATATACTGGAGCAGAAGTTTGCGCCCCGGATCTTCGTGCAGGAGCAGCTCTTGTTATAGCAGGTCTTGCGGCGGACGGATTTACTATCGTTGAGGATATACATTTCATACAAAGAGGTTATGAGAACTTTGAAGTCAAGCTTGCTAATTTAGGCGCTCAGATTGAGAAGGTATCTAACGATAAGGAACTTAGAAAATTTATGATGAAGGTGTCATAAATAGAAATATTCGCAGATTTAAAATAATACAGATTGATAAAATAAAGGATTCAGCTTAATTGCTGAATCCTTTTTCATTTATAAAATATTGGTTATATGCAACTCACGGTTTTCTTGGCTTGACAAATCAAGCATCTCACCGTTGTCCAATTTGAGAATTGGTCTTGATAGGGAGTTGGTATTTAGAAATACAACTATTCCATGTCTTCCATCGCTTATAAGCACTCTGCTGTTGATGTAACAACCGGCCACGCGCTTTAGGAAAGTGAAGATAACCTTTGGATTATATTTCTGGAAACCATCCTTTTCAAATTCTGATATCACTTGGAATGCACACATTGCGGAGCGATAACTTCTTGCAGCAGTCATGGCGTCATATACATCTGCGATGGCGATTATAGATGCAAAACCATCTATCTCATCTCCGTCTAAACCACGTGGATAGCCAGAACCATCAAATCTTTCGTGATGTTGCAAGGCTGCTAATTTTATTCTTGTGTCAAATGGTTTGTCCTTGAGCATCTTGTATCCGTCAAGAGCATGTTTTTTAATAATCTGATACTCTTCATCTGTGAGGCGATCCTGCTTGTTGAGAATCTCTTCAGGGATTTTGGTTTTTCCGATGTCATGAAGTAGACCTGCAATGGTCAAGGTGTTTAAATCTTCCTTAGAAAATTTAAGCCATTTTCCAATAGCCCTTGCGATAAGTGCCACGTTTAGAGAGTGGGCATAAACCGAATCATCTACGGAACGCATATTGTGAACCATATCAAATATCTCTAAAGGCGTTTTGGATGCAAAAAGATCGCGAGGTTCCCTCAGCAAATTCTTTTCAAAATCATCTTCTATCTCGCCGTTTATAATCTTGTCGAAATAGAGTTTGAGCGACACCATGTTTTTAGAATAATCTGTTTGGAATTTTTGGAAATTCTGTGATGATTTGACTCTGTTGGTATATGATAAATTCTCGTTGTGTTTTACCGGTTCAGAAGTTACCTCAGTAACTGTTTCTGGAATTGGTTCTATAATAATATCGTCAGAAGAGTCATCTTTTGTAGTGATATCATCAAGGTCATCTAACAATTCATCTAAATCAACCTCTATTTTATTATCAGAAGAAAGAGCTGCTGAATCATCAGTTACCATAACTTCTTCTATTCCATAGAAAGAAAGTCTAGCAATTAGCTGTTGATTTAGTATTGTTCCTTCATCTGCTATAACCTGTCCTCGTTTGGTTTCAATAGCTTTCGCTGTCACCATACCAGGTTCAAGTTTTTTGCTAGCAAATTTAACCATGTTAACCCCCATGTTTCTCTAGTTTCTCATACTATATATTATAGTGTTAAAGTAGGGCTTTTGGCAACATTTTTCTTATTTGTATATTGAAACTATACAATTTGCTTTAAATGTATTTTACAGGGTTGACAAAGATAGGGTATCAGTGTAAATTTCCTTATGGTAAACGAAATTTTCATATAGAACTCTCTTATTTAGAGTGGTGGAGATACATAGGATCTGTGAAGCCACGGCAACCCCTTTGTGGAAGGTGCCATCCTGAGCGAGCAAAACGAACAATAAGGGATTTGATTTGCTATAAATTGAATCCGCTTAAAGCGGATTTTTTTAATGCTTATTTTGATGAGTTCAAATGAACAACAGAAAGGATATAAAGATGGAAAAGAAGATTTTTACTTCAGAGTCAGTTACAGAAGGACATCCAGACAAAGTCTGTGATATGGTTTCAGATGCGATTTTGGATGCTTGTTTTGAGCAGGATCCAATGAGCCGTGTTGCTTGTGAGACAGCAAGTTGTACAGGATTTGTTTTGGTTACAGGAGAGATTACAACAAAGGCACAGCTTGATATTCCAGCAATCGTTAGAAAGACAGTTCTTGATATCGGATATGATGATGGTAAGAAGGGTCTTGATGGAAACTCATGTGCAGTATTCGTAGCTTTGGATCAGCAGTCAGCTGATATTGCAATGGGAGTTGACAAAGCTCTTGAGGCAAAAGAGGGAACTCTTGGGGATGATTTAGATACAGGTGCTGGTGACCAGGGAATGATGTTTGGATATGCAACAAACGAGACAGATTCTTATATGCCATATTCAATTGACCTTGCACACAAGCTTGCACTTCAGCTTACAAAGGTTCGTAAGGATGGAACACTTTCATACCTTCGCCCAGATGGTAAGACTCAGGTTTCAGTTGAGTATGATGAGAATGACAAGCCAATTAGACTAGAGGCTGTTGTTTGCTCTACACAGCATGATGATGATGTGACACAGGAGCAGATTCATGCAGATATCAAGAAGTATGTATTTGATCCAATTTTGCCAGCAGAGCTCGTTGATGACAATACAAAGTTCTTCATCAACCCAACAGGACGTTTCGTAATCGGTGGACCTCACGGTGATGCAGGTCTTACAGGACGTAAGATTATCGTTGATACATACGGTGGAATGGCACGTCATGGCGGCGGTGCTTTCTCAGGAAAGGATTGCACAAAGGTTGACCGTTCTGCAGCATATGCAGCACGTTACGTTGCCAAGAATATTGTAGCAGCAGGACTTGCTGATAAGTGTGAGATTCAGCTTTCATACGCTATCGGTGTTGCTCAGCCTACATCAGTTCGCGTAGATACATTTGGCACAGGTAAGGTTTCAGAGGAGAAACTTGTTGAGATCGTAAGAGAGAACTTTGATCTTCGTCCAGCAGGAATTATCAAGATGCTAGACCTTCGTCGCCCAATTTATGGAAAGACAGCTGCTTACGGACATTTCGGACGTACAGATATCGACCTTCCATGGGAGGCATTAAACAAGGTTGATGACCTTAAGAAGTATCTATAAAATATTAAATTTTTATTAAAAAAATCAGATATTTATCTATATAAAAATAGAAATGATATAATAAGTTCGAGGTTTTTTAATCTCGGACTTATTTTTTTGAGATTTATTATTATGGAGGTCCTCAAAGCGGATGAAACTGAGAACGAGAATGACAGTTGCATTTTGCATAATTCTATTTGTTCCAATAGCCATGGCGGTGATTGGATATTATGCCCTGATGTATATGATGCCATATCTAAATGTGACGATAGATATGGATTTCTATAAGAAATTAGCAGAGATGCCAGGAGTGGAAGAAGCCGTCAAAAGTGTGGTGGTTGCGGTGATTTTTATTTTGATTTCCACTGCGGCAATTCTTATTGTCTGGACATATGGAAGTGTTGTAAAACGTTTGGATAAATTAAATAAAGCTGTGGAAAATATTCGTGAGGGAAATCTGGATTTCAGGATTGAAGTCAGTGGCAAGGATGAGATTAGCGATTTAAGTCGAAATATTGAATCCATGAGAAAGAGACTTCAGGTTAATGCCGAAGAAAAAATCAATACGGAAAATGAACAGCGGATGCTTATCTCCAATATTGCTCATGATTTAAAAACTCCTATAACTGCCATTAAGGGATACTCTGAAGGCATATTAGATGGTGTGGCAGATTCGCCAGAGAAGCAGGAGAAATATATAAGGACCATTTACAACAAGGCTAATGAAATGAATACTTTGATAAATGAGTTAACCTTGTATACCAATATTGATACCAATCGAATACCTTATAATTTCAATAAGCTAAATGTGAGAAATTATTTTGATGATTGCGTAGAAGAGTTGGAATTGGATTTGAGCAATCAAAATATTATGCTCAGCTATTTTAATCATGTGGGTGAGGATGTGCTTATGATTGCAGATCCAGAGCAGCTTGGTAGAGTTATCAATAATATTGTGGGCAATGCTGTGAAATATATGAAGAAAGGGGAACCTTCTTTTATCAGTGTCAGAGTCAGAGATGTGGGAGATTTCGTTCAAATCGAGATAGAGGATAATGGAAAGGGTATTCCTGCCAAGGACTTACCGTATATATTTGACAGATTTTATAGAGCGGATTCTTCGAGAAATTCAGCTACAGGAGGTAGCGGAATTGGTTTGTCTATCGTGAAAAAGATTATGGAGGATCACGGCGGTAAAATATGGGCTACAAGTAAGGAGGATAGAGGTACCGTTATGTATCTAGTTCTCAGAAAATATCAGGAGGTAAAAGATGAGCAGAGTATTGATAATTGAGGATGAGGAAGCTATTGCAGAATTGGAAAAAGATTACCTAGAACTCAGTGGTTTTGAAGTTGTGGTGGAAAATGAAGGTGTAAAAGGATGTCAAGTGGCCTTGGAAGAGGACTTTGATATATATGTCTTAGATCTTATGCTTCCTGGAATGGATGGCTACGATATATGTAAAAAAATTCGTGAGGTGAAAAATACACCTATACTTATGGTGTCGGCAAAAAAAGATGACATTGATAAAATTAGAGGCTTAGGCTTAGGAGCGGACGACTACATTACCAAGCCATTTTCCCCTAGTGAATTGGTGGCTAGAGTGAAGGCCCATTTATCAAGATACGAAAGACTTGTGGGATCCGCCAAGGATATGAATGATGTGGTGGAGATTCGCGATATCAAGATTGATAAGTCCGCCAGAAGAATCTGGGTGCGCGGTGAAGAAAAAGCATTTACCACAAAGGAATATGAACTGTTGGTATTTCTTGCGGAGAATCCTAATAAGGTGTACAGCAAACAAGAATTGTTCCAGGAAATCTGGGACATGGACTCAGTGGGAGATATTGCCACAGTTACAGTTCACATCAAAAAGATTCGTGAGAAGATTGAATTGGACAATACAAAACCACAGTACATAGAGACAATCTGGGGCGTGGGATATCGCTTCAAGTTGTAGTATTGATAAATATATGTTAAATGGTTGATATTATAAAATGATGAAATTAGAAATATTATATGAAGATGATGATGTGATTGTAATTCACAAACCTGCCGGGGTGGCTTCAGAAAGTGCCCGGTCCACAAGTCCGGACGTGGTGAGCATGGTGAGAAATCACCTGATTACACAGGCTCGAAAAGAAGGCGAGAAGTTGGATGGGCCACCTTTTGTGGGGCTGGTTCACAGGCTTGACCAACCGGTGGAAGGGATACTGGTGCTGGGGAAAAATTCCAAGGCTACAGCTATCTTATCCAAGGAATTGAGCGACCATGCATTTACCAAGAAATACTATGCTCTGGTGGAGGATGCCTCATTTATGGAAGGCGCAATTGCAAGTGACTCAGGCCTTGATAGCATGAAGGAAAAGATGGTTGTGTTAGAGGATTATCTGGAGAAAGATAACAAGACTAGATTGGCGAAAATTGTGCCGAAAGGACAGGGCAAGAAGGCTAGATTGACCTGCATTAAAATAAGAGAAGACAATTATGTTTGTGGTGGGGAAGATGCTGTGGCCAAGAAAGATGCATGCTGTATAGATGATAAAAATTTACTGGATATAGCACTAGAGACAGGTCGATTTCACCAGATAAGGATACAGCTTTCTAGCAGAGGTGCTGCCATTGTGGGAGATGTGAAATATGGCGCAAAGCCAGATGACAGATTTAAACGAGGACAGATTGCCCTTTGTGCATATGAGCTATCATTTACCCATCCAAAAACTAAAGAGAGGATGAGTTTTCATATTCAGCCGCAGTGGGCTTGCAAGGCGATTAAGAAAACTGAAAAATCAAAATAAAATCAAAATAATAATCTGCCGGAAATAATTCGGAGGAAGAAGGAAGAAGCCTTGAAGATAGGCTTCTTTTTTGATAAAATACCATTTGCAATTGTGTTGCGATTGCAAAAATCTAATAGACCCTACATGGGGTAGGGTTATCAAGCCTTACATGGGGTAAGGTGAATATTATAGGAGAGATTTAAAATGGCAAAAGACAAGAAATTAGTAGAAGAAATCACAGCTATGGATGTGGACTTTGCTCAATGGTACACAGATGTTGTAAAGAAGGCAGAGTTGATGGTTTACTCAAGCGTAAAAGGATGCATGATTTTCAAACCGGCAGGATATGCGATTTGGGAAAATATTCAGCATGAGCTTGATAGACGTTTCAAGGAAACTGGTGTGGAAAATGTATATCTTCCAATGTTTATCCCAGAGAGTTTGCTCCAGAGAGAGAAAGATCACGTAGAGGGATTCGCTCCGGAGGTTGCATGGGTTACACAGGGTGGTCTTAATGACTTGCAGGAGAGACTTTGTGTTCGTCCTACATCAGAGACTTTATTCTGCGATTTCTACAAGGATGAGATTCAGTCCTATAGAGATTTGCCAAAGGTATATAATCAGTGGTGTTCAGTAGTTCGCTGGGAGAAGGAGACAAGACCTTTCCTTCGCTCTAGAGAATTCTTGTGGCAGGAAGGCCATACAGCTCATGCCACAGCAGAGGATGCAGAGGCGAGAACTCAGCAGATGCTAAATCTATATGCAGATTTCTGTGAGGAAGTTTTGGCTATGCCGGTTGTACGCGGACGCAAGACTGACAAGGAGAAGTTTGCCGGCGCAGAGGCTACTTATACAATAGAAGCTTTGATGCATGATGGTAAGGCGTTGCAGTCAGGAACTTCTCACAATTTTGGAGATGGATTTGCCAAGGCATTTGGCATTCAGTATACAGACAAGGACAACAAGCTTAAGTATGTACATCAGACTTCATGGGGTATGACCACTAGACTTATCGGTGCTCTTATTATGGTACACGGTGATGATTCAGGACTTGTGTTGCCACCAGCAATTGCTCCAACTCAGGTGGATGTAATTCCAATTATGCAGCACAAGGAAGGAGTGCTTGACAAGGCAAATGAGCTTACTGCAAAGCTCAAGGCAGCAGGTCTTCGTGTCAAGATTGATGACACAGACAAGACTCCAGGTTGGAAGTTCTCTGAGCAGGAGATGAGAGGAATTCCTGTTCGTGTTGAGATGGGACCTCGTGATATTGAGGCTAACCAGGCAGTGGTTGTTCGCCGTGACAATGGAGAGAAGATTACAGTATCTCTTGATACTATTGAAAATGATATCAAGGATATTTTGGACAAGATGCAGCATGAGATGTTAGAGCGTGCTAGAGCTCACAGAGAGGAGCATACATACGATGCTCATAATTACGAGGAGTTCAAGGAGATTGTCAACTCTAAGCCGGGATTCATCAGAGGTATGTGGTGTGGAGACCAGGCTTGTGAGGACAAGATCAAGGAGGAGACAACAGCCACAAGTAGATGTATGCCATTTAACCAGGAGGCTATCGGCGACACTTGTGTATGTTGTGGTAAGCCAGCTCACAAACTTGTATATTGGGGCAAGGCATACTAGAAATTAAAATTTTTTAGAGGAAATATTATATGATTATCACGTTACCAGAAGATGTGAAAAATATAATAGAGAGATTAAAGGATTGCGGACATGAGGCCTACGCAGTGGGCGGCTGTGTCCGCGATACTGTTTTAGGCAAAACTCCTGCAGACTGGGATATCACCACCTCCGCAAAGCCTCAGCAGGTGAAGGAAATATTTTCCAAAACCTTTGACACGGGAATAGAGCACGGAACGGTGACGGTGTTGTTAAATCATGTGGGATATGAGGTTACCACCTATCGCATTGACGGAGAGTATGAGGATGGTAGACATCCAAAGCAGGTGGAGTTTACCAGTTCTTTGGAGGAAGATTTAAAGCGCAGGGATTTTACCATAAATGCCATGGCTTATAACGACAACCAGGGTTTGGTGGATTTGTTTGGGGGCATGGAGGATCTGGACAAGGGAGTTATTCGCTGTGTCGGAAATCCCATGGAGAGATTTGATGAGGATGCACTTCGAATGCTCAGAGCTCTGCGATTTGCAGCCCAGTTAGATTTTGAGATTGATTCAAAAACAATTGATGCCATAGTTGAGTTGGCCCCGACAATTGAGAAGGTGTCCAAGGAGAGAATCATGGTGGAGCTGGTGAAGATGTTGGTTTCAGATCACCCTGATAGACTTAGAGAGGTGGTAAGCTGTGGCTTGAGCAAATATTTTTTGCCAGAGTTAGATGTGATGTTTGAGACGGAGCAGAATAATAAACATCACTGCTATACTGTGGGAGAGCACACCATGCAGGCTTTGTTAAATGTGCCAAATGATAAAATTTTGCGATTGACTATGCTGCTTCATGATGTGGCTAAGCCTTTGGTTAAAAAGACAGATGAAACTGGTGTGGATCATTTCAAGACTCATCCGATTGTTGGTGCTGACATGGCAGTTGAGATACTGCGCCGACTGAAATTTGATAACAATACTATCTCCAAGGTGAAGAAATTGGTGCTTCACCATGATGATAGACCTGTGGCTACAGAAAAAGCGGTTCGTCGAGCTGCAGTGAAGATGGGACCGGAGTGTTTTCCGGAAATATTTGCAGTAAAACGGGCGGATACCTTGGCTCAGAGCACCTGGAACAGGGAAGAAAAACTCCGGGAGATAGATGATTTTGAAAACATTTACCATAATATAATAGAACAAAATCAGTGCATATCTAAAAAGGATATGATGGTAAATGGTAGAGATATTATGGATTTGGGAGCGCCTCAGGGGAAAATTATAGGAGAGGTCTTGGATAGACTTTTTGAGGAGATAGTGGATGACCCTGAGTTAAATGATAGAGATTATTTGATCATTAGAGCAAAGCAGTTGCTGGGAGAGATTTAGGTATGAGAAAAATAAAACTGATGTCGGTGGTATTCGGAGTAATTGCTGTGATGTTATTGTCATTTGCTGGATGTGCCGAGAAGAAAAATGAACCTTTTACATATAGAGCTCCTTCAAAACCCAAGACAGAGTCCGGCGAGGAAGGCGACGAGGATTCGAAATTGTATGAGATTTTGGATTTGGATATGGAGAACTCTACTATTGAATTGATGTCTTTGGATAATCCAAGCTATGTGGTGCGCTATCGTTACAATTTGTCCACAAAGTTTAAGAACAAATATGGAGATAGTACGTCTATAGTCAACTTCACCAAGGGTATGGTGGTTGAGACGGGAGAATTGACGGGCACCTCAGTGTTGTCATCTGTCCAGATATCAGATGCAGTGTGGGATTATGACAATGTGGACAATTTTTTGATTGAGGCGGAGAAGAATTCTTTTTCCATAGGAAAGAATGCGTATCAGATTAAAGAGTCCACCAAAATCTTTTTGGATGGCGAGGAGATTACATTAAACGACATAAGCAGTGATGACATTTTGCGAGTGATAGGTATGGATAACAAAATAATATCTGTGATAGTCACAACAGGCCATGGATATATTCAGTTGAAAAATACTGGTGATTTTGTAAACAGCTTAATATTTATTGGAAATGGAATTGCGGCAAATATTACAGGAGATATGTCCATTGAAGTTCCAGAGGGAACATATAAGGTGACAGTGGCCAACAATGGATATGGCGGAACGGCTGAGTATACTGTAACAAGAGGTCAAGTGACAGAGGTTGATCTAGGCGCATTAAAGGGCGAAGGACCAAAGATATGTGAATTGAAGTTTGAGTCCGAAGTTGCTGGAGTCAGTGTATATCTGGATGACAAACAGGTGGCTGTAGGCCAGGAGATGGATGTAAAATATGGAAAGCATAAATTGACTGTGAAAGCAGAGGGCTACGATAGTTGGACGAAAACTTTGGTGGTCAATTCTGCAAGTGCTACAATTTCACTTGATTTGGAGGATGAACAAGAGGAATCTGCAGCCACCACTGGAGGAAGTGCCAGTGGAAGTCAGGCCAGTGAATCGACTCAAAGTTCAAGCAGTGGAACCAGTGGTACTTCTAGTTCTTCAAGCACTACATCATCTTCGGGAAGTACTCAAAGTACCGGTTCAAAATCTGATGAATCCAAAGATGCTGAACTTGAGTATTTGACTACAATTCGAGATATGTTGTCAACAATGACCAATTAGAACAAAAATGTCTAGGTGCGATTTTATACAAATTTTGAGTGTAAGTTTGTGAAAATTGGCGAAAAGCCTTTAAAATCTAGGTTTTATGGGGGTTTTTCTTGACAAGACCTTATAAAACAAGTATAAATATTTTTGTAGTTATTTTTGGGGAGAAACCTCATGATAATATATTAAAACCTTAGAGGAGGATATTAGAATGAACAAGACAGAATTAGTTGCAGCTATGGCTGACAAGGCTGGATTAACAAAGAAGGAGGCAGAGGCTTCTTTGAAGGCATTCACAGAGGTTGTTGCTGAGGAACTTAAGAAAGGTGAGAAGATTCAGTTAGTAGGATTTGGTACATTTGAAGTTTCACAGAGAGCTGCACGTACAGGTAGAAATCCACAGACAGGTGCTGAGATGAAGATCCCAGCTTCAAAGGCTCCTAAGTTCAAGGCTGGTAAGGCTTTAAAGGATTCTTTAAACTAATTTTTAATGTATAGAATTGGTTAGACAAAGGGCTCAAGATATCTTGGGCTCTTTTTGTTTGTTGAGGTAGGTATGAGATTAGATAAATTTTTAAAAGTTTCAAGATTGATAAAGAGGCGCACAGTGGCCAATGAGGCTTGTGATGCTGGTAGAGTTCTGGTAAATGATAAACCGGCAAAAGCTTCTACTAAGGTGAAAGTGGGAGATGTTATAGAGATTTCTTTTGGTAATAAACCAGTTAGGGTGGAGGTCTTGGATTTGCAGGATACCACAAAAAAAGAAGAGGCCAAGGATTTATTTAAGTATTTATAGGTTAAAATTTTTCAAAAAATATCCGATAAAAACTTTAAGTGATATTGTATGTATGCTACAATAGTTTTTATAAAAGTGAATATAATATGAATTTCTTTAGGTTGGTGTGTATATGAAAAGAGAAGTAATTCAAGGAAAAAAGAAAAGAAGTAATACAGGTAGGACTTCAATTATATGTATGGCTCTATTTTTAATGATGGTTTTGTCTGTACAGATGTTTAGACTGTATCAGAAAGATCAGCAATATGTTCAGCAGATTGAGGCGTTGAATCAGCAGGTTCAAGAACAGGAAGAGAAAAAGGCAGAGCTGATGGAATATGAAGGATATATAAATACTCCTGAGTATGTTGAGAGTACGGCCCAGGAAAAGTTGGGATTAGTACATGAAAATGAGATAATATTTAGAGAAAAAAAGTAAAAAGATTTTAAGGCCCTTTGAACGGATGCGTCAATATGCATACGCTTGGAGGGCTTGTTTGATATAAGAGGCGTATATGGAGGCCGTTGAGATATGAATACATTGGAATTTCAAGAAAAAGTAAAAAATGATATTCAAAAGTTAATAAAACATAAAGATGGCGACAAGATTTTGGTGGGAGTGTCTGGTGGCGCTGATTCTGTAGCTTTGATAATTACCTTGGCGGCTATTAAGAAGGAATTAGATGTGGAATTGCAAGCCATTCATGTGGAGCATGGACTTAGAGGCGGCGAAAGTCTAAGAGATCAGGATTATGTCATTCGTCTATGTGAAAAACTTGGAGTGCCTCTTGTATGTCGCAGTGCAGGGGCTATGATTCGCCAGAATCAGGCAACTCATTTATCTCTTGAGGAAAAAGCTAGAGATGCCAGATATGAGTTGATTCGACAGGAGGCGGACAAATGGCGCGAAGTAGCAGGTGGCCGAGTATATATTGCGCTTGCTCATCACGGCAATGACAATGTTGAAACCATAATATTTAACATGACAAGAGGTACAGGGATTGATGGGATGAGAGGTATTCCTAAAAAGAGGGGAAATATTATTCGCCCTATGCTTGGCATGACCCGAGATGATATTGAGAAATATTTATCCGGTTTAAATGTTCATTATAGGACTGACAGTACAAATTTAGATGATTCTTATGATAGAAATAATATTAGACTAAATGTCATTCCGGTTTTAAATCAGATTAATCCAAGGGCGGTGGAGCACATTAATGCTTCTGCGGAATTGTTAGGTGAGATGTCTAAGTATATAAGCAAACAAGCGGAGGATATATTGGCAGAGGACACCTATGTGGATGGGTTAGAGGAAGATGAGATATCTGTTGTGGAGATATCTAAACAGCCGGCATTTTTGCAGAGAGAGATATTGCATTTGTGGATTAGCAAATACATTTTCCATGCCAAGGACGTATCGGCGAAGCATCTGTACGATATGGCAGGGCTCATTGACAAGCAGGCGGGCAAGAGAATCGATCTTCCGGAGGATTATGTTGTTACAAGAACGTATAAGGGCTTGAAAATTCAAAAAAAGAGTGAGATGGCAAGGACCAATAATATGGAGGAGAAACAGGAGACCGTTGTTTTAAAAACTGATATCGAGCGAGATGGTTATCTGCGTGTAAAACATGGAGGAAAGTCCTATGAGTTAAAGATTATTAATGGACCATTTAGCGCGGACATACCTACATTGCGCTATACTAAATGGCTTGATTATGATAAGATTAAAGATAGTATTTCCATCAGAAACACTATGCCGGGAGACTATATTCAAGTGCTCAAAGAAGGCGGAACACAAAGCTTTGCAAAATATTGCAAAAATGAGAAGATTTCTCAGGAAAAACGCCAGAACATTTCTCTTGTATGCGAGGGAAATCACATAATATGGGCCGTTGGTTATAGGATTAGTGAGAAATACAAAATGGACGAAAATACCAAGAGGGTATTAGAAATACATGCAATGGAGGAAACGATAAATGAGTGAGAAAATCAGCGTGATGATTTCTGAGGAGGAATTGACAAAAAAGATTGCTGATATGGGTGAGAGAATAAGCAAGGATTACGAGGGCGAGGAAGTCTATGTCATCTGTATATTGAGAGGAGCGGCATTTTTTGCTTGCGAATTGGCCAAGAGAATTACAGTTCCAGTGACAATTGATTTTATGACAACTTCTAGTTATGGTTCAGGAACCGTATCATCAGGAAATGTTCAGATTAAGTCCGATGTGGAGATTCCTGTGGAAGGAAAAAATGTACTTATTGTGGAGGATATTATTGATAGCGGTAATACTCTTCATTATTTATTAGATGTATTCAAAGATAGAAATGCAAAGAGCGTGAAACTCTGTACAATGCTTGACAAGCCTTCCCGCAGAGAGGTTCATGTGGATGTTGACTACACTGGCTTTGAAATTGAGGATAAGTTTGTTGTGGGTTACGGTTTGGATTATGACCAGAAATATCGCAATTTACCATATATTGGAGTGGTAGAATTATAGTGTTTTGATATGCTAAATGTTATGTGCTTAAATGCAAAGTAGGAGGTAACTTTTGAAGAGAAATAGATTTGGCTTTTTTATGTATATTGCCCTTATGGTGCTGATTGTAGGAATCTGGTACACTTCGGCATCTACTAGTGTTTCAAATAAGACAATGGAACAGTTTGTGGCGGATGTGAAAAATGATAAGGTGGCAAATGCTGTTATCGATCAGAATCAGCAGGTGCCAACCGGAACAGTTAATGTAACTTTAAAGGCGGGAGATGTATATAAAATATATGTCTCAGATGTGACAAAAGCCGAAAGCATTTTGAGCGAGTATAAAGTCTCATATATGTTAAATGATGTGCCTCAGGATAGTTGGATGCAAAATCTATTGCCTATGATATTGGTGGTAGCTGTTGTATTTATATTGTTCATGATGCTGATGAGTGGACGTGCCGGCGGTGGCGGCGGTGCCAACTCCAAGATGATGAACTTTGGCAAGAGTCGTGCCACAATGATATCAAGTGACAAGATAAATGTAGACTTTTCCAAGGTGGCAGGTCTAATTGAGGAAAAGGAAGAGCTGGCAGAAGTGGTGGACTTCTTAAAAGATCCTGAAAAATATACAACTCTTGGAGCTAGAATTCCAAAGGGAATGTTGCTTGAGGGGCCTCCTGGAACAGGTAAGACCTTGCTTGCCAAGGCGGTAGCTGGTGAGGCAGGAGTTCCATTTTTCTCAATTTCAGGTTCTGATTTTGTTGAGATGTTTGTAGGTGTAGGTGCATCAAGAGTCCGTGATATGTTTGAGGAGGCCAAGAAGAATGCCCCTTGTATCATCTTCATTGACGAGATAGATGCAGTTGCTCGTCGTCGTGGTACCGGAATGGGTGGTGGACATGATGAGAGAGAGCAGACTTTAAACCAGATGCTCGTTGAGATGGATGGCTTTGGAGTAAATGAAGGTATTATTGTAATGGCTGCAACCAACCGTGTTGATATTCTTGATCCAGCTATTCTTCGACCAGGGCGATTTGACAGAAAGGTTGTTGTTGGAAGACCAGATGTTAGAGGTCGTGAGGATATACTAAAGGTTCATGCCAAGAACAAGCCTCTGGCAGAGGATGTAGATTTAAAGCAGATAGCTCAGACAACTGCAGGATTTACTGGAGCTGATTTAGAGAATTTATTAAACGAGGCTGCTATTTATGCTGCCAAGGAAAATAATGGATATATTCGTCAGGAAGATATCAAGCAAGCCTTTGTAAAGGTTGGCATTGGAACAGAGAAGAAGAGCAAAATCATTTCAGAGAAGGAAAAGAAGATTACAGCTTATCATGAGGCTGGACATGCAATACTTTTCCACGTACTTCCAGATGTTGGACCTGTTTATTCAGTGTCAATTATTCCAACTGGATTAGGGGCGGCAGGATATACTATGCCACTTCCTGAACGAGATGATATGTTTAATACCAAGGGCAAGATGTTAGAGGATATTATAGTTTCCCTCGGGGGACGTGTTGCCGAGGAGATAATCTTTGATGATATTACAACCGGTGCTTCTTCAGATATAAAGAAAGCAACAGCAACAGCTAGAGATATGGTTGTAAAATATGGATTCTCTGAACTTGTTGGACCAATTAATTACGACAATGATGATAATGAAGTGTTTATTGGTCGCGATATGGCCAGAACAAAAGCTTATGGTGAGAAAGTTACAGCAGAGATCGATGGTGAGGTAAAACGAATTATCGAGGAATGCTATAAGAAGGCGACAGATATTATTAAGGAGCATGAGGATGTGCTTCATGCCTGCGCAAAGTTGCTTCTTGAAAAAGAAAAAATCAATCGTGCAGAATTTGAAGAACTCTTTGGCAACCAGGTATTTGAGCAGCCAGAAAATGGTGCTGTTGTGGTAGAAGGTATATAATTTGTGCATATTGCACAAAAACTGGGGTTAGAAATTGGTGAGTTTGTGAACACTTCTCAATGGACGGGGGATATAATAAATATCGTAAAAACCCCCCAATACATTATATAAATTTTTACTAACCCCATAGTAAAAAAACCTTCTCCTAAAAAGACAGCGTTCGGTAGCTGTCTTTTTTACTTTATATAGATATTTTAATATCAGCTCCAAGGGGATGGAGTTTCAAAAGAAAAATCCGAGGTGGAATATGAATAGAGAGGCTATTTTTTCAGATTGCACAAAGCAATTTATATGGCCCGCAGAGGTGACCTCAAATTCGAAGGTAAAAATCAAATTAAGAGTAGATAGATTGGATGAACCCACAATTAAGTTGGTGGCCAACGAGATGGGAATTGCCAAGGAAATGCGCGTGTCATATGTAGGCGAGAGATTTACATACTACGAAGCCAGCATGCATATATCCAATAAAATGCTCACATACCATTTCGAATTAGATGGAGATGGTGAATATGTATATTATGATGCTTTTGGAGTTTCAGATTACTATAGACCGGAATATGAGTTTAGATTAATACCAGATTTTGATATGCCGGATTGGGCACAGGGTGCAGTGATGTATCAAATAATGGTGGATAGATTTGCTCAAGGGGACCAGGGTAATGATGTTGAAAATAATGAATATTATTATATAAAGACCATGGCTACCCATGTTGAGGACTGGAATAAACCTCCTGCAGATTTTGGCGTTGCTGAGTTTTACGGCGGGGATTTGCAAGGAGTAATGGATAATTTGCGATATATAAAAGGACTGGGAGTGGAGGCTATTTATTTTAATCCAATATTTGTCTCGCCTTCAAGCCACAAGTATGATATAGCAGATTATGACCATATAGATCCGCATTTGGCCAAGGTGGTTGAACATGCAGGTGAAGATTTAAATTCTGGTGATACAGATAATACACATGCTTCAAAATATATAAACAAGGTGACAAATTGGGCGAATTTAAATGCGTCAGATGAGTTCTTTGCAAAATTTGTGGAGGAAGCACATCACATGGGAATTAAAGTGATCCTAGACGGTGTGTTTAATCATTGCGGCTCTTTTAATAAATGGCTGGACAGAGAAGGGATATATAAGGACAGAGAAGGCTTTGAGCCAGGGGCTTATCAGCAAAAAGATAGTCCATATCACGACTTTTTCAGGTTTAATGATGAATCAGAAGGAGCATGGCCACACAATAATTCCTATGATGGTTGGTGGGGGCATGACACTTTACCAAAATTAAATTACGAAGGTTCCAGTGATCTTTATAATTATATATTAGAGATTGGAAAGAAATGGGTATCTCCACCTTATAATTGTGATGGATGGAGATTGGACGTGGCAGCAGATTTAGGTCATAGCGAAGATTTTAATCACCAATTTTGGAAAGATTTTAGACGAGCTGTAAAATCTGCCAATCCCAATGCCATTATTTTGGCAGAACACTACGGAGATGCGTCCTCCTGGTTACAGGGTGATCAGTGGGATACTGTAATGAACTATGATGCGTTTATGGAGCCTGTATCATATTTCTTCACAGGTATGGAAAAACATAGTGATAAATGTGATCCCTCAGCTGAGGGAGATGGAGCTCGATTTGAGATGACTATGCGCCATTTTATGACAAAACTGCCGGCCCAATCCCTGTACACGGCTATGAATGAGTTGTCAAATCACGATCATTCAAGGTTTTTGACAAGAACTAATCACAAGGTGGGAAGAGCTTCAGATCTTGGTACTGCAGCAGCTTCAGAAGGCATTAACATTGCCGTATTTAAGTTGGCAATTTTGATGCAGGTTTCTTGGCCGGGAGCGCCTACAATTTATTATGGAGACGAGGCAGGAGTTTGTGGATTTACAGATCCAGATAATAGAAGAACATATCCGTGGGATACAAGAGATTTCACGTTGATAGATTATTATAGAGATGCGATTATGGCTCACAAGATTAGTTCGGCCATGAGACGAGGATCTTTCACATTTTTAAAGAGTGGAATGGGATTTGTAAGCTATGGTAGATTTAACGAGATTGAATCTGTGGTGATTGCCATCAATACGTTTGCCCATGAAATAGAAATAGATGTCCCGGTATATATTGCCGAGGTGCGAGATGGCTATATGTTGCAGGCGTTTATGACAAATGAAAAAGGCCATTCTATTATGACAATAAAGACCCCTGTGGAAAATGGTCAAATGCATGTTAAGCTAGGGCCATATACAGGAATAGCTTTTAGACAGGATAAATAATATAAGATAGGAAGATTGTATGAAGATAATTCATTGCGCCGATTTACATCTTGATTCGAAGATGGAAAGTAATTTGGATAGAGATGCTGCAGGTCTTAGAAGGGAAGAGCTTTTAGAAACCTTTGAGACTATGGTGAGCTATGCTGTGAAAAATGAAGTGAAGGTAATCATCATAGCTGGTGATATGTTTGACAAACCAAATGTGCGTAAAAGTGCGAAAAATAGAGTTTTAGATCAGATGCGAGAGCATCCGGAGATAGAGTTTTGCTATTTAAAGGGAAATCATGATAAATGTAATTTCGTAGATGAGTTGACCGAGCAGGAGAACCTAACCAATGTGAAATTATTTGGAGATGAGGGATGGACATCCTATGATTTTGGTGAGGTCGTGGTGTCAGGTATGGAACTGACCAAGGACAATAGCCAGACTTTAGGTATGAATCTTGTGTTGGATCAGGAACGATTTAATATCGTTGTGCTACATGGACAAGAGTCAGATTATCAAGGCAATGACAAGACAGAGATTGTAAATCTTTCCCTTCTGCGTAATAAATATATAGATTATCTGGCCTTGGGACATATTCATGAATATAAAGAAGATAGATTGGATGACAGGGGCCGATATTGTTATAGTGGTTGCTTGGAGGGAAGAGGCTTTGACGAGTGCGGCGAAAAGGGATTTGTTGTGTTAAATGTTGAGGATGGCCGACTCTCTACTGAGTTTATTTCCATTGCAAAAAGGCAGTTACATGACATAAAAGTAGAGATTGATCCAGAGATGAAATTTTCAGATATGGTTGAAAAAACCAATGAGGCTGTGGCTGAAATTTCAGAGGATGATTTGATAAAGATTACCTATGTGGGAAAAGTTAAAATGAACGGTGAGGTTAGCACTACAAGGTTGAAGAAAAAATTAAACAAAGATTTTTTCTTTGTAAAAATGTATGATAAGACTTCTTTGGTTATTGATTATGAGAAGTTTAAAAATGACAAATCTCTCAAGGGAGAATTTGTAAGACTTCTTGAGACAGAGGATATGTCCGAGGAGCGAAGGGGAGCTATTATTGAGATTGGTATGAAGGCAATACTGGGAGAGGATTTAGAAGAATGAGATTAATTTCTTGCCACATTACAGGTTTCGGTAAAATTGAAAATTTTGATTATGACTTTACAGATGATTTCCAGATTATTATGGAAAATAATGGTTGGGGAAAGACTACTTTTGCGGCTTTTTTGAAGGCCATGTTTTTTGGCATGGAATATTCTAGGGCTTACAAGACTTTGAACGAGAGACGCCATTATAAACCATGGAATAATACTGTGTATGGTGGCAATCTTGTGTTTGAATTATCCGACAAAAAGTATCGTATTGAGAGAATTTTTGGCGATAAGGATACAGATGATACATTTGCCCTTTACGATGTTAATACAGGATTAAAAAGTGATGCTTTTTCTGAGAATCTCGGGGAAGAGATTTTTCAGGTTGATCGAGAGTCCTTTGAAAAGAGTATTTTTATTCCTGAGGCAGCGCTACATACAGAGATGACAGATTCTTTGAATGCCAAGATGGGAAATATTGCCAGCGTAAAGGACGATATTAACAATTTTGACGCGGCTTTGGATAGAGTTGAGGAAGCGAAGAAGAAATACACCAGAAAAGGTTCTACGAACAATGGTTTGTTAAATGTTATAAAAGATGAAATTACTGAGTGTCAATCTAAAATTGAGATAAAGGCGGCAACTTTAGATGGCCATGAGAAAATAGAACTGAAGATAAAAGATGATATATTAAAGCAAAATTGGATTGAGGCAGAAAAAAGAGACTTATCTGAAAAGATTGCAGAGCAAAGTAAGCGTGAGCAGCAGATGGGTGCATACAAACAGCAGAAGGAATATCTTGCAGAAAAGCAGGAGGCCATGGAGGAGTTGGATGATTTTTTTGCCAAGGGTATGCCGACGTTAGAAGAGCATGCTCAAATCCAGGAGATAGAGCGTCAGTACGATATCTGTAAGAGAAGTGAGAAGGATTTGGCCATAACTATGCCGGTGGCATCATTTGTAGACAAGTGGAATAGATTGTTTGAGGATGGAATTCCAGATGCAGATACAATTGAGAGTTGGAGACAGGAAGCAATAGAAATTCAGACTTTGACACTTCAGGGGGAGAATGCAAAATTATCTGAGGATACAAGTCATCAGTTGATGGAATACAAGTTTTTGTTTTCAAAGAAGGAGCCTACAGAAGAAGAGCTTGAATCCATGGAGCAAGTGGTTACAAAACTTACTTCCTTGGAGGGTAGAATCCTTGAGCATGATGAGGTATATAGAAATATAAAGGCCAAAAAAGAGGCTGCTGATACAAAGGCGAAAGAGTCCACATCTATTGGAACGGTATTTTTGCTGATTGTATTGGGTGTTGCTTTTACACTAGGAGGTTTGGCTGTTGCATTTTGGAGTGAACCAGGTGCCACTAATACCATTTTACAGGTGGTGGCTTTCGCGGCATCGGTGGGATGTATCGTTGCGGCCATAATGCAATTGGTGAAAAATACAAGTTTCCATAAGGATACAAAAAATGATATCGAAGGACGTCTCGAGGAGGCTCGTGAGGCTTTAGAAAAATATAAACAACAGCAGGAAGAGTTACGTCGGATTTGTAATGATTTTTTGTCCAACTTTAGGTTTGCACCAGGAAAGTCAACTCAACAGATGATATATGATATTCGAGTGAGCTTGGAGAAATATCGACATCTCTTAGACGAGGAGAGGGCTGCTGTTTCTAAGTCCACAGAAGCTATTGAAAAAATGTCTGAGTTACAGATTCATCTGTATACTAAGTTGGAAAAATATGCAGCAGTGTATGAAGTTGATCTCTATCATGAGGGCGGCGCGGCAGATTTAATTGAAAAGATTTCTGCAGATATCAAAGATTATAGAGCATATTTAGATGACAAAGAGCAGTTGGATAAAATCAAGACAAAGAGAGAAGAGCAGAAGCGTTTATTAGATTCTTATTTCGCAAGGTTTCCTCTTGATGAAACCGCTTCTAGCGTGGATAAGTTGGGTGTGATCACAACCAATATTGACAGTGCTAATAAATTACAGCAGGAAATAGAAGACTTGGAGGAAAAGCTAAAGAAGTTTGTTGATGAGTCTGAAGATATAGAAAACGAAGAAACGGTTGAACAGCTTCAAGAAAAGCAAAGCCAGGTGGAGGAGCAGTTAAAGGAAATAGTAAAAGCCCTTAATCAGGATATAGATGCCAGGACTGAATTGTTA
This sequence comes from Lachnospiraceae bacterium, assembly GCA_024697595.1. GTDB lineage: Bacteria > Bacillota > Clostridia > Lachnospirales > Lachnospiraceae > JAILFK01. Next base: position 21,676 of record JAILFK010000043.1, on the reverse strand, counting down.
CGGACATTGGATGAAATTGATGATGCTGAAAATCGATTAGAAGTTTTGGAAGAGAAAAAGGCGGAGGCTGATCGACGGGTTGGTCTGTACAATGAAACAGAGAAATATTTGAAACTTGCGAAAGAAAACTTTTTGGCAGAATATATGCAACCTCTACGAGAGGGAATGGATCGTTATTTAGAAATGCTAGACAAGGATTACAAGAAAATGTCTAAGAACATTTCTTATGAGATAAGTATGGACTTAGAGGTGAAGGTGATTGTGGATGGAGGCAGCCATAATAAGGATTATCTAAGTCGAGGATATCAGGATTTAGTTGCACTTTGCGCCAGATTTGCATTGGTGGATGTGTTATATGACAAGGAAAAGCCTATGATTATTTTAGATGACCCATTTACCAATTTTGATAAAGAAAAAATTGAGAGAGCACTTAATCTACTAAAGGAGATTTCACAGGAAAGACAGATAATATACTTTACCTGTCATGAGAGTAGAGCGCTGAAAAGATAATTTTTAAATTATTTTTGGTTGTGGACATAAGTGTTGATAAAAAAGAGATTATTATACTTGACATGGACTGGGCCTTTTTGTAAAATGATACTTGCTGTGAGGCAATTACAGTGGGCCCAGTTAGCTCAGTTGGTAGAGCAGAGGACTGAAAATCCTCGTGTCTCTGGTTCGATTCCGGAACTGGGCATATGCGGGTGTAGTTCAATGGTAGAACATCAGCCTTCCAAGCTGAATACGTGGGTTCGATTCCCATCACCCGCTTTTATTATTTATAAAAGATATATTGCATTAGTCTATCGACAAAATGATGGCTGGCAGGAGAAGGAGGCGTAGATTTACGTCTCATTTTTTATTTACAAGGATAACTATAGATATGGCTATTATCTTATAAAAATATGAATGAGTAGGAGTATTAGCATGAATAAATATTTAGATTTATTTTTAACTTTTGCGAGAATAGGCGGGTTTACCTTTGGTGGCGGTTATGCCATGCTTCCAATGATCACAAGGGAATGTGTGGACAAGAAAAAATGGGCTACCGAGGAGGAAGTAATGGATTATTTTGCAATAGGACAGTGTACTCCTGGCGTCATAGCAGTAAATACTGCCACCTTTGTGGGTGGAAAGATAGCTGGACCTCTCGGCGGATTTGTGGCAACAATAGGTGTTATATTTCCAAGTTGGGTCATAATCACAATTATTGCACTGTTTATACAGAATTTTGCTCAGTATGAAGTCGTTCAACATGCCCTGGCAGGAATTACTGTGGCAGTATTTGCCCTTGTGGTAAATGCTGTTTTAAAACTTGGGAAAAAGTCAGTGGTAAATGTCATGGGACTTATTATATGCTTGACCGTATTTGTTTTGTCTGCAATCGTAAAAGTGCCTGCGGCTTGGCTTATCTTATTGTCAGGGGTGTTTGGGTTGATTTATACAAAAATCAGCAATAAAAACGCTTTTAAATCCAGGGATGAAGTGAGAGATACTGATCAAAATGAGAAGGAAGAAAATGTAGAAAAGGAGGATGAGTAAATGATTTTTATAAAACTCTTTTTCGAATATTTTAAAATAGGACTTTTTAGTATCGGCGGAGGATTGGCGACATTGCCATTTATATATGAGCTACAGGTTAAATATCCCGACTGGTTATCCACGGCGGATATCACCAACATGATAGCGGTTTCTGAGTCTACACCAGGACCTATGGGAGTCAACATGGCTACTTATGTGGGAAATATGGTTGGAGGCCTTCCTGGAGGTATTGTTGCCACATTGGGCCTTGTGTCTCCGTCTATAATAGTGATAGCTATAGTTGCGCATTTTCTTAGAAAATTCAAGGATTCACCAATTGTGGAAGCTGTGATGTCTGGGCTTAGACCTGCTTCATTGGCTTTGGTCTGTGTTGCTACAGTGTCTGTTGCTAGAGCGGCAATATTGAGAACTGAGCTTTATGAGCAGACAGGAGTGTTGTTAGATTTATTTGATATAAGACATATAATTCTTGCGATTATACTGTTTGTGGCAATGAGAAAGATAGATATTCATCCTATATGGTACATAGTCATTGCGGCGGTAGTGGGAATTGTCTTTAAGTTTTAGAGTTTAGTGATGTTTGCGATAGTCGATCCTGCCATCTTTAACCCAAGACTTAACTTGTTTTAGAGGGATGTTAAATTTTTCGGCTACCTGCAATTCAGTCACATTGTTGTGTAAAATATATTCTTTTACTTCAGCATAAATTTCTTCATCTGAGCATTCAGGACATAGGTCACCCTGATTGCTTCGAGCAAGATACCTGCCGCAGTTGCGACAGGTTTTTTTATTTGATTTATTAGAAAATGAATTGTTATTAAACATATAAATCTCCCCGTAAAATATTAAATATATCTAATATATTTTATATGCAAGAAACAATTTAGTCTAGTAAATTATTGCCCTTGAAAAATGCTGGTGGTAAAATGAAAAAAATATAATAAAAAGAATAGAAAAGAAAAGCAGGTCTAATTAGAGAGAATTAGGCTGGAGGAAAAATGAAAAATATAAAAGTAGTAAATGATAAAGATGCGCCTATAGCAATTTTTGATTCGGGTTTAGGTGGCGTTAGTGTGTTGCGTGAGATGGTGAAGTTGATGCCGGCAGAGGACATGTATTATTTCGGCGATTCTGCCAATGCACCGTACGGCACCAAGAGTATAGATGAAGTTCGTAGGATGACAATAAGCCATGTGGAGGAATTTATGGCAAAGGGTTGCAAGGGTGTTGTAATTGCTTGTAATACCGCTACCAGTGCAGCTGTTAGAAGATTGAGAGAGATGTATCCCGAACTTCCAATAGTGGGGATTGAACCAGCGGTAAAACCGGCTGTGGAGGCCTATCCCCATGGAAACATATTGGTTATGGCCACACCTATGACCATTCATCAGGAAAAATTAAAACATCTTATTGAGACATATGGCGGGGAGGCAAATGTCATTCCTCTTGCCTGTCCTGGACTTATGGATTTTGTGGAAGTGGGAAATGTTGATAGTCCAGAGCTAAAGGGTTTTATGCGAGATCTATTGTATCAATATGTGGGCAAATTAGATGCGGTGGTATTGGGCTGTACTCATTATCCATTCGTGGCAAAAGTTGTCAGAGAAGTGTTAGGTGACGAAGTAGAAATATTTGATGGTGGTTACGGCACAGCAAAAGAAATAAAAAGAAGACTAGGTGAACAAGGTTTATTAATTGAAAATACCACAAAAAAAGGCGAAATAATTTTTGAAAATAGTATAAAATCACAACAAAAAATAGATTTGTTTTGGAAGCTTTTAAAAATGTAACAAATCGTGATTACACCTCTTGAATTGTTGATTTTACAAGAGTAAGATGAGATACAGTCAAACGCGACTTATATAAAAAGAAAGAAGGGGACTTAATTATGAACTATAATTTCTTATTGTGGATTGCGCTTATTTTGTTTAACACAAAATTATTAGGTATCGTGTGTAAAAAGATTAATTTACCGGAGGTGGTAGGTGCACTTTTAGCAGGTGTAATCTTAGGACCATCATTTTTAAACATTGTAAATATGCAGGGTGATAACGGTAAATTTATTGAGTTATCTGCTGAGGTTGGTGTTATTTTCCTCATGTATTCCGCAGGTCTTGAGACAGACTTAAAGGAGATGAAGCAAAATATTGTTGCTTCATTTATCACAGCTGTCATTGGAGTACTTGTTCCTCTTGTAGGTGGAGCTGCAGCTTATGCTTTATATTTTAAGGAAAATATATCAGATTATGAAACTATGATTCAGTGTATATTTGTCGGAGTTGTGCTTACGGCGACCTCGGTAAGTATTACGGTTGAGACCCTAAGAGAGATGGGGTGCCTAAAAGGAAAAGTGGGAACCACGATTTTAGGTGCAGCCATTATAGATGATATTTTGGGAATGATTGTATTAGCAGTTGTTTCAAGTTTGAAAGATCCATCTGTAAGCCCGGGAATCGTTCTTGGCAAGATTGGAATTTATGCCCTTGTCATTTTGGCACTTGGATTTTTCATGGCGAGATTCGAGATTGTAATCAAAAAGGCTGATCACATGCGTAGAGCTGCAATCTTTGCCTTTGCCTTTGCTTTCTTCCTTGCATATATTTCAGAGATATTGTTTGGAATAGCAGATATAACAGGAGCATTCTTTGCAGGTGTTATCTTGTGTAGATCCAAGATTAGAGATTATGTAGACTTAAAAGTTCATGATTTGTCTACGGTATTCTTCTCATGCATATTCTTTGCCAGCGTAGGCTTGAAAGTGCAACTAGGTGGAATGTCAGTTCCACTTTGGATATTTGCAATAGTTCTTACTGTAGTTGCAGTGCTCACAAAGTTGATTGGTTGCGGACTTGGTGCCAAGATATGCAAGTTTAGCTGGAAGGAATCAATTCAGACTGGTGTGGGAATGGTTTCTCGAGGTGAGGTTGCTTTAATTATTGCAGAAAAAGGTCGCCAGATGGGATTGATTTCTGAGAAATTGTTTGCCCCAATAATTGTGATGGTTATCGTCACAACACTTATCACACCAATTCTTTTAAAGATTGTATTTAAAAAAGATAAGGCTGAAGTGGCTGAGGCAAACGCCTAAATAAAAATATAATATTATAATCCCCATACTGTTTCGTCGGTGGTGGATATTGATTGTGCTCCTGCATTTAGTAGAGCGTAGACTTCCTCTTTTTCGGAGATGAGTCCGCTCGCTATTACAGGAGCATTATATTTTTTCTTTAGTCTAGCAATGACGCTCGGCATTGGTCCTGGTAGGACTTCTAGTACATCAGGTTTTACATTTTTAATTTGCTTTTCAATGTTGGCGAAGGCCATGGAATCAATTAGGAAAAATCTCATTATAGTGCACATATTAAGTTCTTTAGCGCGAATAATAAGAGGTGCTTTGGTGGAGATTATTCCATCAGCCTCAGTGAACTTTGCTATATAATCTACAGCTGCTTCTTTTGCGCTTAATCCCTGAATTAAATCCATATGAACAAAGGCCATTTTCCCAGTAGCTTTTATTTTTGTAACAATGTTTGGGATTGTTATCACATCTCCGTATAGGATAAAGACAATTTTGCTGTCTGCAGACAGGCATTTCTCAAGACTTTCTTCATTTTTTACCGCAGTAATAATTGGTGAATCTTCTAAAGCTTCTTTAAAATGTTTTTTCATATGAGAACCCCCATTTACATGTAAATTTTAAGATAAATTAATACATCTAAAATAGTAAATATTTATACTATATCTCTGCTTATTCTAGCATATAGACATGTATCATGCTACAATGAGTAGTGTGTGGTGCTTATTGGATACACTATATCTATGGAATTAGTATATGGTATCAGAGAAAAGCCAACATATCATATTTTAAAATAGAAATTTGAGGGAGTTTTTGATGGCGAGAGAGAAAAAATCTAATTTAAAATACCAGGTGTTAATATCACTTTTACTTATATTTACAATGGCATTTACGATTTTTGAGATAGAGAATACCAACAAAGAAAATGTGGTTGCCAAGGAAAATCAAGTGCCACAGGAGAGAGAAATCGTGGAGGCAGAACCTGAACCAGAGCAGGTGACCATGGTTATGGTGGGAGATGTTTTGCTCCATGACATTATAGATGAAAATTTTGAAAATGGAGATGGCACTTATGACTACACCAATTTATTTGCCAATGTAAAAGGAGATATCTCAGGGGCTGATATTGCTCTTGTTAATCAGGAAGTTATTATTGGCGGAGCAGATCTTGAAGTCACTGGATATCCGGAATTTAATGCCCCTTATCAGGTGGCAGACGCTTTAGATGAAACTGGCTTTGATGTGATATTACATGCCACTAATCATGCCCTAGACAGAGGGAAAAAAGGACTGTTAAATTGCATTGAGTATTGGAGAAATAATTATCCTGACATGGCAGTTTTGGGAATTCATGATTCACAGGAGAGCCAGGACAATATTTATGTATATGAGCAGGATGGAATTAAAATTGCGATTTTAAATTATACATATAATACCAACGGAGAGGTTATGCCTTCAGGCATGCCCTATGCTGTGGATTTGTTGGATGAAGAAAAAGTGGTGGCGGATATAAATCGCGCCAAGGAGATTAGTGATTTTATAGTGGTGTGCCCTCATTGGGGAACAGAATACAAATTGGGTATAGACAGCAAACAGGAGAAGTGGACTAATATATTTTTGGAAAATGGTGTTGATTTAGTTATTGGAACTCATCCCCATGTTATTGAGCCAATTGAGATGCTTACTGATGAAAACACAGGACATCAGATGCTAGTATATTATTCACTGGGTAATTTCTGTAGTTGGACCAGTGACGAGGAACCTGATGCAGTTAATCGCTCTATTGGGGGAATGGCAGAAGTGGTATTGCAAAGAGGGGATGACGGCCAGGTGTATATAGCTGATTACGGAGTGCAACCTCTTGTGTGTCATTTGACATATGATGCCAAAGGTGTGACGGTATATAAGTTACAGGATTATACAGAGGAGCTGGCTGGAAAGAGCATAGTGAAGCAGAAGAATGGTGAGTTTTCCATAGATTATTGTAATAATTTATGCGACGAAATCTGGGGTGAGTTGTGGAAAAAGGACATTGAAATGTAAATATTTTAAAATTTTTCGAAAAATATATTGACCTTCCACCTTGTGGAAGCTTTATATTATGCTCAAAGATAAGGCCATATCTTTAAAAGAGGAGACAACATGAAAATTAATCAGGTGGAAGAGTTAGTTGGAATCACAAAAAAGAATATTCGGTTTTATGAGGAGCAAGGGCTTATTTGCCCAAAAAGAAATCGGGATAATGGTTATAGAGATTATTCTCTAGAAGATGTTGAACTATTAAATAAGATTAAATTGCTTCGTAGATTGAATGTGTCAATAGAAGAAATTCGAAAGATAGAAACAAAAGAATTGTCACTGCTTAGTTGTCTTGACAGACATATATCAATTTTTGAGAGAGAAAAAAGAGAATTGGATATTCTAAAAGAGATGTGCAATAAAATGATTTCTGAAGGCGAGGATTTTGATAATCTAAAAGCTGACTCCTACCTAGATGAGATGAAACAGTTGGAAAAAGGTGGTGTTAGATTTATGGATGTAGAAAAGACTGATATAAAAAAGGCCAAGAGAGCACCAATTATTGCTGCGGCAGTGGTGGCAATATTCTTTGTATTTCTAATAGGTGTGATGTTTTGGGCAGAGATGGTAGATCCGGAAACACCTATTGGAATCGTGATTTTTACGGTGGCGATTTTTGTTGCAATAATAGTGGGCGTGATTGTAGCGTTAATTCAGAGATTAAAAGAAATTGATGGAGGAGAAATGAATGAAGCTAGTAAGTATTGAGACAATTCCGGGACAGGATTATGAAGTTCTTGGGATAGTAAAAGGAACAATAGTTCAGTCTAAGAATTTTGGTAAGGATTTTATGGCTGGAATGAAGACGTTGGTAGGTGGTGAGATCAAGGATTATACAGAGATGCTTGTTGAGGCTAGACAGATTGCCACCAAGAGAATGGTTGATGAAGCAGAACAGATGGGAGCCGACGCCATTGTAGGCGTGCGATACACATCCTCATCTGTTATGCAAAGTGCTGCGGAGGTATTAGCCTTTGGTACAGCAGTTAAATTTAAGTAAATTATTTAACACAAACATTTTTGGTGGCAACTATATCTACTCCAGTGTCGCATACATTGGAAATGATTATGTCACCTATAGAAACAGGGGCATCTATGCATACATTTTCCAAGGATTTGATCACATCATAGATTTTATCCTTGGGAATGTCCTCCTTGGTTTTGCAAGAAACCATAGGAAGGTCACCACCATTAACTGGCACTGAGGTAGTTACAATGCGAGTTGGGTTGGTTACTTCCTTGCGGGCATAGATGTCTCCTTTTTTGCATGTGTTTCCTGTGACTTCAATAACTTCTTTATTTTTCATTTTTACAGTCAATTGGCATCCCATAGGACAGCCGATACATGTCAGATGTTTTGTTTCCATAGCTATGCCTCCTCTATCTTAATTGTGATCTCTGATAAATTTGGATATTCTTCTATTTTCTTTTTGAGCAGTATAACTTGTTCCATTTCACCTGGAGCCATTACTTGCTTTGACCGTTTGCTTATCAACTCATTGTCAAAATAAACTGCTATTGCGCTATTTTTAAATACTTGGCCTACTCTAAATCTTACACATAGATTGTCATCCATTACCTCAGGTCTTATGGTACATGGGACTGTGTAGCGAACACCATCTTCGGCTTTCACTTGAATTTCTTTGGTTTCATTTGAAGTTTGACCTTGAATATATCTTGCGGCATTTTTTCCGGCGTTGGCAGCTTCCTGAGATACGAAGTCCACCAAATCATGAACATGAAGCACATTTCCACAGGCAAATATTCCATCAATATTGGTCTCTAACCCATCATTTACAATCGGTCCAGAGGTGATAGGGTTTATGGCAACTCCAGCGGCCTTGGACAATTCATTTTCAGGAAGAAGACCACAGGATAGAAGAAGGGTGTCGCAGTCATAGTGTATTTCAGTTCCAGGGATTGGCTTTCTGTCAGGGCCAACTTCGGCAATTGTGATTCCCTCAACTCGTTCTTTCCCTTCAATATCAATTACTGTGTGGGATAGATACAGTGGTATGTTAAAGTCATCTAAGCATTGCACGATATTTCTTTTTAAACCGCCAGAATAAGGCATGAGCTCAGCCACGGCCAAAACTTTGGCTCCCTCTAAGGTCATTCGGCGGGCCATAATAAGTCCAATATCTCCAGAGCCTAGAATTACTACTCTTTTACCTGGCATATAGCCCTCAATATTTACCAGACGTTGAGCAGTTCCTGCGGAGAAAACTCCGGCTGGCCTAAAGCCTGGAATATTTAGGGCGCCACGACTTCTCTCCCTGCAGCCCATGGCTAGAATTATGGCCTGGGCATTTATCATAAACATGCCATCGGTTTTGTTCATGGCTGTTACAATTTTATCCTCACTGATATCCATAACCATGGTATTTAATTTATATTCAATATTTTTTTCCTTTACCTGGTCTATAAATCTGCTGGCGTACTCTGGGCCCGTGAGCTCTTCTTTAAAAGTATGAAGGCCGAAGCCGTTGTGTATGCATTGATTTAATATGCCTCCAAGTTCTTTGTCTCTCTCGATGATAAGAATTGACTGGATTCCATTATCTCTGGCGGCAACAGCGGCAGCCAGGCCTGCAGGACCACCACCAATAATTACTAAATCATAGTTCATTGTCCCATCCTCCTATCAATTTATTGTATCCAAAGACTATCTTGGAATTTTTACCATTTTTAACAATATCTAACATATCCATTGGAACTTCCCGCTCCAGGATTTCCATTACCTTTGGTGAACAAAAACCAGATTGGCACCTTCCCATTCCAGCCCGAGTTCTTCGCTTGATTCCATCTAGAGATCTAGCTCCTAGAGTTCGATGTATCGCATCGAGAATCTCTCCTTCGGAGATGGATTCGCATCGGCAGATAATCTGGCCGTAAGCTGGATTTTGTTTTATGAGAGCATTTCTTTCCTCCACAGACATGGTAGAAGGATTTAATATACCTTTGCGTTTGCCGTTAAACTTAGGATTATTTTTAAGATTTAAGGCGCCAGCAACTTCTTCGGCTAAATATTTACCAATAGCTGGAGCAGATGATAAACCAGGGGATGCAATGCCGGCAGCATTGAAGAAGTTCTTTGCGTCATCTGCCTCCCCTAGAATAAAATCACCACTATCTTCATGGGCGCGAAGTCCAGCAAATGAAGTGATAACAGATCTATAGGGGATGTTCTTGACGGATAAACTTGACTGTGGTGCCAAGATATCTAAGCCTTCTGCTGTGGTGTTTAATGCTTCTTTGTCCTTTAAATCCTCGGCGGTCGGTCCCACAAGTAAGTTGCCGTGAATTGTTGGGGTTACCAGCACACCTTTGCCCATCTTAGAAGGTAGTTGGAAAATGGTGCGGCTCACATGACTTCCGGCATCTTTATCAAGAAGTATATATTGACCGCGTCTCGGGGTGATATTTAATTTATGGTCACTTACCATATTGTTAAATGTATCTGCGTAAACTCCTGCAGCGTTTACAATGGCCTTGGTTTCAAATATTTGTGAGTCGGTTGTGATCTTATATCCGAAGTTTTCTTTTTTAATATTTTTCACTTCTGTATTTAAGAAGAAATCCACCCCGTTGTCAGCGGCATTTTCAGCGAGAGCAATTGTAAAATGAAACGGACATACGATTGCTCCTGTGGGTGCATACAATGCATCTGTCACATCGACGGCTAGATTTGGTTCCATTTGAATTAACTTATTGCGGTCTAAAATTTGAAGGTCTGGCACGCCGTTTGCCTTGCCCTTTTCTAATAATTTTTCTAAGCCTGAAATATCTTGATCCTTGGTTCTGACAACCAGGGACCCGCAGCGTTTAAAAGGAAAGTCCAAGTCCCTAGATAATTCATCCATCATAGCATTGCCCGCCACATTCATCTTGGCTTTTAGAGTGCCTGGAGTTGCGTCATATCCAGCGTGAATGATGGCGCTGTTGGCTTTGGAAGTTCCGCAGCACACATCTTCCTCCCTTTCTAGCACGCAGATTTTCGCTTCATATTTAGATAATTCTCTGGCTATGGCACTTCCAATAACTCCGGCGCCAATAATGGCTATATCATACATATTTAACCGCTCCCTTCTCTTTTATAACCGGGTTAAAAAAGCAAGATAAACAAGACGAGAATCCCTCGTCGAATCTACCTTGCTCTAATCTCTGGTAATGTATTTACTTTGTAAACTAATTATACTCCCGGAGTTTCTAAATGACAAGAGATGTGAGGATTATGTTATATGAGATGGGAAATAATAGATGACAGAAGTGGGGAAATAAAAGAAAAAGTATGATAGTATTATAGACAGTAAGAAAAAGGGGATTTGTGTATGGCCAATCAATCAAATTCAAAGATGAAATTGCTGTATATATATGATATGTTGCAGAAATATTCTGATGAACAGCATCCTATTAGTCGCCAGGAGATAGAGGAGAGATTATCTAATCTTGGTATTAGTTGCGAGAGAAAAAGTATATATAGAGATATAGCTATTTTGCAAGATTTTGGGGTGGATATTTTACAAGCTCCAGATCACAAAGGATATTATATCGGTGGGCGCGAGTTTGAGTTGCCTGAATTAAAGCTTTTGGTGGATGCGGTTTTGGCATCAAAATTTATCACAGAAAAAAAGTCCAAAGAGTTGGTGGAAAAAATTGAGACTTTAGGAAGTGTTCATCAGGGAAAACATTTACATCGTCAGGTGGTGGTGTCCGATAGAGTGAAGGCGGAAAATGAAGGGATCTACTACACCATCGATGAAATATATAACTGCATTGATAATAACCATCGATTGAATTTTAAATATGTGAATTGGAATGCGAAGAAGGAGTTGGAGTATCAACACCAAGGGCAGATTTATGATGTGAGTCCGGATTTTTTGTTGTGGGACAATGAGTATTATTATCTGGTGGCATATGATCACAAGTCAGAAAGCATTCGACATTATAGAGTTGATAAGATACGAGATGCCAGAGAATCCAATGAAAGTAGAGGGGGCATTGAAACCAGAAACAGGATTAACAAAGCTGACTTCGCAAAGAAGCATTTTGGAATGTTCTCTGGAGCTACAAGAACTGTGCGAATTGAAGCGCCTAAATATATGGTTGGCGTTATGATTGATAGGTTTGGAACTGAAATCAGCATAAGAGAAGCTGGAGATATGGTTATAGTTCGAACTGAAGTGGAAGTTAGTTCTCAATTCTATGGCTGGTTAGTGGGACTGGGAGATGCAGTCCGATTAATTGGACCAGATGAAGTGGTATTAGAGTATAAAAAATATTTGGAAAATATAATAAGTAAAATTGACGAATGATTTATATGTACCCACTGGGATAAGTTGATGGGGGTTACCCTTTAAAACTGGTACAGAAGGTGGGTACATATTTTGAATTTAAATTTATATTTTTGTAGCTAACTTAAATTATTTAAATCGCAAGATTGATCTTTATAATGTTTCCATGAAATTTTGGCAATATCCATAAACATTTCCTTGCCCTCAGGAGACATATATCTATACATATCCACCAGAGCTTCCTCGTCGTCAGATAGTTGAGAGTGGTTGGCTGATTCATGAGATGATAATCCTAATAGGTAATCTGTGCTGGTACCTAGATAGCGCGCTAACCTTTTTAGTGTGCTGTAGTCTGGGTGTCTGTTGTTTTGTAGATATCCAGATAAGGTGTTGGGCGCTACATTGATGTTTTTTGCTATTTCTGCTTTGTGAAGTCCGCGTATAGAAATCAATAGATTTAGTCTTTCTCCAAAATTCATAATGTTATACCTCCATTTTTTTAATCTTAAAAAACAAGGAGTGATACATATGGGACATATCCCGTATTGCGAGGTGCTCTTCGCGAAATGCGAAAGTGGAAATGTATATACAATTTAGACAATTTATATAAATTTTTCAGAAAAAATCTCTTGTTAGAAATGTGTAATATGATATAATATTTACATGATATTTAAAGATATCAAATACACGTGTAAAGGGGTGGTCATTTATGAAGATTACGATCACAGGCAAGAACATTGAATTAACAGAAGGACTTAAGGAGGCAGTGGAAGACAGACTATCTAAATTAGAAAAATATTTCGCACCTGAGACCGAGGCACACGTTACAATGAGTGTCGAGAAAGAACGTCAAAAGATAGAGGTGACAATTCCTGTAAAAGGTAGCGTTATTCGTGCAGAACAAGTTAGCAATGATATGTATGTATCAATTGAAGTTGTGGTAGAGATCATTGAGAGACAGATGAAGAAGTACCGCAACAAGATTATTACAAAGCAGCAAAATGGTGAGAGATTCTTCGCTCAGGAGTACTTAGAGAAGGATTATGATGACGATGAAGAAATCAAGATCATTCGTTCTAAGAGATTTGGTATTAAGCCAATGTATCCTGAAGATGCATGTGTGCAGATGGAATTATTAGGACATGATTTCTTTGTATTTTTAAATGCTGAGACAGAAGAGGTAAATGTAGTTTACAAGAGAAAAGGAAATACATACGGTTTAATTGAACCAGAGTTCTAAGATTTAGATTTTTCAAAATGATTTTAAGGGCGTCGCGGATTGCGATGCCCTTTTTCAATACGCGAAAGTGGCCATATAGATGTGGGCTTATAATGTGGCTAGGAGGAGGTTAGCTAAATGCAGTACATATCTATTGGAGAGACTATACGTAATAAGCGTATAGCGCATGGTTTGACCCAAGAAGAATTGGCGGATAACATATGCTCAGTAGGATATTTGTCTAAAATCGAAAATTCCACGAAGCAGCCATCAAAAAAGAAATTGCGTATGCTGTTGGAGAGATTAGGAGAAACTTTGACAGTGACTGCAGATGTTACCGAGAAGGTGGAAGATTTTAGATACAATGTATTGAGACTTGAATTAATGCGAGCAATAGAACGTCATAATGTATTAGAGCTAGAAGAAAAGCTATGGGTTATGAAAAAATTATTGAATGAGGAGGATGTTAACGATTTACAATTTTATAAGATGTCATACTTGGTTTGGGAGGTGATGTGTGGCGTAAAGGTGGATGATTATGAAACCAAGGCCTATCAAATCTGGTGTATGTGTAGAGGAGAAGATGATATTATAAAAGGTTTCAATTTGGATCGGATGAATCTGACAGAGATGTGGATTTTATCAAATGTTGCCACCGGTTTTGCGTGGAAGAATTATTTTGAGACCGCGGCAAGGATTTATTTGAGAATCTATTGTGCTATACAGGAACAGTCTGGTTTAGAGACGGGAATGTATAAGACCAAGGCAATAATGTGTAATAACATTGCGGTGTGCATGATTCATCTAAAACGTTATACCAAGGCCAAGGAGTTTTGCGATTATGGTATGAAAAATGCAAATTATGATGGCGGTTGTATGCTGTTGTTACATCTTATGAGAGTGGATATGGAGATACATAAGCGCAGAGGGCAACAAAGAGAGGCCGATGAAACAGGGTATCTGATTTCTGTTATCTACAATAAATATTTGGAGACAGGCGAAGAATATACTGATCGAAAAGACAAAGATATTGCAGATGTTTTGTGGGAACATCAGCTTATTATGTCCATATAAGGTGGTCGAAAAAATATTTATTTAACTGTATAATGTATTTAATTATAAATCGCGGGTGCAGTTAAATGAATAATAAAATGAAAATATTGTTGCTGTTGTCCATAGCTATATTGATTTGTGTGGGAGTTTATTATAGAATAAATACTCCTAGCGAAGAGGTAGGAAATAACCGGGAGAGTATAGTTACAATGCAACAAGATTGGGAATCACAATTTTATATTGAAGAGATTGATGATGAGTTGTTTTCTAAAATGTATGGAAAATCATTTAAAGAGAACTGTACTACTCCGAGAGCTGACTTGAGATATGTGCACATTTTACATAAGGACTTTGAGGGACAGACACAAGAGGGCGAGATAATATGTAATGTTCACATAGCCCAGGATTTGCTAGAGATATTCAAGGAATTGTACAAGGCAAATTATCAGATAGAAAAGGTTAGGCTAGTGGATGAATATGATGCTGATGATGAGAGGTCTATGGCTGATAATAATTCATCATCCTTTAACTATCGTTATATTTCATATACACAGACTGTTTCAAAACATGGTCTGGGCCTAGCCATGGATATCAATACCTTGTATAACCCTTATGTGAAAAATGTTGATGGAAAATTAAGCGTGGAACCTGCCAATGCTACAGCATACGTGGACAGGGACAAGGACTTTGATCACAAGATAGACCATGATGATTTATGTTATCAATTATTTACAGAGCATGGATTTGAGTGGGGTGGTGATTGGACTGAATCCAAGGATTATCAGCATTTCGAAATACCAGATGAGATGGTTAGACAGTGGTATCCCAATTATTGAGAGGACGGAGAGATTAGATGAAGGCATTGATTGCCATGAGTGGCGGTGTAGATAGCAGTGTTGCGGCACAGCTTATGGTGGATAAAGGGTATGAGTGTGTGGGTTGTACCATGCGTTTATATGACGGAAGCTTTGATAAAAGCAGTGACAATGAGAATACCAAAGATGCCAGGAGCGTGGCTGATAAAATAGGAATAGAATATAGGGTTTTTGATTATGAGAAGGAGTTTGTTCATAGAGTTATAGAACCTTTTGTTAGGGAATATGAGGCGGGACGTACTCCAAATCCATGTATAGAATGCAATCGTTATATGAAGTTTGACTATTTATTGGAGGAGATGGCAAAACTTCAATGTGACAAGATAGTTACCGGGCACTATGTGCGAGTGGCCTATGATGAAAAAAGTGGTAGGTATCTACTAAAAAAAGCATTGGATGCATCTAAAGATCAAAGTTATGTGCTTTATATGTTGACCCAGGAACAGCTTAGCCATACCATTTTCCCACTGGGAGAATATGCCAAGGCTGACATAAGAAAATTTGCAGGAGACCATGGATTTGTAAATGCCAACAAGGGCGACAGCCAGGATATCTGCTTTGTCCCAGATGGGGATTATGTCTGCTTTATGGAACGCTTTATGAATAAGGCATATAAGCCTGGAAAATTTGTGGACCGAGAGGGCAATGTATTAGGTGAGCATAGGGGATTTGTGCATTATACCATTGGCCAGAGGCATGGATTGGGGATATCTGCAGCCCATCCATTGTATGTGGTGGATATAATACCAGAGACCAATCAAGTAGTTGTTGGCAAGAATGAGGATTTATTTAAAAGAGAATTGATTGCCACGGATGTGAATCTAATTTCTGTTCCCGAGATTGTGGGTGAAATGAGAGTGAAAGCCAGAATCAGATACTCTCAGAAAGAACAACCTGCCACGGTGGTAGCCCTTGATGACAATACCATAAGGGTTACCTTTGACGAACCGCAGCGGGCCATAACCAAAGGCCAGGCAGTGGTTATGTATGATGGCGACGTTGTGGTAGGCGGCGGCAGAATAATAGAATAATTTATTTTGTGAGATCATTTATCAGCGCGAGGATGGTGCCAATGGCGTCCATCTGACCGCTGTTTTTCATTGCAGAAATGTATGTATCTCTGTTGGCATAAACTTCATCAATAGTTTTTTGAAGTGATTCAGATGTGACATCCTCCTCCTGCAAAACCACAGAAAAACCTTGCTTCTCAAAGGAATTAGCATTTAAAATCTGATCTCCGCGGCTGGCATTTTTAGAAAGTGGAATAAGCACATTTGGCTTGTGTAGGGCTAGGAGTTCACATATGGAATTAGCTCCAGCTCTTGCCACAACAATATCTGCAGCTGCAAATAAATCTGTTAAATTCTCGCTGATATATTCATATTGAGCATAGCCTTCTTTGTTATTCAAACTTTCATCTAAATTGTTTTTTCCACATAGGTGGATAATCTGATATTTTTCTAAAAGACTGTCGATGCACTCTCGTATAGCGTTGTTGATATAGACGGAACCTATACTTCCGCCCATTACCATAAGTACTGGCAAATCCTTCTTGAAACCACAGAATTCATAAGCGGCTTTTTTGTCTCCGTGAAGCAATTCTTGTCGAATAGGTGAGCCTGTGAGTACAGCCTTGTCCTCTGGGAGATGCTTAAGCGTCTCAGGAAAGTTGCAGCATACTTTGCTGGCTGATGGGATGGCAAGTTTGTTAGCCAAGCCAGGAGTCAGGTCTGATTCATGAATTATAGAAGGCACTTTTTTGTGTTTTGCTGCAAGAATCACAGGTACGCTTACAAAGCCTCCTTTAGAAAATACAATGTCAGGCTTTTCCTTTCTAATAATTTTTCTCGCCTGAAAATATCCCTGGAGCACTCTAAAAGGATCTGTAAAATTTTTCCATGAAAAATATCTTCTGAATTTACCTGAGTTGATTCCGAAGTATTTAATTCCCTCTGCCTCTATTAAATCTTTTTCTATACCGTTGTAAGAACCGATGTATGTTATTTCGTATCCAGCCTCTTTTAGAGCAGGAAATAAAGCGATATTTGGGGTGACATGTCCGGCTGTTCCGCCGCCTGTCATAATAATTTTTTTCATAATATAGACCTCTCATTACAAATGATAAAACAAAATTGTTTTTTTCCGTTATCTATTTTACAATAATAATAATATTTTTGGAGAATATTTTATGAAAAAAAGAAGTAAGAAGAAAAAGAACAGAAAAATCTGGGGATTTCTAAAATTTCAGATGATTCTCATCGTGCTAGTTGTATTGGCTATTGCTTATTATTATGCAGGTGGATATGCAACACAAATTAGTGATATGAAAACAGAGGCCATACATCTTGTAGCTAAATCCAATGAAGATACTTTCAAGCAAGGGCAGACCAGCGTGGCTTATGATGCTGATGACAATATTTTGGCGGTTTTAAAGGGCGATAAGGATGCGTATTATGTGGAAGATCAAGACATTCCGATTTATATAAAACAAGCTATTGTTGCCACTGAGGACAAACGTTTTTACAAGCACAAAGGAATTGACTTTAGAGGAATCATGCGTGCTGTTGTCGCCATAGTTAAAGAGGGTGAGGTGACTCAGGGAGGTAGTACAATAACCCAGCAGTTGGCTCGAACCATATACTTGTCCAATGAGAGGACTTGGGAGCGAAAAGTTGAGGAAATGTACATAGCAGCTGAGTTAGAGCAAAAATATACCAAGGATCAGATATTGGAGTTCTATATCAACAATGTATATTTTGGTGATGGCTATTACGGTATTCAAGCTGCAGCTGAAGGATATTTCGGGACAGATATAAGTCATTTATCTCTTTCCCAGATGATTTATCTATGCGCTATACCCAACAATCCAACCTTGTATAACCCTAGAAAGAATCCGTCCAACACCATAGAGAGAAGAAATCGTATTTTAAAGACTATGTTGGATGAAAAAATTATCTCTGAGGATAGTTATAATACGGCAATAACAGAAGATATTAAGGTGCTTGAGAAAGATACCGAGGAAACAATTAATAATTACGCGGAAAGTTATACTTATTATTGTGCCGCTAGAGCTCTTATGGAAATGGAAGGCTTTGAGTTTGAGTACACATTTGATAATGAAGGTCAGCGTGTAAAATATCAAAGCGATTACAATGCCTTGTATTCTGAATGTTATGATAGATTATTTTCCGGCGGATATAGAATATATACATCGATTAATCCGGGACAGCAGGAGGCTTTGCAAAAAGCAGTTGACGATAATCTAGCATCATTTGGTGAGATGAATGAAGATGGAGTGTATGAGTTACAAGGTTCCGCAGTGTGCATCGACAACAAAACCGGTATGGTTACAGCGATAGTTGGTGGCCGAAGCCAGGAGATGTCGGGCTTGACATTGAATAGAGCTTATCAAAGCTTTAGACAACCTGGAAGTTCAATTAAGCCGTTGATTGTATATACACCGGCTTTGGAGAGAGGATATACTCCGGATACTGTAGTGGTTGATGAACCGATTGATGGTGGCCCGGTAAACGGTGATGGCTCCTATGCGGGAAATATGACTTTGAGAAATGCTGTAGCTTACTCTAAAAATACAATTGCATGGAAAATATTTGACGAATTAACCCCTCAGGTGGGAATTGAATATCTAGAAAACATGGGATTTGTAAAACTTGAGAGCAGTGATAAGAGATTGCCTGCATCCATAGGTGGTTTTACCAATGGTGTATCGGCCCTTGAGATGGCCAAAGGGTATGCGACTATTGTTAATAATGGAGGATATAGAAATCCGTCCTGTGTTACCAAGATAACAGATGCTTCTGGGGAAGTGTTGTATCAAGCTGATCAGACGGAGCAGGTTATATATCAGGAAAATGCTTGCAGGCAGATGACAGACATGTTGCAATCGGTTATAGATTATGGAACAGGTCGAGGTTATAAGCTTGGGAATATGCCATGCGCAGGTAAGACTGGAACAACTAATGATAATAAGGATGGATGGTTTGTTGGATATACGCCTTATTACACAACCAGTGTGTGGGTTGGATACGATATTCCAAAAACTGTAGAGGGATTGGGCGGCGGAACCTACCCTGGCAGGATATGGTATCAGTACATGCAAAATATACATCGGGATTTACCGTATACAGATTTTGTTAAACCTATTAGTGATTATGAACAACCGGAAGAAACCAAAGAGGAAGAACCTCAAGATGAAGAAGAGTTGTCAGAAGGTGGTATGACTCCAGATATGAGATAGTTGAATTTTTAACAAAAGTGTGGCAAAATAGCCTTTGGTTTGAAAAAGCATTTAATAGAAATATTTAGTTAGAAATGTTGGTGGAGGATAATCCGATGAAAGAATATGGATTTGGAGCAGATATTGGTGGGACAACTATTAAGATGGGCCTTTTTAAGACAGATGGAGAGCTTGTTGAAAAATGGGAGATAGATACAGATTCTTCCTTTGCTGGAAGTAATATTTTAAAGGATATAGCAAATACTGTTCACAGTAAAATGGTTGAAAAAAACTTGACAAAAGATATGGTTGAGGGAATTGGTTTAGGAGTTCCTGGAGCTGTGAGTAGTAAAGGTATAGTCAACAAGGCTGTGAATCTTGGCTGGGGCGTAAAAAATGTTGAGAAGGAATTATCTGATTTGGTAGGTCTTCCGGTAAAAGCAGCTAATGATGCCAATGTGGCAGCTCTTGGTGAAAACTGGATGGGTGCTGCCAAGGGATATGATAGTATTCTTATGGTTACTCTTGGAACTGGTATCGGCGGCGGAATTATTATAGATGGTAAGATTCTTGCAGGTGCCAATGGCGCTGGCGGAGAGATTGGTCATATCATTGTAAATGAAGATGAGATCGAGGCATGTGGTTGTGGACATTATGGATGTATAGAGCAGTATGCTTCTGCAACAGGAATTGCAAGAATGGCTCGAAGAATGATGGCCAATTCTTTGGAGGAAAGTTCTCTTCGTGCTTTGGGTGAATATGTAACTGCCAAGGATGTGTTTGATGCAGCCAAAGATGGAGATGCATTGGCCGATGCGGTAGTGGAGAAAGTCTGTGATTTATTAGGCGGAACTATTGCCAAGATTTGTGATGTGGTAGATCCAGATGCCATTGTAATCGGTGGAGGAGTGTCCAAAGCGGGACAGATTTTAATTGATAAACTTCAGGTTCCATTTAGAACAAGAGTATTCCATGCATGTAAGGACACACCGATTGTGTTAGCTACATTAGGAAATGATGCTGGAATATACGGCGCGGTAAAGCAGATTCTATAAAATGGTTGGCTTTACGGGGTGTGGCTTAGTTTGGTAGAGCGCATCGTTCGGGACGATGAGGTCGCGCGTTCGAATCGCGTCACCCCGATTAGTGATAAAAAAGGAAGCTTCTTTTGAGATGTTTTATACATCTTCTCGAGAAGCTTCCTTTAATTTAATCTACTTTATGTTGATAAATAAATTTCTAATAGAATTATTTCTGAGGGATAATTCCACTATATCCATAAGTGACAAGTTGGCTGGCATAATCAATCAATTCATCTAAACTGGTATTGGATTCTCCGGTCACCCAATCTCTGTAAATGTAAGTGATAGATAGAGAATAAGTTCTGACAATTTCAGGGTGAGCGGTTTTATCAAAAAGGGAAGATATCTTATCGCTATCCAAGATAAGGTCCATTACGCCTTCATCAAAGATATGATAACTGGTATCGCAGAATAATTTTTTTTGGACGCGATTTGAATTGTCTAAATATCTGTAAAAAGCACCGATGCATCCTTTGATATCCAGATTTTCTATATCTTCACTGATTATATCCAATATTTCGTCAGCTATTTCTTGTTCGATTTCTTGGATTAAATCATCCAAGGAAGAATAGTGTAGATAAAATGTTTTCCTGTTTATTGTAGCTTTTTCTGCTAAATCTGTTATGGAGATTTCATTATAATTATTTTCTAGGACCATCTCATAAAAAGCATCACGTATTAGTTTTAGTGTTCGACGAACCCTTAAATCGTTGCTTGTGTGTTTCATAGTATACCTCCCAACTAACAAAATGTATTATGACGTTATATATCTATTTTTACCACGCTAGTATACATTATTTCAAGAAACTATACAATTAGAAGAAAGTGAGAAATATGTACAGATATGGAAATGATTTGTAAAAAAATATTAAATGTTTATAAAATCTGGCGAAAAGGGGTTGAAGATTATGAGAAATCGGTTAAAATATAGTTCAACGCCGAACAGTTCAACTTAGAACAAATTGTGAACAATCTATTTTGCCTGCAGTTATAATAAGCAGAATAGATATATGTTTTGGCTGATTTGAAACTAACAGAAGAAACGAAGGTGAAGAAAATGCTTGATGATAAGCCAAGATTATTGGCAGAGAACCATTTGTTTGGAGTTGAAACCAGAAAACATTTTGAAAAACTACAGGAGAAGCGCGGCCTTGACAAGGCTGTGATTACACATGGGTGGATAATAGCCTATCTATACCATATGACAATTGTTGAGAAG
>JAILFK010000007.1 GCA_024697595.1 Lachnospiraceae bacterium | reverse complement strand
CCTACATAAGGACATGAAATCCTCATATAGCTCATAAATATTAAATATCAAAACCTGAAAATACATCAAAAATCAAAAAGAAAATGAAAAAAGTCTCTTGTGACTTCATAAATCACAAGAGGCTTTTGTCTTCAGTCTGAGACCGTCGCAATGCGACGGCCTTAATAGTTTTTTCATTATTCAACTGCACAAATATAATAATATACCGGCTGACCACCCTGTTGAAGTTCAACTTCTACATCTGGAAATGCCTCTGTAATCTTATCATTCATAGCATTAGCATCATCCTCTGATACCTCATCACCATAATATACAGAAATAATTGCTGACTCCTCATCAACCATCTCTTTTAGCATATCGATAAATGTATCTGTGATATCCTGGCTTACTGATAAAATACCAGCATCGCCGATACCCATATAATCGCCCATCTTGATTTCTTTATCATCAATAACTGTATCTCTTACAGCATAAGTGATCTGTCCAGTCTTGACATTTGAAATCTCCTCTAACATACGATCTTTATTCTCCTCGGCACTCTGATCAGGAATAAAGTTGATAAGTGCAGTGATTCCCTGGGGAATTGTCTTAGTAGGAATAACAATAACTTCCTTGTCTTTAGAAAGCTCTGCAGCCTGATTAGCGGCCATAACGATATTCTTGTTATTAGGCAACACAAATACAGTCTTTGCTGGAACTTTGTTAATAGCATTAAGCACATCGTCAGTACTTGGATTCATAGTCTGCCCGCCCTCAATCATATTGTCCACTCCAAGCTCTTTAAAGATGGCATTTAAGCCCTCTCCAATTGAGACAGCAACGAATCCAATCTCTTTTGTGATTTCAGCTGTTGTATCTTCTTTTTCAGATTTCTCTTCTGACTTTATTTCAGCGGGAGCATCAGACTTAACCTTTAAATTATCAATTTTAATATCTACAAGAGAACCAAATTCCATTCCCTTTGAAAGAACTTTTCCAGGCTCATTTGTATTTACAGATGTTTTAACCGTTCTCTCAACTGAAGTAACTTCAACTGAATCACCAGCCATCTTTAAAAAGTCTGTAAAAATCTGCTTCTTGTTTTCAGAAATAGGTCCTTGCATATGAATAACAAACTCAACAGAATATTCATATTTTATCTCTTCTACTTTTTCAGTATTGTCCTCATCACCGAAGGTTAAATCAACTTCCTTACCCATAAGGCAATCATATGCACCCATTAAAACCTGCATAAGACCCTGTCCACCTGAATCAACAACACCAGCTTGCTTTAAAACCGGAAGCATATCAGGTGTCTTGCTCAGTACGAGATTTCCTTCTTTGATAAGCTCATCACAAAAGAAAACTAAATCATCTGTTTTTCCAGCTAATTTTAATGCCTTGTCCGCAATACCTTTGGCAACTGTTAAAATAGTACCTTCCTTTGGCTTCATAACAGCTTTATAAGCTGTCTCACAAGCCTTCTGAATGGCCTCACTCATTATTTTAACATCAATTTCATCCTCGGTTTTAATAACCTTGGTGAATCCTCTAAATAACTGAGAAAGAATAACACCTGAGTTTCCTCTAGCTCCTCTTAATGAGCCTGAAGAAATAGCTTTTGCCAATGTCTTCATGTCAGGGTCTTCTAAAGCATAAACTTCTTTTGCCGCAGACATAATAGTCATTGTCATATTAGTACCTGTATCTCCATCTGGTACAGGGAATACATTTAACTCATTAATATAATCTTTTTCCTTCTCAAGACTTTTAGCGCCAGCCAGGAACATTTTTCTTAATTGAGCCGAGTCAATTGTTTTAATTTCCAAAACTGCAACCTCCTTAATCAATAACTCTTACGCCTTCAACGTATACATTAGTTGTTTTCACAATCATGCCCGTGAACGCTTCCACTTTATATTTCACAGTGCTCATAAGATTATCTGATACAGTCTCAATACTGACACCATAAGAAACAATCACATGGAAATTCAAAGTGATCTCATTTTTTTCATCAATAACAACTTCTATTCCATGATTTAAGTAATCTTTCTTAAGAAGTTTAACCAAGCCATCTTTAACATTTACAGCAGCCATGCCCACGATTCCGAAGCACTCTACTGCGACTGAACCTGCATATGTAGCAATTACATCTGTATCAATTACGATTTTTCCATAACTGTTTTCCATTTGACCTTGCATAATATACCTCCGTATAAATTTCCATCCTAAAATAAATAGACATAGTCTGTTCTATATTATATACATTTTTGGCAAAAAAACAAATAAATTTTTCTCAAAAAAAAGTTGCTTTTTTATATTTGCTTTGCTATAATCTATGTGTTGCGTTTCTGTAACGAAATTAATTTTGTATATTATATATGTGAAAATACTAAGGAGGTGTCATCATGGCAAAGTGTTCAGTTTGCGGAAAGGGAGCTCATTTCGGAATTAAGGTGAGCCACTCTCATAGAAGAGCAAATAGAAAATGGAACTCAAATATCAAGTCTGTTAAGTGTAATGTAAACGGCACACCTAAGAAGTTGTATGTATGTACATCTTGCTTACGTTCAGGCAAAGTTGAAAGAGCTTAATTTTTAGCTAACTTTGAGTAATAACAAAGAGTCGCAAAATTGCGACTCTTTTTTAATACGAAAAATATGTATCTAAAATTTCCTTTGTAGCTGGAACTGCATAAGGACTTCCCGAAGGCACTTCCTCAACAATAACTGCAACTGCTATTTCTTTTCCATAATAATTCTCAGCATAACCCACAAACCACGAATGGTTTTTATCCATATCCGAGCTGAAATCTGCTGTTCCCGTCTTACCATAAGCACAGTATTGATCGCTCATAAGACTAGATGCTGTTCCATTTGTGACAACATATCTCATATATTCATCCATCTTTGCAGCAGTATTACCATCTATCAATTGTCCATATGCCTGTGATTTATAATTTTTAACCACATGCCCTTGATCATTTTGTACATGATCAATCACATATGGCTTCATCAACAAACCATCATTGGCTATAGCACTTGCAAGCATTGCCATATGAATTGGCGAAACCATTGTCTGCCCCTGCCCAATTGCAGTTTGTGCAATAGTAGAATCGCTATCATCAGCATTTAACGAAAATCTACTGGTAGTTGTATTTGACAAATTTGTAGGCAGTTCTGTATTAAAAAGCAAATCATCACAAAGCTTACCATAACCATTGATGTTTAATTTTAATCCAATTTCTGAAAATGCACAGTTACATGAATTACCAAAAGCATCTAATAAGTTTTCTGGTCCATGCGCCTTGTTATTGTAGCAATGCATAGAATGATCACTTAAATTATATTCGCCGTTACAATCATAATAGAAATCATCATAATCTTTATATTGATCCATATACGCCATCAGTGTAACCATTTTAAATGTTGACCCAGGTGCATAAAGACCTTGTGTAGTTCTATTCAACAATACACTAGACTCATCATCCGAAATATATTCATCCCAATTAGCCTCAATGCTATTAGGATCAAAATCCGGTTTTGAAACCATAGCCAAAACTTTTCCAGTGGAAGGCTCTATACATATAATTGCCCCCTTATTATTTCCTAACGCATTATATGCCGCAGATTGTAATCGTGAATCAACAGTAGACACAACCGTATCTCCTTGATTCTTTTTACCTGCTATTTCATTTACAATCTTGGTTAAGAAAAATGAATTAGATCGCAACATGTTATAATTCGCATCTTTCTCAATCCCTGACATACCATTGGCCGAATAACCCACAACATGAGCATACATATCACCATGAGGATAAACTCTACTCTCGTATCCATTTTGATCAACATTGGTTGTTGCCAAAATCTCACCATCACTAGATATAATATCACCTTTGATTGTAGTTTCAGATAAATGATCCAATCTGGCATTATAAGGATTATTCATGAAATCCTCACTGACAAACTGTACATAATACATCAAATAAATTGTCAGACACATAAATAGTGCCAAAAACACATACGTAATTATGGTAAATTCTTTATTAAGATTTTTTATTTTTACTTTAGTTCTCGCCCCTCGTGGCGCACTATTAACACTTCTGGTATTTTGTGTGTTAGATTTTTTTGAATTACTTTTTTGTGAATTATAATTACCACTTTTATTATTCTGTTTTATATTATTGGAGTTTTTTCGTTTACCACTATTTCGAGGTCTGTCATTTAAATCCATGACATCAACCTCTTTTCGAGGATCCCGTTGTCTATCATCGTATCTCTTCATATTCCATATCCTCATTATTTTCTCTAACATATAAGCCTTGTATAATCGCAAATAAGATAATTATACAAAACAAGGAACTTCCTCCATAACTAACCAAAGGTAATGTAACTCCAGTAGATGGAATAAACTTAATAACGCCTCCTAAAGCTAAAAAAGTCTGAGCGCCATAAAGTGTACCGATTCCTAAAGCAATCAATTTATAGAAATAATCTTTTATCTGTAAAGAAATATTAAACATCATCAAGAAACAGTTAATGCATAGGAATATTATACAAATTGAAAATAGCACACCCATTTCTTCAGATATTGCAGAAAAGACAAAATCTGTGGTTACCACAGGAATTTTTTCTGGCATTCCCTGTCCCAATCCGGTTCCAAACCAGCCTCCATATCCTATAGCAAATAGTGACTGACATATCTGATATCCCTGATCATTTATAACAGAAAGTGGATCCTTCCATGCTATAACTCTCGCTTGGATATGAGAAAACAGGAAGTAGGCCACAATGGAAGCCAATGCACCTGCCACCAATCCAATAAACATGTAAAATGGATTTCTTGTGGAAACATAAAGCATAACCAAATATGTAACAAGGAATATCAAAGCTCCACCTAAATCTTTAGACATGACAAGAATAAGCACATGTATCGCCGCTATAATCGTCACCTTAACTAAATATTTAAAATCTTCTATATCCTTCAACATACAAGCAACAAAGAAAATAAATATTATCTTGATAAACTCTGATGGTTGAATTACAACCGGTCCAATACTAAGGCTTAGTTTAGCTCCGTAAGTTGTCTGGGCTATAACCAATACTAACGCCAGACCTATAATACCGATTATTCCATAGAACATTCCCAGTTTGCTCAACCCCTCAAGTTTCGCAACTATAATTGGAATAAAGCAGGTTATAACAATAGCCACTGCAGCAAAGACAAATTGTTTGATAGCCTTATCGATATCAAGTCTTGTAAGAATCACAAAACTGACTGCAAGAAGCATACACATGTTATTCACCAAAGATTTTGATGCGTTAGAATAAATCTTTTTATATATGACAAACGTAAGCATAAACAATACTATTTCACAGATAGCTAGAATCAAAATCCTAACATCCTGATATAATAAATATAAAATCAAATTAGCATTGATTAAAAACATATACATCAATCTTGTCTGTTTTTTAAATAATTTTTCTTGGCTAGCAGGTTTTATATTTGATTTTAAAGCGGTAAAACTATAGAAAGTATAAACCGCCATAAAAATAATCAACGAAAAACGACTAGCAGATATAAGTACATGAAGCATTATTCCACTCCTCTTTTCCAATGGCCTTTTGTATAATCATTTCCAGTCAAAACTCCTTCTCTCCCATTGCCTGTTTTACAGAAACTATACACTTCCTGTAATACATCCTTTACCTGGTCTTTGTCTTCAATAGTGAAATCTATTCTAACTCCAGCAAAATTCATTTTCTTAACTTCATCAATATCTGAAATTAGATTCAAAATTTTAGAGTTGTAAATCTCGTTATAACACGGTCCACAAACATTTCTCACAGGGAAATCCATTTTGTATCTATCCTGTAAATATGTAAGTTCAGGTATATGTGTACACCCCTTTGAATTATTCACCTGGCAATTGGCTGTAATCATCATACAGCTTCTACCATAAATAGAAATATAACTATTGTTATTAATTCTATGTGAAAGTTCAGCTTTATTCAACTCAATGGGTGCACAAAATGTTTTATATCCAAAATTTTCAAACGAGCTTAATGCCACATTAGAAAATGTATATAACCTGTTATCTAATATAATGTTTCTCTTTAAAATATTATTAATTTCAAGATAATCTAATTCATCATATGAACAAGCTAAAACCAAAAGATCAAAGTCTTTTATAGCCTTCATCAAAGCTTCCATCTCTTTTTTAGATCTTTCTCTAAATACTGCAGGCAAACCAATCACCATCTTGATTCCCGCTTCACTTAAATCCTCATTGATGTCTTGTATCTTTGCATATATTTTTTGAAAATCTAAAATATTTCCACCTTCAAACACCAGCATATTATAATCAATAACAGCAGAATCTATATAATTATGAAGAATAACTTCCTGCAACTGCTCATAATCTTTTACAGTAACCATTATATTTATATTTCCACCATCATCTCTTTTGTCTGCATGATATTTTGCCAAAATATCTTTATTAGAAACCAGACAAGATCTGTTATATTTCGATAATATAATACTCATTATATCTTCCATGGCATCTCGTCTCAATTCATTAAGTTTTGACATTGGAATAAATATATCCTCATCCACGTCCATGTAAATATCATCAAATATAAATGGAGTATTACCCACTTTATTGATTTTTTCTAATATTTCAGGTTTAGAAACCGCTCTCTTTTGAGCCTGCTCAACTATTTGCCCCTTTTTTTCAACAGAGATTTCAGGCAAATCGCCACTATCTTTCAAAGATAATTGGATAGACATTTCCTCTCCAAGCTTCGCCTTAAATTCACATATAAGAGAAATTTTTTTAGAGCAAATATTCACATTTTCTGCAGAATTATTTTCAAATGATGATTTTTTTGAACTCATCATATCTGGATCATTGTGTTTAAAGAAGTATGAACTGGTAAATCCACTACGATTGCCAAAATCCAATAACTTTTGTTCATCATTTTTTGAAACAGAACTAAAGTCACCGCTTTCATAAGCGTCAATGTATTTTCTATAAACAGAAACCACTCCGTTGGCATAATTAGCATTTTTCATACGGCCTTCTATTTTAAATGAATATACTCCAGCATCCGCCATATCCTTTACATATTTAAGACCACATAAATCCTTCGGACTGAGCAAATATTCACCCTTGGTTTTGATTTCATTAAATTCATTGTCCAATAAATGATAAGGCAATCTACAAGGCTGGGCACATCTTCCTCTATTTCCACTTCTTCCCCCAATAAGGCTGCTCATAAGGCATTGTCCGGAATATGCATAACATAGCGCACCATGGACAAAGGTCTCTATTTCCACATCTACATTATCAGAAATATTTTTTATTTCTTTTAAGGATAGTTCCCTGGCGGTAACAATTCTATTGGCGCCGCATTTTTTCATAAAATCTGCACCATACCTATTAGCTATAGTCATCTGGGTACTGGCATGAATGGCCAAATCCTCAAAAGCATCATGAATAAAATTCATTACGCCAAAATCTTGAACAATAACAGCATCAAGACCGATTTCATAATAAGGTTTTAAATAGTCAAACAACTGACTCTCAATCTCAATATTTTTCAATAATGTATTGACTGTTAGATAAGCTGATTTGCCTCGTAAATGGGCATATTCTATAGCTTCTTTTGCCTCTAGGAAAGAGAAATTATCTGCATATGCTCTCGCCCCAAACATTTCTCCACCAAAATAAATGGCATCTGCCCCTGCATCTATATTGCTTTTAAATATCTCTAAATTTCCTGCCGGTGCTAAAATCTCTAATTTTCTCATATCATATACCTAAAAAACGGGACGAAAAAAACTTTTCCGTCCCATAAAATTAATTTTGTACTCCGCCTAATAATGCATCTTCTAATGATGCTTCAAGTTTAGATTTATGAAGTTCTAACTCCTTGTTCTTATCCTCGAGTTCCTTTATCTTAACCTCTAAATCCTCTATTTTAATTTGATTAGAAATCAAATCATGTTTCAAGTCATATATTTCTTTTTCAGACTGTTGCATATCATTTTCAAACTTAGCCACTGTATCTTTGGCCTTGAAATAGTCATCCGCAATATTTAACTCAATCAAGGTGTGCTTCTTATCATGTGGTAATCGACTGTATTCTTCGATACTATTTATCTCATTGATCTTGTTATTGATATATGTTGCAACTTGCTGTAAATATCCTTCTTCTTCATATCCACTTAAAGTGTAAACCTGTCCATCAATTATAACTTCTGCACTTTTTTTTGCAGTCATAAACTTAATCCTCCCATAAGCGCTACATACAATTATTATAACTAGTCAAAGTATCAAATACAACCTAAACTTTTTCAACTCCCAATTGTTGATATGCTCTCTCTGTAGCCACTCTTCCTTTTGGTGTGCGCATAATTAAACCATTCATAACCAAAAACGGCTCTATTACATCCTCAATAGTTCCTGAATCCTCTCCAATGGCAGCAGCCAAGGTATCTAATCCAACAGGTCCACCTGAAAATTTATGAACGATTGTCTCCAACATTTTCCTGTCGTTTCTATCAAGTCCCATGGAATCTATCTCCAATAAATCCAGACCTTTAGATGCCACCTCTTGAGTGATTACCCCATTATATTTTACCTCTGCAAAATCACGGACACGTCTAAGCATTCTATTGGCAATTCTCGGAGTCCCACGAGACCTTCTAGCCAATTCAATTGCACCTTCATTTTCCATCTTAACATTTAATTTGTCAGCTGAAGCCATAACAATCTCAGCCAACTCGTCAACAGAATAATATTCCAGATGATGAACCACTCCAAATCTATCACGAAGAGGTGCTGACAATAGTCCTGCTCTAGTTGTAGCACCGACTAAAGTAAACTTTGGCAAATCCAATCTAATGGATCTAGATGAATTCTCCTTACCGGCAATTATATCAATGGCAAAGTCTTCCATTGCAGGATAAAGCACTTCCTCCACCTGCTTATTCAATCTGTGAATCTCATCAATAAAAAGCACATCCCCTGGTTTTAACGCCAATAAAATAGATGCCAACTCTCCCGGCTTTGTAATGGCCGGGCCTGATGTTATCTTAATATTGGTATTCATCTCATTTGCAATAATACAAGCAAGGGTTGTTTTTCCAAGTCCTGGAGGTCCATATAAAAGCACATGATCTAAGGCTTCAGATCTATTTTTAGCCGCCTCGATATATACCTTTAGATTTTCCTTCACCTTGGTCTGGCCTATGTAATTGTCCATACTTACAGGTCTTAGGGAGGTCTCTGTATTCTTTTCCTCCGGTAGTACCTCAGTTGAAATAACTTTGTTTCCCATAATTTGCCTCGAATTCAATCTATATCATTGCCAATTTAACTAGTACTTGCTTTAAAACATCCTCAATATTGTCATCATCACTTATATTCAACTCATCCATAGCTTTAAGTACCTGAGAAGATGAATATCCCATATTTTCCAAAGAATCAATCACATCTCTCTTCATGGTATTTAGTGATGAAACTGCTGTATTTGAAACTCCAGAAATCTCAACAGACTCAATCTTGTCACGAAGGTCTATAATAACCCTCTGAGCTGATTTTGGCCCCACTCCAGGTGCCTTTGCTATAGCCTTGGCATCTTCTGCCATAATAGCAAATCGAAGATCTGCAGGTTCTAGGGTTCCCAAAATACCCAATGCATTTTTCGGTCCTATGCCATTTACCGTAATCAACAGTTTAAATAACCCCAACTCTTCCTTGGTTAAAAATCCAAAAAGCTGCATATCATCCTCTTTTACATTAAGATAAGTATACACCTTTACATCCTGTCCAATGGCAGGGACATGATATTTAGTGGATAGAGATACGAACAACTGATAACCTATACCGTTGTTATCAACCACAATATAATCATTTTCCACATCAACCAATTCTCCAGAAATATATGAATACATTTCACACCTTCCTATCTGTTAAAGACTTTTCTTAATCGCGGATATAACTCGTAAGCCAAAAGTCCTATGAGAAATCCTGTAATTATACCAGCAATATATAATGCAGGTATGTAACCGGCTATGTATATATTGTCCATCGCCCACACCGCCACTATAATCTGGCCTATATTATGGAAAATACCACCACAAATACTGATTGTGATAATATGTAAATTCATTGTCTTTTTCAAGATTAACATAATCAAGAAACTAAGCAGCGCTCCTCCAAGGCTATAAATAATGCTATATACATTTCCAAACATAAAACCAGCAATCAACACTCTGGTAAATGAAATCAATGCCGCATCCTTCCAATCATCCAAGTAAAGAATCAAAACAATAATCACATTGGTCAATCCCAACTTCATTCCCGGGATTCCAAAATAAAATGGAATCAAGGATTCTACATAGCTTAGAATCAAAGCTAACGCAAGAAACACCCCTAGTTTTGGTACTTTTAGTGTCATTTTCTTCCCTTCAATAGTCATATCAAATTTAAATACTTCATATTATTTCACAACAGAATCATACTCATTTTTTTCATTTGAAATGACTGTAACTACTACTTTGTTTGGCAGACAACATATAGTCTGCTTATCCTGGTGAATCTTCCCCTGTTTCATACACAGATGATCTGGGCAATTGGCAGCAGACATATAAGCCTTGCCGTCTTTTATGGTGAGTGTATTGGTCACCTCGCCTTTGACTTTAATATCATATACTGCATCTTTTTTTAGATCATAAGTACCGTACTCTTGGCCATCCACTTCCACAAGCACTCTATCACCTACAGAAGCAGCGTGAAAAACCATCCATAGCACTATCAAGACACCAAGAATAGCAACTATTCCTAATATAAGAAAATCTGCCATAGTAAACTTCTTTTTCATCTATATCAATTCTCCCATGTAATAAAAGCCTTTGCACTCATTCAAATGAACTTTGACAATAGAGCCAATCATAGATTTATCACCTGGAAAATGTACAGTTGAATTATTGCTCATTCTACCTGTCATCAAGGAGTCATCATGGGAATTAACCTCTTCCACAAGAATCTCCACATCCTTGCCCTCGTAAGCCTTGGCCTTCTCATGTGAAATATCTTGAACTCTCGACAACAATCTATCAAATCTATCCTTTACCACATCCTCAGGGATTTGGTCATCTCGCTTGGCAGCTGGTGTTCCTGTTCTCTTTGAGTAGATAAATGTAAATGCACTATCATACTGAATCTGCTCAACCACATCCAATGTATCCAAAAAGTCTTCCTCAGTCTCTCCAGGGTAACCCACAATAATATCTGTGGTTATTGCCATGTCTGGAATTCTATTTCTGATTTTGTTAGCCAACTCCAGGTACTGCTCCTTGGTATAATGTCTGTTCATATCCTTTAAAAGTTTTGATGAACCTGACTGAAGTGGTAAATGTAGATGTTTGCAAATCTTATTTGAATTGGCCATAACATCTATCAATTCATCAGATAAGTCCTTAGGATGCGAAGTCATAAAACGAATTCTTTTCAATCCTTCAATCTTTTCCACTTCCTGTAATAACTGAGCAAATGTAATTGGGTCCTCCAAATTCTTGCCATAAGAATTTACATTTTGGCCAAGTAGCATAACCTCCACAACACCATCATCAACAAGTTTTTCGATCTCACGAATAATATCCTTGGGATTTCTGCTTCTCTCTCGTCCTCTAACATAAGGCACGATACAATAACTGCAGAAATTATTGCAGCCAAACATAATATTAATACCAGATTTAAAAGGATATTTTCTATGTACAGGCAAATCCTCCACAATCTGATCTGTATCCTTCCAAATATCAATAATCATTGAATCTGACACCAAAGATCTGGTAAACAGTTCTGCGAATTTAAATATATTATGAGTACCAAAAACTAAATCAACAAATTTATATTTATTTTTTATTGTCTCAATCTCATCCGGCTCCTGCATCATGCATCCACACAAGCCAATCATCATATAAGGATTTTTCTTTTTTAAACTGTGCAAATATCCTAGACGACCATATACTTTATTATTGGCATTCTCTCGAACTGTACAAGTATTGTACAAGACAAAATCCGCATTCTCATCTTCAATAGGAACAAAGCCCATCTCATCTAATATACCGCATATTTTTTCAGAATCTCTTGCGTTCATCTGACATCCGAAAGTTGTTACGCAATATGTGAGTTTTCTATTGGCTTCCTGAGACTTTTTTGCAACGATCTGCGCAGCACATTTTATAAAATATCTCTGTCTTTCAATCTCAGACTCTGGAATTTTTGACTCCAAAAAGAATTCATTGTAATCCATCTATATTTCTCCAAATCATTTATTTCGCCTAGCAAAATAATATATTTCTCATAATTATCTTATCTGTCCATGTCCGTAAATAACATATTTTGAACTTGTGAGTGCAAGAAGTCCCATAGGTCCTCTAGCATGAAGTTTTTGAGTACTGATACCAATCTCTGCTCCAAATCCAAATTCAAAACCATCTGTAAATCTAGTTGAGGCATTTACATACACACAGGCTGCATCCACCTCATCTAAAAACTTCTCTGAGTTCTCATAATTTTCTGTGATAATAGCCTCAGAATGACCAGTGTTGTATTTATTGATATGGGCAATAGCCTCATCAATATCATCTACAAGCTTTACTGAAATCTTGTAATCAAGATACTCTGTTCCCCAGTCCTCATCTGTTGCCAAATTAAATTCCGGACAAATTCCAACCGCGTCAGCATCTCCTCTAAACTCCACATTATGTTCATCAAGCTTAGCCTTGACCATAGGTAAAAATTTCTGTGCAACCTTTCTATTAACAACCAATGACTCGGCAGCATTACATACACCGATACGCTGTGTCTTGGCATTATTTACAATATCAACTGCCATCTGAAGATCAGCTGACTCATCTACGTATATATGACAATTTCCTGTACCTGTTTCAATAACAGGAACAGTTGCATTTTTTACAACAGCTGCTATCAAACCTGCTCCACCTCTAGGAATCAATACGTCAAGGTAGTTGTTCATCTTCATAAATTCGTTTGTGACTTCCCTTGAATTATCCTTGATAAGAGAAATAGCATCTGCAGGAACATCCATCTCATTTAATGTTCTTCTAATACAAGCTACAATTGCCTCATTAGAATTGCAAGCATCCTTACCACCCTTCAAGATAACTGTATTCCCCGTCTTAAAGCAAAGTCCAAAGGCATCAGCAGTTACATTTGGTCTGGCCTCATAAATAATTCCTACCACACCAATTGGCACACGTTTTTGACCTATTTTTAATCCATTTGGACGATTCTTCATTGAGATAAACTCTCCAATTGGATCCTCCAAATCAGAAATCTGGCGCAATCCTTCAGCCATTTGCTCTATTCTAGCTGGTGTAAGCAAAAGTCTGTCAAGCAATCCCTCTGCCATACCATTTTTTCTACCATTTTCCATATCTAGCTCATTTGCTCTAATCAAAGCCTCTGTATTTGAAATCAAAGCCTCTGCAACAGCAATCAAAGCCTCATTTTTCTTGTTAGTTGATAATTTTGCAACGGCTCTAGATGCGGCCTTTGCATTTTTTCCTAATTCTAATAAATTCTCATTCATAATAATTCTCCGCTATGTTTTAAATTCTATTATTGCTTTATCTATACAAATTTAATCAATATCCAATATATAATTGGGTGAAATAACTTTAGTCATTGTAATATCATATTTATCTGTGGGAATTTCTTCTACCAGTTGAAAATCATGACATACTCCATATAATTTCACCTGGGGAAAATATTGAAAATATTTATCATAATATCCCTTGCCATGTCCTATGCGGTGACCGGCCTTGTCAAAACCCACGCCTGGCACAATACAAACAACAGATTTATCACAATAATCCTTTAAGTCAATAATCTCTGTACCTACAGGCTCTAAAATACCAAAAGCTCCTGGGGTTAAATCTGACAAAGAATCACATTTTATAAAATCCATTGTATCATCACTGACTTTGGGCAGAGCAAAATCTATTTTTTGAGCAACAACCCAATCAATAAATTTCTCCAAAGACGCCTCTTTGCCGTAGGCATTATATAAGAGTAATATATCCGGTCTATCAACTTTAAATATCTCGATTAATTGAAGGCATAGAAATTCAGAAGATTTGGTGCATTCAGTCTTAGAATACATCTTTCTCTTTGACAATAAATCCTGACGTATTTGATTTTTTAAAAGGTTTATATCAGACTTATTTTTTGTCATATTTTTGACCTAAATTGGTTATACTTCCATCCTTCTCAACAATATCGATATTGTTCATCTGAGCTCTAACATTGGCCTTTATGGCATCAATATAAGCTCTTCTAAGTTCAGCCTGCTCCTGTTTTTCCTCGGGAGTAAGACCTTCTTCACTTTTTTGTTTATGTGCAAGCTCGTTAATGCGAGCTATCATCTCATCTGTAATCAATTCATGTTCTCCTCTATAAAATCTGCAATAAAGAAATCTTCCTTCTCATTTGCTGTAAATACTGTTCCGACGAAATCATCCGCCATAATATCATGGATAATCTCCACATCGGCTCCATTGGCAATAACCATGTCTGCGCCGGAATATGTTGCGATTTTGGCTGCATTTAACTTTGTAACCATTCCGCCTGTTCCCACATCGCTTCCTGTTTCAACACTGGCCATATGAAGTACCACATCGTCAAGTTTATCCACCTGCTCCACAAGTTTTGCATCAGGATTAGTCTTTGGATTATCTGTAAACAATCCATCTATATCTGATAATAAAATTAATAAATCAGCTCCAATCAATGAGGCAACCAAGGCAGCTAGTGAATCATTATCTCCAAACTGAATCTCATAGGTGTTAACCGTATCATTTTCATTTACAACAGGAATGACACCAAGCTTAAACAATTCCTCAAAGGTATTTCTGGCATTTGTTCTAGACACATTATCTGTCATTGTCTTTTTTGTCATCAAAACCTGTCCACATGTCTGCTGATATTCACTAAATAATTTCTGATAAGTCATCATAAGAGCCGACTGTCCAACCGCAGCACAGGCCTGCTTTGTAGAAATATTTTTAGGTCGTTTATTAATCCCCAAAATGTTTCTACCAACGGCAATGGCGCCAGATGAAACAAGACAAACATCTATATTTTGATTTTTTAAATCACAGAGTTGTCTAACCAACTTTTCAAGCTTAATAAAATCGATTTTTCCAGTCTTAACATGGGTCAGAGAAGAAGATCCTATTTTTATAACAACTCTCTTCTTTTTCTTAAATCTATTTTTACTCATAATTCTCACTTCCAATACTAAAATAAACCAAACTAATTATATATAATATCACTTTTTTATGCAATTCATATATGCTACAATAGCAAAGGTTTAAGGGCAATATTTTTAAACTTTATAACTAAATAATTTATCTAAATAAGAGGACATACAATGAAAAAAAATAAAATATTATCTTTTTTGTGCGCCACTGCTTTAATTAGTTCTTCTCTTCTATGCGGTTGTTCTAATTCCAAGGCTACTTTTTCAGATACTGGAGTATATTTTGAC
Organism: Lachnospiraceae bacterium; assembly: GCA_024697595.1. Classification (GTDB taxonomy): domain Bacteria; phylum Bacillota; class Clostridia; order Lachnospirales; family Lachnospiraceae; genus JAILFK01. The sequence goes on along the minus strand of JAILFK010000007.1, from coordinate 7,337 downwards.
ACCGTTATAAATATTTCCCTTCAGGGAAAAGATGGGGATAAAGAGATTGAAAAATGTTTTCAGTTAGCACAAAAATATGAAGATTTATTCAGCGCCACCAAAGAAGGTTCTGACATTTACAATATCAATCACAATATCAACTCACCGGTTGAAGTTTCTGATGAAACAATAGACTTGTTAAAGGAAGGTATTAAGTATTGTAAAGAAAGCCAGGGTTCTTTTGATATCACCGTCGGTCACTTATCAAATGATTTATGGCATTTAAGCAATAATAATGGTGATATTCCTTCTCAAAATGATATCGACAATGCTCTTACAGCCATCGATTATAACAACATTGTCATCAGTGATAGTACTGTTATGCTCAAGGAAGATAATGCAGCTATCGATTTAGGTGCCATCGCCAAGGGTTATATAGCTGATGAGATGAAGGAAATGATTATTGAAGATGGATATGATACCGGAATTATTAATTTAGGTGGAAATGTATTGGTTATCGGCGAAAAAGATAGCGATGAAGGCTACTACAATATAGGAATCCAAAAACCATTTGAGGATGGGGCTACCATTGCTGGTATAAAAGTAAAAGATAAATCTGTGGTAACTTCAGGGAATTATCAGAGATACTTTGAAAAAGACGGAAAAATATATCATCACATACTCGATTTAAATACCGGCTATCCATGTGATAATGATTTGAATTCTGTGACAATCATCTCAGACAAGTCAATCGATGGAGATGCACTAAGCACAATAACATTTTTAAAAGGCTTAGATGAAGGCAAAAAATATATTGATAGTTTAGATGGAATTGAAGCTATATTTATCACAAAAGACAATGAAGTAATTTATACAGATGGACTAAAAGGGTTTGTAACTGTAAATTAAATAATATTTTTTATATTCAAAAACACACTCGCTACAAAAGCAAGTGTGTTTTTCATTTTTAACATTTTCAATATTTACATTCTAAACTGAAAGAATAATCTTCTTTGGACATTTCTGAGCACAGAGTCCACAGTGAATACACTTAGACTGATCAATATGTGCAATATTATCTTCCACTGTAATAGCTCCAACTGGACAATTCTTTTCACAGAGATGACAAGCAATACATCCAACTGAACATACGCTCATTACATCCTTACCCTTGTCCTTTGAGCTACATTGAACTAATTGAGTAGAATTGTATGGAACCAATTCAATCAAATTGTTTGGACATACGGCAACACATTTACCACATGCCTTACAAGCTTCCTTATCAACAACGGCTACACCGTCGATAATATGAATCGCATCAAATGGACAAGCATTTACACAGCTTCCATATCCCATACATCCATAGTTACAAGCCTTTGGACCGCCACCTGGTACAAATGCCATAGACTGGCAATCCTCAACACCTGTATACTCATAGTTCTTTTTGGCCTTTTCACAGTTGCCACCACATTTAACAAAGGCAACCATTTTCTCGCCATCTTCGGCATCAACGCCCATAATAGCACCAACCTTGGCACCAACATCAGCTCCACCAACTGGACAACCATTTACAGGAGCCTCGCCTTTTACAATAGCAGCTGCTAAACCAGAACAACCGGCATAACCACAACCACCACAATTGTTTCCAGGCAAAACATCTAAAATCGCTGTCTCTCTCTCATCAACTTCAACTTTGAATTTCTCAGATGAAACACAAAGGAAAAATCCTAATATACATCCTGTGGCGCCGACAACTAAAACTGTTAAAAGAATTCCTAATATATTCATACTGTCAGCCCTCCTATATAATTCCTGAGAATCCAAAGAATGCAATAGCCATAAGTCCTGCAGTTACAAGAACGATAGCAGATCCTTTGAAAGGTCCAGGAACATCATTATATTCAATTTTCTCACGGATACCAGCCATGATAACAATAGCTAGTGTAAAACCAAAAGCTGTACCCATTCCACTTATAATACTCTCTAAAACGCCATAATTATTTGTTACGTTTTTAATAGCAATACCAAGTACTGCACAGTTTGTTGTGATAAGTGGTAAATAAACACCCAAGGCATTGTACAAAGCAGGCATTGACTTCTTTAGGAACATTTCAACGAACTGAACCAAAGCGGCAATAACCAAGATAAATACAATTGTCTGTAAGTATTCTAAACCTAGAGGTAATAAAATCACATTATAAATTACACTAGTAGCAAAACTTGAAACGGTAAGTACGAATATAACTGCACCACCCATTCCGGCTGCTGTTTCAACCTTTTTAGATACTCCAAGGAATGGACATAAACCAAGGAACTGGCTGAGAACAACGTTATTTACGATTGCTGAGGCAACCATGATCAATAATAACTCTTTCATTTCTACCCCTCCTATTCCTTATTGTCATCCGAAGTAGCCTTTGGCTCTTCAACTTGTTTCTCATCAACTTGTTTCTCTTTAGTTTTCTTCTCTACGGCTTTCTTCTCGCTAGCCTTATTTTCGTCAACTTTTTTAACCTCAGTTGCACTCACAGTAGATTTGCCTGTACAAGCACTCATCTCACAGCTACTGCAATCTCCTGCCAAGCAACCCTGAGCTGCTGGAAGCGGCTTGCCCTTAGCTTCAGCCTTGGCACGAACAACATTCATAACCGCAACTAAAACAGCAAGTACAAAGAAAGCACCAGGTGCCAATACAAAGATTGTGATTGGTGTGTAACCAGCTTTTCCAGCAGCTTCATCAGCAAGTGGTAAAATCTGCTTTCCAAAAATCTGACCCGCACCAAGAATTTCTCTTACGATACCAATCAATGTAAGTCCAAGAGTAAATCCAAGACCCATACCAATTCCATCAAAGATTGAAGGAACAACCGGGTTCTTTGAAGCATAACTCTCTGCACGTCCTAAAATAATACAGTTAACAACAATAAGAGGAATATAAATTCCAAGTGATGCATACAAAGCTGGAACAAAACCTTGAAGTAGGAACTGTACCATTGTAACTATAGATGCAACAACTACGATAAATGCTGGAACTCTAACACGATCTGGAATAATCTTTCTAAGCATGGAAATAACCATATTAGAAACCAATAATACAACTGTTGTTGAAAGTCCCATTCCCAATCCATTCATTGCTGATGTTGTAACAGCAAGTGTTGGACACATACCAAGCATAAGCACGAAGGTTGGATTTTCTTTGATAATACCGTTGGTTAAACGCTCAATATTCTTATTCATTTGCTCCACCTCCTGCTATAGAATTAAAGTATTCTACGCTGGCATTCACACCATTTGTCACAGACTTTGATGTGATTGTAGCGCCGCTGATGGCATCGATTTCAGCCTCGCTAGTCTTACCTGTCTTTGTGACAGTAAGAGTCTGAGCCTTAATACCATTAAACTGACTCATGAATTTTTCCTCAGTAGACTTCATACCAAGTCCTGGTGTCTCAGAGATTTCCAACATTGAATATCCATTGATAACACCATCATTTGTAATACCAACAGAGAAATTGATATCTCCGCCATATCCATCATGCGTCAATACTGTAATCACGTAACCACATGCATTGCCTGAAGCATCATTTGCCACAACACAACCTGTGATTTCGTCATTTACATAACCTGCCTCATTAACTATTTTTGTGGCAGCATCAGCATCAAAACCCTCTAAATCAGTAAATGTTTCTGCTGATTCAAAAACAGTCTTGTATGCTTCCTGTTTTGTAGCTTCCTGAGCCTTGGCAATCGGATCTAGAGTTATCTCATGAACCAAACCAAGAGCAGCACCAGCTACCACTGTTATAACCGTAAGGGTCAAAGCATCTTTTACTAATTTATTCATTACTTATCCCCTCCTTTTTTCTCTTTTACAACGCCAAAAGCTCTTGGAATTGTAAAGCGCTCAATAAGTGGAACCAAAAGGTTAGAGAATATAATCGCATATGAAACACCCTCTGCAGAAGCTCCAAATATTCTAAATAAACCTGTAAGTACACCTAGGCAGATACCAAATATAATCTTGCCATTTGGTGTGATTGGAGATGTGACATAATCTGTTGCCATGAAAAATGCACCGAGCATTAATCCACCACCGCAAAGCTGAGCAACAATATAATTCATATCCAATCCATGTCCACCAAAGATGGTAATAAAGATTACAAATGTAACAATATATGTGCCTGGAATTCTCAAATCAATTACGCCACATAAAATAAGGAATATAGCTCCAATAAGTAGACATATAGCTGATGTCTCACCTATTGTACCGCCAGTCTGTCCCAATAACATTGACATTGTATTTACAGGCTCTCCTGCCTTTAATAACGCCAATGGTGTAGCAGATGCAACTCCATCATATACAAATGTGGTCATTGGACCTGTAAATGAAATAAGAAGGAAACATCTAGCTCCAAGGGCTGGGTTCATAAAGTTCTGACCCAAACCTCCAAATAACATTTTTACAACTACAATGGCAAATACTCCACCGAGAGCTGCCATCCACCATGGTAATGTAGGTGGTAAATTAAGTGCTAACAACAAACCTGTAACAACAGCACTTAAGTCTTTGATAGTACTTTTCTTATGTACTATTCTCTCAAAAATATACTCTGATAATACACAGCTTATAATAGATACAGCCACAAGTAACAATGCGCTAGGGCCGAAATTTATAATTCCGAAAATAGTTGCTGGCATAAGTGAAATAATCACAAGCAACATGATTCTTTGTGTATCTACTTTATCTCTAACATGTGGGTTAGAAGAAACATGTAATAAATCGCTCACTTTTTTCACTCTCCTTTCTACTTCTGCTTTCTCTTCTCAGCTAATACCTGCTTTTTCATAGTCTTAACAGACTGAGCAAGAGGTCTTCTAGCTGGGCAGACATAACTACAACTTCCGCACTCTACGCACTCTAAACCATACCATTTTTCAAATTCTGCCATCTGGTGTCTCTCACCATAATCAGCAAGTCTTGAAGGTACCAACTTCTCTGGGCAAGCCTCAACACATCTACCACAGTTAATACAAGCTGTAGTCTCATATTTTGAAGCCTCATCCTCTGTCATACACAATAGAGCTGATGTTGTCTTAGTTGTTGGAACATCAATATCAAACATTGAAAATCCCATCATTGGTCCTCCTGCTATCATCTTTTGAGCAGGATGAATCAAACCACCAGCAGCCTCTAATAATTGCTTGTAGTTTGTACCAATACTAATATAGAAGTTTCTAGGTTCGCAAACAGCATCACCTGTGACAGTGAAAATTCTATTTGTAAGTGGTTGTCCTAATTTTACAGCGTTGTAAATGGCAACCATTGTCTCCACATTGTCAACAATACATCCAGCATCTGCAGGAAGCATCTTGGAATTAATATCTCTACCTGTTGTGGCATGAATTAACTGACGCTCTCCTCCTTGAGGATATTTTGTCATAAGAGGACAAACCTCCATGCGTGGCTCTGAAGCAACAAGCTTTGCGATTGTCTCAATACAATCAGGCTTATTATCCTCAATACCAAAAATACCTTTAGCCTTTGGGAATAACTGTAAGATGATTCTCATTCCCTCAACTAACTTCTCTGGCTGTTCAACCATGCGACGATAGTCAGATGTAAGATAAGGCTCACATTCAGCACAGTTGGCAATAATATACTCAATCTTATCTGGCTCCTTTGGAGACAACTTAACATGAGTAGGGAATCCAGCTCCTCCCATACCAACTACTCCAGCTTCCTTGATCTTGTTTATAATCTCCTCATTGGATAGAGTTGAAATATCATCAACCGGAGTATATTCCACCTCTTTAAACTCTCCATCGCTTTCGATCACAATCGAATCAACCATATCACCTGTTGTTACCCTGTGTTTACCAATGGATTTTACAATACCAGAAACAGATGAATAAATAGGTGAAGATACAAAGCCGCCCGCTTCTGCAATCTTCTGTCCCTTTAATACGGCATCACCAACAGCTACAATAGGTGTTGCTGGTGCACCTATGTGTTGTGACACAGGAAATATAAGTTCTCCTTCTGGCAGCAATTCTTTAATCGGCTTGTCTTTGGATAATTCTTTTCCATCGGCCGGATGAACGCCACCATCAAATGTCTTTAGGCCCATCAAATAACCCTCCTTTATATATTTATTACTCACACAATATAGTAAATTATAACACTAAAACTTTTATTTCAACCCTTTTCATTGTATAATTTTTAGTACGAAATAGATTTATTCTAATATTAGAATATGTTAAAAATTTGACTATAGGAAATAGAATTAAAATGATACAAATAAGTAAAAAATATCCATATACAAAAGATGATTTTATTGCTAAATACTTAGATTCCGAGTCGCTAATGTATGATATTGAAACAACAGGTTTTTCTAGAAAACATTGCACCGTATATCTAATTGGATGTGCTTATATTGAAAATGATGACATTATAATAAATCAATTTTTTGCAGAAAATCCTGACGAAGAAATAAATGTACTAAAAGCTTTCATTGATTTATCTAAAAACTTCACTAAAGTTATTACATTTAATGGTATCGCTTTTGATCAACCTTTTATCTACGATAGATGTAAACATCACAAATTAGAATATATACTGCCTATTGAGCATATAGATCTGTTTAGAATATGTAGTTCCTGTAAAAAGGTATTAAATCTAGCCAGTTATAATCAAAAATCTATTGAATCTTTCTTGGGATTGCACAGAGACGATTTATATAATGGCGGTCAATTGATAGACGTATACAACAAATATGTATCAGCTCCAACTGACGAAGCCTTGGAATTACTGCTTCTACATAATCATGATGATGTAAAGGGAATGACAGAATTAATTCCCATTATCACCTACAGAGACTTTGTCGATGAAATATCTTCAATTGAATCCTATGAAATAATTAATGAAATAGACTATTCTGGATCAGAAGTACAAGAATTGATAATAAAAGCCTCCCTTAATATCACTTTACCAAAACCATTTAATATAAGATTAAATAATATATATATTCAAGCTGAAGGCAATAAATTAACCAGTCTTATCACTTTATATCAAGGGGAGTTAAAGCATTTTATAAAGGACTATAAAAAATATTATTATCTTCCAGATGAGGATATGATTGTTTTAAAAGAAATGGCTTATTCAATTCCTAATAATAGAAAAGTCAAGGCAAAAGCTAGCACTTGCTATATGAAAAAAAGCGGACTGTTTCTACCGGTTTCTGAAAATTTGCAAGTGACGGATAACGTCTATTCATTTTATGAAGATATATCTAAATCTCAACGATATCTTATTATGAATGATGATTTTGACAATACATTTTATAAAGAATATTTAATAG